>CAKQME010000003.1 GCA_934254815.1 uncultured Clostridia bacterium | reverse complement strand
GGCGATTTTTTGTGTTTCGGCGTAAAAGGGCTGATGGACTCTAACCGCAGGCTGAAAGACGCTATGCTGTTTAATATACTGTCGTATATGTCGAACAGGTTGCTCGGCGAGGGGAATACGGCGGCAAGCATAGACGAATTGTATTTGTTTTTAACGAATATGACGGCGATAGAGTATATCCGAAACGCCATGAAGAGAGTAAGAAAAAAGGACTCGTCGGTGATACTTGCAAGTCAGAATATAGAGGACTTCCTTCTGCCTTCGATTCGCGAATTTACGAAACCGCTGTTTTCTATTCCGACGCATCAATTCTTATTCAATGCGGGCCAAATCAACCCGAAGGAATATATGGACGCGTTGCAGATAGAGCCGAGCGAATTCGAACTCATACGCTACCCCGAACGCGGAACGTGTTTGTACCGTTGCGGGAACGAGAGATACTTGCTCGAAGTCATCGCGCCGGGATATAAGGCGGAACTGTTCGGCAGCGGAGGGGGAAGGTAATGGCGGTACCGATAATCCCTATACTCAAAAAAATAGGAACGGCGGTGCTGTCGAATAAAAAAGGACGGAAAGTGATCGGCGGAATTATCCTCGGAAGTCTGGTGCTTTTAATGATGCCCGCGGCGGTAGTGCTCGGGATATTTTCGGGCAGTATGGATATAAACACAGACGGCGTGCAGACGATTGTAAAGGACAGGCAGGAAACGGAAGAAAAACGTTACGCCGAGATAGAACAGACGATGACGGAGGCGGGATATAGCGAAATAAAAATACGGGAAGCGCAGGCGATATATTCGTTTGCACTTTTTAATCTATCGGGCGACGACGTTGCGGAAAAACTGACGGAATGCTTTTTAGCGGAGACGGACGAAGAACTCGCAGAGAAGATAAACGGCGCGTTTTATACGGCGTTTTCGGTTGACGAAATCTCGGCAATTCTCGAAAGCGTAAGGCAGGAATACGGGTAAGGCAATTTATAAAAATAGCATAAAAACAAGGAGGAGTGTAAATGAAAATCAATGCCGTTTTACGGTGCAAAGAACCGGAAATAAAGCCCCGCGCATACGAGGTGTCGGACGTGATAACGCTTTCGGATGCGGAATACAGGAGTGTGCTGAAAGAGCCGTTGAAAGACAGAGAATATCTGAAATGGCGAACGGGGCAGGACACCTGCGTGTTGCTTATTTCGAAAACGGGCGACGACGGAATTCTCGTAGATACGCAAGGGTATGGCTATCCGAGATACTCGGCGTTTATTCCGAACGCGCGGCAGATAGTAGAAAATTTTGTGCAGAGTGAAACGGAAACAGTCGAAGTAAAAAGCGGCAGAAACGAACCGAAACTTGAAATGTAGTCGTTTCCTATTTGGTTGCAGGAATAAGCGAAGGGGTTGCAGTAGTACCCCTTCGCGTTTTACAGCGGACGGCAACGCCGACCGCAAAAGGGATTTTGAGAAAATCGGGCAAGGGGTTGCAAAATAAGACTAATTCAAAGAAAAGAGTCGAGTATTACAAAATACGGCGAAGCAAAAAGAAAAAGAAAGGCGTTGCAGGCGCAAAGGAGGGGGAAAAAAACTATGTCAGAGCAGAAAGATAAAAGAAAATTCGCGCTGTGGGTACGCGAAGAAACGATGGAAAAAGTAGAGAAATTATACCGCTCGGAAAACGTAAAAAGCCGCTCGGAATTTATAGAGAAAGCAATCAATTTTTATTGCGGCTATCTTACGGCAAGCGACGGAAAGGAATACTTCCCGCAAATGATAGTTTCGACCTTGCAAGGAACGCTCGGGGCGTTTGAAAATCGCATGGCAAGCCTGCTGTTCAAAATGGCGGTGGAACTTTCAATGTCGTTACACGTTACGGCGGCGAACAGCGAGATTGACGAAGAAACGCTTGTGAAACTTCGCGGTCTTTGCGTGGACGAAGTAAAGCGTATTCGCGGCGCGGTATCGTTCGACGACGCGTATAAATTTCAGAAAGGGTAATGGCAAGGCTAATTGTAAAGTGGCGGTATATCAAGCCCGGTGCGCCCAAGCAAGGCGAGCATTACGTCGACTATATCGCAACGCGCGAGGGCGTTGAAATCGAGAGCGAGAAATGGAAAGACGAACCAGCCACAAAAGAACAAGAAAAGTTGGTTAATCGACTTATAGATGACTTTCCCGATTGTAAAGACAGTTTCGAGTATCAGGATTTTTTATCCGCAAAGACGAAATATACGGCGTCGACGTTTATAGATAAAGCGATAGAGGAAAACGTTGATCGGATAGGCAAGAAAGAAAACTATATCGGGTATATAGCGATGCGCCCGCGCGTTGAGAAATCGGGCGCGCACGGGCTGTTTTCTTATTTGGACGAGCATATAAACCTATCCAAAGTTGCGAAAGAAGTCGGCAATCACGACGGCGTTGTTTGGACGACGATAATCTCATTACGACGCAAGGACGCGGAAAAACTCGGCTATGATAATCTGTCTGCCTGGAAAACGCTTTTGCGGGCGAAGTCGCAGGACCTTGCCAACGCTATGGGTGTGCCTGTAACGGACATGAAATGGTATGCGGCGTTCCATAACGAAAGCGGGCATCCGCACGTTCATCTTGTTTCGTATTCGACGGGCAAAGAACCGTATATGACGAGGCAAGGTCTTGAAAAGTTAAAAGCCGCCTACGCGCACGAGATTTTTAAGAACGATTTATACGAAATTTACGAAAAGCAGACGGAATACCGCGATGAACTGCGCGCCGAGAGTAAAGAGAAAATAGCGGAAATCATACGCGGGATAAACGGCAAAAAATGTAAAAACGAAACGCTCGAACTAATGCTGAAAACGCTTGCCGAAAAACTGCAAAAGCATAAGGGCAAGAAAGTCTACGGGTATTTGCCGAAAGAGATCAAGAACCTTGTTAACGGCGTTATAGACGAACTTATGAGGGATAGCGACTTGCAAAAACTTTATGAATTGTGGTACGAACAGCGCGAAAACGTATTGAAAACGTATAGGGATAAAATGCCCGCAAGATTGCCGCTTTCTGCCAACGAAGAATTCAAATCTGTAAGGAACGCGGTGATTGCCGAAGTGCTGAATTTATCGTTTTCGTCCACGCCCGTGATAGACGAAACACTCGCCGAACCGACGGATAAAGAAATAGAGAAAAGCGAGAAAAAGCCGAGAAAGGACTGTAAAACGGCATGGCAGTTTTACGATTGGGCAAAGGCTTGCGCGGATAAAAACGGCGAGAACTACAATCCCGAATTTGCCGTGAAATTATTTACGGGAGCGGCGAACGGCGGTATTACCGTGGCGAAATACAAGCTCGGCAAAATGTTCTTAAACGGCGACGGAGTGGGAAAGGATATACCGAAAGCGGTCGAATGGTTGAAACAGGCGGCTTTGGAAGAAAACGAGTTTGCCGAATACGCGCTTGGCAGGCTTTATTTAAAAGGTGAAGAAGTGGAAAAAGATTTACCGCTTGCAATGGCATATCTCCGCTCTGCGGCGGCAAAGGGTAACGAGTACGCGGCGGAACTCATAAATCAGAAAGAGTTGTTCGATAAACAAAGCATAAGTCTTTGTATAAGCCGTTTATTCAAATACTTATGTGGGGTATTGCAAGAAAAAGCGGAAGCGGAATTCAACGCGAAAATAACGAGAACGGATAAAAAACTTCGCCGCAGGATAGCGGAGAAAAAGCAGGCGCAGGGGCTGAAATTAGAATAGGAGGGATAGGTGAAAGTGTCAGAGTTTGTATATTTCACGCCGCAAGAAAAAGAAGCGGCAAGGAATGCGGACATCGCGGAAATGTTGGAGAGGCAGGGCGAACGGTTAAAACGCAGCGGTTCGGAATACGAGTGGGGCGAAGGCAGCGAACGGGTTACGATACGCGGCAATCTTTGGTATCACCAATACGAGCAGAAAGGCGGTAACGCCGTGTCGTTCGTGCAGAAATTTATGGATAAAACCTACGTCGAGGCGATGAAATTCATTCTCGGCGACGGCGCGGGCGAGGTGAAGCAAGTTGAGCCGAAACAGGCAAAACCAAAAGAAAAAAGGCAATTCGAGCCGCCTGCGCTTGCCGAAGAACCGAGAAAAGCGTATGCGTATCTGAACGTTCGGCGCGGAATACCGAAAGACGTTCTCGTGCCGTTTTTCAAAAAGAAGTTAATAGGCGAAACGAAGAAATATGCGAACGTTGCGTTTATGGGGTACGATACTGACGGCAATCTGAAACACGTTAATCTGCGTACTACCTATGTGAATTCTACGTTCAAGGGTAACGCTCCCGGTTGCACGCCCGAATACTCGTTCCATTACGCGGGACAGGGCGAGAAACTATATTTATTCGAAGCCCCCATAGATATGCTTTCGTTTATAGCGATGAAAGGCGAGGGGTGGCAGGAACAATCATACGCGGCGTGTTGCGGCGTGAGCGATAAGGTGCTGTTTCAAATGCTCAAAGACAATCCGAATATAAAGAAAGTGTTTTTGTGTCTGGATAATGACTGGGCGGGGCGAGTCGCGGAATATAGAATCGCGGAAAAACTGAAAGAAAGCGGAGTCGAGTTCAATATAAAAATACCGAAAGGTAAAGATTGGAACGAGGATCTTTTTATGGCGAAAGAACAGGCAATACTACGAAATACGGAGGTAAGAGAATGTCAGGGATTACGATACTCATAATAGCGGCAACGGCGATGGCGTGTACGCTCGGCGGGGTGTCGCTTTTGGCACACGTTTATACGCTGAATAACATCAAAAGCAAGACGGTGGGCGACGGACAACACGGCTCGGCGCGGTGGGCGACGAGAAGCGAAATTAAGCGGGGTTACAGGCATATTCCGTTCACGCCGAATAAGTGGCGCGAGCAAGCGCGAAACGGCGTTAAACCGACCTATAGGCTCACTAATCGCAAAAAATCTATCGAAGAAGAACTGCCGCAAGGGATAATCGTCGGGTGCAAAGGCGGAAAGAAAAACACTACGGCGATGGTGGATACGGGCGACGTTCATGCGCTTATGATAGGCGCGGCGGGCGTTGGCAAAACGGCGTATTGGTTGTATCCGTGCATCGAATACGCCTGTGCGAGCGGAATGTCGTTTTTATCTACGGATACTAAAGGCGACGTTATGCGAAACTACGGCGGCGTGGCGAAAGAGTACGGGTATAATGTGTTCGTAATAGACCTGCGAAACCCGACGAAATCCAACGGCAACAATCTGCTGAATCTCGTAAATAAGTATATGGACTTATACAAAGAATACCCGAACCAACTTGCGTACAAAGCCAAAGCGGAAAAGTATGCGAAGATTATATCCAAAACCATAATTCTGTCGGGCGCGGAATCGGCATCGTTCGGGCAGAACGCATACTTTTACGACGCGGCGGAAGGCATACTCACGGCAACGATATTGCTCGTGGCGGAATTTTGCGAACCGCAGAAACGGCATATAGTTTCGGTATTCAAAATTATACAGGAATTGCTTGCACCGTCGGAGAAACGAAACAAGAATCAGTTTCAGGAACTGATGGCGTTACTTCCGAACGACCACAAGGCGAAATGGTTTGCGGGCGCAGCGTTGAACGCTTCCGACCAATCTATGGCGAGTGTAATGTCGACGGCATTGTCTCGTCTTAACGCTTTTCTCGATTCGGAACTCGAACAAATACTTTGTTTCGATACGGAGATAGACGCGGAAAAATTCTGCTCGGAAAAGTCCGCTATTTTTATCATAATGCCCGAAGAAGCGCCGACGACATTCTTTATGATTTCGCTTATCATTCAGCAATTATACCGCGAAATATTAGCGGTAGCCGACGAAGAAGGCGGTAAACTTAAAAACCGTTGTATCTTCTTTTGCGACGAGTTCGGAACGTTGCCGAAGATACAGGATGCGGAAATGATATTTTCTGCATCGCGTTCAAGACGGTTGCAAATCGTGCCGATTATACAAAGTTTTTCGCAGTTAGATAAAAATTACGGCAAGGAAGGCGAAGAAATTATCGTGGACAATACGCAACTTACTATTTTCGGTGGGTTTGCTCCGAACAGTCCGTCTGCGGAAGTTTTATCTAAAGCACTCGGTACGAGAACGGTGCTGACGGGCTCGGTAAATAAAGGAAAACATGATCCGTCCGAATCTCTGCAAATGACGGAACGACCGCTGATGAGCGCGGATGAATTAAAGGCAATGCCGAAAGGGCAATTCGTCGTTATGAAAACGGGCGCGTACCCGATGAAAGTAAGACTAAAACTGTTTTTCGACTGGGGAATTTCGTTCGGCGAGCCGTATGCCGTAAAAGAGAACGCAAACCGCAAAGTGAAATACGCCGAGAAGAAAGAACTCATAGAAAAAATCGTGGAGAAATATTGTCCCGATCTGAAAGATGAAACGGAAGAAAAGGCAAAATCCCGCGGCGGTATAGGCGGACAATCGCAGGTTGAAAGTAGGCGGCATTTTGCAAGCGATTTGCGGACGAACAGACCGTTTTTAAGAACATCGTCGATAAAAAGACAGTACCCGTTGCCGACGACGACGGAAGAAACGGACGAAATGAATGAAACGGAGCAGAAAGACAATGAGCCGACTTGATTTTTTATACTCGAGCGACGTTTCGTCGAAAGCGGTTGCCGTCTTTTTATATTTGCTTGACCACGCGAATAAGCAAGGCGAGTGTTGGCCGTCGATACCTACGATAGCGGAAGATCTGAAAGTTTCCGAATCGACGGTTCGGCGGGCAGTGAAAGAACTTAAAAAGGCAGGGCTTCTCAAAACCGAGCAACGCTATCGACCGAACGGTGGTAAGAGCAGTTTATGTTACAAAATAAAAAGCGGCGTTCCGCCGTAAAAACGACCGTCGGAACGCCGCCGAAAAAATATTATTTACTTACAAGGGCGTACTTTACCCATCTTCTGACAGGTGGCAGGTGTCATCATGACGGGAGAATGTGAACGTACCCAAGTGAACTATTAAAAACAGAGAAAATTTTCTGTTAAGATTTCGATATAGTTATATCACGCCGCAACTCTCATTCAGGTCGATATAATGGAAAAATAAAACTAAATTTTTGTAAAGTAGTCTTAAAAATATGGATAAAATTTGATTGTTATAAACAAATTTTACAATTAAAATCAACAACTTTCTCTTGACATACGACTGTAAAATTCTAGAATATAAAAAAGGCGAAGGTTTCCTTTCGTCGGTTTATCCGTTCAAAAAATAAGATTGTCAAAATGAAGAGGTTTTACGCACCTACCAAGCCCGAAGAAATAAAAATTAAACGAAGAGGCTTAGGAGTTCAAAGTTCTTTGTAAAATATCGTTAAAAAAAGATAAATTTTTTACGTTTTGGTGCGTTTTGGGCGATTTTTTACGTTCAAATTGACTATTTTTTTGCGTTTTTTGTGTAACTTTTATAATTTAAAATAACTTTAATACCAAAATAATACCAGTTTAAAACCAACTGATCGTTGTATTAATTGAAACTATACTATAAATTTATATGCCATTGCTCTAATTTTTCTTGAAGTTGTGTTTTGTGTTTTAAACTATTAAATTGATACATAATTAAATTCAAAAAAACAATGTTACTTTGAAATCAAATAATAATTGAGACTCTTCAAGTTAGTTTTTCTTATGACGCGCTTCATTTCTAAGATTTAAATTTTTCCATACATATTTCGTTTAATGAAAAAAGAGAGAGTTTATATGAGTTGTTTGGGCGAAATTTTGAAGTGTTTTACGAATGATCTATAGAAATAAGAATAATTTCGATATCCTACAATGTGAGCTATTTCTTGAAGAGACATAGAACTTGATTTTATTAACGTATTTGCGTATTCCAACCGATTATTATTTATATATTCGCTTATTGTTATACCCATATGTGCTTTAAATAATTTACATATATAGGAATGGTTATATTGTAAGGTGTTTAAGATTTGCTTTGCCGATAAAGAGAAGGATTCGGGTTTATTGAGCATTTCAAGTATGCGCAAAATAATTTGTTTAGGTGGCTTTTGCTGTGAAACTACAGTTAAATGAGTGTTAAAATAAGCTTTCAATATATCTAAAAGTACAAATTTATATAGTATTTCGGTCGTTTCTGATGAATTGTAAAAATTGTATAATATAGACGTAAAAGCCTCTTCGTTTTTAGAAATTACGTTGGGACTTAAATTGAAGTGGACGCAGCACTCACTTGAAATTTTTTTGTAAAAATCGTTGGATAAGACCGTGCAAACGGATTTAAAGATATCTTCTTTAATGAAAAAGTCTCGATGAAGTATATATTCGCTTTCTATTTTAGTGAAGTGATGAGAGTCGTTTAGTCTAATAATATATATATCTCCGGGACCGATTTTTGATTTTATGCCGTTTAAAGTATGGTATACTGTACCTGAAATAACATAAAAAATCTCGATAAATTCGTGGTTATGATCGTCGTTGTCATTTACGGTTGAAAGTTCGGAAAAGAGATTATTTTGAGTTTTAAAATAGTCTTTATTTTTTAATAACATAGTTCAACACCGCATATGGAATAAATGAAATAAATTTCAGAAGAAATAAAACAAGAAAACATATTTCTAAAATTTGAAGATAGGTTCATAACCTACGTTTTTCGGTATTTCTTGAGTTTATTCATTGTTGATTTAGTCAATTTCAATATTTATTATTGTGGCGGTATTTTTGGGACTGGTTTTAGTCAGCCTTTTATAATTTTCATAAAAATTCGCATAGTTGTAATAACCAACCATAACGCTTGCCTGAGTAGGGCGGATTCCTTGTCGAATAAGTTGTTCGGCGTAACGTATTTTTCGTTCGATAATATAGTTAAAAACAGATATTCCCATTATGTTTTTAAAAGATGTGAAATGTAATATTTAGATAAATGAACGAAATTTTCTAAATCATCTAAAGTTATCTTCTGCGATATATTGTTATCTATGTATTTAATGATGTCGTTAATTATTTGGAGTGTATAATTGTTTGATTGACTAGTTTTTTGGCTGGAAGTGAGTATGCTGTTAACCTCGACTAATAGAGACAAAATATGCACTGGAATAAAATCGTTTGATTTATTTAAGTCGCTAATCGTTTCCTCTATTTTGTCAAAAAACAGGTCAATATGATTTTTTTTAACTACCTGCGAGGGTATAAGTGAATTGAATTCTTGATTGCTTTTTTCGTAGGGTAGTAAAAGTCTTTTTAACATTGACGTGGAAATTTGTAAATAGGAGGTTTCAAATTCGATAACTCTACGTTTGTATACGTTAGAATTCAACTTTCTTGTATGAAAACTTCTGGCACCGATCATTAAAACATCCCCCGATTGCATATGAAAATTTCTCCCATCAATGACAAAATCTACAGAGCCATCTAAAAGTTGAATTATTTCGTAGTGTTGATGTGAATGAGAATAAGGAATAAGATTGTTTATAGAGTCGAAAACATCTATCGTATTGTGATAAAAAAAGGATAAATCGTCCGAATGAAAATTTATTAAATGTTCAGTAGCCATAATTAGTATTCCATTTTTTTATTTTATTATTTAGTATTCTATTTTTTTATTTTATTATAAAGAAAACAAAAATAAATGTCAATAATATAAAAAAATAAAAGCAAGATAAAATATATTTTTGACAAAATAGGGTATTGAAATATTTTTATTTATATGTTAAAATTATGGTGTAAAATTAACGGTGGGGAATTTAAGATTGTTTATAATATGCAAAACAGAGTAGAAAATTTATTAAATGAGATAAAAAAAGAAACGGGTTTTATTTTTCCGAAAAATACTGAATTTAGAAAATGTGAAAGTGGATTTTATATATGTGTGAAATCTGGAGCTGTTTGCGTTGAATATTCAAATTTACGCGATTTGGCACGCGCGAATCTGATAGTAAAAGCAAACGGAGTTGGCGGAGATTACGAAATTAAGGAATACTCTGGATTTCGCGATATATGTTTGATGATTGATTGTTCGCGAAATGCCGTGAAAAATATTGAAACTGTAAAAAAGCTTATTCGAATAATCTCTGCAGTGGGTTATACTTTGTTAATGCTTTACACGGAAGATACTTATGAGGTTGATAATGAGCCATTATTTGGGTATCTTCGTGGACGATATACAAAATCTGAGATGAAAGAACTTGATGCTTATGCCTTGAGTCTCGGCATAGAAATTATTCCCTGCATACAAACTCTAGCGCATCTCAATCAGTTAAAACGCTATCAGTATAGTCATTTCAAATGTTTTGATTGTTCTGATATTTTACTAGTTGGTGATAGCCGAACTTATGAATTGTTAGAAAATATTTTTAAAAGTTTACGAGAATGCTATACAACCGATAAGATACATATCGGAATGGATGAAGCTTGGTTACTTGGTAGGGGAAAGTATCTAGATAAAAACGGTTATAAAGAACCGTTTAAAATTATTCTTGAACACCTTAATAAAGTATGTGAGATTGCGAAAAAATATAAATTCAAACCAATTATGTGGTCTGACATGTTTTGGCGAATTGCTTACTCCGATAAAAATTGTATAAATGAGAACGGGAAAGTTGTTATTCCGGAAAGAGTTCTTTCTCAAATTCCTAAAGAAGTAATACTGTGTCATTGGGATTATCACGGTTTAAAGCCGGATGATTATTATGAAAAATTGGATATACATTCTCAATTTAATAATGATGTGTGGTTTGCTGGCGGAACGGCTGAAGATAATAGGGGATTTATTCCTCATTTAACATATTCTATGAAAGTGGCGTCTGCAGCAATAGAGGCTTCAAAACGCGTAAAGCCTGTAGCGTTAATGGAAACGGTGTGGGGAGATAATGGAGGAGAGTGTTCATTATTTGCTTGTTTGCCTGCGATTATGCATTATTCCTATGAAGCATTGAATATAAGTCGGGAACGTTTAGAAAAAGAGTTTTTTGCGTTATCAGGTTATAATTTTAGCGAATTCGTTCGATTAGAAGAGCCTCAAACGTTCGGGGAATATACGGGTGATATAGGTAATCCTGCGAAATTTGGTTTGTATAACGATGTGTTTTTGGGCTATGTCGATGCAGCAATCAATGCTTCGGACAGTGAATGTTTTACTAATGCAAAACACTCAATAGAAAAACTTAAAAACGGACAATACGGCTATGTGTTTGACACAGTATATGATTTGTGTGAGGTGCTTGAAATTAAGTATAATATGGGGATCAGACTTCGCAAGGCATATCGTGAAAACAATAAAAATGAACTTAAACGTTGTTTAATTGACATGCAAACGATGATTGATAAATTAGATAAATTTATCGTAAGTTATCGACGTCAATGGATGAAAGAAAACAAACCTAACGGTTTGGAGATCCAGGAGATTCGTTTAGGTGGATTAAAAGAGCGATTGATAAGTTGTAAGACGAGAGTGTCGGAATACATAAACGGTGAAGTTGATGAAATTCCCGAACTGAAAGAAATATTGCTAAAAGAAGCGATTTCACGATTAAGACCCGGAGGTCGCGTCGACTTATTTTCATATGAAGCAATTGCAAGCGTGGGCGCATTTGACGGATTTACAGAAATAGATGTATAAGGAAAAGAATATGAAAGATAAAAGGTCAATTAAGCAAAAAGTAAACGATTTTATTTATGAAACAAATAGAAAACTTTTTTATTCAAAAGGGAGAAAAGTAAGTAAAAACATAAATTCGAAAAGGGATAAACTTTTTTTTATATGGGTTCTCTTGGCGTTGCCTGTTATACATTGGTTGGTTTTTTGGCTGTATATTAATATCCAAACGATTGTTCTTGCATTTCAACATCAAAGAACAGGGGCTTTTACACTTACTAATTTTGTAACTGTTTGGGATAGAATAACTTCTCCAATCAATAATGATATAGGTATATCGCTGTTGAACACCCTGAAGTATTTTGGGGCAACAATCTTTATTACGATACCAATTTGTCTTGTGATCAGTTTTTTCTTTTACAAAAAGATATTGTTTTATAAAGGATTTAGGATTATATTTTATCTCCCCGCAATAATATCGGGAATGGTATATGTAACTGCGTATACAGAGTTTATAGATCCCAACGGACCTTTGGGAGCAATTATGAATGCTATCGGAAAACCATTGCCGGCATTCGGGTTGTTAGCGAGTAAAGAAACGGCAACAACGACTATTATTGTGTATGTAATACTGACAAGTTTTACGACGAATGTACTTTTATTCAGCGGTGGCATGGCGCGAATTCCTATTGACGTAATAGAGTCTGCGAAATTGGAAGGATGCGGTCCGCTACGCGAGTTGGTGTCTATTGTATTTCCTTTAATATGGCCCACTTTTTCTACGCAGATGATATTTACAATGACCGGGATATTTAATGCTACCGGCCCGATTTTGTTATTTACAAGCGGAAAATATGAAACGTCGACAATCGCATTTTGGATATTCAAGCAAGTGTACGGGGATGGGAATATGGGTGGAACCGGAGCGTACAATCTTGTTTCTTGTGCCGGACTTTGCTTTACGATTATCGGAGTACCGCTTATTTTGATTGCTCGCAAGTTGGTTGAAAAAGTAGATTCTGTGGAATATTGAGATAAGGAGAAAAAAATGTTGAAAATAAAAAAGGGTCACAACGCAGAAGAAGCTCATATTTTAACACAAAGGACAAAAGGCGAGAAGGTTGTATATGGAATAGCGTTTGTAATTTTTTTGATTTATTCTTTAGTCCTTTTGTATCCGCTTTTATATCTTTTAATCAACTCATTTCAGGATCCGTCCGTATACTTGTATAATCGCGTTCAAGGTGGACATAGTCCTTTTGAAATGCCGCAAGTTTGGAAGTTTCAAAACTATGCCGATGCTTTGAAACTTTGTTTTTACGATACGCTGGGTAAACCTATTTATTTACCAAAAATGTTTTTTAATAGTTTATGGTATTGCGGTATTGCTGTCGGCGGTCAAGTTTTAATGAGTTGCTTTACGGGATATGTTATGTCTAAATATCAATTTAAGGGTAGAGAAATAATTTATGCCTTGGTCATTTTTTCAATGACAATACCGGTGGTTGGAAATACCGGGGCACTCTTTAAATTGGTTTGTGATTTAAATATTTATAATTCGCCGTTGTTTTTAATTTCAGTTGCTCTCGGTGGTTGGGGTTTTAACTTTATGGTGATGTATGGATTTTTTCAAAACGTATCCTGGAGCTATGCCGAAGCGGTATTTTTAGACGGCGGCGGACACTTTTCTGCCTTTTTTATGGTTATGCTCCCACAGGCAAAGATGTCGGTCGTAACATTAGTTATTGTCGCGTTTATACAAAGTTGGAACAACTATTTAACTCCGCTTTTATATTTGCCTGATTATCCGACGATTGCGTCCGGTTTATATCAACTTAAATTGACAGCGGTAAGATCGTCTAATATGCCGTATTATTTTGCAGGTCTAATGCTTTCGGCTGTTCCCGTCGTTGTAATATACGCTTGTTTTTCAGATGTAATTATGAAAAATTTTTCAGTTGGCGGGTTAAAGGGTTAAAGCAAAAATAAAATCAAATTTATATAGATAATTAGCGACACTAAAAAAGTAAAAATAGCTTTTTCAGTTAAATAAAAATCATGTAAGGAGTAAAATTATGAAAAGATTAAAACAAACGATAGCAATTGTTATGGCGTCGTTAACAGCATTGGTTTGCTGCACGGCTTGCGGAGGGGGAAAAGTTCCCGATGGTGAGCAAACGTTGCAGATTTTTGTGTCGGATCACGGGTTTGGCGTAAATTGGGCACATAAAATTGTTGAGCTATTTAAAGAGGAACAATGGGTTAAGGATAAATATCCGCAGCTTGAAGTGCTTATTAATTCAAACGATCAAAACACATATGTGCAAACACAACTTAATGCGGGAAAGAGCGGCAATACTTACGATTTACTTTTCGGAAATCAGCTCAACAGCTACAACGGAAGTTCGGAAATTCTTGATTTAACAGAAAGAGTTTACAATGAAAAAGTACCCGGAGAAGACGTGCTTTATAAAGATAAAATTAACGAAGTAACCAAAGATTCGTATGCTTATTACAATTTAAATGACCCGGATGCTAAAGCTCAGTATTTTCAGACACCATGGCAAGGGGGAATGAGCGGGATTCTCTATAATGCAGATTTATTGTCTGAATATGAGATAGATGTTCCGAGGACTTCGAACGAGTTGATTGAAGCTTGTCGTAAGATTACGGCATTGAATGCCGATAAAGGCTCCGCTAAAAAATATGCTATCATTCAATCTAAAGAGGCACCGTATTGGGATATGTATTTGTATCCGCAACTTTGGGCTCAGTATGATACAGCCGCAGGTGTAAATAAGTTTTATAGAGGTAAAGATAGTGATGGCGCAACCTCCAAAAATATTTTTACCGAATACCAGGGCAGGGTTAAAGCGTTGGAAGTTTTTTATGACTTGTTCAAGTACAGTGAAGGGAACATTCATCCGTATTCATTCACGCAAACTTTTATGGTATCGCAAGCCGCATATTTGGATGGCGCGGCTGTATTCCATGTAAATGGTAACTATTTTGAAGAGGAAATGAAAGAAGACGTAGAGATGCGTAAAAATCGTGGTGCAAAAATTTATAAGATCAAAATGATGAAGCACCCGATTATTAGTGCTCTCGTCAATGAATCGGAATGTAGTAGTATTGCAGGAGAAAACGGTAATACTGCCGATCAGGAACTTTCTGCGTTGATAAAAGCCATTGATGAAGCAATTGAAAGCGGGAAAACAAAATCGGACATACCGTTAGAAGGTGCTGGGTATAAAGTGGATCAAGCTGCGATGGATAGAATTGTCGAAGCAAGGTTTACTGTGGCAAACGCAACATTATCAACGGGCGCGGTAATTCCATCTTATGCCAACGGAAAAGACGTTGCGGTTGATTTTCTTCGCTTTATGGCAACAGATAAAGCATTAGATGCTTATACGGAAACTACGCTTGGTACTACGCTTCCTTTTTCTCATAACGTTAAAGAAACTAACCCTGAGTTATATGCAAGTTTAAGCGATATGCAGAAAGAAATTATCACATATTTTAATTCCAATGTGTCGAAAACTTATTCTCCTATTTTAAAATACGCGTTTCCTTTAGTTAATTATGCGGATTTAAAACCTTTCGTGGCGGGGGATTATTGGGCTACGTTCAGCGCGAAAAGTAATACAAAAACACCACAAGATTATTATACGGAAACGATAAAGTCATGGACGGAAGATAAGTGGAATTCCGCAAAAGCAAACGCCGGTATTTAAGTCGGAGGTATTATATGAAAAGATTATTGAAACACATTATATGCGGATTCGTTGCTTTTGCGATGACTGTTACTTCGGTTAATTGTGGTAAAAGCTGTTCTTCCGACGATAAGTCTTTCAATCTGAAAAATATTGATATTTGGGGTTGCGTTGCAACCGAGAAAGTTTTGCGTAATCGTGACGTTGAAAATTATACGGGAATAAAAGAGTTACCCGATATAAACATTCTTATGGCTAAGGGTGAATATGAAAGTGACCAAGTGATTATTTCACCGCGCGTCGACGTGCCGTATTATAATGCAAACGTTACCGATTTAAAATTAGTTGGTGGAACGGATACAATCTCAAAAGATAAAATATCGATATATAAGCAAAAATATATTGAAGTTGGCATTGTTTATCAATCCGGCAATAATTTCCCTGAGGGGTTTTATCCCGACGCGTTGTTGCCTATTGAAGCTGCAGTCGCTTATGGTGAGACAACCATAAAAGCAGGTGAAAATCAAGGATTATATATTACTGTCGAAACTAAAGTCGATCAAACGGCAGGCGTATATACCGGTACTTTGTTTTTAGATTTTAAAGATGATGTTTGTGAAATTCCTATTAACGTTGAAGTTGTCAATGTTGTCGTCAGTGAGGAAAATCATGCAAAAAGTACATTTTTAACGAACTGGGTATATCAACATGGCGAATTGAACTCTTCGCAAGAAATGCGAGACGGTTATACCGAGGCGCTTATTAAGTATCGTTTGGCTCCGAGTACTATTTTAAATGAAAATAATCATACCGATGAGGATATCGCTCGTTACGTTGATAAAGCATATGAATTTATGCAAAATCCTAAATGTTCTAACATTGGTATTCCGTATCAAGCTTCATCTCAGAGTTATACCGACGGCAAGACTTATCAGGCAATAAATCCTATGATTTTCGAAAAGTATTTATATGCTTATGCTAAAAAGAGTTTTGAAACCGGTTTTAATATGCTTAAAAAATGTACGATGTATAATGCGATTATCGACGAGCCGATTGATTTCAGTTTACCGGAGGGACAGGTGAAATTGAATTGCCGCATTTTTAACGAAACGGTTAAAAAGGTAGCGGATGCAGTAGCGATGGATAGTACGATTACGTCGGAAATAAAAAATGACGTTGTGGCATCGATGCGTGTCATTCCGCACGTTGTTACTTGTCACTATTATGAAGCATATGCAAATTATAATGATGACGAATATATTAATACTTTTTGCCCGATTGTAAAAGATTGCGATTCGGCAGTACAACGCGCTCAATATGATTTGCAAAATGAAAGATGGTGGTATGTGGCGAATCATCCGAAATTTCCATATCCTAACTTAATGATTGACAATACTAATGTCTTAAATACTCGCACAATCGGATGGATGCAAGGGGAATATGATATTACCGGATTTTTATATTGGGCGGTAAATAATTATACTCTTTATGAACTCGGCACGCGCAATACCGTTTGCTTGGAGGATTATTATGAAACACGCGCTAATCGAACGAGTCACGGGACGCACGGAGAGGGTTTTTTGTTCTATCCTGGCGGTCAGTACGGTTTAAGTGAGCCGGTCGGCTCGCTCAGGTTAGAAGCTCTGCGCGACGGTTTAGAAGAATACGAGTTGATATTATCCTTAAAAGAAAAATATAAAACTAAAGGATTTTCGGCAGATAAACTCATATCTTCGCTTAATTCAAATTTATACGTCGGAACGGTGGTTTCAACCGATAGCGTAAAATTTGCCAATACAAGAAATTCATTATTACAACTTTGTGCTGCAGCCAATTCTTCGGCGGAGATGTGTATTGTTGACTCTTCGGATAATGGAGTCGGAGTAATAACTAATAAAATTTATATTAAAGACGGTTATGATTTAAGTGTGAATGACCAGGTTGTAAAGGGTGGCATACAAAGCGGAGAAGGTAAAATTTATACGGTAGTGTCTAATTTGGATAACGAAGTTAATACACTGAAAATTTCTTTTGTTGCCGATGGTATAAATTACTCATATGAACAATATCTTGGCGGGAAAGTGTCCGTTGACAAAGCCGATAAGTTGTTGAATGGTTTCAGTTCGGAACTTGCAAACGTTTCCGCAACGCTTGAAGCAGATTTTGTAAAACTTGACGTTGCTGCCACAAATGGAAAAACACAGCGGTTTAAACTAAAAACAAATACAGTTAGTTCGTTGAACGAAACGGCAAAAAAAGCAGTATTTGTGTTTAAAAACAATAGTGCGGAAGAAATCCCGTTGGCAATCTATTATGTTTCCTCTAAAAATCAGGATTTGGGTGAACTTAAATCGGTAACGCTTGCTCCAAATGGTGAAACAAAGGTTGAAGTCGAAATCGGCAGTTTGCAGTGGGCGAAGATGGGCGGAATTGATCATTTCTTAATCAAGCTCGGAGGAACGAAATACGAAAACGCTAAAACTTTATTTATGAAAGAGTTTGTAGTGTATTATAAATAGCGAGGGAAATAATGAAAAAAATTGAAAGAGTTTTAACATTTATTTTATCCTTTTTTATGTTGTTTGCGGTATTCAACTTTACTGCTTGCAGTAAGCAGGTTGAAGATAATTCTGTAACGCAAAACGAGATCGTGTTTGCGGATTTTGAACAATGGGGTCCCGATTTTCAACTTTTAAGACTTATCAATAACTTTGGTAAGGTAACGCGAAATGAAGATAAATCCTTTGTTAAGGCTGGAAAATACTCTGCAAAACTACGACCGATGGGCGGATACGTTACTCCAAGCATGCCTTTGTTGTACTTGCCGACCCAGTCGTCAGAGTTTGAGTACAATTATACGGATTTTACGCAATATGAACGAGTAACCGCTTATATGTATAATGCCGAAGAGGATCAATTGCCGGTAACAATCGGACTGATAAGCGCAATCGGTTCACCCACGACGGTTTCTACCGTTGTAGGCGACACGGTGTATTTATCTCCTGAACAATGGACGAGGATAGACTATTGGATTGAACCGGAAATTCTTAGTCTTTCTGCAGATATAAAGAATATTAAAGGTATATATTTCCAGTTTGAAAATGCGGGCGTATTGTATCCGAATGAGGCTCCGACCGTATATCTTGACGAAATCACTCTTGTAAAATCGGCAACGCAAAAAGAACCGATTGACACGATTGTTCTGAAAGAAAACGAAATATGCGATTTTGAAGCAGGGTATCAAAAATACGTTATCCAAGCCGAACGTGCAGGATCTATCAGCGAAACGTTTGAAATGGACGTTGTGAAAGCTACGGATTATGGAATAGATGCGTCATCGGGAGAAAACGTACTTAGATTGTTAAGACACCCGGCAAAATCTGCAGGGAACAGTCGAATTATGATTCCTGAAAACGTAATGAAAAAAGTTGGTTTCAATAAAATTTCCGAAGCAGACTATAAAACAACGTATATATGTTTTGATATGCGTTACGGAATGAATCCCAGAAATGAATATTTTGCAACACAAGTGAGTAAATCCGGCGGAATCGGGAGATCTTGGGTGTACCGTATTGTAAGAAATGAGAAAGAATATATTTCAGGCGGTATTAACAGAGGCGTTGTTGGTGATTGGGCACCTTGGAGTTATACGGTAAAGCCGGGAACTAAAGATTGGGTAACGTATAAAGTCAGTTTATTTGAAATCGCAAGGTGGTGCGGTAGCGAATATTTAACGTCGCCGGGATATTTAAGTATCTATATTCCGAATTATACGGGAACACAGGATAGCGAACTGTTTTTTGATAATTTCCGGTTGGAAAGTGGTGAAGATTTTTATGTAAATCCATCCATAGGATAAGGGGGTAAGGAAATGATAAACAATAAAAAGAATTTATTTGTGCTATGCTTACTTGTGTGTTTGTTCGTTTGTTCGGCTTTTGGATTATCCTGCAAATCTGCCGAAACCAAACCTGTCGAACTTAAGGATTTTAACGATTCGACTGTATATGCTGAATATAAAGCAGATTTTTCTATAAATCCGTACTTAACGGCGATAGATAACTATGGCGGTGTACATAAAGGGACCGCCAACATAGTAGACAGCGAAGGTAACGTTGTAGAACTTTTTTCAAACAGGTTTAAAATTACGAGTATTGAAAATTACTCGGCAACGATAAGCGTTAACCTTAATGATAAGACATATACCAAAAAATTAACTATCGAGGTGCTTGATAAAACTGCTCCGATTATTACACTTGCAGAGATCAAAGCGATAAAAGGTGTAGAATGCGAGCCTGAAATTAACGTGAGTAAAGTAAAAAAAGAAGATATAAAGCCGAGTTTTCGAGTATATGAAATATCCGGTGAAGTATTGAAAGAACTTACTGTTACGGATGGGAAGTTTACTCCCGAAAGTAGGGGCAGACATAAAATAGTCATAACGGCAAAAGACAAATACGGAACAATAGCAAAGATAGAACAGGAGTTTTTTGTTATATCTGCCGACGATGTCAATGGTTGTGTTTTGGAAGATTTCTCCGACTCAAGTAGTGCGGTGAATTTACGCGACGGAGCCAAAGGTGCGGCGACCGCGAAAAACGCAACGTGGCTGGCAAGTAAAGTCGACAAAGACGGAACCGAAAAGATCGGCGTTGTACAAATATCGATAGCTAAAGGCGGTATACTTTGTTTCAATAGTTTGATAAGTAAAGAGGAAATGAGTGCAACGGACTGGGATTATCTTTCTATTTGGATTTTGGTAGAAAGAGAAACTCTTACGGCAGGAGGATCGGGGTCGGTTTATCAATGGAACAACTGCAATAAGACATATAAAAACAAAGTTTGGACTGAAATTCGCTATACAAAAGAAGAAATTAATTCCAAATCGACTGTGTGGGGCGTGAAAGCCGATGCAGGAGAGTCCGAAACAGGTGTGGATTGTTTCTATAAAAGACATAGCGAAAACGGAACCGGTCAATATTTATTCTCGGTGCCACAAAGTGTAACTGATTTCACTATTTATATAGATAGTATAGCTCTTTGTAAAAATGCTTAAAAATAGCGGAAATATCCGTTAAAATAAAAAAAGGAGGTAAAATAGCAATGAAAAAATACGAGCCACTGGAAATGACGGTAATTAAACTGCCGGAGAACGACGTTTTAACGACGAGTGGAGACAAAGCTTTATCTGACGTGTATTCGCCGGATGATTGGACAAATTGAAAAATTAAAGAAAGGACACAAAAAATTAAAGAGGTAAAAAAAATGGGAAACAAAAAACTTAAAATAAGGATTATCGAGGTATTGGCATCGGTTGCGATTATATTTAGTGCAATTTCCTTGTCGATATGGCAAACAGCAAAAGCCGATTCTGTGTCGCCGGTATTAGAAATGGTGGGCGGTGCCAGCGTGCGCTTAATCAGTGAGGACGAAAACGAATTCGGCATTAGATATATGGCAAAATTATCTAAAGATAGTTATGACGAGAACGCCGAATATTACGTAATGATTATTCCTACCGGATGGCTTGACAGATATAAATTAAGCAAATCTTATGACGCTGCTTGTGACTATTATGACGTATTGGTTAATAAAAATGGTAAGAACCCGTCGTTCGAAGCACCTGAAAGCAGAAATATTAACATAATGCGAGTAGTGCCTAAATTAGACGGCGAAGATTATTATTTCAGTGGCTCGATTACAGACGTAAAATATGAAAACAGTTTCCGCGAATTTTTCGGTATTGCGTATATGCAATCGGGTGAAACAAGGACATACGCCTCGTTTGTTGAAGGTGAAAACGTGCGTAGTGTGTCGCAAGTTTCAAGCGCGGCGCTTAACGACAAAGAAAAATGGAACGAAAACCAAAAGAATATCTTGAAAGGAATGGTGCAAAAGGCGTACAACGCTTCAAAAGACAAAGATTATTTGACTGTGGAAAATGATTCGCTTCCGGAAATTAAAGTTGATGAAGTTAAAGCCGTAGTTTCGGAAATAGGCGTAACGTATCAGTTGCTGATGCCTGCAGGAATTCCAAGCAGCTTGGGAATTCAGGTTAAGTGGAGTGCCAGTAGCGATTGTGTCAGTGTGGATGATAACGGTTTATTGACCGGCATAAAAGCGGGCAAAGCAGAAATTGTCGCAACCGTGCTTGGTGATGATTATAGTGTTGCTACGGCGACTGTAAAGGATAACGTCTTGGTTGGGTTTAATGATGAAAACAGCGTTAATAATATTATTGCTGGTGCCGAATCAAGGACTTATACCGTAAATGGAGAAGAAGTTCAACTTGCAGACTATACTAAGTGGCACGAAACATTTGAAGGACGTAGTGGTGTTATAGAAACCTTGACAGCATCACAAGGCAAAAATGATTGGTCTACACCGTTAAATTTAACTTTTGATAAAACCTATGATGAAATCATGGCGTTGGATTTTGACTATATTTCTATGTGGATTTGGCTTGATAACGATAAAGCCTATGGAATCCGTTCTCAAAGTGTTAAAATTTGCGAAGATGGCGTTTTAAAATCACAAACTTGGCAAGAAATAAAAATAACAAAAGAACAGATAGTCGATACCAATTCTTACTGGTATGTGGGCATGGGTACATCCACGTCTACGGCAATGGAAAATTTTGCAAGATCATGTGCATCAAATCGTAATTCATTAAAAGGAACGAAAGGTACTAACTTAATTCAAATACGGCCAGGTAAGTCTAATTGCGATTCTATAAAGGTATATATTGATAGTGTATCTTTCGGAAAGAACGACGACTTTGCTATTTCCGTTGCAGAATATACGGTACCGACGGTTGCAAATGAAGAATTTACTATTCCTAAGGCTGAAATGAAAGACGCTTCGGGAATATTGATAAAAGACGTATATACAGTGTCTGTAACTTGCGATGGCGAAAGCGTTAGCGTTGTCGATAACAAGTTTGTCGTTTCTAAAGAGAGTGAATATATAATTACTTATAAATTTACCTATAACGGAATAGTATACGAGAAAAAAATTTCTTTTACAATATAACAACTTCGGTGTTTTAGATTTTGGTTTGTCAACGTAATATATGTTACGTTGTAAAGTTTGAAAGTGGCGAAAATGAAGTAAAACCTGCAATCGAAGCCGAGTATTCGTCGAGTTCAACTAAAGAATCTCAGGATTGTCTAAAAAATACTATCAAGTATATTACAAGTAGGCAGATAAGAAAGAATAATATAACATGTCCTTGCAGATAAATTCTGCAGGACGTGTTATATATTGTACCTATTTTAAACAAAAAGCGAAAAGGATTAGTAAATGGAACAGTTAAAAATTGGTTTTATCGGATTAGGACAACGCGGGAAAGTGCTTTTGTACAATGTTTTGGAAAATTTTAAGGATATAAAAGTCGTAGCAGTTTGTGACGTTTATCCCGACAGAGTTGAAGAAGCGGTAAAGACGATAGAGGAAAAATCCGGAACTGAAGCAAAGGGATATATTTCAAGTGATGAGTTTTTCAGTGATAGCCAGGTACAGGTAGTAATTATATCTGCAGCTTGGGAATCGCATGTGCCGCTTGCGTTGCAATCAATGAAAGTAGGTAAAATAACCGCGCTGGAAGTTGGAGGAGCATATTGTATAGAGGATTGCTGGAAACTCGTAAGGTGTTATGAGGAAACGAAAACGCCGTTTATGTTCTTGGAAAATTGTTGTTATGGTCGTATTGAACTCTTAGCGACTAATATGGCAAGAAAAGGGGTTTTGGGTGATATCGTATATTGCCATGGCGCTTATTGTCACGATTGTCGAGAAGAAATTTGCGGCGGCGTAAAAAACAGACATTACCGTTTAAGAAATTACCTTGCGAGAAATTGTGACAACTATCCTACTCATGATCTTGGACCTATTGCTAAAATCCTTAATATCAACAGGGGTAACCGACTGTTATCATTAACGTCGATGGCTTCAAAAGCACGAGGACTGTCCGAATATGTAAAAGGTAAGGAAGAGTATTCGTTTTTAAAAGACAAGACGTTTATACAAGGCGACGTGGTTTGTACAACAATTACTTGCGCGGACGGTTCGTTGATAACGTTAAAATTAGATACGAGTTTGCCCCGGTCGTACAGTCGGGAATTTACGGTAAGCGGTACTAAAGGTATGGTTGCGGAGCAGGATTTAGTTGCCGTTACCGAAAAACGCGGATTTATTCATGAGTTCGAAATGAACAAAAATCGTGGTACGCTCAAGGATTACGAAGATGAATTTTTACCGAATGAGTGGAAAGCGATAACTCCGGAGGAAATAGCCGCAGGGCATGGAGGAATGGACGTTATTATGCTGCGTTCGTTTTTTGATGCTGTTGAAAATAAAAAAGAAATGCCTCTTGATGTATATGACGCTGCGACATGGATGTCGATTTCTTGCTTAAGTGAAAGTAGTATAATAAAGGGTGGTATGCCTGTGGAGATACCGGACTTTACAAGCGGAAGGTGGATTAGTAGAGAACGAAAAGATGTGGTAAGTTTGGGAGATTGATAGTAATAATTATTTTTAACTTAATAAAAATTTATTAAGAAAGAAGTAAATAATGTTATAAAAGAAGAGAGATCAATGTTACAATCAATTATTTTTGCCGATGAAATTACATTATGGTGGGACAAAAAGGAATTCTCGGAAAATGTAGTCATATATAAATTATATTTAAACGAAAAGTATCATGGTTGCACTAAAAAAACTCATTATACATTTAATGATTTAAAATTTGATACAGCATATACTGTTTCAATTAAGGCATATAATACAGAAAGTTCAGAAGAAAAGACATATGTTTTTAGAACTAAACAACCGAAAAAATGTATTGATGTAAGTTTGGCACCTTATTTTGCTGTCGGGGACGGAAAAACGTTGAATACCATGGCGATTCAACGCGCCCTGAAAGACTGTAAGACAGATGAATACGTCTATTTCCCTGCAGGCGTTTATTTGACAGGAGCACTGAATATAGGTAGCAATACTGAAATTTATTTGGAAGATGGCGCGGTATTACAAGGAACGGCGCAAGTAGAAGATTACTGCCCGCAAATTAAAAGCAGATTCGAAGGTATTGAGCGGATTTGTTATCGTTCGCTTTTAAATATGGGCGAATTAGATAGTAATAATTACGGTTATAGTTGTGAAAACGTTGTAATTCGCGGTAAAGGCTCGATTTTTGGCGGCGGTAAGGTTCTTGCATTGGCGATGATGGAGGCTGAACGAGAAAAAATTCGGGATTATTTGGCTAATAACGAAGAGTACATAAAAACATGCGAGACGAAAAATACCATACCGGGGCGAGTTCGCGGTAGATTGATAAATATGAGTAATTGTAAAGGGGTCGTTCTATGTGGTATAAAAATGGGTTACGGACCGTCTTGGAATATACATTTTGTTTATTCGAAGAACATTGTAACGTACGGTTGTGAAATTTACTCGGATAAAGTATTGAATGATAAAGGAGAAGTTTGTATAGAACCTGTTTGGAACGGAGACGGGTGGGATCCAGACTCTTCGCAAGATTGCGCAATTTTTAATAGTGTATTCAGGACTTATGATGATTGTATTGCTATTAAATCCGGAAAAAATCCCGAAGGGAATATTATCAATCGTCCCACAAAAAATATATATATTTTTGATTGTAAAGCACTTTCTGGGTATGGTGTTTCAATAGGCAGCGAGATGTCGGGCGGAGTAGAAAATATCTATATTTGGGATTGTGATTTGGTAAATACTGGGTGTGGCATACAAGTTAAAACGACTCGGAAACGAGGAGGTTATGTAAAAAATATTGAAGCGTATAATTGCGTGGTAAGCTCAATTTATGTTCGAGCCGCAACTTATAACGATGACGGGGTCGGGGCGGAACGCCCTCCGTTGCTTTGTAATTTTCGGTATGAAAATATAAAAATTGTTGGGTATACTTGTCCGTCCGGACTTACGGTGTACGTTTCGCTTAATGGGTTTGAGGATTCCGACCGGTATTTAAGTAACGTTTATTTTAACAATATTTGTGTTTGCGCTAATGAGGGTGAGCCAGTTTTAGAAAAAAGATATGTTAATGGTTTAACCTGGAATAACGTGAAATATATACAAGATAAAGCGGAATAAAAAGAGGTTGAGTAAATGATTGTTGATGCGGAAAAGTGCCATAATTTATTGAGAGACAATGCGGAATTAAAATTGTCGTTTAAAATAAATAACGATTATTTTTCTTGGAGAGAAAAGGTTAAAGAAAAGTTTTTGCAACTGACAGGGATAAATAATATTAAAAAAAATTTATGTGAATTAAATTTTGAAATTGAAAAAGTCGAACAAAAAGGCGGGTATAGACAAATAAGATATACGATAGAAAGCGAAAAGGGATCGACTGTTCCGATTTACATTCTTATTCCGGACGGAATTGTCGACAAAAGACCTGTGGCTATTACTTTACAAGGTCATAGTTCCGGCTTTCACAATTCTATAGGTGAACCGAAAAATATAAGTGAAAACGATTATGCTCTCGGTCGCGGAAAATTTGCAGTACAAGCTGTAAATAAAGGATATATTGCAGTCGCGATTGAACAACGCGGAATGGGGGAACGGAGACCGATTTCTAATATGAAAGACGGTTCCCCTATGTGTACCTATGAAGCAATGACGGCACTCGCGTTAGGCAGAACAATCCTTGGTGAAAGGATGTGGGACGTTTCCAAGGTTATAGATTCTTTAGCAAATTTTCCGGAATGCGATTTGGATAAGATTTTTATTACGGGGAATTCAGGTGGCGGAACTATGTCTTTTTATGCGGCGTGCTATGATGAACGGATAAAACTGTCGGTGCCGAGTTGCGCATTCTGCTCTTTTAAGTCCTCGATTATGGATACTTTTCATTGTGCCTGTAATTATATTCCCGATGTTATGGAGTGGTTTGAAATGGCTGATATATCGTGCTTGATTGCACCGAGAAAATTATTGATTGTAGCCGGTAAGGAAGATAAAATATTCCCTATTAGCGGAGTTCGTTCGTCATTTGAAATCGTAAAAAACATTTATGGAGCAAGCGGAGCATCTGGTAATTGTCGACTGATCGAAACCAATAAAGGTCATTGGTGGTGTGAGGATATAGTTTGGTCAAATATAGAGAAGTTTTTATAATTAACAAAACTTTATAACCCAATAATAAAAGATAGATTGGGGAAAGTATTCACAATCTATGATTCAGTTACAGGTTATACGAAAAAGAACAGCGAAAATAGTAAACAAGAGATAATAAATATTATAACAAATGTAATTCTAACTACTTTTTCCGCATTTTTATCCGAGTTTGCATTACACGTTTTTGTTTATAAAAATAGTTTTGCTCCAAGCGGTATCGACGGAATAGCAACTATGATTCAAGAAATTCTTGCTACGGGAGTTATGAATATAATAAATGCTTTTCACCCTGAGGCGGTAATATTGGGTGGCGGACTGTGTGCCGACGGCGATATATTTTTACATCCGTTAAAAGAAAAAGTTGAACGAGACATTTTTGGAGGCGTGAAATTTGCCCCTGTAGAAATAGTTATTGCAAGCCTTGGAAATAAAACTGGTATTTGCGGAGCGGCTGCGCTTACCTTTAATAAATAATAAAACTAATATAGTATACAGTGATATATTGTTCTATGTTGAGTTGATCAAAACTATATTGTTCTGTTATACGGGCAAAATGATAATCGCATATGGAATTTATTGATGAATAAGATTGAATAATTTTCTTGGACAATAATTAAAAATAATAGGAGGAAATTGTTTATATGGTTATCAATTTTACAAATTTGGGTTTTACCGTAAAAGATGATTTTATAACTATGGGTGGTGTTCCTTTTATCGAAATCGGTGTTGCTGGCAGAAATAAACTTTCGCGTTTAGGTTCTAAACTTGTTAAATCAAGTGAAACGCCAACGCTTAAGTACGTTACGCATAAAATTGTAAACGGTAGTCTTTATATCACGCAAAGAAACGATATTATAGAAGTTATAACTGAGTTTAAAAATTATGGATCGGATTCGGTGGTTTCAATGAATATTTCGGTTAAAAATATATCTGAAAAACCTATAACCATTGTGAACGCTTCGTTCGTTTATCCGCTCGGAGTAACGTTTGAACGGTGCAATCAGGTTGAATTTACACGTTTTGTGCAGGGGCATCATTCTGAGTGTCAACCGCGTACGGATACACTTGAAAATCTTGGATTAAATCGTTATAAAGGTGAAATGCAATGTCGAGTTGCGCAGGCAAATATCGGTAGTTGGTCTACTAAAGAAGCATTGCCACAAGGATTATTAAAATTGCCTGATGATAAATTTGTCTTCTTTCAGATAGAGAGCCATGATTCGTGGTACTATGAAATAAGTGATAGGCTCGGAGAATTATACGTTTGTCTTGATGGGGGAAACGAGGCTTTTGGTGGGTGGTATAAAACTTTAAAATGCGGTGATAGTTTAAAAACCGTAAATTTTGCTTTGGCTTTCGGGAATACCGCAAGTGGTGCAATAGAAGAAATAACGTCATATCGTAGTGTAATTGCGGGAAAATGTACGCCTGATGAAAATTTACCAGTTATTTTTAATGAGTATATGTGGTTGTCGTGGGACAGCCCTTGTGAGGAAAATACAAAAAAATACGCACAATTTGCAGCAAAGGCGGGTGCCGAATATTATGTTATCGACTGCGGCTGGCACGATGAAGTTGACGGTAGTATTATTTATCCGTTTGTAGGCGAGTGGAAAGAAAGTAAAGTGCGTTTTCCTCACGGCGTAAAATATACTACTGATTATATCCGTTCTCTCGGTTTAAAGTCTGGGCTATGGATAGAACCTGAAATAGTAGGAATTAAGTGTGAAAAAATGCTTAATTATTACGATGATGATTGTTTTATTACTCGATATAAAGAAAGAGTTGAGGTGGGTGATAGACTTTTTCTGGATTTTCGGGCAAAAAAAGTGAGAGAGTATCTTACGAAAACAATAGAAAGAATGATTGAAGAATACGGTGCGGATTATATTAAACTTGATTATAATCAAGACGTTGGAATAGGTGCTGAGCGTGATGCTGACGGGTATGGCGACGGACTTAAAAAATGTTCGGCTGCTTATTTTGAGTGGATAGATGACATAAGGCATTTGTATCCGAACACAATTTTTGAAACTTGTTCGTCGGGTGGTATGCGCATGGACTACGAGACTCTAAGACATTTTTCAATAGTATCAACTTCCGATCAGACAGATTACCTTAAATATCCGTATATTGCGGGAAACATTCTCGCTGCTGTAATACCTGAACAGGCGGCAGTATGGAGTTACCCTGCGGTGGGTGATCATATCGGCAAAGAGCAAGTTATAATGAATATGATAAATTCGTTTATTGGAAGAATGCATCTTGCAAGCGATCTCTCAAAGTTGAATTCGGAAAATTTTGCACTTGTAAAAGAGGGCGTGGAGTATAGTAAACGTATAAAAAGGGCAAAAAAAACTGCATTGCCTGTGTTCCCTTTTGGTTTTACTAAATTCGGTGAAAAACATCTTGCTTTTGGATTTAAAACAAAAGAAAGAATATATCTAGCGGTTTATAATCTCGGTGGAGAAAATGTTATAAAAATACCTGTGTGCGGAGGTAAAAAAGTAATTATGTCTTATCCCCAAAAACAAGGAGTATTTTTTAACTATGAAAACGAAGTTCTTATTGTAAATTTCACGGAACTTAATCAAGCAAGATTTTTTGAAATAACAATTTCATGATTGCGTTTTACACGTATAATTTGGCTTTTCTGCGGGCAGAGTGATAAGGTGAAATGAAAAAACAGGTGTGGGAAACAGGATTTTTTTACGCGTTCGATCAGGTGGAGCAAGAACCTTTTTCTAATGGGTATGCCCGCGTGTATTATGAAATCAGCAACATGTACGGAAGTAATCATGCGGTGCGGTTGATGCACTTGTTTCACTTGCATTTGCGCAAAAAATACGGTTTGAAAATGAAGCCGTTTCTATTTGGTTTTTCTCGTGGAGGGTTGTACGCGTTTAACTATGCGTTGTGCTATCCCGAATATGTGGAAAAATTGTATCTCGATGTGCCTGTATTGAATTTGAAATCGTGGCCGCCGTGTAACTCGAAAGAACACGCCGAACTATTAAAAGAGTATTTACTAAATGAAGAAACGTTCAAAGAATATGCATTTAGTCCGATCGATCGTTTGGAAGAATTTTCAAAAAATCGTTTGCCCGTGCTGATCGTTGTGGGCGATGCGGATGCCGTAGTGCCGCACGTCGAAAACTGTAAAATTATGGTTGATTACTACCATTTGCGCGGCTTAAAAATTGGGTATATTTTAGAAACCCGGTTGCGGGCATCACCCACATTCATTGCAGGACGTAACGCCGATTGTCGAGTTTATTCAGTCTTAATCGGGTATATTGTTTGCAAATTAAAAATATGTATTTAGATAAGTTGTAAACATTTTATTCCAGCGCCGTTATTGAAGTAAGTGAAAAATACGATCATCGTGTTTGACATATTTGTAGTTTAAAAAACTAAGGTGGTAAAAAACACAAAGAAACCGCTAATAAGCGAAAGGAGAAATTTATGATTGAATTAGCAAGCGTATTTTGCGACGGTTTGGTTTTGCAGGCAAATAAAACTAATTATATTTTCGGCTACGGAAAAGGCGAGGTTAAAGTCGAGTTTTGCGGCAAAACTTACGCCGCGACTGCCGACGGGGATAAGTGGATTATCGCGCTTAACCCCGAAACTTATAAAAATAATCTCGAATTAGTCGTTTATTTAAACGGTGAGAGGAAAGTTGTAAAAAACGTTGCCGTAGGCGAGGTATATCTCGTGGCGGGGCAGTCCAACGCGCAACTACGCGTTGGCGAGGAAATTTGCGGTAACGACGATTACACCGCGGACGAAGATTTAAGATTTTTCGCCGTCAATCGTCCCGAAAAAGACGACGCGGTTTTTCTCGAAAGCGATGGTTGGCAGTCGGTGCGTAAAGAAACCGTTAAAAGATTTTCGGCAATAGCCTATCACACGGGCGCGGAGTTAAGGAAAAAACTCGGCGTGGTCGTAGGTATGGTAGAGTGCTATCAGGGCGCGTCGGTGATACAGTCGTGGCTTAAAAAATCTTCGGCGGATAAATTCGAGGGGTTAGTCGATTATTCGCTGCGTAAAGCGACTTCCTCTGCTAACGGATATTTTTGGAACGAAAACGGCTTTTTATACGAGAGTATGTTTTCACATATAATTCCCTTTGCGTTTGCCCGCGTTATCTGGTATCAGGGCGAAAGCAACGGCTATCTGCCCGAGGCGACTATTTACGGCGATATGATTAAAACTCTTATCACCGACTGGCGCGCCGATTTAAAGGACGAAAACCTGCCTTTTTCGGTCGTGGTAATTTGCGATATGGTCGGGCAAAGCGAAGGTTTTACTGCACTGCAAAACGCGCAAAGAAAATTTGACGGCGTTTTAAGCGGCGTAACCTTGGTCGAAAGTAGCGACGTTTGCGAACATTCCACCATTCACCCCAACGACAAACGCGCTTTAAGTATGAGAATTGCAGATTCTATATGCAATATAAATAGTGAATTTTAAGCAAGAAAATTGTAACAAAAACTATTATAATGTAAAATTAATTTAATGGTTGAAATCTCGTAATAAAAAAAACGAGGTAAGTACGGGACAGTATGGTTATGTAAAATTCTCTCTTTCCGAGTTTTTTGGAAGGAGGGGATTTTTTTATGCGTGAAAATAAATTTTACGCAGTATCGCTCGCATTAAGCGATAGCCGAAATCTTGAAATATCGGGGTAAACGGCAGCGGAAAGAGTAGCAGAAAAAGTAAGAGGGAAAGATACGGAAACAGTAGATATGCTAAACAACATCATCAAAAAATCGAAAATGCGTCTATTTTGCAAATTGAAATTTTGCGAGATAGGCGCATTTTTGTATATTTTCATTTAAATAAGGGCGGAAACGGCATAAGAAGTCCTCCGGATTTGAGATTTGAACTTTAAAAATCAAATTTCAGATTCAGGAGGACAAAACGGTGAAATACGCACCTGAAAAAGTATTTATTTTAGAAAACGGAAAATATAAAGAAATCACATATAGCGAACTTCAAGAACTCGAGCAGTCGGACAAGTCTTATGCAGAAAAATTCTATTTGCCGTTATACGGAATGCTGATGGAAGTAACGGAAGAAACGTATAAAGCGTATTACAAGGACAAACGACGACAAAAGTACATAGACGAGCGTTCTTTGTTAAACGGCGACGTTTCTTACGACGCTTTGGATACGGACGAAACTCTCGGCGCGGAAGTCTTTGCGGATACAAAGACGGATGTGGAAGCAGAGGTAATAAACAAAATGACTGTGGCGGAACTAAGAAAAGCGTTTCTTCTGCTTTCACCTGACGAAAAGAAGTTGCTTATTGAGCATTTTTTCGACGAAAAATCGCAAGTACAATTGAGTAAACAGTACGGAGTGAATCAGTCGAATATAAGCAGAAAAATCAATCGCATAATTGCTAAATTAAAAAAAATTTTAGAAAATTAAAAATTTAAGCGCATAGGCCTCTCATTTTTTCGGCATGAAAAGTGAGAGGCTTATTTTGTTTCTCGAAAACAATTGAATAAATTACGCGTCTTTTACATTCTCTCTGCCGTCCGCGCGAACCGCGGGCAAGCCAAAGAAAGGAAGAAAGAAAAATTCGAGCGATTCGGCGCAACCGAATTGGCGGCGAAAACAAGCAGAGAACTTAAAGATACTTACGTCCAGTCTCAGGTCGAGCGTTGAAGCGGAAGAAATTTCGTGAGCCGTCGCAACCAAAGAGGGCGTCCCGACGAGAACCGTGGGGAGGTGGAATTCCTATGAGGGTTAAAGGCATAACCGAAAGACGACGTACCCCGCGCTTGGGGAAGCAAAGCAAATACGAGCGCAAAACGATTGATACAAAAAAAGCAAACATTTTCGTTGCTCGTTTGCGATATAGCGGGCAACGAAAGGACTACTTAAAATTTTTAAAGGAGTAGAAAAAATGAGTAAAGCAAAAAAAATGACAATCTGGGCATTATCGTTCGTTATGGTGATCGCGTTAGGGCTTGGCGGATTTTTTTTAACGATTAAAACGAAGCCGTCAATTACGCCGGATAACGTAGCGGAAGTCAAAGATACGGTTACGGACGAGAACGGCAAAAACCTTATGGACGGCGAATATCACCTGTTGCCGGCAAGAATGTTGTTTACACCCGCGCCGCTTGCGGCAAGTGCGCCCAAAACGTTCAGCGTTAATCTCGCGGTAACGGTAACGCCCACGACGGCAGCGGCAAAACCGTTGGACTGGGCGGTAGATTTCGTCAACGCAGATTCGGAATGGGCAAGCGGTAAAACCGTAACCGATTACGTTACCGTAACGCCTACCGTAGACGGCGCAAAAACGGCGACGGTTACTTGTCTGAAAGCCTTTGGCGAACAAATTAAAATCACCGTAACGGCAAGAGAAAACCCGAACGCAACGGCGTCGTGCCTGCTCGATTACAAACAGCAGTTGGTGTCTTATGATTTGTCCGTAGCGCAAGCGGGGAAAAGTCCTACGGTAAACGTTTCAAGAAAAACGGGCAAGTTGGTTGCCGATGTGGAGAGCGACAACGAGATTACTTTCGGATACTCATACAGTAAGTCTACGGCCTATACCGTCGCATTAGACGATAGCGAAGTTACAAAGCCGACTTCTTTGACCGTTTCATACAGCAGTTCACTTTCGTCGGCAATAAAGAAAGTGAACGCAGATGCGGCAGGTAATCCGACGGTAACGGCAAACGGAAACGGCTTTAAAGTAACGGGCTATTTAAATAAAAATGCGGTAGACGGATTGTCGATTGAAAATCACAACAAAATCATTGCGGCAATTAATTCTAATTACTATTACTCTACAACCGTTACTATGAACGATGCAAACGGCAATACGCTTGTTAAATACTCGTTTAATACCGATACTTCGATAGTAAAAAATCAAGGCAAGGTAGAAAGTCTTGCTATGGATCGTCCTAACTTCGAGTTTGGAAATACGGATAAAACTTATTCGATCACTTATTTGTGCGGGAAATCAACTTCTAAACTCGGATTGTTCGAGGTCGGTTCGGAACACGGCAACAGCCGACTTACTGACGGGTTATATCCTACGAGTTATAAGTACGGAGAAAAGGTAACCATAAGCACGCTTAAAAGAGATTACGGTTGCGGCGGCATTTACCATACGGGTAGCGGAAATCCTCCTGCAACGTACAGATTTAGCGGCTGGTATCTTGACTGGAATTTAACTCAGCCTTTTACAGGCGAATTCCCTGCTGGAACGGTAGGCGATATAGTGTTATATGCGGATATCGTTTGTACGGGAACGCATTATTATTGATTTAACAAAACGACGGACTTGTTCTGCACGGACGAGTCCGCCTTTCACATAAAAGGAAAAACGATATGAAAGATATAAAGAGAAACGAAATCTATTATGCGGATTTAAGTCCCGTAATCGGTAGCGAGCAGGGCGGCGTTCGTCCCGTACTCGTGATACAAAACGATACGGGGAATAAATACAGCCCTACTACGATCGTGGCGGCGATAACGAGCAGGCGAAATAAAGCCAAACTGCCTACGCATATAGAGATAGGCGAAGAGGTATTTGAAAAAGATTTTGTGGTGCTGTTGGAACAGATACGCACGGTAGATAAAAGCCGATTGAAAGAATACGTCGGAAAGTTAGATAATCGTATTATGGACAGGGTAAACGAGGCGATTTCTATAAGCATAGGATTAACAAACGGTGCAGGAGAAAATAAAAATGACGGCAGAACAAGATAAGAAAAACGCGGCGTTTTATTATAGCGTAAATATGCTCCGACTGCTATTAAGAGCAAAACTTTTAACTGAAACGGAGTACAGAAAAATCATAAAACTTTCCGCCGAGCATTACGGTTGCGAAAGAATAATCGTCGATTGAGTATAAAAAATCGTAAAATTTTTATCAAATATTACATTTGAAAAAATAATCGTGGGGTATATAACAGAAAGGAAAAGCATACAATAAAAATGGGATGTAAAGGCATCTCTAACGGACAGTTCTTTATGTGAAATAAAGACTGCAAGGGGCTTTATTTATAAGGCCCCTTATTACATATATGTAAAATATTGTTTGACAAAAATTGACAAAAATTGACAAAAATTTTTTCTTTATGCAATGAAAATTGCTTGACGACGACTATAAAAAATGGTATCATATAAGTACGGAAAGAACCTTGGGCGACCGAGGTCTGCAGGGAGTTCCATTTATGGGGCTCCCTAATTCTTTATAACGGAAAACGGAATGAAAGAATTTTTTACTTATGAACAGCAACTTGAAAAACTAAAAAACGACGGATTGATCATTGTTGATGAAGACGAAGCAATAGACTTTTTAAGATTAGAAGGGTATTACAACGTTATTAACGGGTATTCACCGACTTTCAAGGTGAATGATAAGTTTTATAAAGGTACAACATTTGACGATATCCGATATTTATATGCATTTGATAAAAATTTACGAAGTATCGTATATAAATATACGTCATCTATAGAAACGCATATTAAAGCTTTGATTGCACACGAGTTCAGTCGTGTTCACGGTGTTGACGAGAAAGTGTATTTGCAGAAAGAAAATTTTACGCAAAACGAAAAAGCAGCGACGGCAGTTGCTCGGTTAATAGATGACTGTAATTCTACTATTTCTGAAGCATTAAATCGTAATTCAAATAAGTATAGGCAATATATAGCACATAATCACGATGTCCATGGTCATGTACCAATGTGGGTTTTAATCAGGGCTTTATCTTTTGGAACGACATCAATTTTTTACAAAAATATGCTTGACGATGAGCGGGAACAAGTGGCGACCAATTATAATGTAACGGCAGATCAGTTGACTAATATGCTTGGAGTGGTTGTAGCATATAGAAATATCGTGGCGCATGGAGAAAGAACATTCTGCGCAAGATTGCCCAAAACAAGGCTATCGACTAATCTTGAAATTACTAAAAAATTGTGTATAGCAAAGAACAATAAAGGGGATATTAAGTTCGGCAGAAATGATTTCCTATCGTTGTTGATATGTTGTAAATATTTGCTTCCTTCTATAGAATTTACAGGTTTTATTTTTGAATTAGAGTCAAGCCTTGATGATTTATCAAAGCGCCTATCGTCGTCGATGATGGGTAGAATAAAGATTTCTATGGGACTAAAATCTAATAGTTGGAAGTTGTTGCCGAAGTTAAAAAAGTAAGAGAAATTAATACAATACGGCAAGTTTTTATCAAAACTGAATAGGTAAAAATAAATAATGCGAGAAACGGTGTTTTGTCTGATATAGGTAGATAAGACGCCGTTTTTTTGTATAAAAGGTAGAAAAATAAGGATGGACAAAAAAGATACCGAAAAACGCTGGATAGATTCGAACTCTTGTGGTATCGTTGCGTTGTCGAAAAATAAAAAATCGAAGAGAGGGAATTTGAATGCAAATAACTGAAATAACGCCGAATATACAAAAGTCGGTCGAAAAAATCAGACTTGCGGCGTATTGTCGAGTGTCAAGCGATTCTCAGGATCAAATACACTCGTTTGCAGCGCAGATAAAGCACTATAGCAGTTATGCGTTGCAAAATCCGCAGTATACGCTAATAGATATTTACGCGGACGAGGGTTTGAGCGGAACGGAAACGACCAAGCGCGACGAATTAAACCGATTACTGAAAGATTGCAGTCGCGGGAAAGTAGATCGAATCATAACTAAATCCGTTTCAAGGTTTGCTCGAAATACGGAAGATTTGCTTTCGATGTTGCGTATTATAAAAAGTTTCGGTGTAAGCGTGTATTTTGAAGAGCAAGGTATAGATACGACCCAAATAAATATGGAAATGATAGTAACGTTCCCCGGTATGGCGGCTCAACAAGAGAGCGAAACCATATCGGGGAATTTGCGTTGGGCGATTCGTAAGCGAATGGAAAACGGCGAATACGTTGTCTCTCGTCCCGCATACGGATTTTACCTCAAAGGAAAAAGACCCGCAAAAAACGAAACCGAAGCGGAAATCGTGCAAAAAATATTCGAGTGGTATTTGAGCGGGAACGGTATGCAACAAATAGCGGATAGACTAAATGATGAAAACATACCGTATTCATATAACGATTCTAAACGGTGGCAAAAAACGACTATACAGTATATATTGAGTAATGAAAAATATATAGGGGACGGATTATTTCAAAAAAGTTATACTACGAACGGCTTGCCGTTCAAAAGAGTTCCTAATCGAGGCGAAAAGGCTAAATATTACGTTGAAAACTACAATCCGCGCGTTATAAATAAAGAGGCGTTCGTAAAAGCGCAAAATTTGAGAGAAATACGAGCCGAAAACAAAAAAATTGCGATAACGGGTAATCACATACTGTCAGGTAAGGTTCGTTGTCCGGACTGTGGTTATGCATTCAGACGATACTCGTGCAGAGGAAAAGTATATTGGGGGTGTTCGCTGAATTCGAGTACGGGCAAATGTCAAAGTCGGCGTGTGAGGGAAAACGCCGTGTTTGAAACCTTTATCTATATGGCGTATAAATTAAAACTTCATAAAACTGAAATAATCGAGCCGCTCATAAAGTCTGTCGAGCGATTGCGGGAGCAAACGAGCGGGAACGATGAAAAAATACGAAAGATAGATAAAGAGATAGCCGATTTAAGTGCAAAAAATCTCGTAGTAACAAAATTATATTCAAGCGGAGTTCTCAACGTGGCTGATTACAACAAACAGGTGTCCGAAATAGGTAACAAAATAAAATCGTTACGAGCGGAGCGTAGAAAGAAAACTGACGAATACGAGGACGAACAGTTGGTTGAGTTAACAAATTTGAATGCCGCCGTAAACGTATACGATTTGAGTAACGGGCAGTTTAACGCCGAGTTGTTTGACAGAATCGTTGAAAAAATCACTGTCCTCGATTGTTCAAATTTAAAATTTCATTTAATAGGAGGTCTTGCTGTAACGGAGAGAATAAAGGATATATGGAGGTGCGGACAAAAATGAAATATAGAAACGTATTATTCGGATATCGTTATGATGGCGGACAAATCGTAATACACGAAAAGAATGCGACGGTATATAAAAATATTTGCGAAGCATATATAAACGGAAAATCGTTGAAAAGTATAGCGGACTGTCTGAACGAGAAAGGCGTTGAATATGTCGACGGCGTTTCGGGGTGGAATAAGGCTCGGATCGTTCGGCTTATTTCGGATAAGCGTTACGTCGGAAACGAGGCTTATCCTGCAATTATATTAAACGAAACGTATGATAAAGTGCAGTCGATAAAAAATCAGCGAAGTACGCAAACGGAAACAGATAGGAACGATGGAATATTTCGACTGACAATAGCCGTTAAATGTCCTATATGCGGGGATATAATGAAAAGACAAGGGAAATGCAGGCGAAAAGATGCTTCGCAATGGACGTGCAAAAATGCCGAATGCGGCAAAACGATAAATAAGAATGACGACGAATTTTTATCTGAAATAACCGAGTTGATGAATAAGGTAATCGCTAACCCCGATATAATCGTTATTCAGTCGGATACGCAATTAGACCCGAATTCGGAAGAGAGAAACTCGGAAGAGAATATAGACGGTAAATCTGGCGGACTGAATATTGACGTCCGTTCAATACGAAATAGTCTTACGGAGTCGGCAACGTTAAGGTACGAAGAAATAAATTCGGAGCGAAGTCGAACACAATTGCTGAAAGATATTTTTAAGGCAAGCGAAAATTTGTCGACGTTTTCAAGCGAATTGTTGGAAAGGACTACGACCGCTATAAAATTATATAGCGACGGCACGGTCGGTTTACGCCTCGATAACCGCCAAGAAATAAAAAAGGGAGATTGAAATGTTATTGTTTCAAACTGAAGAGAAACAAAAAGTGGTGCATACCATAAATCCCACGGTAACTACGCAGTCGGAGAATAAGCAGGGAAGGCAATTAAGGGTGGTAGCGTATTGCAGGGTTTCAACAAAACAGGAAGAACAATTGAACAGTTACGAAACGCAGGTAAATCACTATACCGAAAAAATTCGCGGCGAGCCGAAGTGGAGGTTGGTCGGTATTTTTGCCGATAGGGGAATTACGGGAACGAGCGTAAAAAACAGAGATGAATTCAATAAGATGATTCGTCTTTGTAAAAAGAAGAAAGTGGATATGATTATAACTAAATCCATTTCACGATTTGCAAGAAATACGTTGGATTGTTTAAGATATACAAGGCTGCTGAAAACGCTTGGAGTCGACGTGTTCTTTGAAGAACAGGGTATTCACAGTATAGACAGCGGCGCGGAATTTTATGTAACGATTTACGGAAGTATTGCTCAAAGCGAATCGGAAAACATAAGCGCAAACGTAAAATTCGGTAAAGCGCAAAGCGCGAGAGAAGGTAACGTGTCGTTTCACTATAAAAATTTTCTCGGATATAGAAAAGGTGAGGACGGAAAACCCGAAATCGAACTGGAAGGGGCTGAAACCGTAAAAATGATATACGATAATTTTCTATGCGGGGATAGTTTAATGAGAATTGCCGAGAAACTTGACCGAGCAGGCAGAGCGACTCCGAGCGGAAAGGGAAAATGGATGACTTCTACGGTTCGCTCTATACTATCCAACGAAAAGTATGCGGGCGACGTTATAATAAATAAAACCTATACGGAAGACTGTTTATCAAAAAAAGTAAAATTAAATAACGGAGAAAGGCAAAAATTTTATATAGAAAACAACCATCCCGCTATAATAGATAAAACCACGTTTGCGAGAGCGCAGGAAGAACTTGCCAAAAGAATTGGTAAGGCAAAAGTAAAACAAGTGGGAACAAAGACCGAGTGTGGGAAATATTCGAGTAAATATGCTTTAACCGACCTACTTATATGCGGAGAGTGTAATACGCCGTATAGAAGATGTACCTGGACGAGCCACGGACGAAAGAAAATAGTGTGGCGTTGCATAAACAGACTTGATTTCGGCAGAAAGTATTGCCATAATTCTCCAACCGTAGAAGAGGTTGAAATACAGGAAACTATTATGCGGGCTGTAAGCAAAACTGCAAACGAGAACGTAGATATTTTAAAAATGCTAAAAAGATATATTACGATAGGTATAGGTTCAAGCGGGGATTATGGCGAAGAGGCGGAGTTACAAATTAAAATTGCAGAAATAGACAACGAGTTTCAGGCAATGCTTAACGCCGTATCGAGTGAGAATGCGGAATCGTTCGACGAGGGAAAGGCTCAACGATTGATGCAAAAGAAAAACGACTTACAACGCCGTATAAGCGAAATTCGCGAACAAAAGCAAAATGATAAAAACGCTAAAAATCGAATTGAAGAAATAGGGGATATTATAGGAGTATTAAAAAATCATCCGCTTAAATACGACGACAGACTTGTCCGGCAAATAATAGAAAGCGTTGTTATAGAATCGAAGGAAAAAATTAGAGTTGTATTAAAAAATGGGTTAAAGATTGATGAAGCCTTGTTTTAATCGGGTGCTTAAGTATTTTTAGGAGCCTTTTACTTGTAAAAAATGACAATATATAGTATAATAGAAAATAGAAAAACATTATATATTGAGTTTGTAATTTGAGATAAGGATGGTTATGGGCGAATTGTTGATTACTTTGGCGAAAAGTGGTTCCAAAAAGATTTTTGAGGCCTTGAAAAACTTTTTTAGTGAAAGTCAAATAGTGAATGAAATACACGACGAAATAGATAAAAATTTATTTACGGTTGCAGCATTGGATGAAAAATATCGGTATATTGAAGACGTTAAAGAAAGTGATATATATGACAGATTTTTAAGTGAGTGTATTAATAACGCATCATTAAATATAGATGTTGATGCTTTTGTTGAGAAGTATTATTTAGGTAAATCTTCGGAGGCGATAACTTATATTAAGTGGTTCTATAACGAAATAACCTTAACGGTTTGGCGGGTTTTAAGGCAGCATGCAAGTAGAAGTGAAAAGATTCTTCTAAGAGGACAAGAAATAGGCAATGAAAAAATATTATCTCGACTTGATCAAATAGAAAAAAGTATTAAGGAAAAAGAGTTAAAAAATACCATTGCAGTTACCTATAGCGCTAATATGCAAGGCAAACAGTGGACGTTGAATAGATATATATCAAGCAGAGTTGTTGATTTGTCAATTTCTAATTATCCTATGCAACCGGATGACGTTAATTATTGGAAATATGCGCAAAAATCGCTAATATCTGAATTTAATAAGCGATTGTCTTCATTTTTGGATGATGGCTATAGCGTGGACTTATATGCTTTGGCTCCGATACCGTTATTAGTTCAATTAGGTAATTTATTTGCAAATAGACCTAATATCAATATATTTCAGTTAAAAAAAGTCCCATCGACCTTTGATTGGGAAGATGCTGGTGAAAAATTAAATATAACAACAAACAGCGATTTACCGGAACAAGAAGTAGAAGAAGTTGCGCTGTTAATGTCTTTCAGCGGAAAGGTTAATAAGCATAATGTTACGGCAACCGTTGGTGAAAAAATTCCGCAGATAGAGATGTTCATAAAGGAGCCATTTGATGATTTTTTGAGATGTAAAAGTCAATTAGATGATTTTTTATTTGAGTATAGGAAAGTGAAATCATCATTAGGTTCGAAAGGTGTAAAGCGAATTCATTTGTTTGCATCGATACCTATAGCGTTTGCTATTGGTATCGGACAAGCATATAATACAAATTATGATCCTGAAATTATTACATATGATTTCAATCAGGGAGTATACACTAAAGCATTAACAATAGGAGAAAAATGATGGATTTTAATAAATTATTAAGCGAACTTGCAGATGAACTTGATATTACCGATAGTCAGGAAGGCGCGATAAAAAGAGCTTACAATAGCGTGGCTGAATGGTTGAATCAAAATGACGCGAATATTGCAAAGCATCATATTCATATTTTTCCGCAGGGGAGTATGATGTATGGTACGGCAATAAAACCGATAAATGAAGATGACTATGACATAGATTTGGTTTGTGAATTTAAGGAAGAAGTAGAAGATCTTGAGCCAAAATACGTAAAACAGAGCGTTGGAAAGCGAATAGTAGAGAGCGAGAAATATAAACCTATGTTACAGCCCGAAGGTCGACGCTGTTGGACGCTCCAATATTGCGATGCTTTAAATTTTCATATGGATATACTTCCCGCAATTCCGTTTAGAGAAAAATATTATAGAACGGATAGCCGATTGTTTGAATCCTACAATAGTATAAGCGTAAGAAAGGAATTAGCCTTGTTAGCGACGGATCGTAATAAAAAGAGTGGTGAATATAGGTATATTCCTACAAATCCAAGGGGATATGCTGAATGGTTTAAGGAAAAAACCAAATTAAGTCGTAGTGGGGAACGTATGCTTTTTGATAGTGTTGAAAGGGTTCCCGAGCATTCAAATAAAACAGTTTTACAAAAATCTATTCAATTATTAAAACGTCACCGCGATGTGTATTTTTCATCGAAGAATGAAGAATATAAACCTATTTCTATGATTATTACTACACTTGCGGCGCAAAGTTATAATGGGGAAAACAACATCTATGATTTTATTTGTAGTGCTTTATTAAAGATGCCAACTTTAGTAGAGAAAAGCGGAGACAAATATGTCATAAGAAATCCTGTAATGAGCAAGGAAAACTTTGCTGACAAATGGAAAGAAACTCCCCAAAAAGCAGCTGGCTTTTTTAATTGGGTTAATGATGCTTATGTCGATTTTATAAACCTAAAAGATTTAACTACATATGCTGAAGTGGATCGAGTATTCAAAGAGATTTTTTCGCAAAAACCAGTAGACCGTTTGATGCAAAAATATAGCGTAAATAAGAACGGTGAAAAGGTCTTTTTCAGTACTGACACAGAAAAGGCAGATGCATTGACTTCACTTAATCGTATTTCGTATAGAAAGGCTCCGCCGTGGACATTGCCTCGAGTATTCCGTGTGGCAATTCAGGGAAAAGTAAGCTATGATTCTGGAAATACCTACCAAGATTTCACGAGTGATAAGATTCTGCCGAAAAACGTCCTTTTGCATTTCTTCCCAATTCATAGTATACAACCACCATACGCAGTAAAATGGCAGATTACTAATACCGGTAATGAGGCTAAAATAGCTGGTGGTTTAAGAGGCGATAAGTTTGAAGATTCTGAATTGAGATTGAATGGAATTCTATGCGGAAAAAAGGAGTCGACATCTTATACGGGGATGCATTACATCCAGTGCTTTATTATTAAAAACGGGAATCAATGTGTAGGTATGAGTAAACCATTCGTGGTGAATATACAACAATAAATTAAGCAAGCAGTCGAAAGCCGTTTTTGTCGATGGCATCTCATAAATTAAAAAACATTTTGAAGAAAATATAAATCGTTTTGAATTTTAGTTGACACCTGCTAATATAATATGGTAAACTATACAAGACTTGAGCGAATGAGTTCGATTCTATCGGTGAAAATCTAAGAATATCTTTTTTGAAGTCCCTTGACATATTAGGGCTACAAAAAAGATACCTGCCCGAAAAAGTCCGATTTTATCGGACTTTTTTCATATCAAAGCGGTGGAAAACTACTATCACTTTTCGTAGATGCCAAAATGCGATTTTCCATAACTGGCGAGAGTCGAACTCCCGTCATACGAAATTAAATAGGTTTCACTCATTAAAATTACATAAAATTAAGGCGCATACCGATAAAAAGTATGCGCCTTTTTTATGCAAAAAATCAGGAGAATGGAATTATGGATTTAACGGAAAAATGAACCTTATAGGCTATTCGAAAGACGAGAGCAAGCAACTCAAAAGTATCCACGAAGTGTCGGAGTTTATTTGTAAGAACGGAAAGCACGGCGACGTTACAATAACGAATAACGGCGAGCCGTTTATAACGACGATAGGGATATACCTCGACAAGGTAGCAGATATAAGATACCGCGCGCAGCTAATGCCGATTTTAACGAAAAAGCAAGAACAAATATTTACGGAGTTAGATGCTGACAGCGAAGAGCGGATAACGGTTAATTTTGGTGATGAATGTCAAATTATAATACCGAACGGAGAAATAGATTGTTCTCGGCTCGGATATTTCGACGAACTTGAAAGTGATTGCTGGAATCTCGTTAAACAATATTGCGCTGCACTTGGCATTGAAATTTTGCCGAATGAAGACGGGGAAGAACCGATAGATTTTTATATAGCGAAAGGAATACAGGATAAGATTTTAGAAGAATTGCAAAATGCGGGAGTTAAGTTTAAGTTTGAATCGAATATGGAAGTCAACGAGCAAGAAGAAAATATTCAAAGTATGTAGGAGACGAAATGAAACAAACAAACTTGGACGGAGTGAAGGAAGTCGCGAAAACGTTTTTGGCGATGAGTCCGATAAGGACGGAAATGTCTCCTGCAATAGTAAAACACCCTTTTACCGATTCGGGGTATGCGTTAGTAAGCGTTAAAGAAGGCGTACCATCTTTTGAAAATATTATGACAGAAGACGGTTTTGAGAAATGGCGTAAAGAAAAAGAAATTCGAATAGAGAAAGCGAAGTCTGCGAGTGAAATATTTTTCTACGTTACGAAACCGTATTGTCTGACGTTTTTAAAATATGTGCAGGAGTATTTGTCGAAAGAAGATTTTGCCAAAACGCTTGCCGAGTGTTGGGTACGCGATGAACAGCCGAATATGAATCCCAACTTCACGAAAACGGAACTGACGAGTATGTTCAAACGCGCAGATAAAAAGTTTTTAATGAGCGAAGCGAGATATAAAAAATGGCAGGAACTGCCGGAAAGAGTAACGGCTTATCGCGGAGTAACAGAATATAACGGAAAGAACGTTCGGGTGTTGTCCTGGACGACGAATTACGAAACGGCAAAATGGTTTGCGGGAAGATTTGAGGAACAAGGGAAAATATATCAGGCAGAGATAGATAAAAAGTATATACTCGCATATATCGACCAACGCGGGGAATCGGAATTGATCGTCGATCCGAAGTACCTTGAAAACGTAGAAATGGTTGAAGATTTATCTATGGATATGACGATGCGGTTATAATACAAGAAAGACAGTCGGTTGCAGAAATGTGATCGGCTTTTTTTTATATCAAAAATTTCGGAGGTGAAAACAATGTATTTCAGAAACGAACATCACAGGCAGGCATTTCGGGAAGGAATGAAAAAGACGAACCGAAAGGATAAGGAAACGGTGAGCGCGGTATATTTGCTATCGGCAGAGCCGTGTCTATGGCAGCGGGCAAAGCAAGCGTCGATTTACGGTAAGATTATTCTTCAATATAATTTTGAGCTTGTTGTATTGATTGTATTGGCGATTGTAGGGTTTAAGTAAAAGTCGAGCTTCGGATTGAGCGGAGAACGGCGAAAGCTCATTCCAACGGTCGAGAGTAAAAGAAGCAATTTTAAGAGCGTCTTTTTTATCGGTCTTAACTTTGCGGACAGTTAAAGATTTGGTAGCCGACGAAGAGGGCGGAAAACTTAAAAACCGTTGTATTTTCTTTTGCGACGAGTTCGGAACGTTGCCGAAGATACAGGATGCGGAAATGATATTTTCTGCATCGCGTTCAAGACGGTTGCAAATCGTGCCGATTATACAAAGTTTTTCGCAGTTAGATAAAAATTACGGTAAAGAAGGCGAAGAGATTATAGTGGACAATACCCAACTTACTATTTTCGGCGGGTTTGCCCCGAACAGTCCGTCTGCGGAAGTCTTGTCAAAGGCGCTCGGAATGAGAACGGTGTTGACGGGTTCGGTGAATAAGGGGAAGAACGATCCGTCCGAATCTTTGCAAATGACGGTACGCCCGCTTATAGCTCGGACGAATTAAAGGCAATGCCGAAAGGACAATTCGTCGTAATGAAAACGGGCGCGCACCCGATGAAAGTGAGGTTAAAACTGTTTTTCGATTGGGGGATTTCGTTCGTTGAGCCGTATACTGTAAAAGAGAACGCGAACCGCAAAGTGGAATACGCTGAGAAGAAAGAACTCATAGAGAAAATCGTGGAGAAATACTGCCCCGATCTGAAAGCCGAAGCGGAAGAAAAAGTAAAATCTCGCGGTGGAATAGGCGGGCAAACGCAAGTAGAAAGCAGGCGGCATTTTGCAAACGATTTGCGGACGAACAGACAGTTTTTGAGAACTTCTTCGATTAAAAGACAGTACCCGTTACCGCCGACGACGGAAGAAAAGGACGAGATGAATGAAACGGAGCAGAAAGACAATGAGTCGACTTGATTTTTTATACTCGAGCGACGTTTCGTCGAAAGCCGTTGCCGTCTTTCTATATCTGCTCGACCACGCGAACAAGCAAGGTGAATGTTGGCCGTCAATACCTACGATAGCGGAAGATCTGAAAATTTCCGAATCGACGGTTCGGCGGGCGGTAAAAGAACTGAAAAAGGCGGGACTATTAAAAACCGAACAAAGATTTCGGCAAAACGGCGGCAAAAGCAGTTTATGTTATAAAATAAAAAGCGGCGTTCCGCCGTAAAAACGACCGTCGGAACGCCGCCGAAAAAAAGTAATTTACTTACAAGGGCGTACTTTACCTATTTTTTGACAGGTGGCAGGTGTCATAATGATAGGAGAATGTGAACGTACCCAAGTGAATTATTAAAAGCAGAGAAAAAGCATATTAGTAATTATTGTAGTCATATCTACATTTATAGCCTTTACAAAAACTTTACTATAAATTTACCGTCATTTGTAGTTATAAATTGAGAAAAATGATATAATTCGGGTATGGAAATAAAAAACGGATATTTAACGGATTTGCACGTTCATTCTTCGTTTTCTTACGACTCCGAAGAGATAACGGAAAATTATCTACGAAAAGCAATCGCGAGCGGGGACGAGCGTATAGGGTTCGTTCAGCATTACGATTACGACTGCTTTTTGATAGGGGATAAAACTCCGCTTTGCGAGTTGGACGCGTATAAAAACGAAATTGACAGGTTGCGAAGCGTATACGGTGAAAAAATAAAGATTTTTTTCGGAATAGAATTCGGCTTTGACGAGCGCGCCGAAAACCGTTATGCCGAACTCGTGGACAAGTATAAATTCGACTACGTTATAAACAGCGTTCATCTGGTCGGCGGTCAGGATTGTTGCCTGAAAGAACGTTGGGAAAATCGTTCGGCGGACGACGTATATAAAGAATACCTCGAAAAAGTATATAAGTCGGTCAACGCGAATTATCCGTGGCAGATAGTCGGGCATTTAGGTTATCCCGCAAGGTACGCGCCTGAAAACGAACGGGATTTTAGTTTTGAAAACTATTCTCGCGAGTTGGCGGATATTTTAAAAGCAATCGTAGCAAACGGAAAATTTTTGGAAATAAATTCTTCCACTAAAAGCGAAAAGCCGTTTATGCCGTTTGAGGATGTATTAAAAAAGTACGTCGATATCGGCGGTAAACTCGTTACTTTCGGCAGCGACGCTCATTCGGTTGAAAGATATTGCGAGAACGCTCCCGAAGTTGAAAAAATTATAAATAAATACGGTCTTATATCCGTAGGATAAAATATACGCCGCCCGCGCAAAATTGCGCTGGCGGCGTCTTTTATTTCAAAGCGTTATATTTCACGTTTAAAAATCCTTCGAGCGAAACGGGATTTTTACCCGTAGCGGGTATTTCGCCCGAAATTACTTTCAACACCGCTTTTTGCGATTCCGCCGTGTTTGAATAGGCGTTTATATATTCCTTTAAATAAGGGTAGTCGAACAGTTTGTACGGGTCGCCCAACGACACGAAAATCATCTTGGGGTGTTCGAGGATATATCCCCGCCAAAAGGTCATCATATTGTACCAACCCACGCGCAGACTTCCGCCGTCGTAATTTTTGGAACTCATATCGCTTAAAACTATAAGCAGGTCGTAATCGTTCAAAACGCTTTTAATCGTCTTATGCTTGGGGTTTACTAAAAAATCAACCGTTGCGCCGTAACTTTCCGCTTGCTTTTTAAATGGGTCGTAATCGCTTAATTCCACGTCCTTATGCCAGAACGGCTCGGCAACTATAACGGCGAGAATTTTATCTCCGCGTTTAATTTCCGTCGGGATAATATTTTTTTCGTCGCGCACCACGGTTATGCTTTTATCGGCAATTTTTTGCGATACGGCGGATAATTCCGCTCCGTCGGAGTGCGGAACGTTTTTTTCTTTATCGAATAACCCCGCTTTCTCTTTAAGGGTAAGCACGCGTTTAACCGCGTCCGAAAACCGTTCTTTGGAAATTTCACCCGACAGTACGGCGGCGAGAATTTTCTCGTAATCTCCGTCTTCGGGGAAAAGCACCATATCGCCGCCCGATTTTAAGTGGTTTACGGCAAGTTTGTCTGCGTTTGACGCCGCGCACGCGCCTATCATACTCATCGCGTCGGAAACTATACAGCCGTCAAAGCCGAGTTCGCCTTTAAGTAGATCGGTCATAAGGCTTTTGCTTAAAACGCAGGGCAGGCGTTTTTCGTCATCGCGCATAAAACTCGGCAGAGAGTAATGCCCGACCATAATAGATTCCGCGCCGCGCGCAATCATTTCACGGTAAACCCTGCCGTAAGTATTCAGCCATTCTTCTTTGGAAAGAGGATTTACTGTGGTGCAAAAATGGCTGTTGCGCTCGTCTAAACCGCCGCCGGGAAAGTGTTTCGCGCCAGTAACCATAAGATTTTCGCTCCTTAACCCGTCGGAATACGCTCCCGCGTATTTTATAACCGCGTCGGGGTCGTCGGACACGGCGCGAACGTTAGATTCCGCCGAGCGAAAGTTGTAGTTTATATCTACTATCGGCGCGAAAGTCCATTGAATACCGTTTTCGCGACAAATGCGCGCGGTTATTTTGCCCGCTTCGCGGATAAGGTTTTCATCGCCGCACGCGCCCCAAGCCATAGGGTAAGGCAAAAGACCTCCGCCCTTAACTCCGTTTTCGGGTCCGTTTTCCACGTCGGCGGAAATTATTACGGGTACGGGCGAGTATTTATTAGCCATATCCGTATACAATTTTATTTTTTCCGCACGCATAGCGGAAACGAAAATCCCCCCGGGTTTTATGTGCGATATAACTTTTTCTACTTCCGCGGGGTCGTCTTTTTCGTAAACATCCAGGCATAAAAGTTGACCGCAAAGTTCTTCCGTTTTAAGCGCGGCGATCGTTTCTTGTAAAGAGTTAAAAACTCTGCCGTCGTTTAAAGCATACTTTTTATTCATTTTTTCTTTTTTTTAGTTCAACGCCCGAAAAAGGCTTTTTTGTAGTCTTGAGAAACGCTCTCTATTTTAGCCGTAATCTCTGCGCTTTCGTTTTCTATCGCTTCGGCTATTTTGCTTGCCGTGCCTTTTCTTATCGCCTTTATTTCGGGCTCTAAATTATCGCATAAAAACCTTGCGTATTTAACGAGTCTGAAAGGTCCGTAAACTCGGTATTCGTTGCCTATTCGCTCTATTGCCACGGTTTTCAGGTCTTTAACCGCCTGCTTTACGCCGTCTACGCTCTCGCAAAAGGCGTATGTGAAAAACTTATCGAAAATTTCTGAAACAACGCTGTGGCAGTCCGACGCGCCGACTATCGGCACTTTGATACCGTTTGCGCGCATTTCGTTATACATGGCGGTTTGCAGGTTTACGCCGTTGCCCGTGTGATCGTCGTCGTCAACCACCTCGAACGCGTCGAAAATTCCCTTTTCAAGCAAAAATTCGAGCATAGGGGTTTGCATATTGTATTCGCCGTAAGCGTCCCAATACGGGTGGCATAAAACGCTCAACCCGCCGAATTCGCGTATTTTTTGAGATACCCAAAGTCGGAAAGAAAATTCTTTTTCGTCGATGCAGTCGGGCAGGGCGTATTGATTTTTGATTTCGGCGGCGTTTTGAGTAATTTGTTCAAATACTCCGTTGGGGTCGGCGTTTATTATTTCGTTCACGCTCGCGCTTGCGCCGAAGTTTATTATATGGAAGTAACCCATTCCGCGGTTATGCACTTCTTCGCCCGGGTAGACTTTGAAATACTTGGCGATTTTGTCCATAGTCGCCGCCGTTTCAGCCGAACCCTTGTAGGTGTGATGGTCGGTTATAGCCATATAATCGAACCCCGCCTCGTAATACGCGGAAACGGTTTCGGTGGGAGTAAACAATCCGTCCGACTCGGTGGTGTGTAAGTGAGTGTCTCCTTTAAACGGCGTGAGTTTGTATAAGTCCTCTTTAAGCGAATAGATCTCGAACGCCGCTTTTCTCGCGCCCGTGTCGATATACACCCTGTGGCGTTGCTCGCCGAACGGCGTAAAGGAAAATTTCGCCTCGCCGTTTTTTACGGTGATTTCTTCGCCTATAAGGCGTTTATCTTCGTCTATGCGGTAGTCCTTCGAGTGCGGAACGTTATATTTTTCCATAGACTGTACGGATATAATTACTTTTGCGCCGTCAGTAAGTTCGTCGCCGCTTAAACGCAGTTCGGTAGTTTTGTCAGCGAGAATTACTCTCGGAAATAATTTTAACATATTTGCCGCTCCTTTTGCTAAATCGATTTGTATATTACCTGCTTTGAGAAAGCAGCCATTCGTAAAGTTCGGGCGTTGAGTAGGCTTGAATCCAACTGTCGTGGCAACAGTTATCGTACAGGGTAAGTTTGACCTTTCCGCCGAATCCGCGTAATTTTTCGGTCATGCGGATAGCCTCTTCCACGAAAATAACGTCGTCCTGTATGCCGTGGAATATCCAGAGCGGAATATCTTTTATATGCTCGGCGTTCCAGTACATTCCGCCGCCGCAACAAACGATGCCCGCCGCAAACCTGTCGGCAAAAGTCATAAACAGTTGATAAATAGCGTAACCGCCCATGCTTATGCCCGAGCCGTAAAACCTGTGTTTGTCGGTAAAGGGCGCGTTATAAATATAATCGCATAAATCGCGGAGTTCGTCGTAAATGTCGAACCAGTTCTGCGCGTAGCATTGCGGAATTACAATAAGGCATTTGCTTACGTATTCATTGCCCTCGTTTTGCCTGTCCAAAAGTCCTATTCCCGATTCGATAAGCGTTAAATCTCTGCCTCGCGCGCCTGCGCCCGGGGCGTGAAAAATAATCGGGTAGCGTTTGCCCTCAACGTAACCCTCGGGGTATGAAATTATGTAATCCAGGTTTTTGAAACGATATTCTTTAATCATAAAATTTCCTCGCTTTTATTTTTTACCCATAATGATTTTGACGAAAGCGGTTTGGGCGGAAGATAAAATATACTCGCCGTCAAACTTTTTGCCGTCCAAATAAATCTCTTTTACGGAATTTCCGCAAGCCGCGGAATTGTCTATTTCGATAGTGTATTCGCAACCGCGGAAAAATCTTTTTACGGTGGCTGTTTTCCACTCGTCGGGAATGCACGGCTTAATTTTAAGCCCCGTAAAGCATGGTTTAACGCCGAAAATGTATTCTTCCAAGGCTATCATCATCCAGGACGCCGTACCCGAAAGCCATGAAACTCCCGCTTGCCCCGCGTCCAAAGCCATGGGCGCGCGTATGTTGGAAGAATAGATATACGGCTCGGCGTTGTATTTTTCCACGCCGAATTTTTTAACTATGTTATGCGGTATGAGTTCTTTGTAAATTTTGTACGCCTCGTTGTTGTTGCCGAGCATACATTCGGCAATAATCGCCCAGGTGTTGGCGTGGCAGAAAACTCCGCCGTTTTCGTTTACGCCCGGTTGCGCGAACGTCAGTTCGTGTTCCTTGGACGGATAATTTCTCTGAAGCGGCGGGTAGAGTTTAAGTAAGCCGTAGCCGCAATCGAGGGTGGAAACGGTCGTTTCCATACATTTACGCAATTTTTCCTCGTCGGCACATTCCGACAAAACCGCCCAACTTTGCGAGTTTATCCAGAGCGCGCCGCACTTTTCGTCGCGATTGCCTATTTTCAATCCTTCGTCGGAAACGGCGCGGATAAATCTGTCCTCGTTCCAGCAAAAATCGTTGAGGATTTTTTCTTGTTGAGCGATAATTTCGTCGAATTTATCGCCGTTTTTGCCGATAATCGCGTAAATTTCCTTTAACTGCTTGCACGCAAGAACTAACATTTGAGAAACGAACACGCTTTCGCCTTTGCCCTCTTTGCACACATTGGAAAGCATATCGTTCCAATCCGAGCCGAGCATAAGCGGCAGACCGTGTTCGCCGAGGTGGTTTACCGTATATGCAACGGATTTTTCTATATGTTCCAAAACCGTACCTTCGCCGCCGTCGTAGTATGGAGCGGTTTTATATAAAAAGTCGGTTTTTCCGCATTCGCAGATTACTTTATGCACGGCGTAAACGAGCCATAAATGATTGTCGCTTCGGTCGCTTATAAGCGGCTCGCGCTTTTCTATAGGATAGAAATAATGGTTGGTCTTGCCGCAATTATATTGTTGCCCCAAAAGCAGCAAAATTTTCTCTTCCGATGCGGGTAAATCGTATAAAATATTCGCCAAAACGTCCTGCGCGGCGTCGCGCATGCCTATTCCGCGGATAGTCCCCGTCGCGTAAAACGAAATTTCGCGGCAGACGAGGAAATTGACGTAAGCTTGCAAGGGGTTGAACACGTTTGCCATACGTTGCATATCTTTGTCGGGAATATCCGCCGAAAAATACTTTTTCCGCTCTATAAGGCGATTTTTAACGCTTTCAAATTCTTTTTTCGCGTAGTTCTTTTCACGCAGTTTATTTAAAAGCGGCTCAACGCTTTCGGTTTGAGCGTAAGTACCCAAAAACACGCTTAAATTCTGCGGTTTTTCGTTTACCGTCAAATCGAACTGCATAGCGAACAAAGCTTCGCCGCCTTTAAGGTCGCTGTTGCCGCAAGAACCGCGCTCTAAGGAAATCGGGTTTTTAAAGTCGCGGTAACTGCCCATAAAACTCTTTCGACTGCCGTCGTGCGAAACCGAACGCATATTTGCGGCGAAAAACACTTTGGGGGTTTCGTCGGGGCGAGCCTGCGCGTCCACGAAATATTCGTAGGAAAGACTGTCGGTTTTCTCGTCGTATAAAATATTGTTGCTCGCTTTGCAGTAGCATTGCCATTGCACTTCGCGGAGATATTCCATAAGCCCCATTTCGCGACAGGCGAAAACGCTTATCTCGCGCGGGGTATTGGCGGAGATATTCATATCGTAAATAAGTACGTTTTCCTTGCCGATAAAGCAGTTTAAATCAACGGTAACGCCGTCTTTTTCGGCGTGAAAACGGGTGTAACCGAAGCCGTGAGCGGAATACCATTTATCCGGGCGTTCGTCGCAGGGAATAACGGTGGGATTCCATACCTTGCCCGTTTTTTTATCCTTAATATATATAAACAACCCGTTGCCGTCGGTAGGCAGGTTGTAAAAGTTATATCTGCCTATGCGCCATATTTCGGGGGACTTGTACCAACTTAAGGATCCGCCCGCCTGCGAAATCATAGTAAAAAGCGTGCCGTTGGTAAGATAGTTTATCCAGGGCGACGGCATATCGTGGCGATGAAAAACAACCTCGTCGGCGTTATCGTCAAATGAATAATAATCTTTATAATTCGTAGACATATAGGTTCTCCTTAATAAAAAAACGATCGGTTTAAATTGATTTGATTTTACCACTTGCGTTAAAAATTATAAACCGAAAAGGGTTAGGTAAACGAAAAATAGTAGAAATTCGTAAATAATAGTTTTTTTGAGTATTGTTTCCGAAAGATTTTTATGATAAAATTGATATATGAAAAGGATATTGATTATTTTATCGGTCGTGATTATAATTGCGACGGCTTTTGCGTGTAAAAGCGCGAACGACGGAGGTTCGAGCGGCGGACAGTCGATTGAACAGTCGTCGGGCGGGGCGGAAGACGGCGGTTCTTCGTCTGAAAACAGCGAACAATCGTCCGACGGCAATAAGCAAAACGACGGATGGTTCGATATGGATTTGTAACCTTTTTTAAAAAATTTCGGGGCGGGTACCCGCCCTTCGTTTACCTATGGCAAACGAAGGGCGATATTCGTAACGACTTTTAATAAATCTATATAGGAGGAAATATAATGACTCAAACAAACAAAATGCCTTATACCGCGCCGACTTTAATCGTGAGTGAATTGTTCGTAGACGTTATAACGGCGAGCGTCGGGGCAAAGTATATGGGCGATGAGTGGAATATAATGGACGTTGAAAATAATTAAAAATCGAATTGAAAAAAATAAGGAGAAAACGAAGAAAATGAATAAAATAAAAAAGAGTATAACTTATATGCTTTGCGTTGCGTTAGCGGCGGCGGTTGCCCTTGCTTGCGCTACGTTCGGCATAAATTATAAAGCGCAAGCCGCCGAAATAACCGCCGACGATTTTAAAGTAGCGAGTATAGGCATACGCTTGCAGGACGACGCTACGGAAACGGGCGTAAGGTTCGGCGTTCAGGTAAAGAGCGAACTTTTAGACAAGACCGACGCCAAAGTAACGCTTTTCGTTTTGCCGCAGATGTTTTACGTAGATGGGGCGCATTTAAACGCGGGCGCGGCAAACGCGCAGTCCGTCGAACTCGTGAACGAGTGGGAAGTCAACGGGGATTATAAAAAGGGGTACGCCTATATTTACGACTTTCCCGCAAGCAACTACGGCGTAAAACTTTTAGCCGAGGCTTGCCTTACTTATACCGAAAGCGGCGCAACCGTAACTAAATGGACGGCGGTATCTTCGGCGAATTCCTTAACGGACGTAGCGAAAGCCGCAAAAGACGGCGAAGCGACGGGCGCGGACGGCTATATAATAGAAACCGCAAAAATCACCTACAAAAACGCCGACGGCACCGAAATTAAAAACGAAACCCTTGCATACGGAGCCTCGCTGAACTATCCTGCGGCTGCCGTTATTAAAAATAAAACTCAACGCGGTTGGGTAACAAGTAAAAAGACTGCATGGGATACTTCCTGGACGGCTCAAGGCAACATGACCCTTACTGCTGCGTATTACGACGGAATCGTTGTAGACGACAGAACGTTCAGTGCGAAGGGTATAACTGCCGAAGCTGTCAACGAAGCGGCTCCCGAAGGGTTTGAAAAAGTTTGGAAGACGAACAATACATTGTCAGAGTCTGGCGAAAGCGGAAGTAAATATTTACACGGTCAATTCTATTCGGCTGAAGATATAACCGGGTATAGCGAAATTCGTTATGCGGTAAAAACAAATTACCAGTTCAGCACCCCGAGCGGCATATCTCAAATAAATGGTTGGGTATATTATACGTTTATCCAGAATGATAACGGAACGTGGAATATGACAATGGAATATACTCAAAATGGAGAAGCAAAAACAGAAAATAAGGCAAATATTTCGCTGTATGCCGGGAACACAACATATACGGCAAATTCTTTGCAGGCTTTGAGTTATAACGCGTGGTATCTGCCTTACGTCAATGCTGCCGACACTTCTTACGTTTACTTCACCGAACTTCGCGGAACAATGAAACCTTATGGTACAATTATTGATGACAAAGTGTTCAGCGCGAAGAATATAATCGCTGAGGCTGTCAACGAAACGGCTCCCGATGTGTTTGAAAAAGTTTGGAAGACGAACAATACATTGTCAGAGTCTGGCGAAAGCGGAAGTAAATATTTACACGGTCAATTCTATTCGGCTGAAGATATAACCGGGTATAGCGAAATTCGTTATGCGGTAAAAACAAATTACCAGTTCAGCACCCCGAGCGGCATATCTCAAATAAATGGTTGGGTATATTATACGTTTATCCAGAATGATAACGGAACGTGGAATATGACAATGGAATATACTCAAAATGGAGAAGCAAAAACAGAAAATAAGGCAAATATTTCGCTGTATGCCGGGAACACAACATATACGGCAAATTCTTTGCAGGCTTTGAGTTATAACGCGTGGTATCTGCCTTACGTCAATGCTGCCGACACTTCTTACGTCTATTTTACCGAACTTCGCGGAACGTTAAAACCTGTACAGGCGACCCTGGCTAAGGCGGGAGTTTCCGAGTATAGCATTGTAGTCCCCGATAAAAGCGAGAATATAGACAATTACGGGGCGGCGACGAGAGCGGCAAAAGAACTGAAAACTTTTTTCCGTGAGGCAACGGGTGCCGACCTCGGAGATTACGTTCAGGATACGGGAAACCTTAAAAGCGGTATGAAATATATCTCGATAGGTTTTACTAATGAATTGAATAACAAGGTTGGGGGCGTCGATTACGACGCCCTTGGCATATCAGGATATTCGATAAGAACGATAGACGACAACGTGTACATATCGGGGCAGGGCATGGGACTTATGAACGGCGTTTACGAGTTTTTGCGCACGCACTTTAATTACGAATATTACACCGACGGATTTTATAAAATAGACGATTGTACATTGAAAGACGTCGTTTTGCAGACTATAAATGAAGAGTATAAACCCTCGTTTGAATACAGGTTGCCGGCATACGGCTTTGAAATAAGCGCGACGGGCGGTAACGCTACCGACGCTATGGTAAATTACCGTATGCAATACAATAATCTTTCCATTAAAGGCTTTGGCAATAATATATGGCATAATTTTTTCGATGCTATTCCCATAGCCGAATACAAGACGGCGCACCCCACCTGGTTTTCGCCCGCGGGCACGCAACCTTGTTTAACGCGCGATAAAGACGGACTTGCTACCGAAATGGCTGAAAAAGTCAAAGCCGTGTTAGAGACCGATACTTCCGCGACTTTCGTTATGATAGGGCAACAGGACAACGACGACTGGTGTAATTGCACTACTTGCCAAAGCGTTATTGCACAATACGGCGGATATAATTCGGCAACTTATATAGCGTTTATGAACGCCGTTTCGGATAAATTGCAGGCGTATTTGGTTGAAAACGGAAGAACGAGCGTAAAACTCGGAATGTTTGCTTATCACAAAACGCAGGACGCACCCGTTACCGTGGCAGACGGCAAAGTTTCGCTTATAGACGGAATGAAGTTAAACGCCAACGTGTGCGTGGTATACGCGCCTATCGAGGCTAATTATTACGTTTCCTTTAACGACGCGGTAAACGAAAAGGTTAAAAAGAATATCGAGGGTTGGAGTCTCGTTGCGGACAACGTTTTATACTGGACTTATATGGAAAATTTCGGCTACTATCAACTCGTGTTCGATAACTTCGGGAGTATGCAGGAGAATTTACAACTTTTGCACGAACACAACGGATTGTGGCTTTATAATCTCGGACAATATAACAACGGCAATTCCACGGGGTTTTCAAGATATAAAGCCTATCTTAACGCAAAACTTTTGTGGAACGTGAACGCCGACGTAAACGCGCTTACGGACGACTTTTTTAATAATTATTTCGGGGTTGCATCCTCGTATATGCGTACGATTTTCAACGAATATCGCGCTATGACGAAATATATATACGAAAACGAGGATAAAACCTTGGGTTATTTAAGTATCAACGGACACGTTCCTTCGGCAAAAGATTTTAGGTACAGCAACCTTACCAAGTGGCTCGACGATATAGATAAAGCGCTTGCCGAGGCGGATAAACTTGCGGGAACGGACGACGCGGAGCGTGAGAGAGTAAGAAACGCCGTGATACTCGAATCCTTGTCTTTCCGTTACGCGCTTATAACTTATTTCGGCGAGAATTTTACGAGCGATGAACTTTTAACGATGAAAAACGAGTGGAAATCGGACGCGGCGAAACTCGGAGTAACGCTGTGCGGAGAACATAAAACGCTTGAAACTTTGTACGAGGAATGGGGAATTTAAATAAAGTAAAATCAAATGCGCTCGACGGTTCGTCGGGCGTTTTTGCTTATGTGGCGTGTCAAAACGCAATCACTCGTGGCTAAATAGTAGTAATTCGTAAAAAATAGTAGAAAAGAATATTTACTTACGCGTTTTAGCAATGTTATAATTTTCGTGCAGTTATGACAAGGAGGTTTTTAATATGATTGCAAAAGAATGGGGAGTGTACGCCAAACGGCGGGTTTATGCCCCGAAACGAAAAAACTCAAAGGCGATCGTTGTTGACGAAAAACGAGGTAATGAGTGCGTTCGCACGGGAGGGAATTAAGCGTGAAAAGGATTAAAAAACTTATCGTTTCTCTTATATTGTCTTTAGTTGCGTCAAGTTGCTTTGTTTCGGCAGCGGTGCTTAATGAACGAAATTCCGCTAAGATTTACGCCGAAGTAACTAATCAATCTTATATCTCTTCGCACGAAGATTTTAACGACGTGATAGATGAAAAAACATATCGCGGAGCTCAAGAGTGTAGCGTTGCCAAACCCGACGGTTTCGACAAGGTCTGGAAGTACAATCAAACTTACACTAACGTATCATCGACGAGTTATTTATATGCTCACGGCGCGAATTTTTCCGATAAACCGCTTAACGCCGCCGCAAAAATCAGATTCGCTATGAAAACGAATCATAAGATGAATTTTAATTTCAAAAAATTCGACGAGTCGCACGATTGGTTAATATTTACGCTTACGCAGGTGAAAAAAGCAAAATGGTCTCTCGTGGTCGAAGATTTAAACGGAACGGAGGTCTATAATTCCGCAAGCGATTCTAATACTCGAGGCGGGTTGCTTGACGGAAGTTACGAAACTAACGGCGTCTACGTTGATAACGCTCTTAATTCTATTTTATTCGGTAATTGTAAAGGATTCGGGGCGCAAGCGCCGCTAAATTCCGAGTTATATACTTACGTTACCGAGATTCGCGCCGTTATGAAACCGCATTCGGTGGCAGGAAAAATAATAGACGACGCTTTATATAATTCGAGAAATATAGAACTGTCGCCTTCCGAAGAAAATCCGCCCGCAGGTTATAGTAAGGTATGGAATTATACCGCTGCCGCAGGGGTTCAACTTATTCGCGGAGATACGTATTCGGAAACCGTACTCGATAATATGAGTGTGGTGAATTTTGCTTTAAAAACTACGGGAGATTTCGTTATAGACGATCGCAAGGGAGGAGTTTATAGCGGTAACGATTGGTTGTTTTTTTCTTTGACGCAAACGGAAAAGTCCGTGTGGACGGTTTTGATACAAGACTCCGATTATGATACCGTTTATACTAAAAGCGGTTTAAGCGGGATAAAAAATACGTCGTATTACGTAGACAACTCGTTGCAAACTATACTGTTTGGCGTTTCGGGTTTTTATCCGTTGGGGTCGGCAAACGAAAGCGTTACCGTTTCCGTAACGGAAGTTCGCGCAACGTTAAGGCACGGAACAACTGCGTTTGAAACCGAAGTTATAGAAGATTCTTTTATCAGAACAGCGCGTGAAATAGAGGATGATTATCTCGCTCCCGAAGGGTTCGAGTCGGTCTATAAAATTAAATATAATGCAAGTTATTTGCACGGAGGTTTGCATTATTCCAACTACACGCTTACGGACTACGAAGAGGTTTATTTTGCGGTAAGAAATGATAAATATTTCCGTTTCGGTAAATCGGGAATATTAGCGCAAAGAGGATGGATATATTTTACGCTGACTAATCGCGGAAACGGAAATTGGCAAATAACGGTGAAAGACCGATACGGCACGCTGATTCATCGCTATGACGACGTTGACGGCAACGCTATAAACAGTAATTACACGCAGGACGGCATCTCTACTATTTTATACGGCGGTACTTATATGTATTATCCGTATTATTCCGCGTTCGGTAACTTTTATTTTACCGAGGTGCGTGGCATAAGAAAAAAGAATTTAACTCATAATTTGCTCGATTATCAGATGATATGCCCCGACGCTTCCGTCGCCGGTAGCGGCAGGGCGGTAAGGGCGGCTAACGAATATCGGACTTTCGTATCGGAGGCTATCGGTGCGAATATATATTGGTATAGAGAAAGTGCGGTTAGCGACAAAAATAAAAAGTTTATATCCATCGGTAATACCTCGTTGCTCCGTAACGCCGGTTTCGGTATTTCGGATAGTGAATTATCGGAACTCGGTGATTCCGGGTATATAATAAAAACCGATGCCGCCGACAATATATACGTTATTGGCGGGAACGAGCAGGACGGTTGGATGGGGCTTATGAGCGGCGTATACGATTTGTTGCACGATTATTTCGGGTATGAATACTACGCCGACGGGGTTTACAGTTTAAACAGGGGTGTAACGGAAGTTTTATTCGACGTTGCCGATATGAATAAAAAGGTAATACCTTCGTTTAAGTACAGAAAACGTTCTTACGGCTTTAATTCGGCAAACAGCGTAGATAAAGAGTTTAACGGATACCGTTTAAGAATGAATGATATGATCGTGTTTTCGTTTGCGCCGAACGGCGCGGATATGCATAATCTCGAATACGCGATACCGTATTCCGAGTACGGCGCTTCTCACGGCGAATGGTATACGAGCGGCGGAGCGCAATTCTGTTTCGGCAGAGATCCCGACGGTATTGCAAAGACGGCCGTGGATAAAATGTTACCTATTATTACCGCCGCGGAAAATAAAAACTCCGAACTGAAAAGTTTAAACAAGTATTTTTACGTCGGAATGACCGATAGTACGGTTTGGTGCGATTGCTCTGCCTGTACGAAGTATATAAACTTGCACGGAGGCTATAAAGTTTCTACTTATATAAACTTAATAAACAAAATAGCCGCTCTTCTCAAAAAACAAAACAGGACGGATATTAAACCCGTTATGCTGGCATATCACTCTACTCAGGACGCACCCGTAAAAGAAAATTTTGACGGTTCTTATTCGCCCGTAAACGCGGATATGAAACTTGACGATAACGTTGCGGTATATTACTGTCCCATCGAGGCAAACTATTACGTTCCGCTTGACTATGCGGGTAACGCCGCGCGTAACGACGGAACGCCTTCCGTGAAAGACAGAAACGCAAGCGCGCTGAAAAGTCTTAAAGGTTGGAGTGCCGTAGCGAAAAACGTAATGTATTACTTTTATATGGAACATTTTCCGTATCACTATATGGAGTTCTACGATATCTTCGGCAGTATACAGGACAACTTCCGTTTTGCTGCCGAAAACGGCGGAATTTCAATGTATAATTTAGGTCAGTTCAATGAAAGCGTATCTTCGGGTTTTGCGCGCCTTAAAGAATACGTCAACGCTAAACTTATGTGGAACGTAAACGAAAACGTTGACGAACTTATAGACGGTTTCTTTAAAAATTATTACGGAGTGGCAGGCGGTCAAATGCGCAAAATATTCGACGAGTATCGCGCTATGGTTGCCGAAAAGTTCAAAACTCATCCCGAATACGGCGATATGAGTATATATTCCCAAAGAAACCTTTCTTCCGACTGGTTTGATAAGACCAAACTTGCGCAATGGCTTGACGATATAAAGTCCGCTTATGCGGCGGTTGAAAATGCCCGTGCGGCGGGAACTATAACCGAAACCGAGAAATTAAGACTTAATAAGGCGATAAAAACCGAAAGTATGTTTTTACGCGCAATCGTGATAGAATATTTCGGTAATTATGCTTACGCAATCTCGGGTAAATCACTCACCACGCTAAAAACGGAGTGGAAAGCGGATGCGAGTGAACTCGGTATGACTATGTGGGCGGAACACGAAACTCTCGAAGAACATTATAAGAAATGGTAAAATTTTAATAACCGTATATACGAAAGCGCTTGACGATTCGTCGGGCGCTTTTTGCTGTTAGTTCACTATCCGCGAGTGCTGCGTAGTGTTCAAACACAATAAATAGTAGAAATTCGTAAAAAATAGTAGAAAAGAATATTTACTTGTTTTTTCCGTAATGGTATAATTTATACGCTAAACGGATAGTGCGGTAAAATATTTACACAATAATTTGTGGAGGGACTATGAAAAAAAGCATAAAATCGTTGTTAGCGGTTTTAATCGTGGCAACGGCTTGTTTCTTTGCGGTTTCGTGCGGGAATAAAGATTCGCATACGCATACCGCAAGCGGCGAGTGGCAAAGCGACGCCGAGCAACACTGGAAAGTTTGCGCGGACGACGACGAGAAAGTTGATGTTGCATCTCATATTTTCGGAGAATGGGTAACCGATAAAGCGGAAAATTGCACCGAAAAGGGCAGTAAACATAAAGAATGTACCGTATGCGGATACAAAGTAACCGAGGAAATCCCCGCGAAGGGACACGATTACGAGTATACCGACAACGGCGACGGCACGCATAAAGCCGTATGTAAAAACGACGCCGCGCACGTTATCGAAAAACAAAATCACGTTTTAAGTAAAGACTATGCGGGGCATAACGCCGAAAAACACTGGAAGGTATGTACCGTTTGCGGCGCGAAGTCTGAAAGCGCGCACGAGTTTAAACTCGACGATGACTCTTACGCTTGCGCTTGCGGCGAAAGTATGGAGGTTACGGCGAAGGACCTTTACAAAGTTGATAGCGAAAACGAAAAAGAAAGAAAAACTTTTGAAATCGACCTTAAAGTAAAACAAACCAACGTTCTTACCGAAAATCAGGAAATCGGCGCGGAGAGTTACGCTATAAATATAGGCGAGGACTATAACGGCAAGTTGTTGTCGGTGTTATACGGAAGATTCAACCTTGAAGACGTAACGCTTGCAAACGGAGTGCTTACGCTCCCCCAAGATACGTTTTCTACCGAAGACGTGGGAGATCAAACCGTATTATGCGTTATTGAATGCGAAAACGGAGTTTATAAACTTACTATTCATATAACCGTCGCGACGAGAGTTATCTCGAGCGTTGAGGAATGGAATACTCTTTTAAGAGACCCTATTTCGTCTAACGCAAGAGTTCAGGAAGGCGACGACGGTAAGAGCGGCGTGTACGGTTATTATACTATAGCCGGCGATATAGATTTTAATCACGAGGCGCTTCGAGATCCTGTGTTCCCGAAAGATGCAAACACTTCGAGTTTTGCGCATAAGGCAAATCAGGTAAACGGCAAAATAGGTTTCGTAGGTACTTTCGACGGCAGAGGTTATACGCTTAAAAACTTTAACACGGCTAACCCGTTCGGTTTGTTCCTTATAACCGACGATAAAAATGCGGTAAAATCCACTATAAAAAATCTTGTTGTAGACGGAGTATGGCACGATAACGGCGTTGTAAACGCTAACGTGTTCGGTCATAGTATCGCAGGCGTTACGTTTGACAACGTAACCATAAACGTTGCTAAAACTTCGCTTACGGGTTCGGCGGTTCAACCTACCGACCAAACTGTAAACGGTCGTGGATTTATCTGCGGCGCATACGCGAATAAAAACGTTTATAAAAACTTTACCGTAAATGCGAGCGGCAGCACCATTTCCGCTTTGTTCGGTTGGTGGATTAAACGTTCGGGATCTGCGGATGATGACGCCGCGATCATAACTTGTGAAAATTTTGTCGTAAACGCAAGAGAAATAACTTATTGGGGCAGGCTCGACGGAGAAGGCGATCCCGCTATGACTCCGACGGAATATCCTATAACGGGACTTACCTTTAATAAAGACGAGGTAAACGAAATAGAAATAACGAATAACGGCAATCGTTTTGTCGTTGACCTTAAAGTCGCAGATACGACGAAGACGCTTGCGGAACAGGTTATCGGCGCTACCGGTAATATCGAAATCGATCTCGGCGAAGATTACGGAACGCTTGTAGGCGTCAAGTTCAACGGCGATAAAATCGAAGGCGCAACCGTTGCAGATAACAAACTTATCTTTCCCGTAGCGTTTTTCTCTGCGGGCGCAATAGGCGAGAGAGACGTAGAGGTTACTATGCAGAAAGATAAAGCGGTAAATATGCTTTCCGTTAAGGTTCTTGTAGTTACCAAAGCAATAACTTCGGCGGCTGAATTCAAAGAAAACATTACAGATAAAACCGTGACTTACGGCTATTTCGTGCTTGCAAACGATATAGACTTTGAAAATACGGCTCTCGCTTTACCTGCATGGTATAACTCTGCAGATACTGCTGCGAAGAATGACAATACGATAACCGGCAAAAATGCTCAGCCGTTTTTCTCCGGTACATTCGACGGCAGAGGATGCAAGATCAAGAACTATACTACCGGAGGAGAACTTGATAATTCGCAGAAAGCTCTCGATGGCGGCAGATATGGTTTGTTCGGAGCGTTGAAAAACGCGGTTATAATGAATGTTGAGTTCGTCGATCTTATTCATACCGGAAATGAGCTTGCAAACATATTTGCTCATCAGGCGGTAAATTCGACAATCAAAAACGTGATTATAAACGTTAAATCGAGCAGCGTCGGTACACAAAATAAAAGTAAATCCGGATTTTTATTCGGTTATCTTGCAGATTCGTGCAAATTGAGAGATATCACAGTAAACGCAAGCGGACAGGAGATATTTAATCTTGTCGGGGTGTACACAAAGCGTTCCGGCAATCCGAAAACGGCTGACGGAAATTACGTTGATTGCGATAACGTTGTGGTTAACGCCAAAAAACTTTATTATTGGTGTGGTACGTGGGTAGAGGTTACGGGAGCAGATTCTTATTGGATTCCGACTTCTATGACCTTGAACGGCGCAACCTGCAACAGCGAAGAAACAGCCGCTTAATTCAATAAAAAAGTATTTATGCGGGCGGGCTTAATAATAAGTCCGCCCCTTAATTTGTTAATTTAATAAAAATGTTTCAATAAACCGGTTGTTGACAAAGTGAGTTTTAGATGTTTATGTTAAAAAAGCAAAAGAGTGTGACGGGAAAAATGAGTTCGTCGGCGGCATTGTTGTTGCTGATTTGTTGGCTTGTATACGCTTGTTCCTACATAGGAAAGTTAGGCTATAGCGCGAATATCGTTAATATAGAGAAAGATTTTAACGTCACGCATGCAATGGCGGGTATGGCAAGCACGTTTTTCTTTTTTGCCTATGGCGTAGGGCAGATAATAAACGGTATTTTTTGCAAAAAATATAATCTTAAATACCTTGTGTTTTGTGTTTTGCTTATATCTGCGGCTTGCAATTTGTCGGTTGGCGTCGTTAAAAATTTTACGGTTATTAAATATTTATGGCTTGTAAACGGTGCGGCGTTGTCGGTGTTGTGGCCGTCCCTTATCAGGCTTTTATCGGAAACGCTTAAAGCCGATTACTATCCCAAAGTAGTCGTTGCTATGGGTACGACGGTTGCGGCAGGAACTTTTGCCGTCTACGGGCTTTCCGCATTATTTGTCGCAGTGGGTAATTACCGCGTGATTTTTTATCTTGCGGCGATAATATTGCCGATAATAGCCTTTGTTTGGATATTCTTATACAATAGACTGACTAAAACGTGCGTTGAGGAAAAAACGAATAATGAAATTATTTCGGACGAAAGCGGCAAGAGTCAGACCGATAAACGAAGAATAAGTAAAACGACGGTATTTTCCATCATTGCACTCGGTGTTTTCGCCGTTATAACTAACCTTGTGAAAGACGGACTTACCACGTGGGTTCCCGCAATACTCAAAGAGCAGTACGGAGTTCCGGATTCGATAGGTATCATTTTAACGCTCGTAATGCCGTTGTTGGCGTTATTCGGCACTTCGGTCGCCGTTGCGCTTAACGGTAAAGTCCGTGATTTCGTGGACTTGTGCGGAATAGCGTTCGTCGTTATTGCAGGTTTAACTTTTTGTTTAACGGTAGCGGGTGATAATGCGTGGGGAATGGTCTTAACGCTCGTTTGCCTTTCGGGCGTATCGCTTTTAACTTCCGCTACGAATAACGTAATCACGAGTATGGCTCCGTTGTATCTTAAAAAAGAACTGAATGCGGGGTTACTTGCAGGGATGATGAACGGACTTTGTTACGTCGGGAGTACTTTAAGCGCGTACGGGTTGGGCGCGATTGCCGACGGATTAGGTTGGAACGCGGTGTTTTCTTTGCTCGCCGCATTAAGCGCGGTGTGCGTTATGGTTTCCGTAGTATATTTAATTTTTAGAATAAAGGTTAAAAATAATGTTTAAAAAAGCAAAATGGATAGTAAACGCCGAGGCGGCGGGGACAGATACTTACAGCGAATATTTATTAAGCGTGCCTTTCGACGGCGAAAAAATTCAATTGTCGGTTTCGTGCGACGGGGCGTTTGCCGCGTTTAAAAACGACGATATTTTACCGATTGCGTTTTCGGCTTGCGCGGATATGCCGAACTATAAACTGTACGATAGTTACGATTTAAGCGGCAGGGTAAAACGCGGCGACCGAATCAGGTTGCAAGTTTATCACGGCGGGGAGAATACGGCTAATTATATCGCCGCCGCGGCGGGCGTGATTTTCGAGTTGGTTATAGACGAGAAAATCGCTCTATATAGCGACGAAAACACTCCGAGCCGGTTGATGAACGAATATAAAAACGGGTATAAAAAGCAAATAACTCCGCAACTCGGCTTTTCGTTTTTTTACGACGCGAATAAAGTCGCAGAGAAAGAATATGAAAATTCCGTTTTGGGCGACGGCCCCGTGAAATTTTATCTTCGTAAAATAAAAAATCAGGTTTTAAGCGATTTTATAAAAGGCGAGGTCGTTAAAAGCGAAAATTCCGTTCTTTTGGATTTAGGCAAGGAAACGACGGGTTTTTTGTATCTCGATTTAAACTGTAAAACCGCGGGAACTATAACCGTCGCTTACGGCGAGCATATTTCGGACGGCGGCGTAAGGCGTAAGGTCGGCGACTGTGATTTTTCGGTGGAATATCTTGCGAAAGCGGGAGAAAATCGTTATATAAACTGTTTCCGCCGATTAGGGTGTCGGTATCTCGAAATTTTTGCCGACGACGGCGTTATTAACGAAATAAACTCGGCGGGAATTTATCCCGCGGGTTATCCCGTAAAAGAGAAAGTCGTAGATTACGGCAACGAGGTTATAAACGAAATAAACGCCGTTTGCGTAGAAACGCTTAAACTCTGTATGCACGAGCGTTACGAAGATTGCCCTTGGCGCGAGCAGGGAACTTACTGTTTCGACGGGCGCAATCAGGCGCTTTGCGGTTATTACGCGTTCGACGGCGGCAACGCCGAATACGCAAGGGCAAATTTAGTGCTTATAAGTAAATCGGTGGATAAATACGGGTTATTAAGCCTCTGCGCTACAGGCGGCATAGACTATCCCATTCCGTTTTTCTCGCTTGCGTATTTTTTGGCGATAGACGAGTACGAGCGTTTTACGGGCGACGAATCGTTGATTGCCGAGGTTAAACCCACGCTTGATAAACTGTACGCGACTTTTAAAGGCAGAATAGAGGAAAACGGACTTATAGCGCGATTTAACGCTCCTTTTTGGAATTTTTACGAGTGGAGCGACGGCAACGACAATTACGATAGCGACCTCGGAAAAGACAAGGATAAGCCTAAAGAAAAAGAATATCATTGCGCGCTTAATTGCGCGTTCGTTTTGGCGGATAGGGCGTATCGGAAATTATTCGGCTTATCTGCGGACGGTATCGAAAAGACGGTTGAGGCTATAACCCGAACTTTTGAAAACGCAGACGGCTCGTTTAAAATAAGCGATAAAGTCGATAAAACGGGGTGTCTGGTATCGGCACTGGCAATTCTTGCAGGGGCGGCGTCGGACGAAAAAAAGACGGCTAAACTTATCGCCGACCGCCTTGAAAACGTCGAGGGAAATATGGTCCTGCCTACTCTTTCGGCAAAGGGGTTCGTCTACGACGCGCTGTTAAAAGCGGATAAATCTTACGGCGGTTTTATTCTTGAGGATATAGAAAGAACTTACGTGCCTATGTTAAAATCGGACGCTACGAGTTTTTGGGAAACCGAACTCGGCGCGGACGATTTCGGCGGAATAGGCAGTTTATGCCACGGTTGGAGCGCGATGCCGATTTATTATTTTGCAAATATATTGAAAAAATAAACTTTAAGCCGCGACGAAAAATTTTTCGTCGCGGCTTTAAATTTTATTAAATTTTATAAAAAAAGCGGCATTTCGGAAGTTTGTCTGTACTGTAACGGGGAAATACCCGTGCATTTTTTAAAGTACGCGGAAAAATGAGAGTAGGTCGAAAATCCGAGCGTTTCGGAAATTCTCTGTAACGACCGATCGGAGCATTTTATGGCGGTTATGGCGTAATCTAATTTCTTTTTACTCAAAAATTTCCCCACGCTCACACCCGTATCCTCTAAAAACAGTTTGTTTAAATGCGTGTAGGAATATCCCGACTCCCAAACGAGTTTTTCGAGCGGGACGGACAAATTGCTTTCGTCGTCAAGCAGTTGTATGAATTTTTCCACGGCGGGGCGGTAACTCTTCGTTATTGCTCGTCCGTAGCGGTAAGTAATCATTTTACGTACCAAAAAGCAGGTGATAACGTGTAAAAATTCGTAATGCACGTCGGGAGAGGAAGTCAACGCCTTGTTCGTAAGTTTCATTATTTCCGCCGCCGAATCCGAGGAAATTTTTAATTTTTCGTAAGAGTTGAACGCGTGGTCCTGCATATTAGGCGCAATCCACTTAAGCAGTTGTTCAAAGTGCTCCTGCACTACCGAAAGACTGAGGTATATAGAGTCATCCGTGGTTTTTTCAAGCGCGTGCTTGTCGGTGGGGAGCAAAAAACAAAGCGTGTTCGGCTCTAAAATTTCCTTTCTGCCGTTTATTTTATGTTTTATTTCCCCGCTTATAACGAAAATAAATTCGTAAGTGCCTATGTGATCGTGCATTACGGGGTAACCGTTGTGTTGGATATGAAAACTGAAATTGTTATAAGTTACGACAGGCATAGCAACCTCCGATAAAACTATACCACAAAATCGGGAAAAAGTAAACCCAAAATCTAAAATAGTAGAAATTCGTAAAAAATAATAAATATGAGTATGGACAAACGCGCGGATATGCTATATAATATGAGTGAGGAAATTACGCTGCGGCATACTATTTGCCGTAAGCGAAAGGAGTAAACTATGATGAAAAGAAATAAATTGCTTGCGACTGCGTTGGCGCTCGGTATGGCGTTTACCGCCGCTACTGCCACGGCAGGTTGTAAAAAACCTACTTTCGACGACGACAGCGGCAGCGACCACGTAAAAGCCTACGATCCGACCAAAACCCAAGTTCAGGTGTTTACCTACAACGCGGGTTTTAAAGACGAATGGTTATGGCAACTCGAGGCGGATTTCGAGGAGGCTCATAAGGATACCGTTTATGAAGACGGGAAAAAGGGCGTTCAGATTCACCACGAAGGCGCGATGAAACAATTTTCTTCCGACGACATAAAAAACTCTAATTTCGACGTGTTCTTTATGGAGGGCGGCGATTATTATGCTTGGCGTCAAAGCGGCGCGCTCGAAGATCTGACGGGCATCGTTACGGGTACGAGCAACTACGATAATAAGACTATAAAGTCTAAAATGAACGAAAAACAAATTTCGTACTTCGGAGGAGTTACTTCGGAGGGGGTACAGGAAAAATATTATGCCGTTCCGCACTACAAGGGCGCAATGGGTATTATTTATAACGTGGAAATTTTCGACGAGTACGGTTTTTATATTTCGGACTCGGAAACGACTTCGCTTATAAGCAAAACCAACCCGAACAAGAGTAAAGGTCCGGACGGTAAGACGGGTACGGAAAACGGCGTGGACTACTCTATGGACGACGGACTTCCCGCAACTTACGACGAGTTTTTCTACCTTTGCGGTCAGATGCTGAAGCGCGGCGTTACGCCTTTCGTGCTTCCGGGACAATTCACCGATTATTACGTGAATATACTTTATAACGCTTTGCAGGCGGAATACGAAGGTCTTGAACAAATGGAACTTAACCTTTCGTTTAAGGGCGAGGCGACCGACCTAATCAAAGTCAACGACGCGGGTACTGCCATCGTTAAAGACGCGGACGGTAACCCCGTTATCGAAAACGCGACTATAGATTATACCAACGGTTACGACGTGTTCCGTCAGGCGGGCAAATATTACGCGCTCGATTTCGTTAAGAGAATGGTTGCAAGAGACGACTATTACAACGAGGACGGCTTTAACACCGCGTTTACTCAGACCGACGCACAAGAAACTTTCCTTAAATCGGGTACGGATATGTCGGTATCGGACGAGAAGTACGCTATGCTCGTAGACGGATCTTGGTGGGAAGCCGAAGCCAACGTTATTTTTAACAATATGGCTAAAAAAGACGACAAATACTCTAAACAAAACCGTAAATTCGGTTGGATGCCGCTACCCAAAGCAAATCAGGCGAAACTCGAAGAGGGAAACAACGTTTTCCTTGATTACCTCGAAGCGTCCGTTTGTGTAAAAGCAAATCTCGGCGCTAACAAGCAAGCCGCGCTCGATTTCGTTCAGTTTGCCTGCAGCGACGGCGCGCTCGATCTATTTACGAGTATTACTCACGCGCTTAAAGACTTTAATTACGAAGTAAGTAAAGAAACTTACGAAAGCGCAAACTATTTTACCGAAACGCTTATAAATTACAATAAGAAGAGCGAAACGTTCAGTTATTATTCCAACGCGCCGTTTTATCTTAAAAATCGAAGTGATTTACTCCCGACTAAAGTGAATAGTATCGGCGTGCAACCCGGTACTCCGACCACTATTCTGAAAGAGGGTGTAAACGCGAAAAACGGCGAGGATTACTTTGTCAAGAGTTATTCGTACTGGAAGAAGAGAGGTTCTGCCTTCTGGAAAGAGGTATAAAATATGGTGGAAAAAAACAGCGTCCGTTCCCGCGCGAATAAAAAACTTATCTTTTATTGCGCGTTTATGGCGTATCCCGTTTTACAATTCGTAATATTTTATCTGTTCGTAAACTTCAACTCTATTTTGTTGTCGTTCAAGGATATCGACGTATACGATTATACCAAATATAAATGGACATTCGACAACTTTACGCGGTGGTTCAAAGACCCGACTATGTTCGATCAGATGATCCACGCGGCGGGGGTGTCGCTGAAAGTTTATCTCATAACGCTCGTAGTGGGCGTGCCGCTCGGGTTGTTCTTCTCGTACTATATATTCAAGAAGTTGCCCGCGGCGGGACTTTTCAGGGTAATGTTGTTTTTGCCGTCCATATTGTCAAGCATAGTTCTGGTAAGCATTTACGTTTCGTTTATGAACAACGTTTTAGCGGACATACTCAAAAAAGTGTTCAATATGGACAAAAAGATAGACTTTTTCAGTATGGACAGGCGTTTTGCCACGGTAATGTTCTATAACATATTTATCGGATTTGCGACTTCGGTTTTAATGTACGCAAACAAAATGTCGTCTATTTCCACCGAAGTTATAGAGTCGGCTCATCTTGACGGGGCAAGCGGCTTTAAGGAATTCTGGTATATCGTTTTGCCTATGTCGTTTTCTACCGTGTCGGTATTTCTGGTAACGGGCGTAGCGGGGATATTTACTAACCAAATAAACGATTTCCTCTTCTTCGGCACTACTCCGAACAACGAAACGATGACTTTGGGTTACTTGCTTTACGTTAAAACTTATACGGCGAAACAGAATATGTCGGAGTATCCGACGATTGCGTCGCTCGGTCTTATGATAACGATAGTCGCGATACCGCTCACGTTTTTGGTTAAGCATTTACTCGATAAATACGGTCCTAAGGAGGTTTAATCGTGGAAAACAAAAAATTAAAAGCGAAAAATCACGCTACGCGCGAAAAAATGACTCCTTTAACCGTGGTAATGCTTGCGGTGCTTTGTATATACTGCGCCGTACTTATAATTTGGCTTATCTGGGCTTTATTGACTTCGCTTAAAAACCCCAACGACTTTTTGGGTAACAAGTACGGTTTGCCCGACCCTTGGTATTTCGATAACTTTGCTTACGTTTTGTATGAATACAAGGTCGAAAAACTTATAGACGGCGTAAAAACGGTTATCACTACGGGACAAATGATTTTAAATTCCGTATTGTATTCCGTGGGCAGCGCGTTCGTTTCTACGCTCGTGCCGTGCATAACCGCATACCTTTGCGCCCGATACAAATATAAATTTTCAAAAATAATATATTCCACCGTACTCGTATGTATGGTCGTCCCCATAGTAGGCAGTCAGGCGTCCGAATTGCAGGTCGTTATAAGAATGGGCGTTTACGACCATTTGTGGGGAATGTGGATAATGAAGTCGGGTTTTTTAGGACTTTATTTCCTCGTGTTTCACGAAGTGTTCTCGTCGATACCCGACGCGTACAGCGAGGCGGCGGAAATAGACGGCGCAAGCGATTTTTGTATTATGACGAGAATTTCTATGCCGCTTGCAAAAAACACCTTTTTCACGGTGCTTCTTATAATGTTCGTAACTTACTGGAACGACTTTCAGACTCCGATGCTTTATTTGCCTACGCATCCGACCATTGCGGAGGCGTTGTACTGGATAAAGAGCAGTTCGTTCAATTACTTTGCGAAAGTACCCGTAAAGATGGCTGCGCCTATTATGTTCCTGCTTCCCGTACTTATCATTTTCCTTTGCTTCCATAAGCGGTTGCTCGGAAATCTGACGGTGGGCGGAGTTAAAGGATAATATTTTAAGAGAGATATGATGAAAAATAAAATGAAAAATAAAAATTCCAAATTAAAAATTGCCGCAACTACGGCTTTTGCGCTTACGGCTGTTTCAGCCGCGGCGATAGGCGTTTGCGGAATGAAAAGCGCGTTTGCCGAGGAATGGAACGGCGGCGAGATTAAACAAAATTACGTTTACGGCGAAACTTTTAAAGTTCCCGATTACGTTTTAAGCGTGAACGGTAAGGAATTGAAAGCGACCGCCGTGGTCGAGTGTCCCGACGGAACGATTTACGGCACGAGCGAAGTTAAATTAGCGCAGGCGGGTAAATACGGCGTCAAATATATGGTTACCGACGGCGGTAAAATCTTCATTAAAACTTTTGAATTCAGCGTAGGTTACACCGCGTATACGACCGGCGGCGAGGCAAGTTCGGCAAAATACGGCAAGTATACCGAAATGGAGGCGAATTCCGAAGGTCTTAACATTCGTCTGGCAAAAGGCGATACTTTATCGTTTACGAAACTTATCGACCTTGCGGATCTGACTTCGACTAATAATATTATTGAGGGTTTCATTACTCCCGATAAGCGCGGTACTGCCGATTTCGATAAACTTACGGTTACTTTAACCGACGCGTTCGATCCGTCTGTATTCGTCAATATAGATATAATGCGTTGGACGATAAACGGCAACGCGCTCGGACAAATGTGCGTCGCGGCGGCGGGGCAGGGACAAATAATGACCGGTTACGAGGCGTCGAGCGGTCTTGAAGTAAACAACGGTAAAGGAACTTTGATTTTAGGTTCGTTCGTCGCTCAATTTAATTCCGACGACGGCGTAAACCTTAAATGGGGCGGCGGAGCGACTCCTCTTGCTCCGGATAAGTGGAAGATTTCTACTTCGTTCGACGCCCAGACCACCAAAATCACCGCGCAGGGAAATATCGTTTCGCAACTCAACAGCGTTGATTATTACAAGGACGTGTGGACGGGTTTTAAAAGCGATAAAGTGCGTTTAAGCATATCGGCGTCGGGGTATTCTTCGAGTACGGCTAATTTCTGCCTTACGAAAGTCCTCGGTATGGATATAGTCGGCAACACCTTCGTAGACGACGGCGCGCCCGCTATTACCGTAAATACGCCTTACGAAAAAATGCCCGAAGGCGTCGTGGGAAAAGCGTACAGCGTTCCTGCCGCGACCGCTTACGACGATTACGCAGGCAATCTCGAACCCGACGTATACGTTTACTATAACTATTCCTCCGTATATCCCGTTTCCGTAAGTTTGTTGGACGGCGCGTTCGTGCCCGAAAAGGCGGGGTACTACGCACTCGTTTATAAAGTCAAAGATTATTCGGGCAACGAGAGCGAGAAAGTTTTCGTTGTGCACGCGGGTGCGGAAATTGCTCCTATAGAGATTACTTTGCCGCATGTCGAAACGGAAGTTAAACTCGGCTATCCCGTTGAATTGAAAGACGCGACGATAGTCGGCGGGAGCGGAAATAAAACCGTGAAGATAACCGCGACGCAGGGCGACGAAACGATTGAAATAGCCGACGGATACAGGTTTGAAAAAGCGGGCGAATGGACTATTACCTACACCGCGACCGATTACGTCGGAAACGCCGCCCGCGAGTCCGTAACGATAAACGCCGTGGCGAGCGAAGAGCCGTTCTTTAACGAGTCGGCAAATCTCGACCCCGTGTATATCGAAGGTTCGGAATATCTGTTACCCGAACTTTACTGCGACGATTATTCGTCGGGTAAAAACGAAAAGAAACTTTGTTCCGTAAAAATAGAATATCCCGACGGTAAAACCGAAATTTATTCTTCGGGCGAAAAATTTATTCCGACCGTTGATAACGAAGGCGATAAGGTGAAAATCACTTATTTCTGCGGTAAGGAAGAATATAACAACGGGACGAAAGAGGTCGCGGTTTTAAAAATACGCAACGACGAAGAAATTGATTGCTCGGCTTATTTTTACGGCGACGGTTTCATTACGAGTTTCGTAGACGATAACGGAGTCGAGTTTGAAAAAGGCGTGCTTATAGCGATTGAAAAAGCGGCGAAAGAGGTTAAATGGACTTTTGCCAACGCGCAGGTTGCCGACGTGTTCTCGGTTGAATTCACTACTTTTGCAAAACTCACTAAATTCGGCTCTGTAAAAGTAACGCTTAAAGATTCGTTAAACCCCGAATTGTCCGCGACTTTAAATATCGCGGTAAGTTCGGCGGGTACGACCGTGTCCAACGGCGATTTTGCGCTCGATCTTAAAACTATTCTTACGGCGGGCGTCGAAGGCGTTAAAGTGGGGTATAAAAACGGTAAATTCTCGTTTAACAAAACCAACGTACCGGTAAGCAAATACGATAACGGCGACGATTTTGACGGTTTCCCGTCGGGAAAAGTATATTTCGATTTTGCTGTCGAAAACGTATCCCGCGGCGCGGAATACAAAATAGACGCGGTTTCGGGAAATATTCTTTCTTCCGATACGGGCGATTACGCAAAACCGACTATAAAGATAAACGGCGATTACGGCGGAAATTATAATTTAAACGACGAATATATTTTGCACTCCGTTACGGCGGGCGATACGTTTTGTCCTAACGTTGCGGTAAAACTTTCGGTTTACGACGGCGACGGTAATATAGTTACCGATAAAAGCGGCGTGAAACTCGAAAACGTGGACGCGGGTAAAGAGTACGTTATAAAACTTGATAAATACGGCGTGTGGAACGCAAAATATACCGCTCAAAAAGAAAACTGGGCAATAGGCAGCAGAAAGTTCACGGCTTATATAAACGTTATCGACACGGATGCGCCCGTAATAAAAATAAATTCGGATTATACCAAAACCGTAAAGGCGGGCGAAACGATAATTCTTCCCGATTTTTCGGCTACCGATAACGTAACCGCGGCGGACAAACTCACCGTAATCAAATACGTCATAGACGCCGACGGTAAAATGACTATGCTTGACGGCAACTCTAACTCGTTTAAAACGACCAAGTCGGGCAAATACGTTATGTTTATAACCGTAAGCGACGAGTTCGGCAACGTTTCGACCGAATCGTTTACAGTAACGGCTGAATGAGGAGAAAATTATGAGAGGTAAAAAATTAGTTTCTTTATTTACGGCGTTTTGCCTGTCGGGCAGTATAGCGTTAAGCGTTACCGCCTGTAAAAAAAATAATAACGGCGGCGGAGGTAAAATTCCGTCGGCGGTTTCACCCGCCGAGGCGAATGCGCCTCATTACGTAACAAATTCCCTGCATAACGTAACCGTGGATTATAACTCTCCCGTAGGCGAATTTGCCAAAAACGGCGTTTCGGAGTATAAAATAGTCGCGGGTACGCAGGCGTCGGGCGCGGTAAGTCTTATTCAAAGGCAAACCGCGGCGGCGACCGGCGCAAACGTCGCGGAGGCGGCGGACGGCGAAATCGGAGGTAAATTCGTTTTCGTCGGAGCGGACGATAAATTCGAAGAGGCGGGTCTTTCGCTGCCCGAATATTCCGAACTCGGCGTTTCGGGTTATATGGTTACCACGGTTGGTAATAGCGTGTTTATACAGGCTTACAGCGACCGAGGTTATCAGATGGGCGCGATAGCGTTTTTAAAATACGTTTTAGGCTACGAGGCGTTGTCCGCCGATATGGTCGTATTTACCAAAGCCGACGCTGCTATTCCTACTATGGATATAGTCGAAGCCCCCGATTACGATTATCGCGTGGCGAGCAATAAAATGACTTCGGCAAAGAAATACGATATGGGTTTTTCTACCGGCGAACTTATTCTGAATACGGGTACTAACGCCGTTCATAACATTACCGATTTTACCACGCTTGCCGAAAAGGCGGCTCATCCGCTTTGGTTTTCGGACACCATGGAAATAACGAACGGTAAGTTGAATACGCAGTGGCAGCCGTGTTTCACGGCGCACGGCGACGAGGCGGAATATGAGGCGATGATAGAAACTTACGCTGCCGCAACGATAGGTTTTATGAAGGATAAACCGAACGTTGACAGTATAAGAATTTCGCAAAACGACGTAATGGCGGGAGAAAACGACGTAGTAAATTGTACTTGTGACGCCTGCGTTGAGGCTTATTCGCACTACGGCAATACTATCGCCGGCGCAATGCTTACTTTTACCAACGACGTTGCCGATAAGGTAAACGAATATCTTAATTCGGCGCAGGCGGTAAAAGACGGATTTTCGTCCAACAAGGAATTCAATATAGTTCTTCTTGCTTACGGTACTGCCGTAAAAGCGCCGGTAATTCATAACGCAAACGGCGACATCGTATACGACGCGGAAGGTAAAGGTCAACCCGACGATCTTTACAGATTTGTAAAAGACGAGGACGGAACGGTGCAAGCGGTCTTGCAAAAGGACGATGCCGGTAATAACGAAAAACTCGTTTGCCACGACAGGGTTTCCATTGAGTACGCGGCATCTGCGGCAAATTACGTTCATAGTTTTTACGAGGTAGAAAATCAAGTTTACGCAAACGCGGTTAAAGCGTGGGCGGGACTCGGCGGAAAAATGTATCTCTGGCTTTACGAAGTAAACTACTGGATGTATTTTTATCCGTACAACAGTTTCGACACCATTCCCGAAAACCTGCGCTTTTTCAAAAGTTATAACGCGAGTTACGTTTATAGCGAGGGTTCGTTTGAAAACTCGAATTGCAGCGGGTTTGCAAAGTTAAGGGATTATCTCGCCGCTAAATTCGAGTTTAACTGCAATTACAACTACGGCGAAGTGGTGGATTTTTGGTTTAAAAATTATTTTGCCGAAGCCGAGCCGTATATGAGGCAGTATTTTAACGAACTTCAGGCAAATCAACGCTCCAAAGAATCGAAAACGGGCGGCGGAGTACACTCCAACGCGCTTGCAGGCGAAGAAATCTGGCCGCAAGGTATGATAAATCACTGGATGGGACTTTTCGATAATGCTTATAAGGCGATAGAACCGTACAAGGAAACCGATCCCGAAAAGTACGAAATACTTTACAAGAATATATTGATAGAGTCGTTGTTCCCGAGGCTCGTTTTGTGTACTACTTACGCCTCGACTTACAACGAAACTCAGTTGAAAGTTCTTCGCAAAGCGTTTTATAACGACTTTAACGCGTTACAAAACACGCACCTTAAAGAAGGTCAGTTGGCAGACGTCGTTTTTGCCGACTGGGATTTGGATTAACGGCAAGGAGAGATGAATATGTTTAAAAGAAGAATAACGCTTATATTATCTTTTATTCTGGTTTTCGCTTTATGTTTTGCCGTATCTTGCAACGGTTGTAAGAAAGGCAATGATTCCGGATCTACCTCGGATTCGACGAGCGGTAGCGACGGGCAAACGACGATTTCGCTCAGCGTAACTTCGCTCGAACTGACTAAATACGAAACGGCAGTTATTTCGGCAACGGTTTCCGATAATTCCGTCGTTTCGTTTTCGAGCGATAACGCCGATATCGCCTCGGTTACCGAGGACGGTACGGTTACTGCTAAAAACGTCGGGGCTTGCGATATTACGGCAAGCTCAAACGGCGCGACCGCAAAGTGCAGGGTAATAGTTTCCGATTCGCCCTATAGCGCGAGTATTAAGGGCGTAAACGGGCAAATATCCGTCGTGAGCGGCGGCGAGTTTAAAGCCGCGCTCTACGCGGATTTCAACGGCAAAAAAGTAGACGATAAAATAAATTATTCGGTTTCGCTTACGGATAAGGCGCAGGACGGCGTGGCGACGGCAACCGTTGACGAAAACGGTATGCTTACCGTAAAGGGAGTTAAAGCGGGGGTTACTTCGTTTTCCGTATTCGCGGAAATTCGCGGTTCTCTTGCGGAAAGAACCTTTACCGTAGTCGTTTACGCAAGCGAAGTCGTCATCGAACCCGAAAACGATTTCGACTATGAAAGAACGGACGGCGCGTACTTGCTTACGCTCGTTACCGTAAACGGCGAGTTAGGGTTGAAAAGCGAGGTCGCGCTCGACTTCGGCGTACAGATAAACGGAACTAAACGAACCGACGCTAAAGTCGAATTCGATATAAACGCCGATTATAACGGCGATTTCGACTCGTCCAAAGCGGAGATTGCGGGAAATGCGAACGACGGATATACCGTTACCGCTAAATCTCGCGGAAAAACCCTTCTTACGGGCAAGTATACGGCAAACGGCGAAAATAATTTCGTTAAAATAAATTTAGTCGTGAGATTGCCCGAAAGAGAACTTTCGGATAAAATAATCGTTGGCAGAGAAAACAGTGCGTTTACCGCTCCTGCAGGACTCGAAGGTTCGCTTGAAGAAGTCGTTTTAAACGGCGTTACCGTATCGACCGAAATCGGCGGCGACACCGCTACTCTTAATAAAAATCTCCTTCCCGACGGCGGAAACGAAAAAGTTTCCTCGGATATGGTTATTTACACGGATAAGTATTGCTATAAGGCGTCAGCCGAAATATGCACGAAAATTCTTACGAAAGCCACCGATTTCGACGCGTTTAAAATGGTTGACGGCGGTTATAAGGCGTTTACCGGCTACTATATTCTTACCGGCGATATAGATTTTGCCGATTACGGAACTTGTACTGCTATAAGAGATAATTCTAATCCGTCTAACGGCGCAACCGGTTTTAAAGGCGTTCTGGACGGTAACGGATATAAAATTAAAAACGTAACCGCGGGAACGGGCGGAATTTTCGGACACGTCGGCACGGGCGCGGTATTCAAGAATATAGTTTTCGATAACGTGCAATATTTAGCCGTTATGAATTCGACTTTGCTTGCGCATACGATAAGGGACGCGGATTTAATCGACATAACGGTGAACGTCGGCAAATACGACGTTAAAGAATCCGTTACGAGTTCGTCGGGAATTACGACCGTTATAAAATACGACGTAGGTATATTATCTTCGAGATTTTTGATTGAAAGCAGGCTTAAAAACGTAACTGTAAACGCTGCGGGACACGCCGTAGTAAATTTGTTCGGTCATAGATGTACTTCCAACGAGTTTACCAACGTAAAAATAACCGCCGCATCTTATAAATTGATAGGCTGTAACAGCGATAACGCAAGTCCCGATACGGAAATAAAAAGTTTGCCTGCGGGCGTTACTTTCATTGCAAAATAAATTACAAGGCTAAAAATTATGTTGAAAGTACAAAACAACGTTTGTAGAAACGCTATAAATTTAGACGGTATATGGAAATTTAAGACGGTAGACGACGGGTTTTTGCCCGTCGCCCCGTTGGAGAATTTCAGACTTATGCCCGTACCCGCAAGTATGAACGACGTCGTTACCGATATTTCTTTGCGCGAATACGTTGGCAAAGTCGCTTACGAAACGACGTTTTCCTGCCTGACGGAAAAGGGCAGGGAGTACAGACTTCGTATCGGGGCGGCGAGCCATAAGTGTAAAGTTTATTTGAACGGCGACTGTTTAGGCGGCAGCAATTCGGCTTTTTTGCCGATTGACTTGCTTTTGCCCGCGCTTAAAGAAATAAACAGGCTTACCGTCGTTATCGACAACAGACTCGATTATCACACTTTACCGTCGGGCAGACTCGTAAAAGGCAACGAATTGTTCGTTTACGATCAGTTGGGTAAGTACCCCATTATAGGCGACGAAAACGCTTTCCCCAAAGAAAAGCAAATTATAAATCACGACTTTTACAATTATACGGGTATTCATCGCAGCGTTTCGGTATATTCGTTACCCGAAAAACATCTTGACGATATTATAATAAAAACCGTCGTAAAAGGCGATTATCGCCGCATTACCGCGGAGGTAAATGGCGATAAAACGGGCGTGGTTTATACCGTTTTCGACGAGGAAGGAAAAGTCGTTGCCGAAAGCCAAACCGGCGAACTTTTTATCGAAAATCCCGAATTGTGGCAAATACGCAAGCCGTATTTATACACGCTCGTCGTCCGCACCGCCACCGATTATTATCGGGAAAAATTCGGTATAAGGAAAGTTTCGTTCGACGATAAACGCCTGTATTTGAACGACGAACCCGTTTATCTTAAAGGTTTCGGTATGCACGAGGATTTTCCCGTCATAGGTAAAGGTAATAACTCTGCGGTAAACGTGCGCAATTTCGAATTGCTTAAATGGGTAAACGCTAATTGTTTCAGAACGAGTCATTATCCTTATTCCGAAGAAATTATGGATCTTGCCGACGAGTACGGTTTTCTCGTTATAGACGAAGTCCCCGCGGTGGGTTGCAACAACTGGCCGAATTATACTTACGGCGAAAATAGGCTCGATGACGAAACTCTTGCGTTGCATAAAAATTCCCTGCGGCTTACGTGGGAACGCGATAAAAATCACCCGTGCGTAGTTATGATCAGCGTGGCAAACGAGGCGGCTACTTACGAGGACGCGGCAAGAACTTATTTTTCAAGCGTAATAAACTTCGTGCGTTCGCTTACCGATTTGCCCGTAACCATTGCCGAACTTACGAGGGCGTGCGAGGGTAATAAGGTTGTCGATCTCGTAGATTTTATAGGCTTAAACCGTTATTTCGGCTGGTACGACGAGATAGGTAATTTAAAGGCTGCCGAACCGCTTTTAAAACGCGATTTAAACGCTTATTACGAGCAATTTAAAAAGCCTATACTTATGTTTGAATTCGGCGCGGAGGCGATAGAGGGTATGCATTCTTCGCCCGCAGTTGCGTTTTCCGAGGAATATCAGACCGAATTTTTAAAGGAATATTGCCGTATTTTCGACGAATTGCCTTTCGTTCAGGGTGAGTTGGTATGGAATTTTGCCGATTTTATGACGAAACAAGGCACTATTCGCGTAAACGGAAACAGAAAGGGCGTGTTCACACGCGAGCGTCAGCCTAAAAGCGCGGCTTTTTACTTAAAAGAACGGTGGCTGAATAAAATCGAAAAATGATTAAGCGGCGCGGCAAGTAATTCGCTTCGCCGTTTCTACGATTAAAGGTGTTATTGAACGATATGGAATTTGAACATTTATTTCACGGAGTATATGACTTTTTAACTTGCGAAAACGGCTATACGAGTTTTTCCCGCTACTCGAAAGAACAGCGCGAATATCTTAAATTTAACGATTTTTTCTTCGTCCGCACGACTTTCGACGGTTCGATTACTCTCGAATTTATAACGGACGCGGCCGAATTCGGTTTCGATTATAAGATTTTGGGCGTTTCGAGCAAAGATACTTTCGATTTGTACGTAGACGGTACGCTTACGGAACGAAAACGAGTATCGGAATTAAACGACGAGGGTAAACTCGAATTTCGTCTTGAAAGCGGAGAAAAGAATATAGTTTTATATTTTCCGATAGACGCGGATATAGCGGTTAAAAATTTTTACTCCGATAAGCCGTGCCGCGCCGTTAAAAAAGGCGAAAAAGTTTTATTTATAGGCGACAGTATTACGCAGGGATACGGCACGTTTGAAACGGGCAAAACTTTCGTAAACGTAGCAAACCGTATTCTTAATTACGAACTTTTAAATCAAGGCGTGGGCGGTTATTATTTTGACAAAAATTCGCTTATGCCGCTTGAAAAATTCGTTCCCGATAAAGTCGTCGTCGCAATGGGAACTAATCTGTGTTGCTGGGACGATAAAGAAAAATACGTAGCGGAATTTTTTGAAAAATTGCCGTCCGTGTACGCAACCGTTCCCGTACTGGTCGTAACCCCGCTGTGGCGCGCGGATTATCCCGACGCGTTTGACGAAGTTTGCAAAGTGCGCGATTTAATCGAAAAGTATTCTTCGCCGCTTAAAAACGTAACGATAGTTCACGGCGACGAGTTCCTTCCGCACGACGAAAAGTATTTTTACGATAAGTTGCATCCTAATGCGCTCGGCGGTGAAATTTACGGTAAAAATTTTGCCGCAAAAGTCAAAGAAATTAAATTTTAATCGGCAGGATAAAGATGAAAAAAATAGTTTGTTTTTTAATTGCGACCGTTTTATGTTTTTCGGCGGTCGGTTGTAAATCGTTGGCGAATACCGAAAGTCCGTCGGATAGCGCAAGCAGCGGAGATTCGGGCTCTGCTCACGCTCACTCTTACGCGTTGGTCAAGGCGATTAAGGCGACTTGTACCGAAAACGGAAATTCGGCGTATTACGCTTGCGATTGCGGTAAAATTTTTCTTAAAAAAGGCGTGGATTACGTCGAAACCGACTTGGATTCGGTTACGATAAAGGCAAAAGGCCATACTTTTACCCAAGAAATTACGAGCGACGAATACCTCGTTTCCGAGGCGACCGAAAATTCCCCTCAAATCTTTTCAAAAGCGTGCAAGGCGTGCGGGGAAAAGAGTTCCGACGAAATTGATACTTATACTTACGGCAAAACTCTTGCAGAGTATGAAAAAGTAAATAAATCGCTCTATGTGCCGACTAATTTAACGATGAGTCTGTACGACGCCGCCAACTGCGTTTACGGCTTTACTTGGAATACCGAAACCGAACCCGCTCGCCCCGTGTTGGTCGTAAAAGACGAAAACGGCGGCGAAAAGTGTGTGCGCGCAAATTTCGTCGAGGCGTCGTCGTATAAAATAGAAAACGGCAACGACGTTGCGATTAAATATTATTCTTGTAAAGTCGAAATTACGCTTAATCCCGACGCCGAATACGAGTATTCGGTAGGCGATAAGTATATGAACTCTTTTACCGAGTCGGTAAAAATCAAGACGGTAAATCCTTCCGAAAAAGGTAGTTGGAAATTCGTTCACGCAAGCGATTCGCAGGCGGAAGGTAATAAATCCAACGGCGGGTTAGGCACGGGAACGGCGTTTTCAAACGTACTCAAAAACCTTATTTCCGATCCCGAAATAAGGTTTATGGTGCATACGGGCGACGTGGTAGAATATTCAAGATACCAAAGTTACTGGGATAATATGCTTAACGCTAATTTTAAGTATCTGTCGAAAATCCCCGTAATGGCTATTTCCGGCAATCACGAAACGACTTATAAAAACGGCAGTAACGAAACTTTTAACCGCTTTAATTATAAAATTCCTCTTCAAAAAAATACCAAACTCGGTTTTTATTATTCGTTCAGTTACGGCAACGTAAAGTTTATTATGTTAAACACCAACGAATTGAACGGCAGCAGGTTGACTAACGAACAATATTCCTGGCTCGAAAACGAACTGCAAAACAAAACCGAAAAATGGACGGTGGTTGCTATGCACAATCCTATGTATTCCGTCGGGAAATGGGGTTCGGATAATACTAAAAACGGTATTGCGCTTGCCCTCGCACTCCAACTAAAAAGTCTTTTTGCGGAAAACGGCGTAGACGTTGTTTTGCAGGGACACGATCATATGGTTTCGCGCACTCACCCGTTAAACGCAAACGGCGAGGCAACCGAGGAAAAAACCGAAGAACTTGACGGAATCGAATATATAAAAGATCCGAGCGGAGTCGTTTACGTTATGAACGGACCTGCGGGCGATCAGGCAAAAGGCGAGAGCAGTATATTCAAACACGACGAGTTGCTTTACGCTTACGCCTTACCGTCAAAAATAAGTTCGTGGGCGGAATTCGAGGTTTTTGGCAATAAACTTACCGTAACCGTAAAAACCGCTCAATCCGGTACTGCGACGAACGTACTGTCTTGGGGTATAATAAAAACGAAATAACGACTATGCATAAATGCGGCTTTGATTCGAACAATCAAAGCGTTTACTAAATATTTCGGGTTCATAAACCGAAAAAGTTAAAACGAGATATAAGTCCCGTAATAAAAAAAACGAGGAAAATGCGGGACAGGCTTGGCTTATAATTAAATATAGCGAATAAATTCCCTTTTTCAAGTTTTTTGGAGGAGGGATTTTTTTATGCGTGGAAATAAATTTTACGCAGTATTGCTTGTATTAAGCGATAGCCGAAATCTTGTCTTATCGGGGTAAACGGAAGAGCAAAGGGTGGGGAAAGAAATAAGAGGAAAAGGTACGGAAATAAGAGATATGCCGAACAACGTAATCAAAAAATCGAAAATGCGTCTATTTTGTAGATTAAAGTTTTGCGAGATAGGCGCATTTTAGTATATTTTCATTTAAATAAGGGCGGAAACGGAATAAGAAGTCCTCCGAATTTGAGATTTGAACTTTAAAAATCAAATTTCAAATTCAGGAGGATAAAACGGTGAAATACGCACCTAAAAAAGTATTTATTTTAGAAAACGGGAACTATAAAGAAATAACATACAACAAACTTCAAGACCTCGAACGTTCGGACAAGTCTTACGCGAGTAAACTGTTTTTACCGATGTACGGAATGTTAATGGAAGTAACGGGGGAAACTTACAAAGCGTATTACAAAGATAAACGTAGGCAAAAGTACGTAGACGAGCGTTCTCTATTAAACGGCGACGTTTCCTACGACGCTTTGGACACGGACGAAACGCTCGGCTCGGAAGTTTTCGCGGATAAAAGACGGACGTGGAAGCAGAGGTTATAAACAAAATGACGGTAGCGGAACTAAGAAAAGCGTTTCTTCTGCTTTCGCCTGACGAACGTGAACTTATGCGGGCGACGTTATAATAAATAAAACCTACACGGAAGACTGTTTATCAAAAAAAGTAAAATTAAATAACGGCGAAAGGCAAAAATTTTATATAGAAAACAACCATCCCGCAATAATTGATAAAACTACGTTTGCAAGAGTGCAGGAAGAATTTGCCGAAAGAATCGGTAAGGCAAAAGTAAAACAAGTGGGAACAAAGACCGAGTGTGGGAAATATTCGAGTAAATATGCTTTAACCGACCTACTTATATGCGGAGAGTGTAATACGCCGTATAGAAGATGTACCTGGACGAGCCACGGACGAAAGAAAATAGTGTGGCGTTGCATAAACAGACTTGATTTCGGCAGAAAGTATTGCCATAATTCTCCAACCGTAGAAGAGGTTGAAATACAGGAAACTATTATGCGGGCTGTAAGCAAAACTGCAAACGAGAACGTAGATATTTTAAAAATGCTAAAAAGATATATTACGATAGGTATAGGTTCAAGCGGGGATTATGGCGAAGAGGCGGAGTTACAAATTAAAATTGCAGAAATAGACAACGAGTTTCAGGCAATGCTTAACGCCGTATCGAGTGAGAATGCGGAATCGTTCGACGAGGGAAAGGCTCAACGATTGATGCAAAAGAAAAACGACTTACAACGCCGTATAAGCGAAATTCGCGAACAGAAGCAAAATGATAAAAACGCTAAAAATCGAATTGAAGAAATAGGGGATATTATTGGAGTATTAAAAAATCATCCGCTTAAATACGACGACAGAATTATCCGGCAAATAATAGAAAGTGTTGTTATAGAATCGAAAGAGAAAATAAACGTTACGTTTATAGGCGGGTTAACCGGTAACCGAAAAGGTGTTTTAAAAAATAGTATACAAAGGCATTTCAAACGATAGCCGAAACTACCGCGAAAGAGTTCGATTCTATCGGTGGAAATCAAAGAATATCTTTTTTAGAGTCCCTTGACATCTCAGGTGAACAAAAAAGATACCTGAGCGAAAAAGCCTGATTTTATCAGGCTTTTTTGCTATCGAAATCACGAAAATTTCAGAGCGTTTTTCGTAGATGCTTTTTAATTCTGCGCAGAGTTGAACTCCCGTATTTTCAAATTACATAAAAAATTTGGCGTATAGCGTAAAAACTATACGCCTTTTTTTATGCAAAAAAACAGGAGAATAGAGATTATGGATTTAACGGAAAATTTAAACCTTATAGGTTATTCGACGACGGAAAACAGGCAACTTAAAAATATTGATGAAGTGGCAGAGTTTATTTGCAAGAACGGAAAGCACGGCGATGTTAAAATAACGAACAACGGAGAAACGTTCATAACGACGATCGGGATATATCTCGATAAGGTTGCCGATATAAAATACCGGGCGAAACTAATGCCCGTTTTAACGAAAAAACAAGAAGAGGTGTTTGTTGGGTTGATAGATTGACAAATACAGCAAATCGATGTAAAATAAAAAAAAGACATGATTGTGTGCGATAGGTAGGTTTTAAGAATAAAACAGTTATTATGACATAAATACATCTACGGAGGTGTTTGTCAATGGATATATTAATTTAGGGTAAGCGAGAAAAGTTTTTTAGTTTTTTTTGTTACAATTTATAGAAAATGAGATAACTTTTAATGTTTTTATTGTTTTATAGTATGATATTATTTGAAGGAGGACAGGAATGTTTAAAATTTGCAACGAATTTTTAATTAAAAGAATTAAAGCATTTATATTTACTGTGTTAATTATTGTTTTACCGGCTTTATTAGGTGGTTGTTCCTATCAAAATAATAGAGTATCATACAAAATTGATTTTTCATTATCAGGTTATGGCACTGATAATGAAGGTTTTCAAACGTCTTTATCAAAAGAAAATCAAAAATATGAATGCAACTTGAATATATTCGATTATTTTATTTGTACGCCTACCTTAAATGTATATGAATATAAAAATGATAAATTGGTGAGCGGAAAGCCTGTTTATAAAGCAAACATCGCACAGATGCGGACCGATTTTGGAGTGGAAAGCGTTTCGTACAATATTGAAAAAGAACAAATAACTGAAAACGTAGATTTTTGTTTTGACAATTTTTATTTGACAAATAATGAAATAGGAAATGGATCATTTGCTATTTTAAATAAAGTCGGGAAGCATAAATTACAATTTGATATTTCTGCAATGCAGCAATACGGAACAGAAGCATTGTCGTTTGAAGTTGTATTAAATGTAGATGAAGATTCTCGATCTAAATTTACGGAAATTTATCTTGCCGAAAGAGATGGAAAAAGAAAGACTGATGTAACCTTGAACGGAATGGATTTTTATGAAGTAAGCGAGCAGCCGGAATTTCGAGTTGTGGATGCTTCTTCAGGAGAATATTTGATTGGCAACAGCGGTGGCAGTAGCGGTGTTATGCCTTGCGGTGGACAATTATTTGTTTCTTATCGTAAATTAGATGAGTCGTATTATTCGAATGTTATAGAATATTCGATTCAAGAAGGGTTATATCTATGCAATGTTTCTTTTTTTAACAGTAGCGAGTATCGCTCTAATTCTTATCAATGCTATATTTTATATAAGACAAAATAAATAAAAGAAGAAATTATTAAGATTTTTTACGATTAAATATCATATAAAGCGCAGAGCGGAGCAATCAGAAATGGTTGCGTCGTTTTTTGATATAAGACGATGTGGATATAAATACCAAAAATGAAAGACGAGGCGAATGCAGGAATGTGTTCGTCTTTTTTTATACGAAAAAACAAGGAGGATAAAAAATGTATTTTAAGAACGAAAAGCACAAGAAATCGTTCATGGAAGGGCTACGGAAAGTAAACAAAAAGGACGGAGACGCGGTAAGCACCGTTTATTTGCTATCCGCAGATTCGTGTTTGTGGCGACGAGCGAAACAAGCGACGCTCGGGAACAGAATACTCTTAAACAATATCAGGCTGAGAAACCTATCGGAAGACGGGTACGTCCTTCTCGGCGCGTCAAAGGATATGAAGTACGGCACGAGATATCTGACTCTCGGGGATTTATCCGACAGAAGCGTCATAACCCCGAAGATATATAAACTAATAAGTCAGGCGGTACAAATCAAGCGATGCGGCGCGGAGAATATATAAAGCGAGAAAGGAGAATAGCGTATGCAAAAAATAGAATTCAGGCTACAAAACGACGGAGAAGCTAAAACTCTCGCCTTTCCTTGTACGGAGAGCGAGTATCAGGAAACGATTAAAGAATTATGCGTAAAGAACGGATACGTTTTCGTAAGAGAAGTTATAGAACCGAAAGGGTTAAAGTTCAGAGAAAACACGTTCATAAATCTCGACGAACTGAATTATCTCGCGAAACGTATAGACGGATTTACCGAGCAAGAAGAAGCAAAATTCTACGCGGTGGTGGAAACGGGCGATTACGTTTCTACAAAAGACCTCATAAACTTAACCTTTAATCAGGCTTGTCATACGCTTATCCGCGACGTATCGGATATGGAAAGCGTAGGCAAAGAATACGTTTTAAGCAGCAGAGAAGGAATCTCTTTAAGGGAATTAAGAGAACTCGATTCAGAGAAGATAGGAAGAGAGCTTCTCTCTTCGGGTAGAGGTATCCCCACGAGTTACGGGCTCTTGTTCAGAAACGAAGGGGTAAAGTTTGAGGAAATATATAACGGCAAAGGCTTTCCCGCGTATTATAATACGGGCGCAGAAGCGTTGGGCGTGGAGATAGAGAATGACGGAGAAAGGGACTATATATATTTCCCTTGCGAGAAAACGGAAACAGACAGGGCGTTGAAACGAATCGGCGCAGGCGATATATCGGGGTGCGAAAAGACGATAGACTATACTCCGGGCGGAAAAGAATGGGAGGAACGGTTCAACGCATTACTTCAAAAGAACGATATATCGAGCATAAACGAGATAGCGAAAGCGGTAAGCCCGTTAACGGCGAACGGCGACAGGGTAACGGAAAATCTGTATAAACTGTCGGCGGTTATAGAATACGCGGGAGTGAGCGATACAAAGGATATAATTCGTCTGGCAAGATGTTTGGACGAGTTTGTATATATACGGGAGGTGAACGACGATGAAACGTTAGGACGGATACTTGCGGAGAACGAGTTCTGCGATATACCCGACTCGATGACGCAGTATATGGATTACGAGCGGTACGCACAGGACTTTATGTTTAAGAGCGGGGCAAAATACACGGAACACGGCGACGTGGTATATTTACGGGAAGATCAGACTTTAAGCGAAATACTCGGTGAAAACGATATAACAATGGGAGGAATTTGATATATGTTCAAAGTAGAAATAGAAAATCAGAAAGGCGAAAAGAAAGTACAGAACTGCAACGATGAGAGGGAGATTTATTCCGCGTTAAGAGAGCTCGGAAACGATTCGTTATTGCAGCGTTTGAAAATAGGAGAGGATAAAAACGGCGTAAATCTCAAACTTTTATCGGATAACGATTTTGACGCGGCGATTGCGAAAATCCTCACGGATAATGGTGACACGTTATATGACGCGGTTCTTGTAGCAAAACAGTTGAACGATTTAAAAGTCGATGCAATCAAAGAGGAAATCGAGCGGAATGCTATAAACGAACAGTATGAAACGAAAGAAGAGCTTTACGACGATATCCGTAAAACAAAAATAGAGTTTTCTTCTATTCGAGAAGATTTTTATTGTCCTCTTCACGTTATATTGTACGACTCCGAGGGTTGCGATATCGATCTCGCGCAAGAAGATATTGTACGATTGGAAGAAGAAAGCAGCGAAAAATTAAAGGCTGAACAAGAAGGACGGGAAATGACGCCGTTCGTAGGGGAACAGGTAAATATAGAAGATAAACTAATCTATGCCGAATGGTCGGTCGAAAACTGAAACGATACCTTATACGGCAAAATTTCCTGTTATTTCCGCAAACCCTTAACTGAAAAAGAAACGGAAAGACTGAAAGAAACGATTGCGGGGCAAAACTCCGACGGTTTCGGCGAGAGTTTCGAACAGCACCCTATAAAAGTCGATTCTGATGACGTTTACGTTTCCTTCTGGGACTATGATGATTACTTTTTGAAAACAGGCAAGGAAATGGACGAGTATTTACAAAAGGACGATATAACAATGGGAGGAATATAATGAACGATTGGGAAAGACAGAAAAGGGAAGCGGAATATCTGAAACAAGCATATCCGCCGGGAACACGCATTGTGTTAAACTCTATGGGCGACGATCCGAGACCGATAGAATGCGGCACTCGCGGAACGGTAAAATTTGTGGACGATATCGGTACGGTGCATTGCGAGTTCGATAACGGTAGGAGCTTCGGCTTAATTGAGGGCGAAGACGATTTCAGGGCTTTGACGGAGCAAGAACAGACGGAAGAAGGGAATGCCCGCGGCGAGGACAATTCGCCCGTGTTGACGATGTAAGGAGTCAAAAACGATGCCTAATCACGTAATGAATATATTGACGATAAAAGGTAGCAAAGAAAGGGTAAGAGAAATACTGAACGAGATAAAGGACGAAAAAGTAGGCTACGGGAGTATAGACTTTAATAAAATAGAGCCGATGCCGAAAGAACTCGAAATAGAGTGCGGCTCGGCTACGAACGACGGGTTAAAGCATTACAAGGATTTCGTGTTCGTGTATTCCGCGCTCGAAAAACGAACGAAGGAAGAGCTTCTTAATATCCCCGAAGAGAAAGAAGAGATATTTCTGAAAGCAAGAAAGGATATCGACAGAGAAGAATGGGTGCTCGGACGGCAGGCGTACAGGAACGAGCTTAAATACGGCGCGCCCACCTGGTACGAATGGTCGCACTTGCACTGGGGAACGAAGTGGAACGCCTACGGCTACGACGACGGTTGCGGACTTGTCGGGGATAACAAAATCTCTTTTGAAACGGCGTGGGACAGTCCGCTTACGCTTATGAAAAAACTGTCCGTAAAATATTCTGATATAACTGCGGAGGTCGAGTGGGCGGAACAATGTATGGGCGAGGGCGAAGGGCGGTACGAGCTGAAAAACGGAAAACTTCTGTCCGAGTATTATCCCGAAACGCAAAAAGAGCAAAGCTCGTTCTCGGACAGAGTATGGAACGAAGGTTACGGCTTGCAAAGAACAGACATGGAATTGTCGCAGTAGGAGGAAGATATGAAAATAACCGATATAACGGCGGAAGAATTGCGATTAAAAAGAGGCGAAGAAGGAATGGTGTTTCAGGGTTGCGGGGGAGATACAAAGGAATGGGTGGACGGAATAAACCAACTCTTAAAAGACGAGAACATTTTAACGGGCGACACGCAATTAAGCGATTGTTATCGCTTTGAAAACAACGGGCTTACAAGCCTGTATTTCCCGTTCGGCAACGCAACGTTGGATATGGGAAAACTTCCCGTATGGCGGCTTAAAGCTCGTGAGGTTTTCGGCTGTATGTGGCTTTCGGACTACGTTATGAACTATCTCGGCGGGTTTACCCCGCAACCGAAACAGACGGAAGAGCCGAGGTTCGAGCGATGAAAACGCCGGTGTCGAGAGTCGGGAATAAGAGCGCGATTCTCAATATACTTTACGCCGTGTTTCCGTTGAAATACGAAAGGTTTGTTGACGTGTTCGGGGGCTCGGGCAGCGTGCTTCTCGGAAGTCCGTATCCTTGTAACTTTGAGGTATATAACGATTTTGACAGAAATCTCGTCAACCTGTTTCGCTGTATGAAAGAACGGACTATGGCGACGATAAAAGAAATAGGGTTTTGCAATCTGAATTCGCGCGAGGACTTTAACGCCTTGCGCGATTTTTTTGAAACCGAGCGGTTCGACGACAAATATTTCAACGAAGAGCAGTTATTGACCGAGCTTCTTCTCCCGCCACCCGAAGCAGAGGAACTGAAAGAAATAAGGACGAGAATAACCAAGGACTACGACGTCAGAAGAGCGGCGATGTTTTTAAAACTCCTCAGATACAGCTATTCGAGCGGGTGCAAGTCTTACGCTTCTCAACCGTTCGATATACGGAGGCTGTTCGAGCTCATAAAGCAATTAGAAAGCCGTATGGCGAACGTGGTGGTGGAAAATCAGGACTTTGAAACGCTCATAAAGCATTACGACAGAGAGAACGCGTTGTTTTATGCCGATCCGCCGTATATGTCTTCGGAAGATATGTACGGAGGTGTCCTTTAACAGAAACGACCATCTGCGGCTCAAAGAAACGCTGTCGAAGATAAAGGGTAAGTTTTTGCTGTCATATAACGACTGCGAGGAAATACGGGAACTGTACTCGGTGTATACTCGACTTTTCCCGCCAACATTCTATGGCACAACGCTACGAAGCGGGAAAAGAATTCAAGGAACTTTTAATCGGGAACTACGACCTGTACGAACGGGAGAGAAACAGACCGAAACAACTGAACTTTTTCAGTCGTTACGAAGAGCTGTATTACGAAGAAATATTAAGGAGGTGCATATTATCGTGCAAGATAAAAAAGTAGAAGAATTTGTTTTAATAGCCGTACCGAAAGAAACGCTCGAAGATGCGGGCATAACCGAAAACAGCGTGTTACAGATTTATGCGGACGGAAATAAGCTCGTCAAAGAGCGGCTTACGGATACGGGCGAAATCGTATGCGACGGTGATTGCGAGAACTGCCCGATAAACGAAGCGGACTGCGACGGGAACTGCGAAGAGTGTCCGTGTTACAAAAACTGCGAGGAGGAAGAGAAATGAAAACTTACAGAATATTAGGCAAGCGCGGGAGAATAACCGTGCCGTATGAGATAAGGATTAAGGTCGGGTTTAAGCAGAACGATATACTGTCGTTCGAGGAGACGGAAGACGGGAAAGCGGTAATCGTAAAACGCGAATGGCTTTGCGATTGCGACGGAGAGAACGGAAAAGGGACAGTAAAACAGGACGAAATAACGCTGTACGACTTTCTTAACAACTTATCGCCCGAACAGCAACGCGCGGCACTGATACACTTATCGGTAAAATGGGCGCAAAACAATGCGGGAGAAAACGCGATATGAAACTTAAAATTTATCAGATAGCAGAAAATGCGGACGAAAAGGACTTGAAATTCAAGAGCCTGTCCGAACTAAGAAAAGAACAGGACAGCGATAAAATCGATTCGGGGATATATACGAGAGTGTTCACGGGCGACGTTGACGAAGAAAATCTCGAAGACGTGTTTAAAAGATTCAACGTCGAATATCATCCGCTGTTTCGCGGGCATTCTATGTCCGTATCCGATATAGCCGTGACGGAAGACGGTGCGTTTTATTGCGACGATTCGGGGTTTAAGAAAATAGAGTTCGACGAGAACAAAACGATCTCGCCCGAGAACGTATTGCGTGCGGTGTACGTCGAACCGAATAAACCCGCTTACGAAACGGAGATAGAGAACACGCTCAAAGCGTTGCAACGCGCGGTCGGCGGGTATATAGAGGCGGTGAGCATTTCGGACGGCATAAGCCTCGTGTGCAACGAAGAAGGAAAACTCGATAACCTTCCCGGGAACAGACGGATAGGGAACGATATAATAGCGGGCGCGTTCGTTATAGTCGGTAACGGCGAAGAAGATTTCAGAAGTCTTACCGACGAGGAAACAAACAGGTATCTCAAAGAGTTCGCCCGCCCCGAAGAAATATCGGAAGAGGAAGTAGAGAACTCTATACGCGCGGGCGTAATAACGTTTAACTGATCGGAGGAAAAAATTATGATAAAAAGAAAAACGAAAACGGTATGGTATGTACTCGGTATAATTACGTTCTTTCTGCTTTTCGCGCTCGTAATATCGAGTACGGTAAGTCCCGCGTTCGCGGCGGAAGCGGGCGACGTTGCGGGCGCGGTGGAAAAGACCTGGGGAAGCACTAAGGATCAGATAAAGCGGGTGGTGAACAACGTGGTGTTCCCCGTGGTGGACACGATACTCGCGATAGTGTTTTTCGTAAAGCTCGGCACGGCGTATTTCGATTACAGAAAGCACGGGCAGTTCGAGTTTACCGCGCCGTGCATACTGTTCGCGTGTCTGGTGTTTACTTTAACCGCGCCGCTGTATATCTGGAAGATAATCGGGTAAAAGCAGATGTTCGATTGGTTAAGAGATCTGATAACTTCGCTTGCCGACGCGATATCGAACGGGTTTATGAGCGCGGCGAGGGAAGTATCGAACGCTATATGGAACGCGATGATAAAGTGGCTGTATAACAGCGTATACAGCGCGGTTGCGGACTTTTTCACGATGATGGGAAATATGGGCGCGGAGATATTCGAACTCGCCTGGATAAAAGCGATAATAACCCTGTTCACGTTGTTTGGGTGGGGCTTGTTCGCGACGGGCGCGGTGGTCGCGATATTCAATTTCGCGATAGAGTATCAGTCGGGCAGGGGGAATATACGGAACAGGCTCTTAAATATCTTAAAGGGCGCGTTCGCCTGTTCGCTCGTCGGCGTTGTGCCGGTGGAACTGTATAAGTTCAGCATATCGTTACAAAACACGTTCGCGAACGAACTGACGAGAATATTTACTTTGAGCATAGACGCGGATATCGCCTCGAAGGCATCGAGCGTGCTCGGCGGAACGTTCTCGCCGGTCAATATGGCAGGCAATCCGCTTCTTAATCTGTTGATGCTGATAGCCTTTGCGTATTGCGTGATAAAGATATTTTTTCAGAACATCAAGCGCGGCGGGATACTGCTCGTGCAGATGACGGTAGGCTCTATGTATATGTTCTCCGTGCCGAGAGGATATACGGACGGGTTCACGCAATGGATAAAACAGATAGTTGCGCTGTGTTTAACCGCGTTTATGCAGACGACGTTATTGTTCGCGGGGCTTATGACCTTTTCGGTGAATATGCTGCTTGGACTCGGGATAATGCTCGCGGCGAGCGAAGTGCCGAGGATAGCGCAACAGTTCGGACTGGACAGCTCGGCGAAAGTAAACCTTATGAGCGTGGTACACGCGACGAACACTGCGGTCAATTTAAGCAGAACCATCGCCCGCGCGGGAAAGTGATTACGCGGGGCTGTATTAAAGGTATAGCCCCGAAAGGAGAAAAGAATGCAATATTTATATCCTAAAAATTTAAGAGCGAAAGCGAGTGTATGGCTGTGGGGAATGAAAGACTTCGCGATACTGTGTATAGCGACCCTTTTATCCGTACTCGTTATAGCAACGACGAAGATAGCGTTTCCCGCGGCGATAACTCTGTGTTACGGGTTTTTGACTATACGAAAAGAGGACGCGACGGTTATGAGTTATATACGGTACGCTGCGAAGTATTTCATAACCGAACAGCAGGTATACAGATGGAGAGAAGAATAAGATGAAAACGAAACAGAAAAAAAGAATCGGGGAATCGGTGCGAAGCTTAATCGGGGTAAAAGGTTTTACGGAGTACGGACTTTTAACGAACGGCGGAGAACTGCTGTTCTTTTCGGTAACGCCGACCAACATTTCCGTGCTGTCGGGAGAGAGTATGCAACAGCGCGTCGGAAAGCTTGCCGTCGCGCTCTCCGCAATCCCGAATACGGAAATCGTGTGTACCGATTCCGCGGAAAGCTTCGACGATAACAAGGCTTATTTAGAAAAAAGGATAGCCGAAGAAACCAACCCGCAGATAAAAGAACTGTTGAAAAGCGATTACGAGTTTTTAAGCGGAATGCAGGCGGAGATGACTACGGCTCGGCAGTTCGCGGTTATAGCGCGGTGCAGGAACTTAAACGAAACGCAGGTGTTCGCTCTTTCGAATACGGTGTTAAAGGTTTTATCCGAGCAGGGATTTGCCGTAAAGCGGATGGGTAAGGAAGAGATAAAGCGATTTCTCGCGATATATTTCGAAGCGTCGCTTTTCGGTGAAAGCATTCCCGACGCCTGCGGCGAAGAGTATTTGCCGAAATAAATACAAAAGGAGCGAATATGAAGAAGAAAAGAAAACCGCAGGAGAAAACGGAACGTATAAAAACGAAGGACTATTTCGACAGGGTACTGCCGGGATATATAAAGTTCAACGTCGACCATTATATAGTCGGAGACAGTTACAGGAGCGTGTGGGCTATAAGGGAATACCCGCCCGTGACCGAAGAGCAGGCGATACTCTCAAGGCTCGCGGATAAAAACGGCGTGACGTTAAGGATATATAACAGACTCGTTGAAGCCGCGGAGCAAAGGAAGATAATACAGAACGCGGCGAGAAAGAACAAAATGAAATCCGCGGCGGAAGATATAACCGACAGCGTGGAAGCGGCGGGGAATCTCCGGGACGTGGCGGAGCTTCTCGCGAATATACGAAAGAATAGAGAAAGTCTGTTGCATACGGCGGTATATATAGAATTGAAAGCAAAATCTCTCGAAGAATTAAAGGATCTGCAATCGGAAACGTATATGGAACTGACGAGAGAGAAAATATCGGTAGACCGGCTTACTCTTCGGCAGAAAGAAGGTTTTCTCTCCGTTATGCCCGTCGGCGCGAACATGTTCGGCACGCTTTACGAAAGGGTGCTTCCCGCAAGCTCCGCCGCGAACTTTTATCCGTTCGGGTTTTCGGGCAAGACCGATCCGCAGGGCTTCTACATCGGGAAAGACAAGTACGGAACGAACGTAATCGTAGACCTCGACCGCCGCGCGGAAGACAAAACCAACTCTAATATCCTTATCCTCGGCAACAGCGGACAGGGCAAAAGTTATTTGCTCAAATTACTGCTTACTAATGTCCGTGAATCCGGAAAGAAAGTAATTTGTTTAGACCCCGAGAGCGAGTACGAAGAACTATGCAAAAACCTCGGCGGGTGTTATATAGACTTTACTTGCGGAAAGTACAGAATAAACCCGTTAGAGCCGAAAGCGTGGACGGAAACGACGGACGCGGGCGAAAAAGACGAGAACTGCCCCGAAGCGTTTAAAAGAACTTCGCGTTTGTCGCAGCACCTCGCGTTCTTAAAAGACTTCTTTAAGTCGTATAAAGATTTCACAGACGAACAGACGGACACCATAGAACTGCTGCTCGTAAAACTGTATAAGAAGTTCAAATAACCGACGAAACGGACTATGCGGTGTTAAAGAGCGAGGACTACCCGACGATGGAGGACTTTTACAAGCTCTGCGAAAAGGAGTTTATGAGCTACGGCGAGAGAAAGAAATATCTGTATACGGAAGAAACGTTAAGGGAAGTATGCCTCGGTATTCACTCTATGTGCGTAGGTTCGGAAAGTAAATACTTTAACGGACACACGAATATCACAACGGACGATTTTCTGTGTTTCGGGGTGAAGGGTTTGCTCGATTCCAACAGACGACTTAAAGACGCGATGCTTTTTAATATCCTCTCGTATATGTCGGGAAGGCTATTAGGGGAAGGCAACACCGCCGCGAGTATAGACGAGCTGTATCTGTTTTTAACGAACACCACGGCGATAGAGTATATACGAAACGCCATGAAAAGAGTGAGAAAGAAAAACTCTTCGGTTATACTCGCAAGTCAGAATATAGAGGACTTCCTGTTGCCCGGCGTAAAAGAGTTTACAAAGCCGTTGTTCTCTATCCCCACGCATCAGTTCTTGTTTAACGCGGGGAGCATAAACCCCAAGGAATATACCGACGCGTTGCAGGTAGAAGAAAGCGAGTTCGAGCTTATTCGCCGTCCCGAACGCGGAACGTGTTTGTACCGATGCGGAAACGAGCGGTATCTTTTAGAGGTAAAAGCGCCGGAGTATAAGGCGAAGCTGTTCGGGCAAGGAGGCGGGAAATAATGGCGATACCGCTGTCGGTGATAATAAAGAAGTTAGGACTATCTGCCGCAACAAATAAGAAAGGCAGGAAGATAATCGTCGGGATAATCCTCGGCACACTGTTTTTGCTATCGACGCCTGCGATGGTGCTGCTCGGATTGTTCTCGGGGAATATGGATATCCGGACGGGCGATATACAAGACGTCGTATCGGAACGGAAAGCGAACGCCGAGATAATAACCGCGCAGATAGCGGAAGAAATGTTAGCGTCGGGGTATGAGCTGAAAACGATAAAGGAAGCGCAGGCGGTATACGCGTATATACTTTTCGAATACGGAGAGGCGGACGGGTTTATACAGCGGTCAGTCGCTTGTTTTGAGACCGAGTATACGGACGAGATATTGACTGAAAGGATAAACGCGGAGTTCGATACGAGCATAACCGCCGAAGAATTGTCCGCGGTGCTGTCGGATATCAGAAAAGAATTTAAGGATATAGATTCGACGTAAATCGGCAAACAACTTCGCGGTATATTATATATTTAACCTTATGTTATTGACAAACAGGTTAAAAAAGGTTAAAATATAATAAAAAGCTGACGAGGTATATGGTATGCCGAATAATATCGAAGAATTGAAAAAGAAAATAGAGCAATTGCCGAAGGGGTATATATCGAACAAGACGATAGGCGGCAAAGAAAGGCATTATTTGCAATGGTCGGAAAACGGGAAGATGAAAAGTCTGTATATAAAGGACGAGGATTACGAACGAATTAAGAACGGAATAGAGGAAAGAAAAAAGTTGCAAAAACAATTAAAAGAAGAGGAGACGAAAGGAACGATGACGTTCGTAGAAGAGGACTACGAAACGAACGTCATAACGGGCGCGTCGCTCAAAACGCTCGTCGGGTACGTCGACGGGTGGAAGAAACGCGATTGTTTCAGAAATATAACGTCATATCTGTACGGAGAGGTAACGCCGCGGGTATGTTCAGTTTACGGGCTACGCAGAACAGGCAAGACAACGATGTTGCATCAGGCGATAAACGAAATGAGCGATGAAGCGTTTGCGCGCGCGGCATATATAAAGATACGAAAAGGTCAGACGATGTCGATGCTCGACAGGGATCTGAAAAAGCTGTTCAACGAAGGATACAGATATATATTTATAGACGAAATAACGTTTATGGAGGATTTTGTAGACACGGCTTCGTTGTTGTCGGATATATACGCCGCGATGGGTATGAAAATCGTGATATCGGGAACGGACTCTCTGGGTTTATGGTTTGCGAGTAAAGAGGAATTATATGACCGCGCGTATACTATCCACACGACATGGATACCGTTTTCGGAACATTCGAGATTATTTGAAACGGACGAAATTGACGAATATATCCGTTACGGCGGAACGTTGCGCGCAGGCGAAACGGATTTCGACGACGAAGAGCTGAGAAGCGAAGAGGTGTCTTTCCGCGACGACGAGAGTACGAGACGATATATAGACACGGCGATATGCGGGAATATTCAGCATAGTCTTAAATGCTACGAAAACGGAACGCATTTCAGAAAATTACGCGAGTTATACGACGCACACGAGCTTACGGGTGCTATCAACCGGATAATCGAGGATATGAACCACAGGTTCGTCGTAGAAGTGTTGACGGAAGATTTCGAGTCAAGCGATTTAAAACTTGCAAGAAAGAATATGCTCAAAGAAAGGAATTCGGCATTAAGGTCGCATGCGCTCGACAGAATAGACGTTAAGAGCGTTACGAAGAGGTTGATGGAGATACTCGAAATCGAGAACAGAACCGAAACGAGCGTAAAAATAACACCGGAACACATCAGGGAAATAAAGGAATACCTCGCCGCTTTAGAGTTAACAGAGAAATGCCCGGTAAAATATCTCGGAAGAGGTGAAGAGGACGCGGACGAGAACGTATTGTTTACGCAACCGGGAATGAGGTATTGTCAGGCGCAGGCGCTTGTATATTCGTTGAAAAAGGACAGTATCTTTTCGGGGCTTAGTATGGAAGAAAAAGAGTACGTTTGCGGTAAAATATTAGACGAAGTAAAGGGCAGGATGCTTGAAGAAACGGTGCTGTACGAAACGATGAGAAAACTGCAAAGAACGGCAGAAGTATTTAAGTTGCAGTTTTCGAGCGGCGAATTCGATATGGTAGTAATGGATAAAAGGACTTACGAATGTAAAATATACGAGGTCAAGCACAGCAAACAGAAAGACGAGCGACAATATATTCACCTTGCGGATCAAGACAAATGCGACGCGCTCGAAAACGCGTTCGGACCGATAAAAGGGAAGTACGTTTTGTATCGCGGAGACGGCTGCGCACTCGAAAACGGTGTGGAGTATATAAATGTGTCGGAGTACCTTAACGGACTTGACAATGTGGCAATGGATATGCTTCATCGTCGGGAAGAACCGGTGCAAAGCAAAGGTTTTTCGCCTACGCTCGGAATGTAAAAACGAATAATGATAACGGAAACGTCGCGTGATAACGCGGCGTTTTTCTATACCTAAAAGAGGAGGAAACGGAGAATGAAGATAAACGCAACGCTGACGTCAAAACAAACTCGAATAACGGTAACGCCGTGCGAGGTATCAGACGTCATAGAACTGTCGTATAGAGAATACTCGAATTTAACGAATAACATGTTAGCGGACAGAGAGTATCTTGCGGGGAGAACGGAAAAGGATTGCTGTCTCATAATACTTTGCGAGAATTCCGACGACGGATTGCTCGTCGATACGCAGGGCTACGCCTACCCGAGATACTCGGCGTTCCTGCCGAAAGCGCGGCAGATAGTAGAACCTTTTGTGCAGAGTGAAACGGAAACGGTTGAAGTAGAAAACGGCGGAGACGAACTAAAATTTGAAATGTAGTCGTATCTATTTCGTTGCAGGAATAAGCGAAGGGGTTGCGGTTGCACCCTTTCGCAGCTTACAGCGGACGGCAACGCCGACCGCATAAAGGGATTTTGGGGGTAAGGATCAGGGGTTGCAAAATAAGGAGTAATCAACGAAAAGGGTTAAAATATGCAGAATACTGCGCAACGCCGAAAAAGCGGTAGGGGTCGTAAAGAGAAAAATGAGTAAACCGAAGAAAAAGCAAAAATTCGCGTTATGGATAACGGAAGAAACGATGCAAAAAGTAGAAAAACTATACCGCGAAGAGAACGTAAAAAGCCGTTCGGGGTTTATAGAGAAAGCAATCAATTTTTACTGCGGTTACCTCACGGCAGAGGACGGAAAAGAGTATTTCCCGCAGGTTATCGTTTCTATTTTACAAGGCGCGCTCGGAGCGTTTGAAAACCGAATGGCGAGCCTTCTGTTTAAAATGGCGGTGGAACTATCTATGTCGCTTCACGTTACGGCGGCGAACAGCGACGTAGACGAAGAAACGCTTGCAAGGCTTCGTGGAATGTGCGTGGACGAAGTAAAGCGCATACGCGGCGTGGTGTCGTTCGACGAGGCGTATAGGTTTCAGAAAAGCTGATGGCAAGACTTATAGTAAAGTGGCGGTATATTAAGCCCGGGAATCCGAATCAGGGCGCGCGTTACGTCGGATATATCGCGACTCGCGAGGGCGTGGAGATAGAGCGCGATAAATGGAAAATCAAACCCGCAACCAAAGAACAGGAAAGGTTAGCCGACAGGCTTATACAAGACTTTCCCGATTGCAAAGACAGTTTCGAGTATCAGGACTTTTTATCTGCGAAAACGAAATATACGGCAACGGAATTTATAGACAAAGCGATAGAAGAAAACGTTGACAGGATAGGCAATAAAGAAAACTATATCGGGTATATAGCGATGCGCCCGCGAGTGGAAAAATCGGGCGGTCACGGGCTGTTCTCGTTTTCCGACGAGTATATATGTCTCTCGAAGGTAGCGAAAGAAGTCGGGAATCACGACGGCATTGTGTGGACTACGGTAATCTCGTTAAAACGCGAGGACGCGGCAAGACTCGGCTACGATAATATGTCTGCGTGGAAAACGTTGTTACGGTCAAAGTCGCAGGATTTATCAGCCGCTATGGGAATACCCGTAACGGATATGAAATGGTATGCGGCGTATCATAACGAGAGCGGACACCCGCACGTTCATCTCGTATCGTATTCAACGGGGAAAGAACCGTACATGACGAGAAAAGGGCTTGAAAAGTTAAAAGCCGCCTACGCGCACGAGATATTCAAAAACGATTTATACGAGACATACGAAAAGCAGACGGAGTACCGAGATATGCTTAGAGCCGAGAGTAAAGAAAAGATAGCGGAGATCATTCGCAGAATAAACGATAAAAGGTACGATAACGAAACGCTCGAACTAATGCTGAAAACCCTTTCCGAAAAACTGCAGAAGCATAAAGGCAAAAAAGTGTACGGGTATCTGCCGAAAAGCAATAAAAATCTCGTAAACGGCGTAGTCGACGAGATTATGAAAGACGGCGACTTACAGAAGTTATATGAGTTATGGTATGAGCAAAGAGAAAACGTATTAAAAACGTATCGGGATAAGATGCCCTCAAGGTTGCAGCTGTCCGCTAACGAAGAATTCAAATCGGTGCGCAACGCGGTGATAGCCGAAGCGTTGAAGATTTCACCTTTCGATATATCCGATAGCGTAAGAACAAAGATATCGCAACGGCATTCGGAAGCGGTAAATATATCTTTATCGGTTACGCGGTTATTCAAATATATATTCGGGTTGCTTGCAGATAAAACGGAAGACGGGCTGAATATGAAGTTACCGAGAACGGATAAGAAACTCCGCCGCAAGATAGCGGAGAAAAAGCAGGCGCAAGGGCTGAAATTAGGGTAGGAGAAAAAGGAATAACGATGTCACAATTTATATACTTCACGCCGCGGGAAAAGGAAGCGGCGCGGAACGCGGACATAGCGGAAATGCTGATGCGCGCGGGAGAAAAACTTAAAAGAAGCGGTTCGGAGTACGAGTGGGGCGAAGGCAGCGAACGGGTTACGATACGCGGGAATTTATGGTATCATCAGTACGAGCAGAAGGGCGGGAACGCCGTGTCGTTCGTGCAGAGGTTTATGGACAAAACCTACGTCGAGGCGATGAAATATATTCTCGGTAACGGCGCGGGAGAAATCGCGAAAAAAGAGCCGAGGCAGTCAAAACCGAAAGAGAGAAAAGTATTCGAGCCGCCGGAACTGAACGAGGAAGCCAAAAGAGCGTACGCATATTTAAACGTTCGGCGAGGTATCCCGAAAGACGTTCTCGTGCCGTTTTTTAAAAAGAAACTCATAGGCGAAACGCGGGAATATCATAACGTGGCGTTTATGGGCTACGATACGAACGGTAACTTAAAGCACGTCAATCTTCGCGGTACGCAATCGAACTCGGCGTTCAAAGGCAACGCCGCTGGAAGCTCGCCCGAATATTCGTTCAGGTGGACGGGAAAAAGCGAAAAACTGTATTTGTTCGAAGCCCCCATAGATATGCTTTCGTTTATCGCGATGAAAGGCGAGGGCTGGCAACACCATAGTTACGCGGCGTGTTGCGGCGTAGGCGATAAGGTTCTGTTTCAGACACTTAAAGATAATCCGAATATATCGAAGGTGTTTTTATGCCTCGATAACGACCCAGCTGGCAGGTTTGCGGAGTATAGGATCGCGGAAAAGTTAAGGGAAGAAAATATACGGTTCGGGATAATGCTTCCCGACGGCAAGGACTGGAACGAGCAACTGATGGCGGAAAGAGAACAAGGTATACGAAAGAATGCGGAGGTGCAAAAATGTCGGGGGTTACGATTCTCATAATCGCGGCGGCAGGAATGGCTGTTTTACTTGGCGGAGTGACGCTGCTGTCAAACGTATATAACTTAAACGGGATAAAGAGTAAAACGGTAGGCGACGGACAGCACGGTTCGGCGCGGTGGGCGACTAAACGCGAGATAAAGAGAACGTACAGACAGATACCGTTCACGCCGAACAAATGGCGGAAACAGGCGAAGAAAGGGGTAACCCCGACCTGCATAAACGAAAAAGGAACAGAAGAAATTCTCCCGCAAGGGATAATCGTCGGGTGCAAAGGAAAGGGTAAAAAAACGGTGGCGATGATAGACACGGACGACGTACACGCGCTTATGATAGGCGCGGCAGGCGTAGGCAAAACCGCGTACTGGCTGTACCCGTGCATAGAGTACGCCTGTGCGAGCGGAACGTCTTTTTTATCGACCGATACCAAGGGCGACGTTATGCGGAATTACGGTGAGATAGCGAAAGAGTACGGGTATAACGTTTCGGTGATAGATTTAAGAAATCCCACAAAATCCAACGGGAACAATCTTTTGCATCTCGTCAATAAGTATATGGATTTATATAAAGAACACCCCGAAAGGCTGGCGTATAAGGCGAAAGCGGAGAAGTACGCGAAGATTATATCCAAAACCATTATACTGTCGGGCGCGGAGTCCTCGTCGTTCGGTCAGAACGCATACTTTTACGACGCGGCGGAAGGTATACTCACGGCAACGATACTGCTCGTGGCGGAGTTTTGCGAGCCGCAAAAACGGCATATAGTGTCGGTGTTTAAGCTCATACAGGAATTGCTCGCGCCGTCGGAAAAGTACGGAAAGAACATGTTTCAGGAACTGACGGAAATGCTGCCCGATACGCATAAAGCGAAATGGTTCGCGGGTTCCGCGCTTAACGCTTCGGATCAGACGATGGCAAGCGTAATGTCTACCGCGCTGTCGAGACTAAACGCCTTTCTCGATTCGGAATTAGAGCAGATACTCTGTTTCGATACGGAGATAGACGCGGAGAAATTCTGTTCGGAAAAGTCCGCGATATTCATAATAATGCCGGAAGAAGCCCCGACAACGTTCTTTATGATTTCGCTGATCATTCAGCAACTTTATAGAGAGATACTTGCGGTGGCGGACGAAGAGGGCGGAAAGCTTAAAAACAGGTGCATATTCTTCTGCGACGAGTTCGGGACTATTCCGAAAATACAGGACGCGGAAATGATGTTTTCGGCGTCGAGGTCGAGGAGATTACAGATAGTACCGATAATACAGAGCTTTTCGCAGTTAGAGAAGAACTACGGCAAAGAGGGCGGGGAGATAATAGTAGACAATACCCAGCTGACCATATTCGGCGGGTTCGCACCTAACAGTATGTCGGCGGAAATATTATCGAAAGCGCTCGGAACGAGAACGGTGCTTACGGGTTCTGTAAGCAGAGGAAGAAACGAGCCGTTAGACTTGCCTGCAACAAAAACGCCGATATTTTTGATGATTTGTTGCAAAGACGAGGACGGTAGTACTGTACGTACACCAACCGAGAATTTGCAAAAAAGCGCATAAATAGCGGCGTTTTTGCAAGGTTCGTATTATTCTTGTCCGGCATAGCTCGGACGAGTTAAAGGCGATGCCGAAAGGACAGTTTGTGGTAATGAAGACGGGCGCGTATCCGATGAAAGTGAGATTAAAACTGTTTTACGAGTGGGGAATATCGTTCGGGAAACCTTACGAAGTAAAAGAGAACGCAGAAAGGAAGGTGGAGTATGCGGACAGAAAGGAACTGACGGAAAAGATAGCGGAGAAATATTGTCCCGACTTAAAATCCGAAGAAACGGAAAAGCCGAAGCCGAGCGGAAGAGCCGTCGGGCAAATACAAGCGGGAGCGAGAAGAAATATTTCGTCCGACGGAAGGAGAACCGACAGACCGTTTTTAAGGACGTCTGTTAAAAGACAGCTGCCGTTTAATCAGATACGGATAGCGGAAGGAGAAGAAGATAATGGGCAGGCTTGATTTTTTGTATCGGAGCGAAGTCTCTAACAGGGCGGTTTCTACCTTTTTATATCTTAAAGACCGCGCTGACAAAAACGGAGAATGCTGGCCGTCGATACCGACGATTGCGAAAGAACTTAAAGTTTCGGAATCGACTATCCGCCGCGCGGTAAAGGAACTTAAAAGAGAAAGGCTTTTAAAAACCGAGCAGCGATACCGCCCTAACGGCGGCAAGAGCAGCTTACTATATATTTTAACGGAGAGATGAATTATGATTTTATTGTTACTTGGGATAGGCATAATTAGCGGAACGATAGCGATACTTCTTATACGGAAAAACCGAAAAGAAAAGTAAGGGAGAAAAAAGGTAAAAGTATAGGCAGGGGCGATAAAAAAATCGCCCACGCCTAATATAACCAAAAAAAATATCGTTCCTTACAAGGGAATAGTCCGCCTTTATCCTGACAGGTGGCAGGTGTCACCGTGACGGGTGCAGAAGAACTTACCCAGTATATTTATTTAAAAGCAGAGAAAATAAGGGAAATTAATATACTCTTACTTCGAATATCCGCGGTGATGCTTTTCCGTGGGTTGAAGTCACTTGTATCGAAAGTTCATCAATTTCTATAGGAGAAAAAGAAAAAATTCTATGACGCAGTATATTATTTTTAATGTCAAGTTTGTTTATAATTGTGTTGTTTTGAGATAAAACAATCGTAAAGTCTTTTGCAAGATGCTTAGGAAATGTTTTTTGCCTTTTTTTAACTTCATCTGATATGGTTATTGTCAATTCTGATGAAAGATCAGAATCAAATGAAATATGGATTTCATTAATAATTATTGAGTTTTGCCATTTTAGTGTTAAAATATCATCGAATAAATTTATACCTTCAAAATAGTTGATTTTTCCGTTTATATTTCGTGAAAAACCGTTTATAACGTTATAGCAAGGGCTGGTCTCCTTTTGGCTTGTCGCAGAGACAAAAGCTTTTTTGGCTAAATCTAATGGGTCAGTATTTTTTAGATTTGGGATAAAGCAATCGTCTTTAAGTAACATTTTTTGAAGAGTTGTAATTTGTTTATTAATATCTTTTGCAGAATTATAGTCGCTCTTTACGGCTAAAGCAGCGGCAGTTCCTATTGCCTGACCGATAACGGCGCAGGTTCCCATAACACGCGTAGAACCGAAAGCAATATGTGAAGCACTTATTAGTCGACCGCCTAAAAACAGATTCTTTATATTAACAGAATATAGAGAACGATACGGGATTCCGTATAAGTGGTTTACGGGATAATACGTTGTAGGTTGCTTTGAAAAAGCAAATATTCCGTTTGGAACGTGTATATCCATATTCCAACCGCCATATGCTACTGCATCATCAAATTCGCGTGGAGAGGAAAGGTCGTTTTCATTAAGAACATAGTCACCGATAAATCTGCGGCTTTCGCGCTTACCGACGACATTGCCTATCCAGTCCAATGCATAATTGTCGGCATTATGCCCGGGGGTATTTTTAATATGATCCCAAACTCCGAATAAGGCTTTAAGAAGTTCTGTATAAATGTCATCGTTTTGCTCTATTGTGTTGAGTTCTCCACCGACTTCAAGCCACCAGTAACCGCTTGTTATTTGATTATGATCACGGAGCGAAAGATCTTCTTCATTAAAATTGTAAGCCCAATGAGGTTTAATAAAAGGTACGTTGTGACCTACGTCTTTTGCTGTAAACATAATTGAACTACCCATAACGTTTTTATCTTCGCACTCGGGCGCATCAGGCTCGTTATAAGTATATTTGCTTTCTCTGCCGTAAACATATTTCGCACCGCTTTTTGCTGCAATTACTCCGTCACCTGAATTGTCTGCAAAGAATTTAGCATAGAATACGAACTTTGTTTCGGTACTAGATTGATACGCTGTAACCGAAATTATGGAGTTGTTTTTGCACGAGCATGATAATGCACAAGTATTTAAAAATAAGTCCAAATTCTGTTCATTTTGCAAGAAGTTGAAAAAAATTACATCTTGAACCGAAAAAGAATGTTCCGTGTTGTAAAATCGGTTTGTTAAAAGAAGCTCCTCAATTATCCCGGTTTCACGAGCATCGGCTACTCGACCATGTTTATCTGCGCCACAAATATGCATTCGAATCTCGCTTGAAGCGTTTCCGCCAAGCACAGGACGATCTTGTATCAATGCAGTTTTTATACCATGTCTTGCTGCGGCAATTGCGCAACACATACCTGATAGACCGCCGCCTATAACAACAAGATCATATGTTTTTCTTACAGTGTTTGTTTTACGCATTTTTGTATTTCCTCTACTGAAACATCAATTAATTTAGTATTATTTTTTATTGATAAAGCGGCTGCTGATCCGCAGGCTTCTCCGATTGCTATACAAATCGGCATAGCTCTAAAATTAGAATGGGCTAAATGGCTACCGCTGATATTTCTTCCGGATAAAAGCAGTCCATCGATTTTTTGCGGTAAAATGCAGCCATATGGGATAGTATATGAATTAGGCTGTGCCCACTGGTGTTGGATTCCCGTTTCATCTAAACTTGCACCAGACATATTATGTACGTCAAAATTGAAAAAAGCTTGCTCAACAATCCAGTCGGGAAAAAATTTGGCAGAAGTTATATCTTCGGCCGATAGAGATTGTAAACCTTTAAAATGTCTTGTTTCTCGTACGCCGAGAAGAGAAGCGGTACAGATTAAATAGCAATGCTTATATCCCGGTACATATTCGCGTAAAAAATTTAAAATGGGTTCGATTTGAGAACGGCATTGTATAGTTGCGTTTGAAACATCAAAACCATTAGTTGCATCAATATTTATGGAATTAGTCATGTTACAACAAACTGTACCGGGAGTACGTTGTTTCATTAATAAAACATGCCCTGCAGGGAATGGCAAGATTTTTTTTGCCAAAGATTGTAATTCTCCCTTAGGAGTATAAACAAGGCTTTCAAACGAACCGGGAAAAACAGCTTTCGAATAATCCACTCCGCCTATTTTAAACATTAAAGTGCAAGGTTGCATTTTTCCGTCGGATTCTCGACCTTTAAAATAGGGGACTCCTGCGGATGCTGCAACATCGCCGTCTCCGGTGGCATCTATTATTCTTTTAGCTTTAATAAATCCCCGACCGCTTTTATTTTCAATAATAACTCCGATTATGGTATGATTTTCAACAACTGCTTTACAAACAAGAGTTGAAAGTAAAATTTTAACATGTGCCTTTTTTACCATCTCATCTAATATTACGGAGAGACTTTCTTGATCTATGAACTTGTCTTCATATTGATTTTCATCGGGAACATTGCCGAAAGACAGCCCTTTTTCATTTTGTTCCTTTAGAATTTCTTGTAAAACTAAACTTGATGAATATCCTGTCCAGTGGGACATTAGTCCTGCGGTGGCAATTCCGCCGAGTCTGTTTTGCATTTCAATGAGCATAGTACTAACGCCAAGATTGCCTGCGCGAATAGCAGCTCCTATTCCGGCAGGACCACCGCCACAAATTAATACGTCGACATCGGCAATTATAGGGATGTCTTTGCCTTGTTCAAAATAAAAATTAGTCATAATAAAACTCCTTATGCAAAAAGAATAAAACTCAAACAATATTCTGTTTATTCGCGCTTATGAATGGCTTGGTATGAACGATATTCTTCAGGTGTCATGTGTACTATAGATTTAAATACCCTGCAAAAATAAGAAAAATCAGCGAAACCTACTTCGGTTGCAATGGCACAAATCTTTTCGTTTGTTTTTTCAAGTAATGTTTGTGCGACTTTTATTCTATGCATATTTATATATTGATTGACGGTCATAACGGAAGTCTTGTTGAATAACTGACAAATGTATGAATGACTGAGCGAAAGTTTTTTAGAAATATCTGTAACGCGAAAAGTCGGATCTGAATAGTCAGATTCAATACACTGAATTATTTGTTGAATATAATCATTTTTTGAGAATTTAACCTTCAATGATAATGCTTCGCGCTCTTCTTTTATACGAGCAAATAGAAAAAAAATAAAAGAAAGAGTTCTGAATTTAAAATCGGTTTTGTTTAGATCAAGAGAAATAAGTTCGTCGATTTTTTCAATAACAGGGGTGCTGTTTTGCAAATGGTAAACGGGGTTATTTACTGAAAAAGCGGAAGAGTCAACGACAACTTTAGCTCCTGACCCATTGAACATGCACCAAAAATATCGTAATGGATTATTCTGGTCGTTTTTAAATGAAAGTTTTAAACCGGGATACGAAATAACAACGTCTCCCTTTGAGATAGGAAAACTCTTATCTACAAGATTAAAAGTTCCGCAACCGCGAAGAATTATGTGAGCAGTATAGCCCTGGATTGTGCGCTCTCCATAAATTTCACGATATTTGAAGTCGTGTAATCCGAATTCATTTGTCGAGATAGTTAACGGATCGTTATTGAAATATTGTTGTCTTTCGTGTTGGGATTTAAAACTTTGTTCAATATACATTTTCCACCTGATTCAATCCTTTTTTTTATTTTAAATCAAAGATGTTTTTTTGTCAACACGTTTATGATTTTTTTATGTTTAGAACATTTATTGTGTAAATAATTAATATTCAATAATAAAAAAATGCAACAAACTGCGCAAAAACGAATAGTGCATTCACCATTAAAAGGTGTAAAATATAGTTATATCGATTAGAAATTATGTAAAAATTTAATATATGTTCGTAAATTTGTATATTTACATAAAAGCGATTGTGGTTTATAATAAATTCAGCAATGCGGATAGGAGCCGGTAATCCTTATTGCATTGTAAAAAAAAATAAGCCGATATTTTTCGGTAAAAGTAGGAGGAAGAAAATATAAATATGGGTAAAGAAACAAAAAGACGATTGTTTATAGTACTCACCGCTGTCCTTTTAATGTTATCAGTCGTTGCAGGGATAATGTTTGGCTATAAACCGGTACAAGCGGAAACCACCGGAGTGTTTACCGTAACGGGAGGGAGCTATCAGTTCGGAACACGCGCGGATAAGACCGTAGACGGATTACCGCTGACGATAACGCCGACGGCATCCGGAAACGACGTTAAATTAGAGTATAACGGCGTATACAGAAGAGCCGCAAATCCGTCGGGTTCGTTTTGGGGATTTAGACAGTTGACGAATTTAAACGGCGGCATTGACGGAGCGGTACCTGATGCCAAGGCATTGATTTTTACTTGCAAAGCGATTAACGACGAAAGTAAATCGTTTAGTTTCGTTATGACGAAAGACGCGATGTATTTTTCGTTGATAAGCGATATTTCGTTTGACGATAACGGTTTGCCGTACGTGACGGGGACTGAGCAATATTTGCAAAAAGCACCGACGAATAACGTAGGTTTTTCTACGCGAAAGGCACTGGCGCTTTATGTAAGTAACGATGCAGACGGAAGCGTATACGTTGCAGACAATACCGTAATGTTGAAGTTGAGTAACGAGGCATGGCTGGCAAGCTCTTCGGCGAATCTCAGCGGTAAGCAGAAAGAGATGTATGATCCGGCAAGAGCATTGAGTCTTTCCCGAGATGAAGATTTAAGATGTTGCAAATGGGAATTTACGGCGGTAGGATTACAGAGCGAAGCAACAATCTTATTACGTCATTTTGACGGAAATAACTATTACAATGGCGGAACGAATTACCTTGAAATACAAAAACCGAGACCTGCGATATATACGAATCATAACGCGTTGATAAAAAGTAACGGAACGAGCTATGCGTTAACCGATTTGTACAATACGGAATACGTAACGAGTACTACCGGGAATTATATACAAGGCTTTACGACGACGGATACAACGGCGTTGACGACAAGCGGAGAGATAAGGTATTTAGACTGGGGAAAAGGTACTTGGACGAAGACGAATTTCACGCACGGAGCGAGCAAAGTATATACGGTAATGCAGTTAATATCGGGAGCAAGCGATGCGATGCCGCACTCGCCGTATTATTACGGAGCGTTTGACGTAGTAGAAGGAGCAAACGAGGTAATAACGCAGAAAGCGGATAAACTGATTTCCGGAGAAAAATACAAAGCTAGCGAATTATTCAAGAATCTTTCAACGCTGAATAAATGTGATAGTAATCTGGAATTGCTTATATCGACCGAAGAAAACGGGACGTATAGTTCGATAGGAACTCTTGACGGCGATTACGAATATACGGCGGGTACGGGAGAATCGGTTACGTTCTATGTAAAAGTAAAAGATACCGAACTTGCGGCGAAAGGAAAACCTTGCGAAACTGCTGCTTCTGCATTCTCTTTTGTGGTAGGGAACGAAACGCCCGAGGTTAATTTTAAAGGTATAAGCGGAGCGATTTCTTACGGAACGGAAATAAATCCGTCATCAGCATTTGAAATAGTGGCACATGAAGGTTATACCGTTAAGTATTACGTAGACGGTGTTGAATTGTCTTCTTCGGTTTGGAGACCGCTTGTTGCAGGTACCTATACTGTAAAATGTGAAGTTTCCTATAACGGACTTTCTGATTATGCTGAAGGTGAAATTACTGTAGACGGAGGCAATGAATTTGCCGTTAAAAACGGATATTACACGCTTGGGGCAAAAGCCGATGCAACAGTAAACGGATTACCTCTTACGATTAAACCGCAAGGCTCAAAGAGCGACGTAACGCTTGCATTTAACGGGGCATACAGAACCGTTCAATGGAGCGGCTCGGGTTGGGGTGCGTCGAGATGGGCCGGAAGATTGCTTATAGATTTTGCGAAACTTAACGAGAAGGCAGAAGGATTTATTATTACATATAGAGATCCGGGAGACTTTAATCGGGAAATTAGTTTAGTTCTTACCCAAAAGGGAACTTACGTTTCGCTCGTAAGTGATATTAGTATAGATGCAAGCGGCGTTCCGTTTATTACCGGCACGGAACAGGAACTTGTTTATTTACGTAAAACCTATCATGGCGCAAATATCGGATATTATATTAGTGATACCGATGGTAAAATAGTATTTACCGATACAAAAGGTGAAGAATTCACTCCCGATGCGGCATGGTTTAAGAACTCATCCGATAAACTTCCGGAATCGTTAAAAGGTAGATATACCGAAGAAAATTATAAGTCGTTATATACGTCGATGCTTTCGAACGGAGTTATGCTTGAGTTAAAAGCTTTGGGTCTTACCGGAGAGCATACCATTAATTTGCGTCAGTTATACGGAACCGCATATTATAGTTCGCAAGCAACTCTTAAATTCAGAACCGTAGCAAGCCCGCTGATTATACCGAAAACCGGAGGAGTTGTAAAAGGCGCTGCTGTAAATAAAAACTTAACGGATTTGTTTGACGTTTTATATGCTAATCCGTCCGACCTTGATTATATTCAGGGTTTTACGACAAGTGATACGACAAAACTTACTACCGAAAATGGTTATTCGTATCTTAAATGGGCAAGCGGAACATGGTCAAAAAGCACAATTTCGGTAGGTTCGACCGATACGTATTACGTTGTGCAATATTTGACAAAAGGCAGCTTAACAAACGGCGATTATGTTTATGGCAAGATTTCTGCTGTAAGTTCGGCAAGCGAGGCTGTTTTTGCGGCAAGAGAAACTCTTATTGCAGGAAAAAATTACGCTATAAACGAATTGTTTAAGAATAAGCGCACGCTTGACATGTTTGATGACAATTTAGAAGTATTTGTTGCAACGGAGGATGGAGGCACTTATAATTCTGTTGGGAAAATTAATGGTTCGTATATCTTTACTCCTGTTGAAAAAACCGAAAACTCTTATAGTTATTCAATATGGATTAAGATAAAAGATTCTGTGCTTAATCAAACAACCGAAGCTTCTTGTTTTACATTCACTGTTATAAAACAATTAATGATAACGTTGAATGTTGACGGAGCGACTGAAAATGTTAGCGTAGTTTCAGGTGAAGAATTTACGTTGCCTTCAAAGACTGTTTCAGGGAAAGTGTTTATCGGTTGGATTAAGGACAATAATCTTTATCCGGCAGGTTACAAGATTACCGTAAACAGTAATACATCATTTGAAGCTTTGTTTGCTGTTTTTAGCGTTGATGATGAGGCTTCCGTAAGAATTACCGAACCTTACGGAGTACGCTTTATTTCTCATATAGACAAAGCTTTTGCCGATAAACTTACAGAATTAAATGTCTTAAACCAATATTATACCAATATCAGCAGCAATATCGGAAATCATACGTTAAAGATTAATATCGACTCTTCTAAGATTTATACGAAAGGAAATGAATTATTGTTTAATTCGGCTATAATAAATATCAAAGAGTATAATTATTCAAGAGTTTTCTTTGCCGATTCGTATATTGTAATAACTTTCTCCGATGGAACCGTGAAAGAGTTTAAAGCGACAACTGCTCCCGAACGTCAAGGTCGGTCTTATGCACAGGTAATCGAGGCTGCGAGTAATGACTATAGAATGTCGGCAGAAGAGGATTATAATGAAACATATAACCTTAACGGAACTACGGTTTATGTTCAAGACGCAGAACTGTTTGGTCGGGTATTAGACATTAAAAAAGACGTTTGGGCTGTAAAGGCAGCAAAACCTGTTCTTGTTAAGGCATATAAGGAAATCGAAACGTCAAATAATTTTGAAGAGTTTGATTTTAACGTAACGCTTCCGTCTTTTTCAATAGGTGAAACAATTGATTTGACAGCCTTTTTCGTCGAAAATGCTCCTGAGGGTTATTCTCTTAATACAACGAAAGGGACGATTAAGGGAGTAATGACTTCTCGGGGATTCGAAGTTACGGTTTATTTCAATAACAATACTTTCGCAACGAACGGATCAACGAATTATGTAACGGTTGTAGATAAAGACGCCGCCCAGCATATCTGGGCGGCGAAAGGGCAAATATATAATTACGTAAAAGATTCCACCGGTGCCGAGATGCAATCTTGGAACGACGAAAACGGCCCTTTTACAATTAACAGCAGAGTTGTTTCTATTGGCAATAATAAAATAACGGAGCAACTCAAAGAGGAAGGATATTTAACCAACGCAGACTACGAAAAGCTTTCTTATGACGGTTATTTTATAAAAAAAATAGGAAATATGATCGTTATTGATTCAAACACTGCGGAAGGTATAGTTTACGGGGCGTTTGGGTTTTTGAAAAGTGTTTTAGGTGTGGAATTTTACGCTCAAGACGTAGAATCTGTTCCTTCCCGTTCCACGGTTGTTATCGATGAATTAAATATTGTCGATAATCCTGCATTTAACATAAGGGATTATTATAGTAATCCTATTTGGTATAGTGAACCTATTGAAAACGCCAAATTTGCAATAAATTCCCCTTCGATGACTAAAAATATTCAAACTATTAGAGGAAATGGTCTTAGTAATAAGTATTATGGGTATTTTTATAACGATGTTCAATGTGCAACAAGAGAGGGACACACGGTTACTGCTTTATTACAGGCGTATGCTATGAATCAGGGGTGGATTTCTTCTTATTCGCAAGCGGTAGATGATTACTCTTCTTATAGAGGTAATATTTGGCCGGCGGGATGTATTCATAAAAAACAAAATTGGTATGCTTATGTAGGAAACAATTTTGAAAGAAGAAATAAATACGGTTATTCGCCGGAGGAAGTATGCTGGACTAATGGGTTAAAAACAAGCGACTGGACATATGATTCGTCAAATACAGACAGTTTGGCATCAGTACTTATAGATATTTGCATGACTATGATAAAAAGTAATAAAAACAAGGATGCAGAATATCTTATGCTCGGATTTGGCGATTATGGCGCGCAGTGTCAGTGTAATAATTGTAAAAAATCATATTCCGAAAACGGAACTTTTGCCGGTGCTACCATAGTTATGATAAATGCAATAGCAAAGGAAGTTAAAACGAGGATGGCGGCGCAAGGAATAAATCGTACCGTTAAATTCGTACTATTTTCCTACAGTAAAGGAAAGGATGCTCCTGTGACAAAAAATTCTGACGGTAGTTATTCTCCGCTTAACGCGCGTGTTAAACTTCGTGAAGACGTTAACATAAAAATGGCATACAGAAACTGTGTGAGTCACGCACTTAACGATATGAGTTGTTCTAACAATGCCGAACTTCGCGAAAGATTTAAACAATGGGGTGCGTTATTGAGTCCTACGTCTGAGATTGCAATCTGGGATTATACTTGTAATTTTACGGACTATTTGTGGTATGTACCGAATTTTGAGGCGATTAAGTCTAATTATCAATATTATAAGACGATTAACGTCAATCATTTGTTGTCCCAAGGGTGTCCGGGCGAGTGGAATTTCTATGAGAACAAGATACACCAATATGTTTCCACTAAACTTATGTGGGATCCGGAGCAAGATGTAAACAAGCTTATTTCTTCTTTTGATAATGTGTATTTCGGAAATTCAAAATATGCTGCGTATGTATCGGAATATCGTGCAATAATGGATAAGATGTATTCCGATAAAGGAATTCACGCTTCAACAGACAACGGATTAAATAATAAAGTTTCTTCAACGTATGATGCGACTGCTTTGAAAAATGCTGTCAGCAAACTGCAATCGGCAATAACTGCCGTAAAAGCGGATGCGTCTCTTTCTTCAGAGGATAAAATTCTTATAGAAACGCGTATCCGCTCGGTTTTGATTACTCCGCAATATATGTTGCTTAGACTGAATCTTGTTTCCGGTTCGGAAAAAACTAATATGCAAGCAGATTTGCTTGCAAGCGTGTCAACTTTAGGTTTGACTTATTATAAAGAAGGTTCTCTTGACAATTGCAAATTTGAGTATTTAAAAAACAAAGGGTTTGCAATATAAATTAAAGGAGGAAAAAATATGAAAAAATATGATAAACCAATTTTGGAATTAAAGGTTTTCAACCAAAATGATGTTTTAAGAGTAAGTGATAATACAGATCTCGACAATCTTGTTGAAGATGATTTTGAGCAATTTTAATAAGTAATTTAGAGAAAATAGAAAGATACGCGTTTCTTTCGCGTATCTTTCTATTTGATTTTCAAATACTGAAATTTGTGTAAAAATTTCATATAAGTTTATAAATTTCTTTATTTACATTATATATATTCTGATGTAAAATTATATATATAAAACAACAATATGGATACTCTGCGTTTAGGCGCGGATTTTCAGGAGGAACAAAATGAAAAAAAGATTGTTTAAGGTGTTTGTTGTAGTGATGACGTTCATAACAACGATAAGTATGCTGTCTGCATGCGGAGGGACAGAAAATGGGAATGCTAACGACAAAAGGCCATCAATTTTTATCTCGGTTTTTAACGGGGGATATGGCAGGACTTGGTTGGATACTGTTGTAAACGACTATAACGCTGCTAACCCGCAGAATAAATATAAGCTTACGGTAAGAGCTAATAAAGACGAGTTTTCGCAAATTTTAAGTAATATTCAGTCCGGGACGTTTTCAAGTGATTTGTTTTTCAGTAACTTGTATATTTACAAGTTAATTAACGGAGGATATCTTGAGAACATAAGTGATATTTGGACTTCATCGCCTGATAATGACGGGGATACGATAGAAAGCCTTATGCTTGGTTCCGAAGAATATAAAATTGCATATGGAGACGGAAAAGGCGGGCTTTATGCTTTGCCGTTACAGGAGGCTGTAAGAACTTTTGTTTATGACCACGATTTGTTTCTGAAATACGGTCTTTTGTTTAACGAATCCGGCAGTTTTATTTCTTCTCCGACTGAAAAGCTGTCTAAGGGTAAAGACGGAATAGAAGGAACATACGATGACGGTCACCCTATTACTGAGGCTCAGTGGGAGGATATGTGTGTAAAAGCAAAGCAAATGTTCGGATATGCTTTCAACTATACCGGAAAATTCTCTAACTACCTTAACGATCTTTATTACATGATAAGCGCACAATATGACGGCGTTGACAAATGGCTTATGAATTTTACGTTTGACGGAACGTATGATTTCGGCAGCGGAGAAGAAGTTATTACTGTTGAAAACGGTTATAAACTTGCTGAAATGAAGGGCAAAAAAGTTGCGCTTGATTTTTTTGATAAATATTTAGCCGGCAAGGACGTATCTCTTGGAATAACGAATACATATATAAATCCAAATGCGTCTAATTTGAGTTATTCTCATACCGATGCGCAAAATGATTATATAATATGGTCTGCACAGAATTCGACTAACAGATGTGCTATGCTTATAGAGGGTGATTATTGGGAGAACGAGGCGAGGACAACATTTGACACGCTTGCTCGCGAAGGTTTTGGAGATTACGCTTTCAGAACGCGCAATTATAGGTTCATGACTCTTCCGATTTTTGAGGGGCAGAAAGAAAGCGGAAATGTATATAATATTGCCGATAATATGTATATCGCAATGCTTAAACAATCCGATTCCGATAAAAAAACTATTTGCAAAGACTTTATCAAATTTATGTATCAAAAGAAATACATTCAGAACTTTACCGTTGAAAGCGGTGGATTGATGCCGTATAATGTTGAACTTACTTCTGAGCAGAAAACAAAATTGTCATCGTTTACTAAAAACTTTTTGGAATTGTACCACGACAGAACACACAATAAGTTTATAAGGAACGATTTTTATAGTAACGTATATTCTGCGACAAAATCCGGAGCGTTCCCGTCTAACTCCCATAACGGTAGCGATTACGTTATAACAAACGGATTATACTATTATAGCGCAAACACTTATTTTTCAAAAATGAAAGATTACTGGGTAGGGGATTGGGGAACACGTGTAACCGCTTATAAAAAATTCCTAGAAGCTCAGGTATAAGGTGTAAAAATGCAAAGGAAACTAAATAAAAATAAACTTAATAAGAATTTATTCATTTTTTTAATGTTGGTTTTCCCTTTGGCGCAGTTTGCTGTTTTTTATGTTTATCTTAATTTTAATAACATAACGCTGGCGTTTAAAGGGATGCGTTCGGATTTTTCAACGTATTTTGTCGGGTTTGAAAACTTTAAAATGGTTTTCAACGGGTTAGAAACACATTATCTTGTTATTTCGCTTAAAAATAACCTGCTTATGTTTTTGCTTACCTGGATAATCGGTATGCCTCTTAACATATTATTTGGATACTATCTATATAAAAAGAGGTTTGGGCATCGTTTTATCAGAATAATATATATGCTTCCGAGTATGGTTTCAGGCGTAGTAATGGCGATGCTTTTTATGAAATTCGTAGAGCTCGGATTACCTCTTATGTGGAAAGAGGTATTCAAAACCGAACTGCCTAATCTGCTAAGAAGTAATGATACTGCTTTCGGCGTTCAAGTCTTTTATGCATTGTGGCTGGGCTTTGCTACTTCGATTATAATTTATTCAAATGCTATGAATGCAATTGATCCTGAAATAACAGAAGCGGGAAGAATTGACGGCACAACGAGTTTTAAAGAGTTGATATACATTGTTGTCCCAATGATAACTCCTACTTTAGCGACGTATATCATAACCGGTATCGCGGGAATGTTTACCGGTGGCGGGGCGTTGTTTATTTTTTACGGTTTAAACGGCGTTCCCGAAAATGCTTATCTTATGGGATATTATTTGTTTAAAATTGCAATGGTTGGCGACTTGACTGCATACCCGTTTGCATCTGCCGTATCAATTATGTTAACGATTATTACCGTTCCGATCACGTTATCCGTCAGGTGGATTATGGATAAAATTGATCCTATGCGTGATAATTATTCCGCGCAGTGAGGGAGACTATGAATAAGACATATATTAAAAAAACAGAACCTATTTTTATAGTGACGGGCTTGATTTTTCTAATTCAAGGCATAACACTTATTTTACCGTTTTTCTGGATGTTGTTGACCTCCTTTAAGGGGCTTTTGGATTTTCAGAATAGTTTTATCGGACTTCCTAAGGTTTGGCATTGGGAAAATTTTTCGCAGGTTTTTAAACTGCTAAAGATTGAAGTGGTAAAGAACGGTACGTTAATTACATACGGCGTTTTTGATATGTATCTTAACAGTTTGATATTGTCGACGTTCAAGAGTTTTTTTGGTTTATTGCCGACTGTCCTTGTTTCTTATGTTGTTGCAAGGTATGCATTTTTCGGTAAAAAAGCCCTGATTAATATAAATTTATTTGTAATGATAATTCCTATTGTCGGGAGCCTTGCAAATACGCTTATAGTGTATAGACAGTTCCGAATTTATAATAATTTATGGATGTATATCATTTTTCCGGGACATCCTTTCGGATTTAACTTTCTGTTATTATATGGTCTGTTTAAGGCAATTCCGAATGCATATTCCGAAGCGGCCTCAATAGACGGGGCTGGGCATTTTACGATATTTTTACGAATAATAATACCGCAAGTGGTGCCTACACTGATTACCCTTTACGTTCTCTCTTTTATCGGGCATTGGAACAATTATTCTGAAACACTGGTTTATATGCCGAGTGTTCCTACTATAGCATATGGAATGTACGATTTTCAATACAATTCTGCCAAATATGGCGCGATATTGCCGGAAATACTCGCCGGATTCGTTATATGCTCGATTCCGTCAGTCGTGATATTCTGTGCTTTCCAAAGTGTAATAACAAAATCGCTGAGTATTGGCGGATTAAAAGGATAGAAATAATTAGAAAAGGAGGAATTTATTTATGACAAAGCTCAGAAAGACAAGCATAATTATTGCATTGTCAATAATTGCCTTTTTGTGTGCTATTTTTGCATTTGGACAGAAAGGTAACTCGGTACAAGCGGAAACCACCGGAGTGTTTACCGTAACGGGAGGGAGCTATCAGTTCGGAACACGCGCGGATAAGACCGTAGACGGATTACCGCTGACGATAACGCCGACGGCATCCGGAAACGACGTTAAATTAGAGTATAACGGCGTATACAGAAGAGCCGCAAATCCGTCGGGTTCGTTTTGGGGATTTAGACAGTTGACGAATTTAAACGGCGGCATTGACGGAGCGGTACCTGATGCCAAGGCATTGATTTTTACTTGCAAAGCGATTAACGACGAAAGTAAATCGTTTAGTTTCGTTATGACGAAAGACGCGATGTATTTTTCGTTGATAAGCGATATTTCGTTTGACGATAACGGTTTGCCGTACGTGACGGGGACTGAGCAATATTTGCAAAAAGCACCGACGAATAACGTAGGTTTTTCTACGCGAAAGGCACTGGCGCTTTATGTAAGTAACGATGCAGACGGAAGCGTATACGTTGCAGACAATACCGTAATGTTGAAGTTGAGTAACGAGGCATGGCTGGCAAGCTCTTCGGCGAATCTCAGCGGTAAGCAGAAAGAGATGTATGATCCGGCAAGAGCATTGAGTCTTTCCCGAGATGAAGATTTAAGATGTTGCAAATGGGAATTTACGGCGGTAGGATTACAGAGCGAAGCAACAATCTTATTACGTCATTTTGACGGAAATAACTATTACAATGGCGGAACGAATTACCTTGAAATACAAAAACCGAGACCTGCGATATATACGAATCATAACGCGTTGATAAAAAGTAACGGAACGAGCTATGCGTTAACCGATTTGTACAATACGGAATACGTAACGAGTACTACCGGGAATTATATACAAGGCTTTACGACGACGGATACAACGGCGTTGACGACAAGCGGAGAGATAAGGTATTTAGACTGGGGAAAAGGTACTTGGACGAAGACGAATTTCACGCACGGAGCGAGCAAAGTATATACGGTAATGCAGTTAATATCGGGAGCAAGCGATGCGATGCCGCACTCGCCGTATTATTACGGAGCGTTTGACGTAGTAGAAGGAGCAAACGAGGTAATAACGCAGAAAGCGGATAAACTGATTTCCGGAGAAAAATACAAAGCTAGCGAATTATTCAAGAATCTTTCAACGCTGAATAAATGTGATAGTAATCTGGAATTGCTTATATCGACCGAAGAAAACGGGACGTATAGTTCGATAGGAACTCTTGACGGCGATTACGAATATACGGCGGGTACGGGAGAATCGGTTACGTTCTATGTAAAAGTAAAAGATACCGAACTTGCGGCGAAAGGAAAACCTTGCGAAACCGCTGCTTCCGCATTCTCTTTTGTGGTGAAAGAGTACAAGCCTAAGGTCACATTTAAAGGGTTGAAACAGTCTGCAATATATGGTGAGAATATTGACTTATCGTCGGCTTTCGAAATTGAGGCTAAAGCCGGTTTTACCGTTAAGTATTATGTAGGCGAGAAAGCATTGGAATCGTCTGTTTTCAGACCGTTAGCCCCTGGCGATTATTCCGTTAAATGTGTGGTTGTGCATAATAGTAATATATATTCCGACGAAGGTATAATTGTTGTAAGTTCCGGAAACGAGTTTATTGCAGAAGGCGGTTCTTATATTCTTGGCGTCAAGGAAGATATTTCTACCGACGGCTTACCACTTACTGTAGTACCGAATGGTGCCGGAAGTGATGTGTTGTTAACTTTTAACGGTGCGTTCAGGAGGGGCGTTTCTGAGGAAAGTTCCGGTTGGGGTAGCCGTTTAATAGTGAATTTTAAGCATGTTTCCGAACAAGGCATAATAAAAGCACAGGCTGTTAAAATATCTTATATTTCGCCTACGGATCCTACGAAATCTTTGACATACATTCTTACTCAAAGCGGTGCATATTTTTCGCTAATCGACGAAATATCCTTTGACGAATTTGGTGAACCATACGTTACCGGAACTTCTCAATATCTTGTAAAGAATGCCGATACGCTTATCGGCGGGCAAACGGGTTACTATATCAAATATACGGGTGAAGTGTATAAACAGGATGGAAATGTTCTTCTTGTAAATATTACCGATGAAACGTGGAGAAAAAGCTCGTCGAAAGATTTGCCCGAAGAATTACGAAATCGTTATTCGGAAGAGTATGTTCAATCGGTACTCACCGATAAAAATCTGATAAATTCTTGTATTTTAAGAATGCACTTTATCGGTTTAAAAGAAGAGCATACAATCGGTCTTAGGTCTTTTAACGGAACGTATTATTACAGCGGACAAGCAAATCTTAAAATGAAAACGGCAGAGCCTCTTGTCGTTGCAAAACATAACGCGCTGATTAAAAGCGCGACACTGAAATATAAACTTTCGGATATATTTGATGTTTTATGCTTCGATAAAACACAAGTTGATTATATTCAAGGCTTCTATAATTCAGAAAAGTGGGGGGATGGAGTATGGACTAGGACAGATATTCCGGTAAACGGAGAAGAAGTCAGATTTGTTGTACAGGCTTTGGCAAAAAGCGGTAGCGGGATGGCAAATGGTTCGTATGCCTACGGTAAAATAGTGACAATTGAAAATGCGAATCAAGTCATAAAAGCAAAGGATATAAAATTAAAAGTCGGTAGAAATTACAGGATTTCGGAATTGTTTGAAAATTTGGGTTTATTAAACACCAATGAAAACCTCTCTATTTCGGGATTTTTCGAGCAATCATCAGAAGGATCTGATATACGCGAATTTGGTACCCTATCTGACGAAACAACATTTGAATTTTCCCATTCCTACGCGACGTTAAATTTTCATGTTAAAGTGAAAGATAAAGAGATGCAAGGCTATGGAAACGTTCCGTATGAAACAGAATATTCTATCTTTACGTTTAAAGTCGATTTGTCTAAGCCTGAAATAGGAAGAGCTAGCAGAAACGTTATCGTAGATATTGAATACTCTCTTAGCGAATTGTTTGATATAGAATATTATGGGGCGGCAACAATAAAATATTATCTTGACGGGCAGGAGTATTTAAAACCAAGTTGGATAGCAACTGCGGGCGACCATACGGTTAAATGTTCGGTAACAGATAGCAGAGGTTTTTCTAATGAGTTTTCTTATGAGTTCAAAAGTTTTGAAGTGAAAGTAAAGGAAAATAATATAATAGAAACTGAAAAAGATACGGCTTATGTTTTTCCTGTTTTGATTTTGCCTGATCCAGACATTAGCTATTCTGTTGCTTTATACAGATATGGTGAGGAAAATGGAAATCCTCTTTCCGTATCAGATAAATTTGTATTTATTGAGAGCGGAAAATATGTTCTTATTTATAAAACTGTATTAGGTAAAGAAGAAAAAACTTTTACAACTATTTACGACGTTACGGTTATTGAGAAGAAAGCGAATATTCGTATGCAGTCGGAATATAAAGAAACCTATTATACCGGAACTGTATTGGATATTATACCTGTAATTGCAGAAAGAAACGGAAGTTCGGTAAGCGTAACAGTGAAGGCAAGTGTAAACGGAACTGAGATTGCCGTTGGTAAAGTTCTTAAACTTGATAATGCCGGTCTATATAAAATTAAATACATTGCAGATGAAGGAGCTAAAAACGAAGCATCTCTTGTTATAGAGTTTAACGTTATTATCGATGAAGAAAAACCGAGTATAATACTTGCCGGAGAATACAAATCGGAGTATGAGGTCGGAACGCAGGTTCAGGTCTTAAAGGCTATTGTTAACGATAATTCCGGTGCAGATATAGATGCTTCGGTGGTTGTTTATGAAAACGGCAAGGAGTTAAAAATAGTTGACGACAGCATTACCGTAAAAAAAGGTAAGAAATATAAAGTCGTTTATACAGCCGTGGACAATGCAGGATTAACCGAAGTTTCGGAATATGAATTTATAGGTAAAGGAAAGTCATCAGGTTGCGAAAGTTGCGACGGGAGTATTGATGCAAGTTTCTATACATTACCTTTACTTGCCGTCGGATTGATTTTAGCGATGATATTTAAGAAAAGGAGGAATAACAGATGAAAAAATGTAGTTTTAAATTATTTGCCGGAATATTTATCGTTTCGCTTTTAATTTGTTTTTCTCTGTCAATAGTTTCTGCAGAATCAAGCAGTCAGACAAACAAAGGTGTTTATCCTTATTTTACCTCTTCGGAGAATTTTGATATTGAAGAGAAGTCTGTAAACGACAGCGGAAAGAAAGGATTAACCGTTAAAATTAAGGATACAAAAGGAAAAGACAGCGTAAAAATCTGTTATAACAATTATATTAATACTGACGATCTTGCAAAAGGTTTTTTGAGTTTTCAGTCTATTCCCGAAAGTCTGAATAAAAATGATTTTGATTATTTAATTGTAACTCTTACCGATGCCGTTGACGAAGAAAGTAAAGTTGTTTACGCTTTTACTTCGCATCCTGATGAGGCCGGTTGGTGGGATAGCTTTTCTGCTTGTTGGGCAACTCTTACAGATGATCTTACACCTACCGTTGCTGTATCGTATTATAATACAAATATTCTTAATATTGCAGGTACAAATCAAAGTGTCGTTTCTAAAAACGGTTTTGTTTCTACGGTAAGTCCGCTTTATAAGGGGACGTATATGGATTGCGGTTATATGCTCGGGAATAAAAGCGATTATTTTGTTAGAAAGACAAAAGAATCAAAATTGAAAACCATTACGCTCGCTTATGAGAATAAGACCGCTTTCATAAACGGTGGAAAGGTAGCTTCATTTGCTGATCCGCTATACCTTGCGAGTGCGGGAGAAAATTTGTCGGGAACAAAATACAGCAGTTTGTTTACTGAAAATCATATTAACGGACTATTTTCTTCGGGATATGCAAAATTGGAATTCTCCTTTTTGGCAATTAATTCTGCAGAAATAAATTTGCACATAAATAAGATCGGCGGGCAAAATCTTGACGGAACAGACGGAGTAATATCGGATGAGACGCCGTATATTTCTGCTCGGTTTAATACGAACGGAATTGTTGGTTATAAATATCCGATTCCGCAAGCATATGCATATGACTTAATTGACGGAGATCTTTCGGACGTGGCATATTGCGAGGTATATAAAGAGGACGTTAAACTTGTCGAAAACAAGAAGGAAATAGAATTTGAAGACGACGGGATTTACGAGTTTGTTTACTCAGTTAAGAATAAGCGGGGAAGCGAATTCAGCCGTTCATATTATATTTCCGTCTATGATCAAAAACCAAAAACCGATTACAATGAAGTGACGCTTTCTTATTCCGATAGTTATAACGTCGGCGATAAAATAGTATTGCCGGAAGTCAAAGTCTGTTCAGATTTAAGCGTTGAAATCAATAAAAGGGTAGATGCTGAACTCATGATTCAAGTTGACGGAGAAATAGTTGAGAATTTTGGCACAAATTCATCGGCATTTGAATATCTGCTTGATAAATCCGGAACATATAGCATCATCGTTAAATATACGGATGATTTTGGTTTTACAGATTCGATTTCTTCGACGTTTACTGTGGTAAGTACGTTAGGTATGGATTTGAATGATGTCCCGCTAACGTTTACACGCGGTAAAAATAATCCGATTAGTGACTTTAATGTTGAAAACACGTTAAACGATGTTGCAACGAGTGATATTTACAGATCAATATATATTGATAATAATCTTATTTACAAAGCTCGTGGCAATGAAGTGCTATTTGGTGATTTAATTGTAAAAGCCGAAGCTATAACCGGTAGTTCAATGAGCATCAGATATTCTGTAGGTTTCGCCGAAAATGAGGAGTATAATTCAAGACAATTTACGATTCCGGTAGTAGGGGGCGACTATATTTCTGATTATGTAGCGGTTTATGATGGGAATGGTGTTTTCGGAGATTTCGCAGAAAAGACGAACCTCTCAGAAGAAACATTATTCACTGTAAACGGCGAAACAGGTTTTATGCTTCCGCAAAAGTTACCGATAAGTGAATTATCATTGTCTTTTGACGTTAAAAACGGTACGAATGTCGAAGCTTTAAGAATGATATTAACTTCGTATAGAAACAGAAATAAAAAACTTGTATTCGATATAACCGAAAGAGATGCAACTTCTTCTATAATTACATTAAACGGTGAAAGACGTAGTACTGTAATCGGTTCGTTTTCCAACGATAATTCGTGGTTTAATTTGGTATGGGATAATTCTAAAAATTCATTAACCGAAGCATCTGGTTCCACTGTATTATCGGTTCATAAATGGTATGACGGTACAGATTTTAAAGGGTTTGAAGACGATCTCGTTTGCGTGAGTTTCGAATTCATTAACGTAATAGAGGGAAATGCTGTATTTTCTTTAAAAAAAGTTTGTAACCAACCTTTCGTTTCTACAGTTACTTCAAGTGGTGTGCAAAAGTTTTCGGATGTGTTTAGTCCTTTAATACTCTTTAAAACAGATATGTCTAATGTAAAGCCTAAAATAGGCGAAACTCTCGTTGTATCCTCTGCTATGGCATGTGACGTGTTGGATTGTATTGCAAATGTAACGGTAAGAGTTATTACACCGGACGGCAACAACTTATACAGCGATGTTGCAGCTCAAAAAGATATAGAAATTGTTTTGAGAAAATATGGAAAGTATACGGTAACTTATAAGGCAACAGATTCTTTTGGGTTGTTCGAAAACGAGAAGAGGTTTAATTATGTTGTTTCAGACGATGTTTCTCCCGCTATATCAGTGAGTGGCGATATTCCGGAGTCTTGCAATAAGGGAGATAAAATTTCAATACCTTCTGCTATAGCATTTGACAATCTTGACGGGAACGTATCAGTTCAGGTATTTGTTTTGATGCCGGACAGGCAAAGAAAACTTATAACCGATGGAGAATATATTTTTGAAGAATCCGGGATATATGAAATTATTTATTTTTGTCATGATGCGGGATATAATTTCACTCAAAAAATTTATAAGATAATCGTTAGATAGGTGGATATATGAAAAGAAGAATATACATTTTAGCAGTTTCATTGTTTATTATTTTTTCCATCGGCTTATCCGCAATCGGTTGCGGGAAGCCTGACTCTCCGATAACACCGCCTGATGATCCTATATTGCCTACAGTTGTTGATCCGGATGGGTATTTGGTTAAAGACGGTAGTACAAGCTATAAAATTATAATTCCGGAAGAACATTCGGATAATGAAGCTTATGCTGCAAATGAGCTTGCATCTTATATAAAACTTGCGAGCGGAGCAAGGATAATTGTCGAAACTGATAATAATTTAGTTTATAACGAAAAAGACGAAATTATTTCTATAGGTAAAACCGTGTATCAGAAAGGTGCGGATTTATCAGATGTTGATTACTCAAAACTTAAAACGGGCGGTTACGTAATAAAGAATTTCGGTAACGTTTATATAATAGATTCTTCTTGTAAGAATGGAAATATATACGGTGTATATGAATTTCTGGAAAGATTTTTCGGAATAGAATTTCTGACTTATGATGCAACATATTTACCTTCAAATTCAACGGTTAAAGCAAAGGGAATAGATTTGATTGATATACCTGCATTTGCGGTAAGAGATTATTATGCATATACTGCTTTTTATCAAGGTGGTACAACATTTGGAGCTAAAATGCGTAATAATTCATCTCGGTATGCCGAACATTCAGCAATGGATCCGCAATATTACTATACGTATTACGTTGATTATAACGGAAACAGTAATTGGTACACGGAAAGAATGGGGCATACAATAACTCATTTATTGTCTGCGGATGCTTATGTAAACGGTATAAATCCAACCCCCACTTATAGATCAACGGATAATGGTGCTTCCTCAAATTGGGAATTGGGATATTTTGCTACTAATCCCGAATGGTATGCATATAATCCGTCGTATAACAGGGTAAATACAAAAGGGTATTCGCAAGAAGAAGTATGCTATACCAACGGTATGACTGAAGACGGGGAATATGATTCTGCCGACAAAACCTCTCTTATGAGTAAAATGATAGAAATTTGTAAGAGGATGATTATTGATGACAGAAACGATGGTGCTCATTCTCTTATGCTTGGACACGGAGATTATTCTGCAAAATGTGAGTGTGATAAATGTACGGCCGCGTATGAAAAATACGGAACATTCAGCGGGGTTACGTGCGTTTGGGCAAATGCTATCGTAAAAGAAGTTAAGAAATGGATGAGCGAAAACAATATTAACAAGGAAGTTCAATTTGTTATATTCGCATATTCAAAATCCCGTCCCGCACCGGTTGTGTCTGATGGAGCAGGTGGCTATAAACCGATTAACGAAAAGGTCGTTTTAGACAAAAATATTTCAATTCAGGTCGCATACAGAATATGCAATTATCATTCTGTATGGGATTATGAATGCGATCAAAATGAGGAATTAAGGCAGCAATTTACGCAGTGGACTATGCTTGCCGATTCTGTTGAAATATGGGATTATCAGTGCTGCTATACGGATTATCTTTGGTATTTGCCTAATTACGCAACGCTCCGTGACAACTATCTTTACTATATAGATATAAATGTTAACCGCGTGTTGTCCCAAGGAACGCCGAGTGAAGGACATTATTATGACTATCATCTCCATCAATGGCTTTGCTTAAAGCTGATGTGGAATCCTAATCAAAACGTTAACGAACTTATAAGGCATTTTAACAAGTTATATTTCGGAGAAGGTTACGATGAATATGTAAATTTGTATTTAGATGTTTGGGAGAATCATTTTGCGGCTCTGGATGCGACAAAAGAAAACGGGTTTCATGCAACGACCGATAACTCTTTAGGGTTTGAAGATGCTGAAAATTATTCTTACGAGTTGTTGGATTCGCAAATTAAACTTATTCGCAAAGCAATAGATAAAGTGAAGTCAGATGAGACGCTTTCGGATCTTGAAAAAAGTGAGAAAATTAAGAGATTTGGCGAGGTAATTGTTACGCCTGAATACATGATGTTAAAATTAGGCTATATTGTGGACTCAATAGAAAAGAAAGAACTGGCAACAGAGTTTTTTACTTATATTGATATGGCAGGTATAAGCCAGATGGCTGAAGGCGGCGGAACAAAGAATTCTTTTGCCGAGTGGAAAAAACAGTTTGGATTAAATTAAAATGACTATCAATAATATTGATTTAAATGATTTTTTAATATTAGCAGACAACAGCGCGACTTGTAACATTGCAAAGCAGGAGTTGGTTGAACATTTTCAAAAATTTTTAGATTATGGTTGTAAGACTCCTGCCACGCAAGGACATAAGATTGTTATCGGAAAGGTTCCTGGCGAATTTTTCTCTGAAGATAAAATCAGTGCGTTAAAAAATAACGATTCCTTTTCGGTGTTCTATAGAAACGGGAATATTTATATTGCAGGGAAAACGGATAAAGGAACGCTGTTCGGTGTTTATCATTTCCTTAACCTTATCGGAATCGAATGGCTTACTCCGGAAGTGACTCTTTTTTATAAACGTAAGGATGAAAATATTGAAATTGCCGATATAGATTTTAATTTTACATCTAAATTAAGACTGGATTATTCATATATTGCGTTTGACGAAAAATACAGGACAAGGCAGAGACTTGAATTTACTGTTGGCGAAATAAACAACAGAAAAGCATACGGCGATCTTAGTGGTGTCGAATTTGCCTTTGATTGGGGGTTATTCGGTCATACATTTGAAAAGCTTGTTCCGTACGAGGAATATTTTGAGAGCCATCCGGAGTATTTTTCTTTTGCTCCGGGTAGGTACGGCGAAAATCATCGTTATCAGATATGTCTCACTAATAGCGAGGTTTTTGAAATTGTATTGCAAAAGGTATTGAAATACTTGAGGGCTCATTCGTCTTGTAAAATATTGTCTATATCTCAAAACGATGCATATGGCGATTTCGAAAACAACTATTGTCTGTGTGATAATTGCAAGAGAGTTTTTGAGCGTGAGGAAAGTTATTCGGGTGTAATCATTGATTTTGTAAACCGAATAGCAAGTGTCGTAAAAAAGGAGTTTCCCGATGTTATAATTCATACCTTCGCTTATCATTTTTCTAAAAAACCTCCGAAATATATAAAGCCTGAAGATAACGTTATGGTTCAATACTGCATCAATTCTCCGTTTAACAGAATTTTAACAGATGAAACCGAAGAAAAGTGCAGAGTAGAAAAGGCACAAATAGACAAATGGTTTGAAATATCGAAAAAGGTGTTTATATGGAATTACTGGTGCAATTTTTCGTTTTATTTTGTTCCTTTGGCAAATTTCAAAGCACTATATTATGACACTGTATATTTATTGAAAAAAGGCGCATACGGGATTTTTCAACAAGGAAACGGGGATGTATTTCCGTTTGAATTTTATGAGTTGAGAGCATATCTTGTGGCAAAACTTTTTCAAAATCCGTTTATGAGTTATGAGGAATATCTTGGATATATAGATTTGTTCTTAATCGGATTTTACGGAAAAAACTCCGCACCATTTATTAAACAGTATTTGGATTTTTTATGTGAATATGTGGAAGAAGCAGAGACTTTGCAAGGGGAAAAGAAGGAAAACTTTAAGATGCTTGCAAATGATGATTTTATAATACGCGGTGAGGGCTATTGGAATAAGGCTATTCAAAACGCGGATAGCGATAGTTATAAAAATCGTATTAAAAATTCAAAAGTCTCATTTGATTTTTGCAGACTGATGAATTTATACAACAAAGTAAAATCCGGAGAGATTGAAATGGACCGCTATGAAGCGGAACATAAGCGGTTAGTGAAGTATGCCTATTCTTATTACGGGAAGTTTATATATGCGGAAGGAATCGGAAATCAAATAACCGATATTAGTAAACTTGACTATTCTCTTTCTCCGTTTAAGGTTAATAACATAACGAAAAAAATTATACTTATTAAAGATGAGTGGTCTGAGATAAATTATTCGGACGATAACACTGATCCGGAAATAAAAGATTTTAGTTTTTCGTTTAAAGTGAAAAAGAACCATAATAAACTAAAATTGCGAATGTCAGTAAAGGATCCTGCTCCGTACTTTTGTACAAATAACATGGATGATTGGGAACAGGATAGCGTTGAGTTGTTTTTTAGTGAAACAAATCACAAGACGAAGAGTATCGAGAAAGGTGATTTCAAATTCAGAATAAATGCAGAAGGAATATATACTGCGTTTGGAGAAGAAAGCAGATTTACGGTTTTATCTTTTGAAAAAAACGGAGAAGGATACTGTTTTGATTTGGAAGTCGATATTTTGATGAATAAAACGATTGGATTTGAGGTAATTGCGCATAATTTTTGCCAAAACGGTTATGTGAATACAGTTTACTGGAATTCAATAAAAAGAGCTGATATGTCATTATATCCATATACTTTAGGCGAGATAATATTTTAATTATAAAGGAAATTATATAAATGAAAATAGCGGTTTTAGGCTGTGGCGCAAGAGGAATGATGTTTTCTAATATTGCAAAGTCAGAGAAAATAGAAATTGCGGCAGCGTGTGACATTGACAAGATAAGGACGGATTTATTTAAGGAATTATTTCAAATATCTGAAGAAAATCTATTCAACAAAGCAGATGATTTTTTTGGAAAAGGTAAATTGGCTGATGTATTGATTATATCTACCGTTGATGATACTCATCACAAATATGCTATAAAAGCGTTGCAAACGGGTTATGATATATTGCTTGAAAAGCCCATAGCTCTTAATGCCTGTGATGTTATGGATATTTACTCCAAAGCAAAAGAATTAAACAGGAAAGTAGGGGTGTGTCATGTTTTAAGGTATACGCCATTTTATATGAAAGTTAAGGAATTATTAGATTCGGGTGTTATCGGAGAAATTCTTAACATAAATCAAACGGAAAATGTCGGCTACTGGCATTTTGCCCATTCTTTTGTGCGAGGCAATTGGCATAATAGCGTTGAAACATGTCCTTCGATTCTTGCGAAGTGCTGTCATGATTTGGATTTAATTTTGTGGCTGACGGGAAAATCTTGCAAAGAGTTGTCGTCATTTGGAAACTTGATTTATTTCACGAAACAAAATATGCCTGACGGCGCAGCAAAAAGATGTAAAATCTGTAAATATAAAAAAGATTGTTTGTATAGCGCTTACATATTATATAAGAATCGTCCTTTTATGGTTAAGCAGCCATCAGTGAGAGATTATTCGGTTGAAAATGCATTTGAAGTAATCGATGAAGAAAAAGATTATTATGATAAATGCGTTTATCAATGTGATAACGATGTTTGCGATCACCAAATGGTGAATATGTTGTTGGAAGGCGGAGTCTTAGCAAATCTTACTATGCAGGCTTTTTCTGATAAATGCTATAGAAGAACGCAAATTTGCGGAACAAAAGGAGAAATGAATTGCCTAATCGAAGATGGCGAGATAAAATTAGAGCTGTTTGGAGAAAAAGAGCAAATTATACATGTTACGGTTGATGATAAATTATCTCAACATTGTGGCGGAGATAGATTGTTGTTGCTGGATTTTTTAAATTATGTAGCAGGCAATGAGAAATCAGTAGGGCTGACTACTCTCGGTAAATCGATTGAAAGTCATATGGTGGCATTCGCAGCAGAAAATTCGAGGTTAAATAGCGGAAAGCCCGAGTTTTTAGGAGGAGAAAAACAATGAGTTTTGGCAGGGTAACGGTTCCTACCGATAAAAATTTTATAGACGGAACGTGTCGAGTTATGAAGCAATGGGGAGCTGACGCTATACGCGATTGCGATGGAACAGAACTTCCCGAAGATACCTCGGTATTTGGCGACGTTAAAGTTTATAAAACATATTTTCTTGCGAGAGGCAATAATGCGTGGGCCTATGCTCATGATGATTTTCTGCAGAATATTGCTTTGCTATCTCAAAGGGTTTTGGCGGTTGAAAGTATTCTTGAAATAAACCCTATAGAAGATTATTACAAAGATCAAGTTTCTATTAACGATTCAGATAACCCCAAAGATTATTGGCAGGTTTTTGACAGAACAGCAGGAAAAGAAATTAAAGATTGGCGTTATGATTATAATTCTAAAAGAGTAGTTATAGAAAAAGCGATTCCGATGCATGAATATACGGTTAGTTTTTTTGCTAAATCGCTATGGGATGCAACGCAAATATATAATTATACTACAAACGGCTGGACTTGCGAAAAAGATAGAGACATTGATCCTATATTTCCGGAAGCAAAAGAAATTATGGCAAAAGATCTTGGTAAGTGGCTTGAAGAGAACCCGCAAGTAAGCGTGGTTAGATTTACCACGTTCTTTTACCACTTTTTTCTCGTGAGAAATAAGGATTCAAAGCAAAAGTATTTTGATTGGTTCGGGTATGCTACTACTGCAAGTCCGTCAATGTTTAAGTTGTTTGAAAGAAAATTCGGCTATAAAATAAGGATAGAGGATATTGTCGACGGAGGTTATTATTGTAATTGCTTCAGAGTTCCGACGGATACTTTTAAAAAATATATGGACCTTGTGGAAGAATTCGTTTGCAATACGATGAAAGATTATGTTGATATAGTACATTCGTATGGCAGAGAGGCAATGATGTTTTTAGGCGATAACTGGATAGGTGGAGAGCCATACGGTAAATATTTTTCTAATATGGGTCTTGATGCCGTTGTTGGGAGTGTGAACAGCGGAGCAACGGCGAGAATGCTTTCTGAAATTCCGTTTGTAAAATACAGGGAGGCACGCTTTTTGCCTTATTTTTTCCCTGATACGCTAAATAACGACGATAATGCTTCGGATGAATTATTACGAGGTTGGGCGGCGGCACGTCGTGCTATAATGCGTAAGCCTGTAGATAGAATCGGTTTCGGGGGATATCTTTCTCTTGCAGATAAATTTCCTAAATTTATGCAATCCATAGAGAATATATGCAAAGAATTTCGTAGTATATATGATGCAGCAAACAGTGGAAAACCTTTCAGTGTGGCAAGAGTTGCAATATTAAATTGCTGGGGCAAAGTAAGAAGTTGGATGAATCATATGATTTGTCAAGATGCGCCTTATCAAAAAATAACACGTTATCAAGGCGTCCTCGAATCACTTGCAGGATTGCCGATTGATGTGGATTTTATCAATTTTGAAGATGTAAAAAATGAAGACCTTTCAAAATATGACGTTATCTTGAATTACGGAGACAGAGATACTGCGTTTACCGGCGGGGAAAACTGGAAAGATGAAAAAGTTTTGGAAAAAATTAGAAAATATGTTTATAATGGCGGAGGTTTTATCGGAATAGGCGAACCGACATCGATATATAATGGTGGAAGGTTTTTTGCATTGGGTGATGTTTTAGGTGTAGAAGAAGAAAATTCTCTTTCGCTTATTGAACATAAATATAATTATTCGGTAACTGATAGTCATTTTATTTTTGAGAATAATAAGCACCAAATCGATTATAATGACGGTGTTGATAACGTATTCGCTTTTGATGGGACGGAAATACTTGATATTGTTCCGGATAAAAACATGGGACTTGGTATAAATGCAGGTCATGTTCGTGCGGCTGCAAACTCGTTCGGCAAAGGCAGAAGCTTTTATATGTGTGGATTTAAATATAACGGAGAGAATACAAGATTGCTTTACCGTGCAATATTATGGTGCGCACATAAAGAAGAGTTTGTGACTAAGAATTTTGTTACAAACACTAATTGTGATTGTAACTATTATGCTGGAAAGGGTATGTATGCGATAATCAATAATACATCGCAAAATGTTGTTACCGATTTTTATGACAATAATGGGAAAAAGCAAAGCATTGAATTGCGCCCTTATGAGATAAAATGGATTGAGGAATTATAAAGATTAGTTTTATTGGTATAAGAACTATATAAAAACAGTGCATTAAACAAGGAAAATTTATTATGAAAATATTATTGCCTGATACTATCGGTTATAAAGCAAATCTTCACTCTCATTCTACGGATTCAGACGGAAAATTTACGCCGGAACAAGTAAAAGAATATTACAAAGCTCACGGGTATTCTATTTTGGCGTATACCGATCATTTATATATGAGAGATAGAAGTTCTTTAAATGATGAAAATTTTGTTGCGCTTAATGGTTATGAAAATAATATTCATGACGGGAAAAGTCAAAATGCAGATAAAGCGTATCACTTAAATTTTTATTCTCCCCGGCCCGATAAAGTAGGTATGGTTGGAATAACCGAACGCTTTTATGATTTTTATTTTAATGTGTTGAATAAAAAAAATGAAAAAGAAAGGGAAGCTTCTCCTGTTATAAATGGCTTTTGCTCTCCGGAGCATTCTGTACGGAACATTAACAAGATTATTGAGGAGGCAAATGCACTTGGTTATATTGTTGTGTATAACCATCCCGTATGGTCTTGTCATGAGCCATGCGATTATTTAGGACTTAAAGGTCTTGTTGGAATGGAAATCGTTAATTATGGTTCTTATATAAGCGGCACAGAACCCGATGATATGGGGATAATATACGATTATATGTTAAAAGACGGTCAAAGAATATCTTGTTTTGCAAATGACGACAATCATAATGGGCGGATATCGGATAGCTTTGGCGGATTTAATATTATGTATCCAGATAAACTGGATTATGAAAGCGTTTTTAAGTGCATGAAAGAAGGTAAGTCTTATGCTTCTACAGGGGCTTATATCAGAGGTCTTGCTATAGAAGGCAACAAAGTTTACGTCGGAGTTGAGAATGCCAAGGATATAAGGCTTTCTACTGACGGAAGATTTGCCTATAGAATTCAAGCGAAAAATAAACCTTTGACCGAAGCGGTCTTTGAGTTGAACGAGTATGTTAAATATTTCAGGATAACTATAGAAGATTTTAACGGGAAGAAAGCCTTTACAAGGGCTTACTTTATTGGTGAATAAAAGAATATGAAAATAGAAGAATTAAGGACTGAAAGATTAGATATTGTAATTTTAGCCGGGCAATCAAATGCGTATGGGTATGGTTTAGGCTCGGTTGCAAACGAATATAAAGCTTCTCCTGATATTTTAATGATGAAAGATATATATCCTGTAGATTACAGAAAAAACGAAAAAAACGAGGAATTCTTGGATTATAAATTGCCTACAGAGTATTTTGTGGAGATTGCACACGAATCCGAAAATAGTTTTGGTAAAATCGGTAATCTATCTTTAGTCTTTGCGGATATGTATAGGAAAAAGTTTTTGTGCCCCGGTAGGAAAATATTGATAATTGAATCTGCCGTTGGTGGTACGGGTTTTGCAAAAAAACAGTGGGGAGTTAATGAGCCTCTTTGTTTAAGGTTAGATGACATGATAAAAAGCTCTCTATCGCTTAATTCGTGTAATAAGTTAGTAGCGCTTTTATGGCATCAAGGAGAACACGATGCATATGAAAACGGGCAAATGAAGTTTATTGAAAAATCAAATTTTTATTATAATAGACTTAAGGGGGTTGTAGATTATCTTAGAAATAAGTATGATACATATGATTTGCCGGTTATAAGTGGAGGATTTACAGATGAGTGGCGTAATAGAAACATAGTCGGTTGCGATGCCATTTATGATGCATATCATAGAATTTCCGAAGATGTAGGTGACTTTACTTTTATTGAAACACAGGGATTATTGTCTAATAATCAAATGATTTCAAACGGAGATGATATACATTTCTCCCGCGACGCACTATATAAACTAGGTAAAAAATATTTTGAGGCATACAATGAATTGCGACAGGAGCACTAACGCAAAAGCAAAAATACTTATTATAATATGCGCTTTGGTTTATTTTGTTAGTTATTTGACGAGATATAGTTATAATTCAAATATAGTTGCGATAACGGATTATTACAAAATTAATAATGCCACCGCAGGGTTTGTTTGTACCTTATATTTTTTCTCATATGGTATAGGGCAAATAGTTCATGGACTACTCTGTAAAAAATATAATCCGAAATACATAATCCCCTTCGTTTTGGCAGTTTCTGCAGTCATAAATACTATTGCTTTTTATAAACCGCCTTTTTTTGTGTTTAAATATTTGTGGTTTATAAATGGGGCTGTTTTATCCGTTTTGTGGTCACTTCTAATAAAAACTATTAGCGATAATATCCCGGATGGATTGGTAAATTTTTCCGCTGTAGTAATGTCCATACCTGTCGTAGCAGGTACTGTAATTGCATATGGTGGTAGTGCTCTGTTCGATTTCTGGGGTAATTTTTCTATTTCTTTTATTACATCTGCAATATTAGCTATTATAATAGGAAGCTTCTGGCTTTTTTTATACGATAAACTTGTTTTTAAAAGTAACGTGTCAGAAAGTGTAAGCGTTCGGGAAAGTGAAATCGATGTCAATAACAGGGGCAAAAAAGGTTTTATATTTTTGCTTGTTTTGTTAGGAATATATTCTGCAATAGCTGCGCTTATAAGAGACGGCTTAAATACATGGATGCCACAGATATTGAAAACGGAATATGACTTTTCAAACAGTATATCATTGGTTTTAACTTTAGTATTGCCCGTGTTAGGTTTTTTTGGTTGTTTTCTAGGGGTTTTTTTAAACAAAAAAATAAAAGATTATGTGACGGTTTGTGCTATCATATTTTCAATAATGATTGTATGCTTGTTTTCTGTAATATTATCAGCAAAAAAATCTTTCGTCATAATGGTAATATCTTTCGGAGTATTATCCTTATTGTCGCATACGGTTACGAATGTAACAACTAGTCTGTTCCCGATGAAAAACGGAGGATACATTAACTCGGGTTTGGTTGCGGGATTGCTAAACGGTGCTTGTTATATAGGAAGTACTTTAAGTGCATACGGACTTGGGTATATTTCAGATAAATTTGGTTGGAATAAAGTGTTTTTATTGTTATTTTCTTGTGCCGTTTTTGCATTATTGTCTGCTATCATTTATATTATTGTGAAAAATATAAAAAAGAAAAGATATTCATATTGAGGTGCTTATGAAAATTAGTGGCGAATATGTTTCTATTGATACGAAGAATACAACACTTTTGATGAAAAAAGTTGATGACGATCTTCTTACTTTATATTATGGCAATAGATTAATTGGAAATAATTTTGAGTTGTTTGAAGGGCAAGGCTATAACGATTTAAGTGAAAGAAGAATGAGAGAAAAACAATCATTTTCATTTATTGGTGGAGGTGATGTTAGGGAGCCGTCAATAATCATAAAGAATTTTGATGGAACGTTTGTAAATAAGTTTAAATATACTAAATCTTATCTCGAAAAAAAATATATGCCTAATACCTTTCTTCCGTATGCAAAGGACTCTTTAACTAGTTTGGTCTCGGAATATTATGATGAGGAGTCGGAAATAATTTACCGAAGGATATATAGCGTTTTTAAGGATAGTGACATAATTGCTGTTAATTGTGAAATTGAAAACCTTAGTAAGCAGACCATACATGTTTTATCGGCATCGAGCATGACTTTGGATTTAGAAGGAACAGACTATGATTTAACAACTTTTAGCGGCGCTTGGGGCAGAGAAAGGTGGAGAACAACAAATAAAATTAAAAACGGTATATTTATAAACGATTCTAAAACCGGTTCGTCGTCTCCTTATAGGAATCCTTTTATAATTTTGAAAAGAAACGGGATCGGAAATTCGTTTTATGCGTTTAATCTGATTTACAGTGGTAGTCATAAAGAAAGCGTTGAACAATTTTCCTATAATAATACGCGTGTTAATGTTGGTATAAATGATTTTTGCTTCGACTATATATTGGCTTGCGGTGAAACTTTTATTTCACCGCAAGCCATAATGATTTACTCTGAGTCTGAAAATGATATAACAAAACAAATGCACTATTTTGTTAATAATAACATTATTCCGTGTGCTAAGCGGGGTTGCCCTCGTCCGATAGTTTATAATAGCTGGGAAAGTGTGTATTTTAATTTCACCGAAGATAAATTAATGTGGTTGGCAGAGAAAGCAAAGGCTCTTGGTATTGAGCTTTTTGTGTTAGATGACGGATGGTTTAGAGATGATGATAAATCGAATCTCGGAGACTGGAAGGTCTGTAAAAGTAAATTTAAAAACGGACTTGCTGATTTTGCAAAAAGAATACACGGGTTGGGTCTTAAATTTGGGTTATGGTTCGAACCTGAAAGTATAAGTGAAAAAAGCGAATTGTATAACTTGCATCCCGATTACGCAATGGTGGTACCTCGAAAAAACCCTATAAGAATTCGTAATCAATTGTTACTTGACTTGTCAAACGATAGCGTCATAGAATATCTTTACGGAACAATTTCAGATATTGTTGAAAATGTTAAACTCGATTATATAAAATGGGATTTTAACAGATATATGACGGATAGGTATTCTCCTGTAAGTTGTAATAACGGAGAATATGAATATCGTTATTATTGTGGTTTATATAAACTATTAAAAAAAATAACTGACAGATTCCCTAATTTGATTATAGAGAGTTGTGCTTCCGGAGGATCTCGTTTTGACTTGGGAATGTTGTCTTTTTCGTCCTATATTTGGTGTTCAGATAATACCGACGCAAGGGAAAGAATATTTATTCAGGAAGGTACGCTTTGCGGATATCCTCAAAGCGTATTATCGGCACATGTTTCTGCAAGCCCGAATCATCAAACCGGAAATAAAACCTCAATTGAAAATAGGTTTAATATTGCTGCTGTTGGCTGTTTGGGGTATGAATTGGATTTTGATAAGTGTTCAGAAACAGAACTTGATGGGATAAAAAGTCAAATTGCTTTTTACAAACGTTATATAGAATTATTGCAGTTCGGTGAGTTCTTAAAAATAGGTTCGGCATATGAGGATGATTTATTTGGATATATGACGGTAAGTGATAATAAAAGAACAGCAATTTGTGTAGTAATTAAGTTGTGTGATTGCGGAGAGTTAGGAATAAACGATTTTCCGTTTCGATTTGCAGGATTATCTCCGAATATAGAATATAATGTGTGTATAAGAAATCAGGTTAACAAAGAAAAAATTTCTGGATTTAGAGCGTATGGACAAGATATGTGTTCCTATGGTGTTAAAATCGGTAAATTTTTAAAAGAAACTGATAGAGAGAACAACTCAAACTCAATACGTAGTGTTATTTTTGTGTTTGAAAGTATCGAATGTTTGCCGAGCGAGGAAAAGAAACGTTGAAATTTATGATTATGTAATATCATTTGAGAAATTTGAATTTTCTACTGATGGAACGATTATTTTTATTTAATAGTTACCGATTTATATTTATGCTTAAAAAGGGTGCAACAACATTTTGGAAAACTGAATTTGGTTATAAAAATTTTGATAACGCAGAAAGTTTATGCCATGGTTAGTCAGCTATGCTACTTATTACTTATGTAGATAAATAAAGACGGCATCTCTATTTGTAAATACCGTAAAAAAACGTAAAGCAAATGTATTCTAAAAATATAACGGTTAAGTTTTATGTGAATACGGATAAAAGTTATAAAATAAGTATTGAACAAAAGCGGGAAAGGTATATTGAAGAACTAAAACAATATGCTTTAGATACACTCATAAGAGCGGAAGATGAAACTCAAAGCAAGAACGTATTGTGGGAAGATATTAAAAAAATTCAAACATCGAAAGAGTATGTTAAAACGATTCTTAATAATAGCAACTTGCGCACTATAAACAAAAAGGTATTATTGGAACCGATATTTTTTGGGATATCGGGATTTAATTGGTAAAATTTAGGGGTTGCAAATAAAAGGCTGGTAAAATGGAAGAAGAAAAGATATTTTTAACAACGGAATGGAAGGTTGTTTGCATAAAAAACTCTGTATTGACAGAGAAAAACTATAACTATGCAACAATTGCCGAGTTAGAAAAAAGCGGTTATGAAGTTTTAAAAGCAAATATTCCGAATTGTTTGGAAAACGTTTTATTCGAAAATGGGAAATCGGAAGATTTTTTCTATTCCGATAATATTTTTAAGAATAGAAAAAATGAATATTTACATCATTTTTGGTTTAGGACATTTGACGGTAAGTTTGAAAAAACACGAATGACATTTGAAGGCATTGACACTGTTGCAGATATAATCGTTAACGGCAAACTTGTTGCGCATACGGAAAATATGTTTGTTGCAAATTCCTATGTTTTAGATAATTTAAGAGAAAAGGATAATGAGCTTATAGTGCACATTTATCCGGCTGTTATAGAAGCAAGAAAATACGAAGCTTACCCGAATAGTTATGCCGGCAAGTATAACAGGGCGTCGCTTCCGATTAGAAAATGCGCATCGTCTTATGGCTGGGACATTTTGCCTCGCATTATTTGTGGCGGTATATATAGGCCTGTTTATATAGAAGACTATAAAAGCGAAAAAATAAATGACTATTACTTATATACAAAGGATGTATCGGAAGGCAAAGCTTATGTGGAACTGTTTTATGATTTCGACTGTTTAGACGATGAAATAGAAAATTATTATATAGAAATAAAAGCAACCTGCGGGGAAAGCTTTTTTAGTAAAAAGTTTCAATGCTGGTTTAATAAAGATAATGTTTTATTTGAGATCGAAAATTGTAAGTTGTGGTGGCCGAAATGTTATGGTGAACAGAATTTATATAGCGTAGAATTAAATTTATATAAAAAAGACGTAATAATCGACAGCAAAAATTTTAACTTCGGAATCAGAACGGTTTTACTCGATAAAACTTCTTGGGCGAGCAAGAATGGTAAGTTTAATTTTATCGTTAACGGAAAGAAAATTTTTATTTTAGGCACAAACTGGGTTCCGGTTGATGCCACCTATGTAAATGCAATTGAGCGGATGACAAGATGCATTGAATATGTCGACGACCTAGGGTGTAATGCCATACGCATCTGGGGCGGAGGCGTTTATGAGTCAACGAAACTCTTTGAAATATGTGATGCAAAGGGGATTTTAGTTTGGCAAGATTTTACTATGGGGTGTGCAAATTATCCGGAAGATGAAAGAATGTGTAAATTGATCAGAGAAGAGGTAAGGCTTATAATAAAAAAGTATAGGCAGTATGCTTCTCTAATAGTTTGGGCAGGAGATAATGAATGCGATATTGCAACGCAGTGGAATAGTGGCTGCAGAGAGCCGTTTTACAATAAGTTAACACGAGAAATTATTCCCGAGGAACTAAGGAAGTATGATGGATTAAGACCTTATTTGCCAAGTTCGCCATATATCGACGAACGAGCATTTCAGCATTTAACCAAGCTTGTCGAAGATCATTTATGGGGTCCGAGGGATTATTTTAAGGGGAAGTATTATTTACAGGCAAAAGCGTTGTTTTCTTCAGAAATAGGGTATCACGGGTTAAATTCTTCGAACTCGCTAAAAAGGTTTTTAAAAAATCCGTGTAAGATTTTTAATGAAAACGGAAGTATTACGTCGGAATTTTTAGCTCACGCAACGGCTGTCGAAAATTCGATGGATTCACCTTATGCGTATAGAATAAACTTATTTATTAAGCAGATCGACGTTTTATTCGGAAATCATAATGGCGATTTAGATGTCTTATGTAAGAAAAGTCAAATATCACAGGCAGAAGCGCTAAAATACTCTATCGAAAGATTCAGGGTAAGAAGAAGTACTCACGGCGGAATAATCTGGTGGAATATATTAGACGGGTGGCCACAGATATCCGATGCCGTAATCGATTATTATTTTGTAAAAAAACTCGCCTACTATTATATAAAGAGAAGCCAGCAAAGTGTAGTTTTAATTATGGAAGAATGTAATGGCACAATCGGTTTATTTGGCGTGAACGATACGTTAAATGACGAAACGATTGTCTACACAATAAAAAATATATATACCGACGAATTGATTACGAGTGGAAAAATAAAATTAAAATCCTTTTCATCTATAAAAATTCAAGAATTGCAAATCGCGAAAGAAGATAAGAGTTTTTATTATATTGAGTGGCATGGGAAAAATTTTGTCGGAACGAACCATTTTCATACAAATTTAAGAAATATTGATTATGAAAAATATATGTCAGCAATTAAAAAAGTAAAATATGACAATTGGGAAGGATTTTAAATGTATTATATCGGATTGGATATCGGTGGCACAAAATGTGCGGCTACATTGGGAAAAATCGTAGAGGAGAGAATAAAAATTCTCGATAAGGAATTTTTCTTAACGTCAAATCAGGAACCTTACGTTGTTTTAAGGATATTTTCCGAATTTATTGAAAAGCATATTGATAAAGGGATAAAAGGAATAGGAATAAGCTGCGGTGGGCCGCTTGATAGTAAATGCGGTATAATAATGAAACCGCCGTCTTTACCTCTTTGGGATAATATCGAAGTCGTAAAATATTTTGAAAAGAGGTTTAAGATAAAGACATACTTACAAAACGACGCCAATGCCTGTGCGATAGCCGAATGGAAACACGGCGCGGGAATGGGCTCCCAAAATATGATTTTTTTAACCTTCGGGACGGGGTTTGGCGCCGGATTGATTTTAGACGGCAAACTTTATTCCGGAACTAATGATAATGCCGGCGAAATAGGACACGTCAGGCTTACGCAAAACGGTCCGTTAGGTTATAACAAAAGAGGCTCCTGTGAGGGGTATTGTAGCGGATCCGGTATAAAACGACTGTCAGAGCTTATGTCAAAATATCCGGTATACAAAGAAAGTTATGCCAATTTTGAGAAAGTAGTCGGGAAAGAAAATATATCAGCTAAAACCATTGCGGAACATGCAAAAAGGGGCAATAAGTTTTGCATAGCGGTATTTAAGAAGAGTGGCGAAAAACTTGGGAGAATCTTAAGCATTTTAATAGATATACTTAATCCAGAAAAGATAGTGATCGGCGGGGTGTATATGCGAGCAACGGATTTGTTATATCCTTATGCCGCGAGAATTATGAAAAAAGAGTGTTTGCCGTTTAGCTTAAAAAAAGTGGAGGTTGTTCCTGCAGGACTTTCGGAGAATATCGGAGATATAGCTGCGCTCTCGATAGCTAAAGGAGATTTTTAATATGAAAGAAAAGACAAAACTTATATTTGATGAATTGTTTAATCGTTTTCCTGAATTAAATAGTATAGAAACCGCAGTACTATCGGCTTTTAATATGATTAAGAGCGTATTCGAACAAGGTGGCAAGCTTATTGTGTGTGGAAACGGTGGCAGTGCGGCGGATTCGGAGCATATAGTAGGCGAACTGATGAAAAAGTTTAGAAAACCGCGCCCGATAAGAAAGGAAATTTACGATAGATTATCCGATTACGGCGATAACGGAAGGATTTTGCAGAATTATTTAGAAGGCAGTCTTCGAGCGGTTTCGCTCACGTCGCACATTGCGCTTTCCACGGCTTTTGCCAACGATCGCGAGCCAAGTGTGGCTTATGCTCAACAGCTATACGGTTTAGCAGACGGAAGCGATGTGCTTTTAGCAATTTCTACCTCGGGGAATTCAAAGAACTGTGTGTTTGCAATGACCGTTGCAAAGGCTATGGGGCTTAAAACCATTGCGCTTACAGGTCAAGATAAAAGCGCACTATCAGATATGGCGGACATAACGATAAGGGTTCCCGAAAATGAAACCTATAAAGTGCAAGAATTGCATCTTCCTGTATACCATTGTTTGTGCGCAATGATTGAAGAAGAATTATTTGAGTGAATTTATAATACAAGCGATAAAACTTGCTTGCAAGGACATTTTGATGCTTTATTTCAACGAACGGCTATTATTTGCTATTTGCAAATAATATGTTGCGAAAGCAACGACAAAACTTTTTTAAAGCCGTTATAATTAGTAAATTTTTAAAAGAAACCGATAGTGAGAATAATTCAAACTCAATACGTAGTGTTGTTTTTGTGTTTTAAAGTACCGAATGTCTGCCGAACGAGCAAAAGTAGAAAAAAATATATTCAGTCCCGTAATAAAAAAACGAGGTTAGTACGGGACGGATTGAATATGTAATAAAAACCCTCTTTCCGAGTTTTTTGGAAGGAGGTTTTTTTATGCGTTGGAATTATTTCTTCGCGCCGTCGCTAATTAAAAGCGACGGATTTACAGATAGCGGTTAGATAGGGATAAGGTTTTATGTAGAGTAAGCGGGAAACAAAAGAGAAATGAAAAAAGAAATCAGGATGCGCAAGTATTGCAAGGCAAAAAGCGATATAGGCGCATTTTTGTATTTTTAAAAGTAAATAAAGCAAAGCGAATACGCGCGCCTCCGTTTTTGAGATTTGACTAAAAAACAAATTTCAAAAACAGGAGGAGAAAAAGGTGAAATACGCACCGAAAAAAGTATTTGTTTTAGAAAACGGAAACTACAAGGAGATAACGTATAGCGAACTTAAAACGCTTGAACAAGCGGAAAAGGAATATGCAAATAAATATTTTCTTCCGTTACACGGAATGCTTATGGAGGTAACGGAAGAGGAATACAGGTCGTATTACAAAGACAAACGTCGGCAAAAGTACATAGACGAAAGATCTTGCAAGAACGGCGATTTCTCTTACGATTCTTTGGATTCGTCCGATATGCTTGGAGAAAGCGTTCTTGTTGACATCGAAACGAACGTGGAAGAGCAAGTTACAAATAAAATAATTTTGGAGCAACTACATAATGCTTTTCTTCTGCTTTCCGAGGAGGAAAAGGAATTGCTTGTTGAGCATTTCTTCGAAGAAACATCGCAAGTAGAGTTGAGTAAACAATACGGCGTGAATCAATCGAATATAAGCAGAAAAATCAATCGCATAATAGCTAAATTAAAAAAGATTTTAAATAATTAAAATTTTAAGCGCATAGCCCCTCTCATTTTTCGGCATGAAAAGTGAGGGGCTATTTTTATTCCTCGAAAAATTAAATAATGTACGCGTCTTTTAACGTTCCTTTCGCCGTCCGCAAAAACGGACAAGCCGTAACGACACCGAAGAATTTCGGTAACAAGGCGATGACAAGCGAGAGAATTAAAGATACTTACGTCCAGTCTCAGGTCGAGCGTAGAAGCGGGGGATAACCCTCGTGAGCCGTCGCAACCAAAGAGGGCGTTCCGGCGAGAACCGCGGGGAGGTGAAATTCCTATGGGTTAATAAAACAACCGAAAGGCGCCACAAAAGTATATAAAAAACACAAAAACAATAAACAGACTTTACGTCAAGGAGAAACAAAGTGACAAAAACAAAGAAAATAACGATATGGATATTGTCGCTGATAGCGATAATAACGTTAACGCTTGCGGGCATGCTGTTTAGCAAAGGTTTTAAGAGGATAGACCGGGCGGAGCTCGGCGGAATAGTAGCAGAAGGCGACGTTACGGATACCGACGGCAACAAATTAAACGACGGCGAGTTTCATTCTCTGCCCGCAAGAATGTTGTTTGCGCCCGTAGCATTGCAAGCGAAAAACGTTACGCCGAAATTCACGGTAAACGTGTCCGTAACGGTAACGCCTATAACCGCGGCGACAAGACCTGTGGACTGGTCGGTTGAATTCGTAAATCCCGAGTCTGAATGGGCGAGCGGAAAAACGGTGACCGATTACGTAACGGTAGCGCCAACGGAAGAGGGAGCGAAAACTGCTACCGTTTCGTGTTTCAACGCGTTCGGTGAGCAGATAAAATTAACCGTAACGGCAAGAGAGAACGCCGCGGCAACTGCTTCGTGTATTCTTGATTACAAACAACAACTGATATCTTATGATTTGTCGGTTGCGCAGGAAGGGAAATCGCCCACGGTAAACACTTCCAGAAAAACAGGCAAGCTCGTGGCGGATTTAACGAGCGACAACGTGATAACAGTCGGTTATTCGTATAACAAATCAACGGTGTTTACCGTCGCTCTTGACGACGGCGAAATAGTAAAGCCCGCAGCTTTGACCGTGTCGTATAAACCTTCACTCGTAACCGCATTGAATAATATCAAAGCGAATGCAGGCAACGCCCCGACGGCGACGGTAACGGGCAACGGCTTTACCGTAACGGGTTTTCTTAATAAGGACGTTGTAGAGGGATTGTCCGCAGAAAATCACAACAAAATAATTTCCGCGATAACTTCGAATTATTATTCGGCAATAACCATAACGCTCACAGACGAGAATGAAAACGTTCTTACTAAATATACGTTCGACACCGATACAACGCTCGTAAAAACGCAGGGCAAGATAGAAAGCATCTCGCTCGACAGAACGAGCTTTGTGTTCGACGAGAGTAAAAAAGAGTATAAGATAACCTATCTTAAAGGGCAAAGCTCTTCTACGCTCGGGTTATTCGAGAAAGGCTCCAAATACGGACGCAGTAAGGTAGACGGCGGCGTATATCCCGAAACGTATACGCACGGCGCGGGAGATATAAAAGTAAGCACGCTTAAATCGAGATTTATGTGTGGCGGAGAGTACCATTCCGGCGGAGGCATAGGACCTGCGGAATATCTGTTCGAGGGTTGGTATTTAGACTGGAATTTAACGCAACCGTTTAACGGAACGATTTCGGGTAATTCCGTCGGGGATATAGTGTTATACGCAAAGATAAAGATGTTATACACTCACGCGTATTAAGGAGTAGTCGATACGGGCTTGTCGAAAAAAGGCAAGCCCGTAAAACATTTAAGAGATATGAAAGAAATAAAGAGGAACGAAATATATTACGCGGATTTAAATCCGATAAAAGGCAGCGAACAGGGCGGGATACGACCTGTACTCGTTATCCAGAACGATACGGGCAACAAACATAGTCCGACGACGATAGTGGCGGCGATAACGAGTAAAGAAGAGAAAGCAAAGCTTCCGACGCACGTCGAGGTGATTAACTGCGGGGTAAAAAGGAAATCGCTTGCATTGCTCGAACAGATACGGACGATAGATAAAAGTAGGCTTATAAAGTACGTCGGAGAACTTGACGGAGCGACCGTAAAAGAAATAAACGAAGCGATATGTATAAGCCTCGGCTTAAAACGAGTGGGAGATAAAGATGGCGGAAGAACAAGATAAGAATAACGCCGCGTTCTATTATTGCGTAAATATGTTGCGGCTGTTATTACGCTCCGATTTAATAACGGAAGAAGAGTATAAAAGAATTGTCCGACTGTCCGCAAGGCATTATAGGTGTGAGCGGATAATAGTAGATTAAGGAGAAAACGCTTTAAGTCAACAAAATCAGCATAATATATTTAGTTTGTAAGGCTTGAAAAATTTTGCGATAAATGATAAAATACAAGCAGAGGTAAATTATGCTTATAAACGACAATCAATATTTATCCGTAATAGAAACAATAAAAGCGGAAATCGCCGGCTCTCAATATAAAGCGGTGTTACAAGTAAATAAAGAAATGACGCTTCTTTATTATAACATCGGGAAAATTATCAACGAGCATAAGATTTGGGGCAATAAATTTATAGATAATTTGGCTAAAGATATAAATTTGGCGTATCCGAATAGCACGGGTTATTCAGTCCGAAATTTGAAATATATGGCTAAATTTGCGGCAGAGTTTCCCGATGAAGAATTTGTGCAGCAAGTTGTTGCACAAATTCCCTGGGGACATAATATAGTATTGCTTGATAAAGTTGGTGATAGGTCTGTTAGAAAATGGTATATCAAAAAAACGATTGAAAACGGTTGGTCTCGTAACGTTCTTGTTCATCAAATAGAAAGCGGATTATATGAAAGGCAAGAGGTGGTAAAGAAAATCTCGAATTTTGAGCAATTATTACCTGCGTCTCAGGGTGAGCTTGCAAAACAGACAATGAAAGATCCGTATATATTCGACTTTATTCCGTTTAAGGAAGATATGGTGGAACGGGATATAGAACAGGCGCTCGTGAAAGACGTAACGGCATTACTGCTTGAACTTGGGACGGGATTTGCGTTTATAGGTAATCAATATCATTTGAACGTCGGCGGCGATGATTTTTATATAGATTTGCTGTTCTACAATTTGAATTTGCGTTGCTATGTAGTGATAGAATTGAAAACCGGAGATTTTAAGCCCGAATATGCGGGACAACTAAACTTTTACTTGTCCGCAGTAGACGCTCAATTAAAAAAGGAGACCGATAATTCTACAATAGGCTTATTGTTGTGTAAAAGCAAAAATAATCTTGTGGCGGAATATTCATTAAAAGATATGAGTAAGCCTATGGGAATCAGCGAATATAAGATTAGCAGCGTACTCCCTGAAAGTTTAAGCGAACAGCTTCCGTCAATAGAAGATATACAAAAACGTATAAAATAACAATAAAAATTATATTAACAAAAACCTTCCTTTATTTCAGCAAAAGGGAAGGTTTTTATATTTTTCAAACAAAAGAATCTGGTTTCAGTACAAAAACATTTGAAAACACAGGAAATTTAATTGTTTGATGAACATAAATCGTAAAAGGAGAGAAACAATGAAGCAAGAAGAAGACAGAAATCAACAGCAAGGTAAAATTAAAGTCGCGGCATATGGCGTAGTCACAAAGAATCAAGATGAACTCGATTATGAGAGTCAAAAACGCTATTATACCGATAAAATAAAAGCAAATCCGGATTGGAAGATTGTCGGGATATTTATCGACGATAAAACGGTAGGGACAGAGGCTGATAAACGAATTGAGTTTAATAAAATGTTAGAATTATGCAGACAGAATAAAGTGGATATGATAATAGCGGAATCGGTTTCAAAATTTGCATGGAATACGCTCGAAATGTTGCAGTATACGAAAGAGTTAAAAGATTACGGCGTAGACGTATACTTTGAAAAACAAAACCTGCACACTATAACCTCTGACGGAGAATACTTTGCGACAAAATACGACCACGGACCTAAAATGCAGATGGGGTTGTAAACGGAAACTTAAAAAGCGGCGTTTTGTTTAATTTTAATAGATAAAGCGCCGTTTTTCGTATAAAAGGTAGAAAATAAGATTGTACAAAAAAGATATCGGTAAACGCTGGACTGAAAAGCCCTGATATGATATTGTTTGTGTTGCCGAAAGGAGGAAATATGCAAATAACGGATATAACGCCAAAAACTATACAATCCGAAAGAAAAGAGCGATGGGCTGCTTACGGGAGAGTATCGAGTAAATCGTTAGAGCAGTTGCACTCCTTTACGGCGCAAATACGGTATTATAAAGAATTTTTCAATGAGCGTCCAGAATGCGAGCTTGTAGATATGTATTTTGACGAGGGGATCAGCGGCACGGATATGTATAAGCGAGACGAATTCCTACGGATGATTGACGATTGTAAGCGAGGGAAAGTCGATAAAATTATAACGAAGTCGGTTTCACGATTTGCAAGAAACACGGAAGAATTGCTGAACGTAATCAGATTGATGAAAAGTATCGGCGTAAGCGTGTATTTCGAAGAACAAAACATTAATACGGAAAAACTTAATACGGAAATGATTTTAACGTTCCCCGGTATGGCAGCGCAAAAAGAAAGCGAGACCATATCGGGGAATTTACGTTGGAGTTATAAGAAAAGAATGGAATCGGGCGAATATAATTGCACGAGAACGCCTTTCGGGTATAAGTGGGTAAACGGAGAGTTGCAAATTAATGAGGCCGAGGCGGCGATTATAAGTGAGATATTTAACTTATATCTGCAAGGCAACGGAATACAAAAAATTGCGGATATCTTAAACGAAAGAAAAATAGAAAAAAGATACGGTTACGCGGAGTGGCATAAGAACACAATATTATATATTTTAAATAACGAACGGTATATGGGCGACGCAGTTTTACAAAAGAAATGTACGACGGATACGTTTCCGCATAAGAAAATCAAGAACAAGGGACAAAAACCTAAGTACTACGTTGAAAACAGCAATATACCCATTATTTCAAGAGAAATATTTGAAAAGTCGAAACAAATGCGGAAAGACAAGGGAAAGGCGAGTGTTGAAATAATCAAATATCCCTTATCGAATAAAATATTTTGTTCCGAATGCGGTAGCGCATACAGGAGGGAAACAAAAGTCGGGCAAAAAATATTTTGGCACTGCATGCGAACTGCGGTCGGCGTATCGCATTGCAAAAGTAAACGGCTAAGCGAAGATTGTATCTATAATGCTTTCGTTAACGTTTTTAACACGCTTAAAGCCTACAGGACGGAAATTATAGAGAATTATATGTACGAGATAAACCGTTTGAATGCGTCCGTATCGGATATTGAAGATAAAATTAAAGATATAGACGTAAAAGTAGCGAATTTAAGTGCAAAAAATTTGGTAATAACGAAATTGTATACAAACGGTTCGCTGTCTGTTGCAGACTACAACGCAAAGACTTCTGAGATAACAACTAAACTTGCGGAATTAAGAGCGGATCGGAAAAAACTACTCGGCGAAGAACGAGATCGTCAAATCGTAGAACTTATCGAGTTAAACGAAACGATAGAAAATTCGTCCTATATCTCGGAATTTAACGAAGAATTGTTTAATGAAAGCATAGACAGGATTATAGTGGGTAGCGATAGCCTCGTTACCTTCTGTTTTGTCTGCGGGCTGAAAATCAAGGAAGAGGTATGAATGATGAAAATACGCAATATACCGTTCGGGTACAAATATGAGAACGGTCAAAAAGTTATAAACGAGAAAGAATCCGTCGCAGTTATCGAAATATTTACGAGATATCTTAAACGTGAGGGCGTTATGGCAATAGCAAACGATTTAACTGAAAGAAGAATCGAATATATGCCGAACGAATTTGAGTGGAATAAATCGCGGGTTTTAAGGGTAGTGAAAGACGCGCGATATAACGGGGAAAACAAGTTCCCGCCGATAATAGATAAGCCGACTTTTAATGCTGTACTGGCTTTATATAACGAGAAAAGGACGGTAACGGAAAACTTTCTCGATAAAGACGTACATCGTATATTGATACCCGTAAAATGTCCCGAATGCGGCGGCGTTATGAAAAGACGGTGCGATTGCAGAAGAAAAAATCACGAAAAATGGTATTGCCAAAATAAAGATTGTAAAAAAGTAATCACAATCAAAGATGACGCTTTGATAAAAAGGCTGATAGATATTTTGAACGAGTTAATCGAAAAATGCGAGAATATCGAATATTCGCCGCGAGAAGATTTTTTCGGCGGCGAGCTGCCGGCGATTAAAAAAGAAATAGAAAATTTGTTTATAAATCCGAGCAGAAACGAGGAAAAAATACGGGAGAAAATAAACGAGTATTTTTCTGAAATCTATAATAAAGCGGATAAAAATACAGGTAAAACTATGAGAATGAAAAGCGCGCTTAAAAATGTAGTGCCGCAAACGGAATTTTCGCCAAAACTATTAAGTTCCATTGCGGAAGCCATAAAATTATATTCCGACGGCGAAGTCGGAATTATACTAATAAACGGGTCAGAAATAAGGAGATAAGATGGAAACCGTAACCGCAAACGCGAAAGAAAAGAAAGTACGAATAATAGCCGAAACAATAAACTCGCAAGAGAATACGTTTCAATCGTACCGCAGAATTCGTGTTGCGGCGTACTGTCGCGTTTCCACAAAACAGGAAGAGCAAATCAACAGTTACGAAGTACAAAAGAAACATTACACAGAGAAAATCAATTCCAATCCCGAATGGCAAATGGTGGGCATTTTTGCTGATGAAGGAATGATTTATGGGGAACAATAATTAAAAATTTGAGAAATCGGAGCAATTTTTTCACTGAAATGAAAGGCGATTTTTAGAACGAAAGGCTGAAAATTATTGAAAATCAAAGCACTTTATGCTATAATATAAGCGAAAAAGTTTGCTTGCAAGGACTTTTTCGCACCATATTTCAACAGAAACGGCAGAATTGCAATGGCAAAGTCGCCAGCAACAAAGTTGCAGACAAAATCTTGTTTTGTCGCGTTTCGATGTTATAATACATAAGAGAGGCAAACATAATGAATTCTAAAGATAATAAAATCGTAATATATCAGGATGAAAACGGCGTTACGAAAGTTTCCGTTCGTTTTGCCGATGAAGATTTGTGGCTTACGCAGGCGCAACTTGCGGAAATTTATGATACGACGCAACAGAATATCAGTCAGCATGTAGACGGGATTTATTCCGACGGCGAACTCGACCGCGAAGCAACTAACAAGAAATTCTTGTTAGTTCGCGAAGAGGGAACGCGCTGGGTAAAAAGGAACATCGATCACTATAATCTTGATATGATTATTGCGCTCGGTTACAGGGTTCAATCTCAGGTGGCGACGCGTTTCAGAAGATGGGCGACCGAAAGATTGCACGAATATATTCAGAAAGGGTTTACGATGGATGACGATCGCTTAAAGCAAGGCGGTTCGAGATATTTCAGAGAACTTCTTCAGCGTATTCGCGACATCCGTTCTTCGGAAAGAAATTTCTATCAGCAGGTAACCGATATTTATGCGACTGCGATAGATTACGACCCCCGTTCGGATATGACGAAAAAATTTTTTGCAACCGTGCAGAACAAATTGTATTTTGCTGTACATGAACGTACAGCCGCAGAAGTGATCTACGAAAGAGTAGACAGTGAAAAGCCGATCGTCGGTATGACAAATTTCAAAGGCTTATATATTACGAAAGACAACGTAAAAATAGCCAAAAATTATCTTACCGTACTCGCCGCAAAATGCAATGACAATGAAAGAATAGATAGATGCGCTTGACCGACAAATCGTTGCCAACCGCAGAAAACTGTTGCAGGGAAGCGAAAGCGTTTCCCATAAAGAGGCAATGGCGAAAGCCGAAAAGGAATTTGAAATTTATCGTAAACGCGAAATGGCATTGTATGAAAGCGACTTCGATAAAATGATAAAATTGATAAGTAAGGTGGAGGAAAAATAAGAATGAGGTTATATACATTAGTTAAATTAAAAGAGACATGCTATAAAGATTAAGAACAGAACTCGGATATAAACAACTGAACATAGAAACGAAGAGAAGCCGCACAAAAAAATGTGCGGCTTCTTTTCGTCGTGTAAAATATAGTAAAGATAAAAAATGAAGGAGACTTTAATGAAATATAATGGAGAGGATCAATTATGATATGGTTGAGTTGAAAATTTGCGGGGAGTGGTTTTATAAATTTTTTTGTAAAGAGAATAAAAATAACTGGGATTATTAAATCCACAAATACTGCAAATATATTCAATAGAGTAATTTGTGTTTTTTAAAAGAGAATCCGCATATGCGATGCGATTGTTGTTAAAATAATCGGTGATAGTGCTTCCGGTATGTTTTTTAAAAGATTTACACATGTAAGAACTGGTATAATGAAATCGGTTAACCAATTCTTTTAAAGGTACAGCAAAATTGACCGGACGATTGAGTTCGCTGATAAAAGTAATCATCCAATTCGGAAGCTTTTTGGATTGTTTTAAGGTGTTATTGTTGAGAAAAGAAATAATTAAATTGTGAACTATGAGTTTTTCCAATATGAGTTTTTCCTGTTTGGCCGTATTACTATATTGTAAAAAGATATTTTCAAACAAGAACAGAGATGTGGTAGTTAAGGAAATACTTTGAGGAATATTTTTGTTAAAAAAATCGTTATATAACGTCTTGTAATAAGTTTCGCAAATAGTTTTAAAATAGGGTAATTTTATCAATATATCCCTATACAAGAAATCGCTGGATGTTTTGGATTTTATGTGTCGATGTGTATCTCCCGGAAGAATAATGTAGACGTCCCCGGCTTTTGTGGGAGAAACTTTTCCATTAAGCCAATGTTGACCGCTTCCCGAGATTACATAAAAAATTTCTACATATTCGTGTTCGTGTAAGTCGTCAAACACTAATTTTTTTACTTTAGTATCAATGGATTGTTCAGGAGGGAGGTTGTCATCGAACTTGAAAATTTGTAAATTTTTCTTTATTGTTTCCATGTAAATTATTTTACTATAAATAAACTGAATCGTCAAGCGAAATATATAATATCAATTTTTTTTTCCAAAAAAGACAATGTAGTGGAGTTTTTGGCCGCTGTAGAGTATTGATTATTCAAATACCGCATGGTATAATTACGATAGGATAAATGAATAGGAGGCAACTAATGAAAAGGACTGAATATCCCGATCCGCAGTTTGAAAGAAAAAACTGGATGTGCTTGAATGGTATGTGGGAGTTTGAGATAGATAACAGTAAAACTGGTTTTGAAAGAGGGTTGCTTCATAAGCCGTTGTCGCAAAGGATAGAAGTTCCGTTTTGTCCGGAATCAGTATTATCAGGAATAGGGTATACTGACTTTATATACGCTTGCTGGTATCGAAAATATTTTCATCTTACGCAAAATCAAATTCAAGACAGGATTATGCTTCGATTCGGGGCGGTGGATTACGCGGCGAAAATATACATAAACGGGCAATATGTGTGCGGACATAATGGTGGGTATACACCTTTTGCGGCTGATATAACTAAATTTGTTAATGCCGACAAAAACGAAGTGGTTGTATATGTTGAAGACGATATTACAGCAAATGTGCCGAGCGGTAAACAGTCTTTCAAAGAATCTCATGGGTGTTTTTATACTCGGGTGACGGGAATATGGCAATCTGTTTGGATAGAATTTACTCCTGAACATTATTTAAAATCCGTAAAATATTTTCCCAATGTGAAAAACGGAACGGTTGATGTGGAAACAATTGTTCAAGGAAACGAAAACCTTACGGTAAGGATATTTTACTGTGGGGAATTGATGGGAGAAGAGAGTGTTATTTGCAGTTATAAAAAACGGGTTACAGTTTTTTTAAAGGAAAAGCATTTATGGGAGCCCGGAAAAGGTGAATTGTACGACGTAGAAATAACATTTGGGAAAGATAAAGTGTACAGTTATTTCGGTTTACGCGAGGTCGCCTGCAAAGACGGTATGATAATAATTAACGGAAATCCGTTTTTCCAAAAACTCGTGTTGGATCAGGGATATTATCCGGATGGTATTTATACGGCAAAAGATAGTTCTGAATTTGTGCGAGACATTAAAATTGCAACAGATTTGGGGTTTAATGGGGCTCGTCTTCATCAAAAAGTATTTGAACCTCGGTTTTTATATGAATGCGATAAGGCCGGTTATATTGTTTGGGGAGAAATGCCGAGTTGGGGAATTCACTGCTTTAATCTGGAACCTCTTGGGAATTTTATCAGTGAGTGGGGAGAGGTTATTGAACGTGATTTTAATCATCCTTGCATAATAGCATGGTGTCCGCTTAACGAAATGTGGGAGGATTATCAAAATAAAGAATTGATTTGTGATATACGCTTTAGTAGAATAGTGTACAATTTTACTAAAGAAGTAGATCCGACTCGTCCAAGTGTTGATGCAAGCGGCGGATATCATAGCGAAAGAACGGATATTTTCGATGTGCACTGTTATCAGGATGCCGGTAAGATGCAAGCTTGCTTAAACGCTGTTGAAAAAGGTGAAATGATTTTTGGAAAAGTTTTTGCACCGAATGACCCCGATGGAAAGTATGCCGGACAATTTATTTGTATCAGCGAATATGGCGGTAGAACTTTTTCTCGAGTCAAGAATCTTCAGGTGAGTACCGCAGGCGAAGTTGCCCATGTCGAAAATACTACGGGATGGGGATATGTTGCTCTTGACGGAGAAGAGACTTTTGTTAATGATTTTATTGCGTTGACAGACTTGTTGTTTGACTGTTCGAAAGTATGCGGATTTTGTTATACGCAGTTATATGACGTTGAACAGGAACAAAATGGGTTTTATACTTACGAAAGGAATCCGAAAATCAGTGAGATTTCCGTTAATAAAATTTTGAAATGTATGCGGCGGGATAAATTATGGACGAAATAAAGACAAAAAAAGTTTTTCTCAATAAAAAAAGAAAGGATTATATCTTCGCATATTCCTTTCTTTCTATTGCTATTGTTCAGTTTATTGTTTTTTATATAGTTGTTAACATAAATTCTATTCTGCTTGCTTTTCAAGAAGTGACGTTTGAAAACGGATCTTTGGTGTCGAAATTTTCGCTTGCCCAATTCGAAAGGCTTTTTAGAGATTTGGCTAACGTCGATTCCGATATTCGAATCGGTTTGATCAACACGCTAAAATACTTTTCTTTGAATTTGTTTATTATAATACCGGTATCATTGCTGATATCCTATTTTTTCAGTAAAAAGATTTTATTTTATAAAGGGTTCAGGATTATTTTGTTTTTACCGAGTATTATTTCCGGTGTGTTTTTTGTATCGATGTATACGGTAATGATTTCTAAATTCGGGCCGATTTATACCGTATTGAAAAACTTGTTTGGATATGAAATGCCGGTTTTACTCAATAATGATCGAACAGCAACTCCTACCATTATGTTTTACGTCTTTTGGACAGGTTTAGCGAGTAATATGATCTTGTATCAAGGGGCAATGAACAGACTGCCCGATGAGATTTTAGAAGCGGGACTGTTGGATGGAATTGGTTGGGCAAGAGAACTTTGGTCGATCGTTTTGCCTATGATATGGTCGACATTTTCGATAACGGTTGTTTTGGCATTAGCCAATATTTTTATGGCAAGCGGACCGATTTTGTTATTTGCGGAACAGGGCGGGTCTATGGGCGGTCATAAAACAATGACATTGTCGTTCTATATCTTTTTGCAAACATGGAACGGTGCATCATACGAATACCCTGCCGCAATCGGAATATTCTTTTCAATTTGTACGATTCCAATTGTGTTTGGTGCCCGTTATTTTATCTCGAAGCTTGATCCAGAGGTGGAATACTGATGAGAAAAAAAACAATTGTGAAACAACGTAGTTTTCGTATCGCGAAAGCAATAGTTTGCGTCTTATTGTTGCTGTATTCTGTTAGTCTTATTTTTCCAACGATTTGGGCGTTTTTGTTGTCTTTGAAAGATCAAATCGAGCTTAATTACAATCCTACGGGATTGCCTGAAAAATGGCTGTTCAGTAATTATGTGGATGCTTTTAAAATTTTGGCGGTAAATACGGACAATGGTAAAGTTTATATGTTCGGGTTGTTAGCGAATTCTTTATGGTATTCAATAGGAGCTGCGTTTTTAGGGATATTCGTTTCGTCCATGTCTGCATATGTAGTGGCAAAATATGAGTTCCCGGGTCGCAAATTTGTTTACGGTTTGGTTTTAATTGTTATGATGATTCCTATTGTAGGCGGATTACCGTCGCAATATAAAGTATATACAGCGTTGGGGATTATCGATACGCCTTTTTACTTGATAGTATTTGCTAATGGTTTTGGATTTAATTTTCTAATATTACACGGGTATTTTAAGAATTTACCCTGGAGTTATGCGGAATCGGCATTTATCGACGGTGCGGGGCGCATTACAGTATTTTTTAGGATTATGATGCCGCAAGCGTTGACTACATTGGTTGCACTTGGATCGCTGGCATTGATAGGTGCATGGAATGATTATTCGAATCCGCTTTTGTTTTTGAAAAACTACCCCACGCTGTCATCCGGATTGTTTATATTCCGTATGCAGACACAAAGGATGCTGAATCAGCCGGTATTATATGCGGGGATACTGATGAGTGTTATTCCTGTAATCGCGTTATTTACTGCCTTTTCCAATAAAATCATGGACATTTCACTTGGCGGAGGGTTGAAAGGATAAATTAATTTTTTAGGTAAAAATTTAACAAAAATATATTATATGAGGAGAACGTTTAAATGAAAACGAAAGCAAGATTGGTTTTGTTGGCTAGTTTACTGTTCGTACTATCATTGTTTTCACTTACAGCGTGCAATGTTTCCGGATTAAAAATCAATGTTCCGGAAGAAACATTGAATGCTTATGTGGGGTTGTACGAGGTACCTGTATTTGAAGTCGTAAACGAGGGTGGCGAATTTATGTCAGGGTACACGGTTAAACTGAAAAGCGTCAAGAACCCGGATGGTGAAAACGTGGAAGTCATTGACGGTAAAATCAACGCCGAAAAAACAGGCGTGTATAAGTTTACATATAAAGCGAAAGGCACTAAAGACGCAGTACTTACAGTGAATTTCGGATATTTGCCGCCTACGGTCGATTTACCCAAAGAAGGTTTACCTGCTTTTTATATGTCCAAGATTTGGTACGCTGTACCGCAGTTCAGATTCGGCAATGCGGATGTGACTGCATGTAAAGTAAAATTGTATCATGAGTCAAGCGATAAAGAGATTAGTACTTTAGGCGGATTTGTAGCGCCGTATTCGTCCGGCAATTATAAATGGGTTATAGATGCGGTAAGTCCGAAAGGAGTACACAAGCAAGTTGAGTACACAATTCCCGCAATCGGACCGACGGTTACTGTTCCCGATAAAGTTATTTATCTGGATGAAGAATTCGGAATTCGTCAATTGGGATTCCGAGTACCCGGAGAATTGGAATTAAGTTATAATACGGACGCCGAATATAAAAGAGAGGACGAACAGGGATCGTTAAAAGTAACTGTTGCAAAGCCCGGGAATGGAACGGATGCCGGTCGACTGATATTGGGGATACCATATATAGCGGACGTATCTGAATACAAATCGATAAGTTTTTGGGTATATAATCCCAATGACTATGAAATAACCACAGGATATTGCTGGGGTGGGAGTACGGTTTGCGCGGCTAATTCGTGGACGCAAATAAAATGGGATTTAAATGCGATATTTTATCCGGAGGGGAAAACGCATGCGAAATTCCCCAGTATTGCGAATTTCCAAATTCGCTTTGTCGGAGCGGACGGAAACAGTGCTTTACCCGTCGGAGCGGAATATTATCTTTCGGCAATATATTGCCTCAAATCAGATTCTGCAACCGAACCGTCTGTTATCGTACCCGATAAAGTTATTTATCTGGATGAAGAATTCGGAATTAGTCAATTGGGATATAAAGTACCCGGAGAATTGGAATTAAGTTATAATACGGACGCCGGATATAAAAGAGAAGACGAACGAGGATCGTTAAAAGTAACTGTTGCAAAACTCGGAAACGGAGGAGACGCCGGTCGACTTATATTAGAGAGACCATATATAGCGGACGTATCTGAATACAAATCGATAAGTTTTTGGGTATATAATCCCAATGATTATGAAATAACCGCAGCATACGTCTGGGGCGGCGATACGGTTTGCGCGGCTCATTCGTGGACGCAAGTTAAATGGGACTTGGCTCCGATGTTTACGCCAGGGAAAACACATGCAAAGTCGCCCAGTATAGCAAATCTCCAGATTCGTTTTGTCGGAGCAGACAAAAAGAGCGCTTTGCCCGTCGGAGCGGAATATTACCTTTCGGCAATATATTGCATCAAATAAACCGAAATGTTTTTTCGGTTTGAGTGATAGAAAAAATATATATATATTAAGGAGTTTTATGATGAAAAAATTAACAAAAATTTTAATGGCATGTATTATCTCGATTTTAGTTGTATTAAGTTTTGCCGCATGTGGGTCTACCGGAACATCTTCCTCAAGTGGGTCTACCGGAACATCTTCCTCAAGCGAAACAGAGAGCAATGTTTCTGAATTAAAAATCAATGTTCCGGAAGAAACATTGAATGCTTATGTGGGGTTGTACGAGGTACCTGTATTTGAAGTCGTAAACGAGGGTGGCGAAATTATGCCCGGGTACACGGTTAAACTGAAAGGCGTCAATGATCCGGATGGTGAAAATGTGGAAGTCATTGGCGGTAAAATCAACGCCGAAAAAACGGGTCTGTATAAGTTTACGTATGAAGCGGAAGGAACTGAAGATGCAGTACTTACGGTAAATTTCGGATATTTGCCGCCTACGGTCGATTTACCTGAAGAAGGTTTACCTGCTTTTTATATGTCCAAGGTTTGGTATGCTGTACCGCAGTTCAGATTTGGCAATGCGGATGTGGCTGCATGTAAAGTAAAATTGTATCATGAATCGAACGATGAAGAGATTAGTATTTCAGACGGATTTGAAGCATCGTATTCGTCCGGTAATTATAAATGGGTTATCGATGCAGTAAGTCCGGAAGGAGTACATAAGCAAGTTGAGTACACAGTTCCCGCAATCGGACCGACGGTTACTGTTCCTGATAAAGTTTTTTATCTGGATGAAGAATTCGGAATTCGTCAATTGGGATTCCGGGTGCCCGGAGAATTGGAATTAAGTTATAATACGGACGCCGAATATAAAAGAGAGGACGAACAGGGATCGTTAAAAGTAACTGTTGCAAAACTCGGAAACGGGACAGACGCCGGTCGACTTATATTAGAGAAACCATATATAGCGGACGTATCTAAATACGAATTGATAAGTTTTTGGGTATATAATCCCAATGATTATGAAATAACCGCAGCATACGTCTGGGGCGGCGATACGGTTTGCGCGGCTCATTCGTGGACGCAAGTTCAATGGTACTTGGCTCCGATATTTACGGCAGGGAAAACACATGCAAAGTCGCCCAGTATAGCAAATCTCCAGATTCGTTTTGTCGGAGCAGACATGAGTGCTTTGCCCGTCGGAGCGGAATATTACCTTTCGGCAATATATTGCATCAAAGCGGATGAACCGTCGGTTCCGTCGGTTCCGTCGGTTATTGTTCCCGATAAAGTTTTTTATCTGGATGAAGAATTCGGAATTAGTCAATTGGGATATCAAGTACCCGGAGAATTGGAATTAAGTTATAATACGGACGCCGGATATAAAAGAGAGGACGAGCAGGGATCGTTAAAAGTAACTGTTGCAAAACTCGGAAACGGGACAGACGCCGGTCGACTTATATTAAAGAAACCATATATAGCGGACGTATCTAAATACAAATCGATAAGTTTTTGGGTATATAATCCCAATGACTATGAAATAACCACAGGATATTGCTGGGGCGGGGATACGGTTTGCGCGGCTAAATCGTGGACGCAAGTTAAATGGGATTTGGCCCCGATATTTTCGGCAGGGAAAACGCATGCAAAGTCGCCCAGTATAGCAAATCTTCAAATTCGCTTTGTCGGAGCGGACAAAAAGAGTGCTTTACCCGTCGGAGCGGAATATTATCTTTCGGCAATATACTGCATCAAATAACCCCAAGTTTTTTTGGATTTTGAATGATAGAAGATATCATATGTTTAAGGAGCTATAAGATGAAAAAATTAGCGGCATTCATTGCCTCGATTTTAGTTGTATTAAATTTTGCTGCATGTGGTAATGGTGCAAATTTATCGAAAATTCAGCCGCCTGTATATGAAAAGGGACCTCAGTTAATGATTGGTGCTTGGAATCCGCCTCCTTCTTCTTTGGAAGACTATAAATTTGCAGCGGATATGGGGATTACCCATATGTTTGTCAACGACGTTTCGCAAAAAACGCGGGAAAATTTAAGCGGATCGGGGTTGAAAGGTATAATGCAGGGGCAAATTTTTCCAAGTGAAAACCGAATTGAATCTTTAGCGTCCGATAATTATTTATATCCTGAAATGGAGGGTATTTTGTGGTGGGACGAACCGGACGCGGCTACTGTTTCAACGAGTATACGTGATGCTGCTCGTCTGCACGAGAAAGCGTATGGAGATGATTTATTGTTTTTAGTAAATCTTTTTCCTAATTGGGCTACGCAATATTTCGGAAACCGTTCCTGGAGAGAATTTTTAGAATTTTATTACGAAACGGTACTGAGCCAAATTTCCGGAAAAAAGATGTTGTCGTATGATTTCTATCCATTGATATCCAGTCGGAATGGCGAGCGGTCGATGCGAAGCGATTGGCTTATAGGTTTGCAAGAATTGGCTTCTTTTGCAAAAGATAACAATGCCGAAGTACATGCATTTATTCAGGCTACCGAGCATTTCGGTACTTATCCTGTAATGACAGAAGAGGAACTTCGGTTTCAGTTTGCTGTTTATATGACTTTTGGCGTGTCCAATTTTTCCTATTTCCAATATACGGTAGGATCTTATGCTAACGGATTTTATTCGGCACTTGTGAGGAATGACAGATCGTGTGCTCCTTTCCCTCTGTATTATAGTGCAAAGAAAGTGGATGAGGAATTAAAATCTTTTGAAAACGTGTATTTAAATTACGAATGGCTTGGAACGATGCCCGTACTCGGAACCGAAAATTCTGTTGGTGATGAAGAAACGCACGACCAAAATATGGATTTTGGAGGAATCTCTTCCATTCCATTTATTAAAAAGGTAGAGGCGACACAGAATACGCTACTGGGAAGGTTTAAAGACAAGAACAGCGAATATAATGGGTTGATGGTTACGAATTTTACGCAGCCGAGCGATGGATTGATCGATACTGTTGAAGTTAAATTTAAAGATGCGAAAAAGGCTCTTGTATATACGATGGGGGAAGAAAAAGTATATGTATTAAGAAATAATACGTTGACGATTAGGCTTGAACCCGGGCAAGGCGCGTTTATTATACCGCTTGCATAATCGGGTTTAAAAAAGATAAAAAAGGAGTTAAACATGAAAAAAATTTTTGGAATACTTATTGCAACACTCATGTTGTTCAGTTTTACCGGATGTGGCGGAAGTGGGCAAAAATCGTCCAGGAAAGGTTCTATAAGTGTATTAATTTATGAAGCCGGTTTCGGTACGCAGTGGTTGGAAAACATGGCAAACGAGTATGAAAAGGAAACAGGCGTAAAGGTCAAGGTTATGCCCAGTTATGTCGGCGGTGAAATTATTGGTATGCTGGACAGCGGGACATTAAATGCTGATATCATTATGCCTTTAGGCGGGCTTTCCAAACAGAGCGAACAAGGTAAAATTATTGAATTATCGGATGTTTATAATGCGGTTCCTAAGGGTGAAACAATAGCCATCAAAGATAAAATGAACCAAAATATATATCAAAAGAATCTTACCAAGGACAATAAAATTTACACGATGAATTGGTTGGATACGGTAAGTACGTTGATATACAACAAAACCGTTTTGGATAATCTTTTCGGCGATGACAAATATACTCTTCCGCGGACGACGAAAGAACTGATCAAATTTGCGGAAGAAATAAAAACAAAATCAAACGATAACGTGTATCCGTTTGCATATTCGACAGGCGGTAGTGTTGGATATTTGAGGTATGCGCATATGACGTGGTGGGCGCAGTATGAAGGGTTGAACAACTATTCCGATTATTATTATGGGTATTATTGGGAAGGAAGCGAGCGTAAGAAAGCGGAAAGTTTTGATGATTTGGATGCACCGGGCAGATTGAAATCGCTGGAGACGGCATCAGCTCTTTGGAGCAAATCTTCCGGCTACTCACATCAGTATTGCGATGCCATGACTTTTACCGAGGCTCAAGCTGCGTTTTTGGGACAGGGATATAAAGGTCAGGACATGAAAGAAGTTGCTATGATGATGAACGGAGACTGGCTTCAGAACGAAATGGCCGTATATTTGGCTAATAAGTGGCAGGATATTCGTTTGATGCGGTTACCTGTAATCAGCGATATTGTAGAAAAATTGCCTACCGTTGAAGATGATTCCGAATTGTCTGCTTTAATTGCTGCGATTGACGAAAAAAGCACGGCTTTGAAAGGCGACGGATATGATGTTTCGCAAAAAGATTTCGATCGTGTAAAAGAGTCTCGTATGATGGTGGCATCTCAAACGTTCGATCATACAATCGCTATTTCGGCAAATAGTCAAAAACAGGATATGGCAAAAGACTTTTTGGTGTTTATGGCGTCAGATAAAGGGCAGCAGATATATGCTAAGCAGTTAAACGGTTTGACGCAGGCTTACGGATATCACCCCGACGCGTCGGAAGTAAATGATTATGCGCGAAGCCGCATTGATTCGTACGGAAGCGAGTATATTCCTATTTGCAGAGATCTTGCTGCTCCGATGGTTTATCTTGGAGGGTTTGTGGATTATACCAATTTAATGTCGATAGACGGGTTGATTTTTTCCGACAGGAGTCCTAAAACAATATTGGCTGCAACCAATAGTGCAATGAAAGCAAACTGGAAAGAAATTTCAAAATATATAGATTAATTTAATTGGATTATTTGTTAATGATAAAGGAGGGGGAGAAGTCTTCTCCTTTATCATTAGAAAAAGGTTAGGATTTTTTATGAAATTAAAATATTATGGAACAGCAGCGTTTGAAGGTATACCCTCAATATTTTGCAGGTGTTCTGTGTGTGAACGAGCGCGTGCTGCCGGTGGTCGTAATTTACAATCTCGCAGTCAGGCGCTTGTAGATGACACGTTGCTTATAGATTTTCCGCCGGATACGGTTTTTCATGTTTTTCATATGGGGCTTCCGCTTCATAAGATAAATCATTGTTTGATTACTCATGCTCATGCCGATCATTTTTTTCCTGCGGATATAGAATCGCGTAACAGTTATGTGGGATTATGTCATAATAATCCAAATCGGTTTACGCTTTACGGTACCCGGCCGGTTTATCAAGCATATCAATGGCTGGAAAAGAAATGCGGATTTGATAGAGAAGATTCACCGGTAGTTTTTCGTATTATTAAGCCGTTTGAATCTTTTCAAGTTGAAGGGTATTGTATTACACCGTTGTTGGCAGATCACGATCAATCCGCAGGTTCTGTTATTTTCCTCATTGAAAAAGACGGTAAGATAATACTTTGGGGACATGATACGGGTGTTTTTCCGCAGGAAAGTTGGGATTATTTGAACGAGCATAAACCTTTTCTTAACGTTGTATCGTTAGATTGTACTTTGGGAGGGCGAGATTGCGAAAAAGGGCATATGGGCTTTCCCAATTGCAGGGAAGTTTTTGAACGGTTAAAAACAATGAATTGTGTGAACGAAACAAGTATCGGTGTCGTGAGTCATTTTTCGCATAACGGCAGATGGATTTACGATGATGCCACACAGGTCGCACGTGCCGCAAAATTCCTTGCGGCATATGACGGTATGCAAATAGATTTTTAAGAAAACAGATAAAGCAGTATGAATAATGGGCTTATAACAGTCGGAACGTCTAGGACGATCAAAGATTATATTTTACCCGTGAAGATTATTGCTGTTGAAGGCAATATCGAAAACGAGCAAAGTTTACTTTCAAAAAAATTTTTGCAGATAGGATTACACGAAAAGGATTTCATTTCGGTTGTTGGAAAAAGCGCAATCGTGTTGGATTTCGGAAAGGAGATTCAAGGCGGGGTTCGAATTCTGACTTATCGTGGAGATAGTTGTTTGGTGCGTCTGCGTTTTGGAGAATCTCTGTCAGAAACATACAGCGAATTGAAACAAAAATTCACGGATTTTACGGCAACAAACGATCATTCGCCGCGTGATTTTACGACGGAATTAATGGTTTTATCAGATGTTGAACTCGCAAATACAGGATTTCGCTTTTTGCGTATAGATTTTCCGGAATTCACAAATATAAAAATAAAAAGCGTTTTAGGGGTGTTTGAGCATAGACCCATTGTTCGTTTAGGTAGTTTTACATGTAGTGACCCTTTGCTGAATCAAATTTATGAAACGGCTGCGTATACCGTTGAACTTTGTATGCAACATATGTTGTGGGACGGTATAAAACGAGATCGGTTGGTATGGGTGGGGGATATGCATCCGGAAGTAATGGCGATCATGTCGCTGTATGGCTATGACGAATGTGTTGAAACATCGTTGTCATTCGCGCAGAACACCGTACCGGAAAATGGATTTATGAACGGAAAACCGTCCTATTCTTTATGGTGGATTTGTATTTTAAGCGATTATTATTTGCATAATGACAATTTAGATTATATTAAGGCAAATAAAGAGCAATTGCTGACAATCCTCCATGTGTTCGAAACGCTTGTCGATGATGATGGGAAACTACATTTAGAAGACTATTTTTTGGATTGGCCAAGCAAAGAACATGAGGAAAAAATCGCCGGTATCTATGCATTGTGCTCGTACGCAATGCGAAAGGCAAAGATTTTATTGCAAGCACTTGATTCGGATACAAAAATTTGCGACAATATTTTACAACGCATAGATAAATCTTTGCCGTCAGGTGGGTTAAAACAGGTAGCGGCTTTGAAAGTCCTCGGTGGGCATATGACTGCTGAAAACGCTTTGCCCGAATTATTGATCGGAGGGGCGAAAGGGCTTTCTGCTTTTATGAGTTTTTATATTTTTTCCGCTATTGCCGAGACCGGAAAAATATCGGCGGCGGTAGAGATTATGAAAGAGTATTACGGCGGTATGCTTTCAAGGGGTGCCACTACTTTTTGGGAAGATTTCGATGTCGATTGGCTGATTGACAGCGGAAGGATAGACGAGTTACCGCCACCTGGTGTAAAAGATATTCATGGGGACTTCGGGAACTACTGTTATAAAGGTTTTCGTCATAGTTTATGTCACGGTTGGTCGGCTGGACCGGTGCCGTTTATAACGCAATATATCCTCGGGATAAAAGAACTTGAAGCCGGTTGCAAGATGTTGCAGATCAGGCCGAATTTGAGCGGTCTAGAATACATTCATGGGACATATCCTACGCCTTATGGAACAGTAGAAGTTATGTGCCGCTATGAAAACGGAGAAATGGTTACAAAAATTAAAAGTCCAAAGGAAATTGTCGTTTTGCGATGAAACAAGTTGTTATTTTGAAATGAAGTTCGTTTATGAAAAGTTATATACATCGTATATAACAGAGGATTATATTGGAACATGAAGGTCAAATGACGGATACGTTTGTTTATTCAAAGGATTTCATGGGTGGAGTAGGAAGATAAGTCCACAATACTTGCTAGAGCATATTATGATGCTCGTCACGCGTATAAGTCGTGGATAGTGAAAAAGATGGTGCAGTTTATATTTTTATTGCGCTATAGATAAAATCGGTCTACATGCAATTGTCGTGGAGACTTCGCAACAGGTGAAAAAATGGAAAATAATAAATTTCAAAAGGAATTGAATTTTGCTGTTCGTATAGCGAAATATGCTGGCAAAATTATGTTGAAATATTTAAACAATAATAATCCGTTTCATTACAAAAGCGATAATTCTATCGTAACCCAAGCAGATGCTGAAATTAATGCATATTTGATAGAACAGGCAAGAAAATATTTCCCGACATATGCGGTAGACGGCGAAGAAGAAAAGTTTGGGGAAAGCACTTTTGTTTGGGTTTGCGATCCGATTGACGGTACGGCAATGTTTGCAAGCAGAATTCCTGTCGCGGTTTTTTCTCTGGCTTTGGTGATTGAAGGGAAAAGTCAGTTGGGTGTCGTTTACGATCCGTTTATGAAGAAATTATATACTGCGGTTTTAGGCAACGGCGCATATTTAAACGGTAAAAAAATAAGCGTCAATCGGTATCAATGGGGAGATAAAGAAACGATTATCGGTTTTGATATGGTTCCGTATTCGGAATGGAACTTCTATGAGATTTTGAAAGACAATTGGAAAAAATCTAATTATGTAAGTATAGGAAGTTGTATACGTAGTTGTATGTGTGTGGCGGAAGGTGGTTTTACTGCGCATTTATTTTGTGGCAGTAAAGGTAAAAATTGCGATATTGCGGCGGTAAAGGTAATTGTTGAAGAAGCCGGGGGCAAAGTGACCGATATTTTTGGCAATGAACAAGATTATGATAAAGATATTAAAGGCGCATTGGTTACCAATGGTGTGTCGCATGATGAAATATTGATGAAAATTAAGAAGTACATAAAACCCGAAAAATAAAAAAGTAGTAAGATGCTGCAGATAATGGTGAAGATAGATGATATCAGAAATGTTTGTTGCTGAAAGTGAATATTTATTGCGTGTAATATTGGCTTTGATATTGGGGTTTATAATTGGGATCGAGCGTAAAATTCGTCATAAAGAAGCCGGAATGCGGATACACGCTATTGTTTGTGCGGGGCGAACTTATGACGATTGTCAGTAAATACGGATTCGGCAATAGTGCTGATGCGTCTATGGTGGCGGCGCAAATTGTCAGCGGTATAGGTTTTTAGGTGCCGGAGTTATTATGTATCGCCGGGATGCAGTATACGGAATTACAACTGCGCAGTGATATGGATGACTGCTGGAATAGGCATGACGGTTGGAGTGGGAATTTATATATTGGCTATTGGTACAATTTTTTTGGTCGTTTTTTTTTCAATGTGTGTTGCATTCGAAAAATCCATATTTTCAGACGAAACAATCTTATGCTTGTCGCATAAAGTTTAATAAAATAACACTGAAAAAAGGCGACAAGTTATTAAGAGTTCATATACCTCGGACGGGCGCGCGGCTTGAACGTGATGAACAGGTCGAATCTTATCGGTTGGCGGCAGATTTTTTCAAGCCGTTTTTCGGCGACGATAAAATCGTTTTCACATGTGAATCTTTAAAAACGATAATGATGAAAGGAGAATAAATCACGGAACTGTTTTACGAAAAAATACAAGACTCATCGCCCGTATCGGCAGTGATTTTGTCAATCGGGATCATACTTATGTCCGGATTTTTAATGACGCGCTTTACCAAGATTTTAAAATTACCGAACGTTACGGCATATATCGTGGCAGGTATTTTAATCGGTCCGTTTTGTTTTAAGGCCGTGCCGCAGAACGTAATCGACGGTTCGGCGTTCATATCGGACGTTGCGCTTGCCTTTATCGCGTTTTCCGCAGGAGAATTCTTCAGGTTCTCTTCGTTTAAAGGAAAGAGCAGACAACTTGTCGTTATCACTGTATGCGAAGCATTGGCGGCTTCTCTTGCCGTATTTGTGCTTCTGTATTTTATTTTGCGGCTCGGTATTGTGTTTTCGTTGGTTCTTTCGGCTTTGGCTTCCGCTACCGCGCCCGCTTCCACACTGATGACGATTCGTCAGACGAAAGCGAAAGGCGATTTCGTGGATACGCTCGTTTCCGTGGTTGCGCTTGACGACGTGGTGTCGCTTCTTGCATTTTCGATAGCTATTTCGGTTGCTATGGCAACTATGGCGGGAGGCGTTGAAGTCGGCGCCGTGATTTTGCCGTTTATCTACAATATTTTGATGGTTTTGCTTGGCGGCGTAGCGGGATATGTTTTAAAGTTGTTGATGACGAAACGATCCAAAGACAACCGCTTAATCGTATCGATTGCTCTTTTGTTCGGTGTGTGCGGCGTGGGTGCCGCGCTCGGCGTTTCGCCGCTGTTGGCATGTATGGCAATGGGGACGGTGTATATCAATTTATCGGGAGACGAAAAACTTTTCAGGCAACTCAACTATTTCTCGCCCCCGATTTTATTGATGTTTTTCGTGCGCTCGGGAATGAGTTTTCGACTTGATACTCTTTTCGACGCCTCTTCCCGCATAGCGGGCGTACCGCTTATTTTGATCGGTTGTTTATACTTTGTTGTTCGTATTTCAGGTAAGTATGCGGGCGTGTATATCGGGTGTAAACTGTGCGGAAAACCGCAGAAAACCACACGCACCCTCGGTTTGGCATTGATACCTCAGGCAGGCGTGGCGATCGGTCTTTCCGAACTTGCGGCGCGGACTATCGGCGGCGTTACGGGTACTGTGATTCAAACCGTGATTATGTCGTCGAGTATTTTGTACGAATTGATTGGTCCTGCTATGGCGAAACTTGCATTGACGCTTTCGGGCGCGATACCGAAAACGGGGGATAGCGTGTCGGGAGAAGTAAACTCCGCCGAAGAACAACCGTTGAAAAACGAACGAGAGGTTTTAATCGAGCGTATGCGTGAGATTCAGGCGGAAATCGATAGAAACAATTATGCTCGGAGCGAAGAAGAACGAGCGTTTACCGAGGCGGCGGAAAACGTCGAAACGGAAGAATATGTTTTAAACGGAGAGAAGAATAGAAAATTTATCAATCGGAGATAGAAAATGAAGGATATAATCGCGAATTTTTTAGGCGAATGGTGCGTCGGTTTCAATGTGTGGGGCTTGGTATTCAAAGTGGCGATCATAGTTGTAATGTCTGCAATCGTGGGGTGCGAACGCGCCACGAAGCGGCATGCGGCAGGCTTACGTACGTTTATGCTTGTTTCTTTGATTTCCATGCTTGCGGCAGTTGTGGATAGTTATATAATCGGTACGCTCGGCGCGAAATTTTCATTTGCAGTCGGCGCGACGATTGTCGGACTTGCGATTGTCAGTTCGAATACTATTTTATATAGTTCGAAAAGTCAGTTGAAAGGCTTGACGACCTCTGTTGCGCTGTGGGGAATGTGCCTGATTTCTATCTTAATCGGGCTTGATTTGTACACTGCGGCTTTGATTGCGTTTGCAGCGTTTATGCTGTGTTTAACGGGGTTTATGAAACCCGAATATGCGTTGAAACGTCGCTCGGATCATTTTGAAATTCACTTGGAATTAACGAGCAAAAATTCGTTGCAGGATTTTATTGCTGCCGTGAGGAAACTCGGACTGAAAATCGACAATATAGAACTGAATACAGCGTATATGAACTCGGGTCTATATGTATATTCGATTGCATTGACGATTGTATCGGGCGAATTTAAAAAAGCGGTGAGGCACGATGATATCATTGCGGCGATTTCTTCGCTCGAATATGTGAATTTTTGCGAAGAGTTGGACTAACGGAAAAACGAAGCAGTATTCAGATAAAAAGTAAACTTGAAAACAATGAAGTTATGCATAATATTATGCTGAAATGCGGTTTAATCGGATACGCATACAACGCAAAACATTTCCAAGCGGATTCGGATGTCCATGATCACGAAAAAGTAGTAAATAAAGGACATGATCCTTATATCGAAGCGATTGTCGGCGCGGTGTTTTATGATTCAAATTACGACACGACAAAGCGTTGGATATTAAAATGGCTTTTACGAAAACAGAAAGGGATTTATCAACCGCGCGCTCTATTGGCGGATTGTCCCCAAAAGCAAAAGAAACGATCGGGACGGGTTAAAGGAAAAGGAAATAGATAAACTTATAAAGCATGTAAAAAAGGGAAATGACCTGTTTGCGACAAAAGCATCGGGGCGTTATGAGCGCATGACTTCAGGGAAATATTACGAAGTGTGTTCTTACTGCTATGCCGCTGCGGGATATAAGGAATTAGACGGAAAGACGCCTAAAGAAATGTTTAAGCGTTACGGCGATGAGCGTGACGGCGGAATGAGTTTGCTTGACGAGACTTCTCAAGATGACTTCGAAAAATGGTTTAAGTTAAGTACGCAAGAAAAATGGGAGATAGAAAATCCGTCGCACATGTGGGAAATTTCCTGCGGTCATACGCATACGATGATTCATTTGTACTTACTTTGGGATGACGGCGGATATTGGTTTTATCTTTCCGGCGGAACTCATTGTTTAACGACTGAAGTCGTGCGTATGTATAACGCGATGAAAGATAAAGGCGTTCCCGTTCTTCTCGGACACGCCGGGCAAATAGTAGATAAACTGCTCGGAAACGACGATCTCGGCATTATCCCGAATAACGATATGGGGTGGCATTATTGGTATGGTGGATTTCCGAAAGACGACGTAATAAATTTTGTTCAATTGCGCGACGGCAGTGCTGACGACGTCATAAAAAATGCTACTTGGTTTGAACTGAATCAAGTGGAATTGGCAGACAAATAAAATAATACGAAAACGCGGCTACAAATTCGTAGTCGTTTGAGTGCTTTTCGGCAAAATTCTCGTTTTTTTTTAAAAGTAGTTTTATAACCTGTCATAACCCCTTGACAAATTTCAATATAGGGGTTATAATGGGGTTACAATAAAAACAAAGAGGGAAAGTGTAAAAATGTTATTAACATATGAAGAGATGAGTGATAGGGCGTTTAAGTTTTATGATGACTTACAAATAAATATACCAAAGAAATATGCGGATTTAGCTGTAAGATCATTGACAATGCCACAGTATGCAAAAGAATATATTGACAGCAACAATAATCCGATAGGGGATCATTGTGCTTTGGCAACGGTAGGCGATGCAGTATGCGAAGCCTTTGTTATGTTGAAGGAATATAACGATGCTTTAACTGCCGATGATTTGGATAAGAAAAAAGAGAGTTTGCAAAATGAAAAGCTGAATCTTGTGGGCGAGCTAATGTTAAAGGGCGTATTATTTACGAGTAATAACGATTTGGAAAAAGGCTTATGCAACGGCTTTTGAAGCGATTATTGGTTTTATTGCTTTGCTGGATAAAGATCAAAACACAAAAAACGCAGATAGAATTCTCAAAGAACTGTTATCAAATGTTTGACGGAGGGCGCAATGAATAATCAAGAAATTCAGAATGAGCTTTTACAAGTTCAAAAAGAAATCGCCGAATTACCGGCGGGGTATATCTCGAAGAAAAATATAAACGGTAAAACGAGATATTACCTGCAATGGACGGAGGACGGCAAAAAGAAAAGCAAATATGTCGATGATGCGCTTGTAGACGATTTATGTGCGAAGATAGAAAGAAGAAGAGAGCTGCAAAAGAAAGAAAAAGAACTTACTTTTATGCTTCCCAAACCTCAGAAAACAGAGAAGCATGAAGAAACGAAGCACGTTTTCAAAACCGATGTAATGCTCGGAGAAAACTTAAAAAGTTACGTTCAGACAGTCGCAAATTACAAAAAGAGAAATCTTTATAAGAATATTTGCGATTATGTTTACGGGGATGTTCGCGACAGAGTTTTTATTCTTTACGGATTAAGGCGCACGGGCAAAACGACGCTCATACGCCAGGTTATAGCCGAGATGAACGACGAAGATTTTTCAAAAACGGCATTTATTCAGGTCGGCGCGGGAATCGGTTTAAGCGATATAAATCAGGACTTGAAATACCTGATGAACAGCGGATACAAGTATGTGTTTATCGACGAAGTAACGCTTATCGAAGATTTTATTGGAGGCGCTGCGCTTTTTTCGGATATATTTGCCGCTTGCGGAATGAAAATCGTTTTATCGGGTACGGATTCGCTCGGATTTTTCTTTTCCGAAGACGAACAGCTATATGACCGTTGCATTTTCCTTCATACTACGTTTATTCCGTATAGAGAGTTTGAAGAGGTTCTCGGCATAAAGGGAATAGACGAGTATATTTGTTACGGCGGAACCATGAGTCTCGGCGGCGTTCATTATAACGAAAAATCCACGTTTGCAAACAAGAAAAGCGTTGACGAATACGTCGACAGCGCGATAGCAAAAAATATTCAGCATTCTCTTAAATGCTATCAGTACGGCGGGCATTTTCGCGCCCTCTATGATCTGTATGAGAAAAACGAGTTGACGAGCGCGATAAACCGCGTTGTGGAAGACGTCAACCATCGTTTCACTGTAGACGTTCTGACGAAAGATTTTATGTCGCACGATTTGGGCGTTTCGGCAAGGAATTTGCGAAACGACATGAAGATTCAGAACGATATTCTTGACAGAATCGACAAAGAAGAATTTACCAAGCGGCTTAAGAATTTGATCGAAATCAGAAACAGAGAAGAGCAGACCGTAACGATTTCGGAAGAGCATAGAAGAGAAATAAAAGAGTATCTCGACGCTTTGGATTTAACCGTGGACATTGATGTTCAGACGTTGCCTGTCGGTCGTGAAAAGAACTTCAAAACCGTTTTTACTCAACCGGGAATGAGATATTCGCAAGCAAAAGAACTGGTGCAATCGTTACTTGAAGACGGTGAGTTTCAGGAACTTTCGATAGACGAAAGAAATGCTGTTATCGAGCGGATTTTAAGCGATATAAAGGGCAGAATGATGGAAGACATCGTGTTGCTCGAAACAAAGATTGCGAATCCGAAAAAGCAAGTTTTTCAGCTTCAGTTTGCCGTCGGCGAATTCGATATGGTTGTTGCGGATAATGTAAATGCGACCTGCGAAATTTACGAAGTAAAGCACAGCAAGGAGCAGGCGAAAGAGCAATACAGACATTTAATTGATGAAGAGAAACTGAAAAGCACGGAATTCAGATACGGAAAAATTACGAAAAAAGTTGTTATTTATCGCGGAGAAAATACGACTTTGGAAAACGGAATCGAATACAGGAACGTAGAAGAATATCTGAAATCGCTTGTCTGACCTGAAATTGAACAGTTCGGAAACGAAGGGCAAAAAACGAAAAAACAGAAAATAAAAAACTCGAAATCGCAGATAAACACAGCTATTTCGGGCAACGCAGACATATCAGGAATACAAAAAAGATATTTCTGCGAAAAAGTCCGATTTTATCGGGCTTTTTTCGTGTCCGAAAGGCGGTAAATTATTTTACCAAATCATAGATATTTTTTAATAACCTGTCAGGTTTGAACCGACGAATAACATAAATTATAGGAAATTTTGAGTATTTACATAAAAAATTCAGGCGTATAACGTAAAAAACTATACGTCTTTTTTTATGCAAAAAAAACAGGAGAATAGAGATTATGGATTTAACGGAAAATTCGAACCTTATGGGTTATTCGGCAACGGAAAACAAACAACTCAAAAGCATCGACGAAGTGGCAGAATTTATCTGCAAAAACGGAAAGCACGGCGACGTTACAATAACAAATAATGGCGAGCCGTTTATAACGACGATAGGGATATACCTCGACAAGGTAGCAGATATAAGATACCGTGCGCAGTTAATGCCGATTTTAACGAAAAAGCAAAGACAAGTATTAGCCAAGGCAAACAAATAGTATTTTTTTAAGAAAGATAGGCGATTGCAGAAATGTGATCGGCTTTTTTTATATCAAAAATTTCGGAGGTGAAAACAATGTATTTCAGAAACGAACATCACAGGCAGGCATTTCGGGAAGGAATGAAAAAGACGAGCCGAAAAGATAAGGAAACGGAGAGCGCGGTATATTTGCTGTCGGCAGAGCCATGCCTGTGGCGGCGAGCAAAACAGGCATCGATTTACGGAAAAATATTGTTGAACAATGTTCGGTTGTCTGGGATAACGGAGGACGGATATATATTGCTCGGCGCGGCGAAAGATGTCAAATACGGCACGAAGTATCTGACGCTCGGCGATTTATCGGACAGAAGTCTTGTTTCGCCGAAAATATATAAATTGATAAGTCAGGCGATGCAAATCAAGCGTTGCGGCTTAGCGGCGTGACAGGAAACGAATGGAGGGCGCGTATGAAACAAATCGAATTTGTGTTACAAAACGACGGAGTGAAAAGAAACGTTATATTCCCTTGCACGGAAGCGGAATATCAGGCAGTGTGCAAAGAATTGGCATTGAAAGACAATTACGCTTTTGTGAGAGACGTAGTTGAGCCGAAAGCATTGGCGTTGAAAAAAGATACGTTCGTGAATTTGGACGAGATAAATTATCTTGCAAAAAGAATGGACAGTTTTGATCAGAAAGAACTATTTAGTTTTTTCGCGGCGGTAGAAGCGGGTGATTACGTTTCAACGAAAGACCTGATAAATTTAACGTTCAATCAAACTTGCTATACGCTTATACGAGACGTATCGAATTTAAAAAATATAGGCTACAATCGGGTTTTAAGCAGTAAGGGGTGTATAAGTACAGACGAACTCGAAAAAACGGATTTGGAAAAAATCGGGCGAGAATTGTTATCGTCGGGCAAAGGAATACCTACGAATTACGGGTTGCTTTTTCGAAACGAAGACGTAGCGTTTGAAGAGGTATATAAAGGCAAAGGATTTCCGTCGTACTACTATACCGGCGGCGAAGTGCTGGGCGTGGAGATAAAAAAGAACGGAGAAAAGAACTATATATATTTCCCGTGCGAGAAGACCGAAATAGAAAGGGCGTTACAAAGAATCGGCGCAAGCGATATAGGCGAATGTAATAAAAGCGTGGATTATTGTGGCAGAGATGGCGAATGGGAAAAGTATTTTAACGACTTATTCCGGAAAAACGATATAGAAAGCGTAAATTCCATATCGTCAGCCATAAATCGTTTGGGGGCGGATTCGGAAGCAATTTCAGAGAATTTATATAAACTATCCTCGGTTATGGGGTTTGCAGGCGTAACGTTTGACGATACGGAAAAGGTGATTCGTCTTGCCAGATGCCTTGATGAATTCGAATATTACAGCGAAATCGGGAACGACTATAATTTAGGAACGAAACTCATCGAAAACGAAATAGAAATCACGCTGTAGTCGAGCCTGAGAAATTTATTCGGTCCGTTTCATTTAAAAGATAAAGCAGAACCTGAGTATATCGATCCGTCGATGTTCACTATGCGCGGAGAATGGCGCGGAGAAGAAAACGCCGGGCGTTATACGCCCGAATATAAAACGGTGCCGTTCGGTATCGATAATATTTTATTAAAAACAGTCCGTTGACGGTGGAAAATTACGGATAATAGTCATATTGAGCGTAAGCGAAATATCCCACGGTGCAAAAAGCCTGTGCTTTTTCAATGGGATTCTTCGCGAAGCTCAGAATGACAATACTTGGTTTGTTTTTTTTCTGTCATATTGAACGTAAGCGAAATATCCCACAGTATCAAGTAGTCTGTGCTTTTTTAATGGGATTCTTCGCGAAGCTCAGAATGACAATACTTGGTTTGTTTTTTTCGTGTCATATTGAGCGTAAGCGAAATATCCCACTGTATAAGCGATAAAAACATTTAAGCGAGCGGTAATGTGGCGGAAAAAATCGTTAAATCGTTTTTCCGCTCGTATATAAGCTCTCCGTGCATAGACTCCACGGCAGACTTCGCTAAAAATAATCCTAAACCCGAATTGTTTTCCGAAGCCGAACCCGAAACGAACGGCTCGAATATGTTTTTGTCCGTCGTAATGCCCGTGCCGTTGTCGATAATATTCAACTTGCATACGCCTTTGCGCTTTATAACGTTAATATCTATCCGCGTGCAGGCGGAGTGTTCTATCGCGTTCATAAGCAAATTCAATATTACGCTTTCAAGCGCGATTTTCTTTGCGTATACGTCTAAATTGTCGGGTAGAGTTGTCACTAAAACGATGCCGTTGGCTTCGCAATCGGGGCGTAGCTCTCCCGTTACTTTGTTTACTATCAGACTTAAATCTAATACTTCCGACTGTTCCGCAACGTAATTCTGCCTGCCGTATTTGCCTAAATCGGCAAAATCTCTTTTAAGTTCTTCGCTTTTTTGTAACAGCTGATCCACTTTATTTATAAGTTTCGGGTCGGATATATTTTGCCGTAAATCGGATAAAGAACCGTTCATTCCTACGACGGTTTTTTTCATGTCGTGGCTTACATATAACAAAATTTTATCGCGTTCCGAAATAACCGTTTGCAAATTCTGCGTTTGCCTTGCAACTTCTTTTTCAAGGTTGGTTGTAAGATATCTGTTGTGCGTTTCAGCCGAAATAAATTCGCGAAAACCGAGAACGATTGTTATTGCCAGCATAGACAGACATAACCAGAAAGCAGGCGAAAGCGAGATGAAGAGAAAGGGTTGTTTTGTAAAAATAGTCGCCGCCGCTAAAAAACCGCCGATTATGCCGTTCAGCCGTAGTCCCGCCGCTTTTCCGTTTATCACGTCAACGGTAGTGAAAAGAAATACCGCCGCGATACTCAGACAGGATAAAACGACATAGACTGACCGCAGAGCGGAGTAAAACGAAATAGTCTGGCAATAAGGCGAAATAAACGCCATAACGCTTGCAACTGCGGCAATTACGCTTACCACGGGTAAAATCGGTATTTTGCCGATTTTTTTCGGAAGATACAATGTGGAAGCGACGAGTATTATTCCGACCGCAAACCGCCTTAAGCCGAGCAGAAAATAAGGCGCGGTTGTTATGTCGAACATACTGTAAACCGAGAATAACGCGAGAAAAACGCCCGCGGCGAACAGTAACTGCGGTACGAACGTTATCGAGCGTTTAAGTATGCAGATAAAAAGGAACAGCAACAACGTTGCCGACCCTACGATTGCGCCGATCAGAAGTAAAGAACGGTTGCTTTCTACGGCTTTTCTTACCGCCGCGTCCTCTCCGATAAGAATATAGTCGGAAATTCCCACGAAATTTTCGTTGTCGGCTTCATAGTGGAGCGTAACTATACATTCTTTTGAATATTTGTGGTCGGAAGAAACGGGAATATCTATAAATATGGGCTGAGTCGCGCTTTTGTGCGAAACCGAATCGTCGTATTTTGACGGCGCGGAAAACGATCCGTAATACTCTACGTTGTATTTGTCTATCGTGCCGATATATTCTTTGTTCTGATACCGCACATATACGCTGCAAGCCGAAAACACGGGCGGGATATACATAGTCAAGTGCCAGTTGCCGTCGGGCTTGGATAACCCCTGTAAACTGTCGGCGTTGTTCCATTCGTCGTCGCTTAAAGTATCTATGCAAAAACGATACGTTCCTTTTTTAACGGGCGAACTGCCGTCGTTTGCGCCGGAAACCACTTCGTTTAGTTCTGCGAACTCGTCGGGCAGGTAGTTTATGGCGACCATTTTCATAACGCCTTTTACTTCGTAAACGGAAACCGCGTTTACTGAAACTTCTGAAAATTCCTTTTTTCTTATAGGCGTATCTTCGATAGAATTCAATTTCGCGATATTTAAACCGATCGTAACAATCAGGCAGAATATAAGCGCTCCTGCCAAAGCGAGCAGATTAATAACTTTCTTTTTCATAAAATTTCCCCCGTAAAGCAATAACCTTTGTTAAATTCGGTGCGTATTATATCTACGGCGGAAGCGGCTTTAAGCTTTCTTCTCAAAGACGATAAATGCGCGCGTATAGTAGTGGTGTGTAAACTCGGCGCACACCATATTTCTTCGTAAATTTCGTCGGCGGTATAGTATTTTCCGCGATGTTTTACGAGAAAAAACAGAATATTGAACTCCGACGGAGTGAGCGCGATAGAAGTATTTCTGTATTTAACCGAGCGTGTGTTGGCGTTTATCGAAAACTGACCGAAAGTTTCCACCGCGTCCGATTTAGGCAATAATCTCAGCGCGATATGAATTTCTAAAAGTTGCATAGTGCAGGGTTTAACGACGTAATCGGCGGCGCCGGAAGTCAGTCCCGTAATAACGGATTCTTCTCCGTCGAGCGACGACAAAATTATAACGGGCGGCAGAGCAGGGAAAGCCGAAAATAAATCCATACCCATGCTGTGTTTTAAAACAAGGTCGAGAATAATCGCGTCGAAGTTGCCTGTTTTTTCAAGCAACTCGACCGCGTCGTCCACGTCCGAAGCGGTAAAAACGGCGTTTTCGGGTGAAAAATATTCTATCATTTCTCTTTTCAAGTTTTCGTCGTCTTCGACAAACAGCAATTTTCTGTCGCAAACTTTGTAATTCATAAATCTCTTCCGTTTTTTTATTTAGATTATTATTTAATATGTAATTCATTCTTGGTGTGAAAAAACTTGCTCTTCTTGTATTATTATAACAGATATTGAAATTATAAGCAATCGTCGGGGAGGTGTTCATTAAAACTCGGTTGTAAAGATTTGTTAAGGTTGCGAAAATCTGAGGCAATAACCTTTTTCAAAATAATAATATATGTTACAATTGTTATATGTTTATAAAACAAATAGCTTGAAAAAATAAAGGAGAAAAGCTAAATGAGAACACGAAAAAGAAGTTTTATGTTTTTGTTGATAGTCATAGCGGCGTTATGCGTATCGGCGCTGCCGTTTGTTATGACTGCGCCTAAAACCGTATCTGCGGCAGGAACAACATATATAAAAACAATATCTGTCGATACGACGTGGAGTGACGGTACAGAACTTAAAGACAATACGACATATCAGATTAAAAGCGGTGTAACTGTCACAATCTCAGGGAAAGTTAGGGCTAGAAATAATGTCATTTCAGGCGGTACGATTAAGTTTAGTGATTCTAAATCATATATAGACATAGTTGAAAAATGTACTTTCACAGTGGAAAATGCTACGATAGATGGCAATAATAACGGGTCATATAATTATTTTATTAGAGGTACCACATCTCACTCCGAGGTAACGGCGAATTTTAATAACAGTACCATAATGAATTGCGATAAGTTGATCGATGTTTTTAGTGGTAGTACGGTAAATATAAACAACAGTACGATAAAAGACTGCAGTGGTAATTTTTATTTGATTCGGGCAACTGGATCAGATAGTCCAACAATAAACGTTTCAAGCGGTAATTTTATTGATAATAAAGTCAGGCTTTTTTATACAAGTAAAGGAATAATCAATATCGACGGCGGAATTTTTACAAACAACTCCAAAGGTGTAATTAGAACTTATAATCAATCTACAGTCACGATTAACGGCGGAACTTTTACAAATAACTCTGCAACAAGTGGTGGCGTGATTGTAAACGACAACTCTATAGTTACTATCAACGGCGGAACTTTTACAAATAACTCTGCAAATACTAACGGCGGCGTGATTTACAATTATACTGCCGGTGACAAATTGAATATTTACGGCGGTCATTTTGCGGATAATACGGCTAACGGCGTTTTAAACGATGTTTACAACAAAGAGGATTCCGTCATCGATTTAAATATCGGCTCGACAAAAATCCCGACCCGAACGGGTTATACCTATGGCGGTTGGAAAGACAATTCAGGTAATATCTATAATACGCCAAACAAGTTGTTTACTATAAGCGGAGCGGGAAACGGACTTACAATAATATGGAAAGCAAACTCTTATACCATTAACTATTCGGGTATGGAAAACGCGACTGCCGACCCTATGCCGGCAACTCACACCTACGGAACGGCAACACCGATAGGCAACCCGACAAAAAGAGGTTATACATTTAGCGGTTGGAAAGTCAATAATGCTCCCGCCGTAAAAGACTTAGTCTTAGGGGCAACCGACTATACAGCCGGCATTTCGCTTGAAGCCACCTGGACGGCAAATACATATAACATTAGATATAAGGGGATAGAGGGCGCAACTATTACGACGCAACCGACAACGCACACCTATGGAGCGGCAACAACGGTCGGAAACCCGACAAAGACGGGATATACATTTAACGGTTGGAAAGTAAACAGCAGCACAACTGCCAAAACAGATTTGACCTTGGGCGCGACCGATTATACCGACGACATTACTTTGACTGCCACCTGGACGGCGAATACATATAACATTAAATATGTGGGGCTTGACGGCGCAGCTCTTACGCCTAAACCGACAACACACACCTATGGAACGGCAACAACGGTCGGCAATCCGACAAAGACGGGATATACGTTTAACGGCTGGAAAGTAAACAACGGAGCAACTGCCAAAACAGATTTGACCTTGGGCGCGACCGATTATACCGCCGATATTACTTTGACTGCGACATGGAAAGTACATAACTACACTATAACGTATAATTCTAACAAGCCGACGAAAGCAAGCCACGACGTTACGGGGACAACAGCTAAATCTTATTGCGAATATGGCGTGACGTACGCTCTTACCGAAAACGGGTATGTTCTTACGGGGTGGACTTTTCTCGGTTGGGCGAAAGACCCGAACGCGACTACTATAGATTATGCCGACAGTGCCGAGGTGTCGAACCTTACGGCTACCGACGACGGCAACGTCGAACTTTACGCTATATGGAAAGCTAATACATATACGGTAAATTATGTGTCTGATAAGTCCGCAAGCGGAACTGTTTTAAAGACAAATCATACTTATGATAGCCCAAGCTTGCTTAGCGCAAGCAAGTACACGATTAAGGGTTGGACTTTTAAAGGCTGGTCGCGTACTCAAGGTTCGGATGAGGTTGATTTTAATGCCGGTGCTATCGTAAAAACCCTTACCGATATAGACGGCGACGAAGTTACGCTTTACGCCGTATGGAGCGCAAATAAGTATAAGGTCGCCTATAGAGCGAATAAGCCTGATACTGCAACCGCAGATATAAAAGGCGAAATGACCGATTCCGATTTTATCTACGATGAAAGCGGTAAGTTGTCCGAGATAGGTTATTTGCTTACGGGCTGGACTTTTGTCGGCTGGGCTAAAACGGCAGACGGCGAAGCAGAATTCAAAAATGCCGCAGAGATCATCAATTTAACTGAAAACGACGGCGAAACCATTTTTCTTTACGCTGTATGGCAGGCGAACACCTTTAATATTTCTTTCGATACCGACGGCGGCAATTATGCCGAAACGGTAACGGCGGCTTATGACCACGCGCTTGTTTCGGTCACACCGCCCACGCGTAAAGGTTATAATTTCAACGGCTATTTTACCGAGCCTGACGGCGAGGGCGATAAGTACTACGATAAAGACGGTATTCCTGAGATAGTAAAATATACCGTAAACGGCGGAATTAAACTTTACGCAAGCTGGTCGCCCGTAACATATAATATCGAGCTGTACAGCGAGGGAGTGTTCGTATCGCTTATAACGGGCGTTAAGTACGGAACGTTGCGATTGCCCTCCGCCGAGAGTCTCGGGCTTAAACGTGCAAATTATACCTTTGTCGGGTGGAATATTTACGACGAGCAAAATTGGCGCATGTATTCCGCAGACGTAGAATATAACGCGGGTCTTGCCGATTACGAGGGCGAAACGGCGGTAATATACGCCGCCTGGCTCGAAAAAGATAAATTTACTATCGAATTTGACCCGAACGGCGGTAGCGGCGCACCCGGCTCGATGCTTGTTCACGAAGACGAAACCGTCGCGTTAAGCAGCGTTATTCCGTCGAGAAAAAATTATACGTTCCTCGGCTGGTGTGTGAAAGCCGACGCGGACAGCGTAGATTATCGCCCCGGCGATAACTTCACTATGGGGCGCGAATTGGTAACGCTTTACGCGGTCTGGAAACTCAATCCGTCGCTTACCTATGACGCTAACGGCGGTAAATTTGCCGTTCCCGTAGAAAAAGCATATCCTGCTGAGGGCGAAACAATACGCATAACTTCGCTTGTTCCCGAATTTACGGGATATATATTCCGCGGCTGGAGTAAGCAAAGCGACGCGACTATTGCAGATTATGTTTCGCTCGACGAGTTTGTTATGCCTGCCGACGATACTATACTTTACGCCGTATGGAACATTGCGAAATATACGGTTACATACGAAACCGCTGAGGGATACTCTGTAACGGGGTTGGCGGCAAGCTATGAATACGGTTCGACGGTAACTTTCGAAGTTACGGGAAGTTCGCCTAAAGTCTATGTCGACGGGCAGTTATTAACTGCGGGCGAAGATGGTAAATATTCGTTTGTAATTAAAAACAATTCGCGTATTTTCGTTGCCAACGGTTCGAAAGGTTCGCTTATTTACTCTGCAAACGGCGGCGCAAACGCTCCGACCGATAAGGGGTCTTACGGCGAGGGAACTATGGCGACAATATCGAACGATAAGCCCGAACGCGTAGGTTATACTTTCCTTGGTTGGGCTACTGAAGCCGATGCGACGAGCGCGACTTATGCAAGCGGAGATTCCGTAGAGTTTTCCGCTGACAAAGATATAGTGATTTACGCCGTATGGCAGGCAAACGTTTATAACGTTGTCTATAACGCGAACGGCGGCAACGGTGAGATGGCTGAAAGCCGATTCGAGTTCGGCGCGGTCGGTACGCTTTCGAAAAACACTTTCGAAAAAATCGGTTATACATTTATCGGTTGGGCAACTTCTCCGACAGGCGAAGTCGTTTACGGCGACGGCGCGGCTGTTTCCGACCTTAGCCCGATAAACGATTTCTCGGTCAATCTTTATGCCGTGTGGGAACGCACCGTAACGAAAATCACTTTCGTTTCTAATGGCGGCAGTGACGTCAACGCGCCGATTTCTGTGGCTTACGGTGAGCCGCTCTTATCCGACGGGCTTGAAGCTCCCGCGCGCGTAGGTTATAACTTTTTGGGTTATAACACTCAGCGCGACGGTTCGGGCAAATATATTTTCAACAAAGAAATGAAAGTCGTAAGTTCGAGCATATGGGATAAAAACGTCAATGCGATTACGCTTTATGCAGTCTGGTCGCCTGTAAGCTATAACGTTGTTTATATCGACGGGCAGAAAATTATTGACAGTCAAACTGTATTATATGGCGAATCGTTCTACCTTAAAACTTATAACGAACTTGGTTTAAAAGCCGAACTCGGCTATCATTTTGCCGGTTGGTCGACCGTTCCGTCGGGAAAGATCGTCGCTTATACCGACAACCAGAGAATAACGAGCGCGCTTGCAAGTACCGACGGCGCAGAAGTTCTTTTATATGCGGTTTATGCTGTCGACGAAGAATTTTCCGTTATTTATTATGCGAACGGCGGCAGTAACGCTCCCGTTGACGGTAACAAATATTTAGTGGGTGAATTAGTTAAATTCAGCTCGGTTATTCCCGTAAGAGAGGGCTATATTTTCGGCGGTTGGAGTTATGACCCCAATAAAACCGATATTGATTTTGTTTACGCAAACGGTAAATTTGATCCCGAATCGATAGCAATGCCCGACGGCGGACTTTCGCTTTACGCTATTTGGATATTAGACGGCGATTCCGTATTGACCCGTATAGGTAAACTTAATGAAGAGCTTCAGGAAAAAGTCGGTCAGCTTGGGAAGACAGATGAAAATCTTACCGATCAGTTAAATAATCTTATCAAAGATTTAGCCACCGCCAATGACGAAATCGAAAAAATTACAAATGATTATGTGACAAGCGGTTCGCTAAAAGCCGCAATTGACGCAGCAATTGCCGAGTTAAAAGAGACGTGTGACGCAGCCGACGAGGCATTGCTTAAAAAAATTAATGAAATAGACGGAAAACTGACCAAAGCGATAGAAGATTTGACTAAAACGGTTGGTGATAACAAGACGAGTATTGAGGG
>CAKQME010000002.1 GCA_934254815.1 uncultured Clostridia bacterium | reverse complement strand
AGTCAGGGATTTCATTCTCCATTATTATAAGGTCTTTTCCGTTTTTACTCGCCAATCTGCGTTTTATAACATAACAGAAGTTACTACAATAAACAATACAGAGCCGATTGTTTTTCTTTAGAGACTGAATTTCATGTAAAGTCTGCAAAAACACCTCGGGCGATAATCGCCCGAGGTGTCACTATCGTTTTTCAGACAGATTGTTAAAGGATTATTTTCCTACCCATTCCGCTCGTATAAATGTTCATAACTCCTCTTTCGCGCATAAGATCGCGGGTGTGCAACGAATCAAGATTCGCGGTGTTAAAACCCGAACCGTTATCGTTGTTATAAATCCAGTCTACAGCTGGGTAAAGACATACTTTAATATCTTTTATCGCGTTATAAAAAGCGTCGCTCGTTCCGTTTTGCCCGTGGTGAGCCATTTGTATGAGCGTACAGCTCTCAATTTCCTTTCTGGTCCATTCGTCATTGAGATATACATCGCCGCGATCTCCCATATCGCCCGTAAACAACACCGATTCGCCCGGCGTTTCCATTTTGAACATTACGCCCGAATTGTTTCCGTAGTTACCGTCTCTTTCGGTATACCAGGCATTGTTCAGAACTTTCATAGTAACGTATTCGCCCAACTTATACTCGTCTTTATAATGCGGTTTTATTACGTTTTTAACCTTTTGAGGATTATTTTTAATTAAATCTTCAAATTTATCGCAAAACGGATAATCGCTGTCGCCGCTCAAATCTTTTACCATTTGTGAAGTCGGGAAATCGTAATACAAATTCTCTATTACGATATCCTGATACTCGATCAACTGCGCCGGAACAGTGGTATGATCGGTATGGAAGTGCGTTAAAAACCAATAATCCACTTTATGCGTAAACGTTCTGAGCAGTTTCAGCATAATATCCGTATCCCCGCCGACGTAGCCGCCGTCGATTACGATAACTTTATTGTCGGGCGTAATCACGACGTATCCCATGGCAAGAGTGATACTTTCGAGTGAAATAAGTTTAACGCCGCCGAGAAGGGGTTTATCTTCTTCGCTTGCGGTTACTTTCAAGTCGGATATATACGCCGTTTTGTTTGCGGCGAAATCGAGTTCTATTTTAACGAAATTTTCGCCGTTTTCGGTGTAAACCATCGTTTTAAAACAGACTCTGTTCCAGACGTTCGCGGGATAGCCGTAGTCCACAAGATCACCTTCGGATTTGTAAACTCTGAGCGTATTGTTATATCCCGTTCCGTCGTATTTCAGACGAAATTCTACCGTAACCGTATCGAACGTTTTCAAAGCGTTTATTTCGTTATTTTTTACGCGTAAAACCGAGGTTTTTCCGTTGAAAGTCAATTTTACCGCTTCCGTGCCGTTGTAACCGTTATCGGATTCCGTCAACGTTCCGCCGCTTACGGTTAAATTGTTTTTTAAGCCTTTTTCAGCCGAAACTTTTGCCGTTCCGCCAACAAAAACCGCACCCATAGACAAACACACACCGAGAATCAGTACAAGAATTTTATTTAAGATTTTCATTTACGACGTTTCCTCCCTATCGCTATCGAAGCGGCAACCGCCGCAACGGACAAGACCGAAACGGAAGCAACGCCGCCACCGCAACCGCCCGAAGAAGTTTTTCCCGAATCGACGGAACTTACCGAACTTGAAAAATCGGTGGATTCTTTCGTACTGCCTGGAACGGAAGAACTTTCGTCGGGTTCGATTGTTTTTTCTTCGTAAATCGGATAAAACACGCTATCCGTAATTATGCCCGTCGGGGTTTTGTTCCAGCATTTAAAAGTATAGCCCTCTTTTGCGGGCGCAACGGGCGCGGTCGCAGTTCCGTATCCCGAAACTTTCTGACTGCTTAAAATTTCGCCGTTTTCGGCAATAAAACGAACGTTACACAACCAACTCTTCTGAATATAAGTCTTTCCGAGAGTGGACTTTTCGCCGCTTAAAGCGTTTGTGGCGAGCGTTTTCATGCTGCCGTCCTTAATAGAGCTAAGCCCCGAAAAAATATTCCTGACGTATTCGTACTTCCCGCTGTTATTAGTTATAACGAGATTGTCTATAACCGCCGTAGCCGACTTCTCGTCTTTTGTATAACAGGCAAGCCCGACGGTATTCGACGACGTGAATGAGTTTGCAACCGTTAAAACGTTCGCAAAAGAGTCTGCGCTTTCGCAAATACCCTTTTTATCGACCGTCCACGCGCCGTTTTTCGCGTCGAACTTAATGCGGTAAGTATATCCGGCTTCAAATATATCGGTTTTGTTATCCAAAGTTTTGCTCGAAACAACTCCGTCCCCGAAAAGCATATAATCTGTCATTTCGGAAAGTTTACCGAGTTTTTTCGAATCGCCCGCCACAACTCCGAAATATCCGCCCTTGCTTCTCCACTGCAAATCGAACGTAACCGTCGCGTTTCCGTCGCCTATCTGCGTGTAATATTCGGTAAGACATTCCACGCCCGTAGCAACAATATAAGCGTTATAATCGTCCTCTTTCGCAGTTGCCGCGCTTGCCGTCGTTCCGCCGAACACGGAAACAATCAACGCGGAACATAATGCCGCTAAAATAAGTATCTTTTTCATATCGTTTCCTTTAAATGTTTTTGCCGATAAACAGGCTTATCGCAAAAATAAGCCTGTTTATTTCAATTCGGATTATTTCGAGAATACTATATCCGCGATATAACCGCAAGTAACTTTTTTGCCCTCTGCATCCTGATTGTAGCAAATAATATAGGTATCCCGCGCAAAATCAACGGTTGCGTCCGTCAGATCGATACGGTGTTCGTAATACTTCACTCCGTCTTTTTCTACTTCTGTACAATACTTATTGATGTTTCCGTTTACATATTCGAGAGTATAAGTGCCGCCTTTAAGCGTAGGAGCAATCTTTGCACCGCTGTTTATAAAATTGCCTTCATTCGGGTTATCGACACCGTCGAGACTGTTCGCGTAAACGATAGTCATCTTCGTGTAGCCTTCGGATATTTTCTTTTGAATGACCTCCGTAGAAAGCGTGAGCCAGTACTCTCCCTGCGCGCCTCCGTTCGTAATGTCTCTCATTATCCAGCCTTTGCCTTTTATATACTCGACGGAACTCCAATATCCTGTCGACGCATTACCGATTATCCATCCCGACTTATCCTCTTGCACCTCGGGTTCGTCTTTTTCGAATACTATATCGGCAATGTAACCGCAAGTAACTTTTTTGCCCTCTGCATCCTGATTGTAGCAAATAATATAGGTATCCCGCGCAAAATCAACGGTTGCGTCCGTCAGATCGATACGGTGTTCGTAATACTTCACTCCGTCTTTTTCTACTTCTGTACAATACTTATTGATGTTTCCGTTTACATATTCGAGAGTATAAGTGCCGCCTTTAAGCGTAGGAGCAATCTTTGCACCGCTGTTTATAAAATTGCCTTCATTCGGGTTATCGACACCGTCGAGACTGTTCGCGTAAACGATAGTCATCTTCGTGTAGCCTTCGGATATTTTCTTTTGAATGACCTCCGTAGAAAGCGTGAGCCAGTACTCTCCCTGCGCGCCTCCGTTCGTAATGTCTCTCATTATCCAGCCTTTGCCTTTTATATACTCGACGGAACTCCAATATCCTGCCGCCGCATTACCGATTATCCATCCCGACTTATCCTCTTGCACCTCGGGTTCGCCCTTTTGGAAGGAAATATCCGAAATGTAAGCGCGCGAAACGGTTTTTTTATCGGCGTCCGCCGCGTCAAAGAAGAAATAATTATCATTAGTGAAATCGTGAGTTTTATCCGCCAAATCAACCGTGAGCATATATCCGCCGTTTCCTTCCGGAAGAGCGTTGATGAGATGCAGATGAGTATTCTGATACATCCAGTCGTTGCCGCCCGCAGCGTTAAGGGGAATCAATCTCGAAGCGGTTTTTACGAAACTGCCCTCATCGGTATTCGCTTCGCCCTCAAGGTTATTCACGTAAGTTATAACCATGCTCGTATAACCCTGATCGATGTAATGCTTCATTATTTTGCCCGAAATCTGGCAATACCATCCTTCGGTTCCCGTATTTTTAATCACCCAACCTTTGCCTTCGAGATAGGTCACTTCGCCGTTGTCGCCCGCGGATGCAAACAACCATTCGCTCTTGTCTTCATAATCGAACTCGGCAAGCTCGTCGACCGTAATATCCAAAGGATAAACGTCCGTGCGTTCAGTATAGATATAGATATCTCTGCCCGCATACTCGTTAAGATCGATAGTGAAATAAATCCGATGTTTAGCGTTGTCGGCATCCCAGAACTCCTGCCAATTGTAAAACGCTATAGCCGTATTCTTATTATCGAGATTCGCTTTGCTGTCGGCTGCAACCACTACGGGTTTGACCTTACTCGGATCGTTAGCAAGCCCGGGAGCGGGATTTGTTGCGGTGAACGAAAGCGTGGTATAACCCAACTTTTTCAACTCGGTAAGAATATTTCCGGGAATCACGGCGTAAACGGCACCCACGTCGGTTGAAGATATGCTATACTTACCTTGTTTAATATTTACGGTAACGGTAGCGGCAACGGTCTGCGACGTAATGAAAAACTCTTTAACGTTCTTGTTGCAGTTCGTGCAGACGCCGTCTTCGCCGAAAGAATGTTCGGTGGCGATTTTTTCGCTTTCCTTATCGCCGCATACGCTACAAATTCTTTCTTTCAAACCTTCCTCGGTGCAGGTCGGATCTTTAACGATTTGCCATTCCCCGAAATTATGCGCCGTAGTAGCCTTTTCTACATGTCCGCAATCTTCAACGGTACAAATTCTGTCGTGACAGGTAAATTCGTCGGCGTAAGTGTGTCCCTTAGCCGGGAGATCTGCGGTTTCCGTATCACCGCAATTGTCACATTCGCGCGTCTGCACTCCTTTTTCCGTGCAACTCGGCTCGCGAACGGTAACCCACTCTCCCCAGGAATGTTCGGTGGTAGCCTTATCAACACTTCCGCAATTCATACAGGTTCTGTCGTGGCACGTGAATTCATCCGCAAACTTATGCGCCGTAGTAGCCTTTTCGACATGTCCGCACCCCTCTACGGTACACGTTCTGTCGTGACAGGTATACGCGTCGGCATACTTGTGTTCGTGAGTGCTTTCGCCGCCATCAACCCCGCAACCGGTAACTACGCCCATCGCTATCGATGCAACAACGATCGCAATCAAAAGAATTAAAATCTTTTTCATCTTTTTTTCCTCTCTTTCTGATTTTTATTTTTTATCGGCATTAAGCCACATAAAATTTATTTTACCGCGCGAGAATAAGTATTCCCTCGCCCACGTCCAGATCGCCGTTAAATTCGTTATCGGTCAACCGAACGATTTCTTCTTCTCCGTTTCTGTAAACGGAAACAAGGTCCGTTTCTTTGAAACGTATGGAAAACTTCGCTTTCTTTGCGGAAAATGTATCGCCTGCATTTACGACAATATAGCCGGCTTTGCCGTCTTCGTCCTTAAAACATCCTATAAGAATATCCTCGTCGGAACGAGCCGAGACCATTTCGTCTATATTGCTTGCGGCAAGCGGTTTTTTTAAAAGCCCGAAAGAAACATTCCTTTCCGCCGCATTATCGCCATAAACAGGATAAACGCCCCGCCAATTATTTTTCAGCCGCTTATATATCGGGTTCAGTTTCCTCAGAATCCCGTTCAACTTCTGTCCGTAGAAATATGTCTGCGTTTTTTGCTCGCTCCGATCGATCATCGAATATTGATGTTCGGAAAATTCGGCTGCCGTCGGCGTTGCATAACAGAAATAGGAAATACTGTCAAAACCGAAAGCCAGCAGCGTATACGCCTGCAACATAATATCTTCATAAGTCGGAACTCTGTCGTGCAGATTAGCAGGAATGCCATACGGCATAACCTGTATAAAAAAGTTTGTTTTCAGCATGTATCTGCTGTCTTTTTTTGCCTGAGCGATATATTCGACGTTTCTCAGCCATGTATCTTTCAAAAAATGTCTGTCGGTTTCGGGGTCATAACAAACAGGATAATCGTCGCACGAAAGCCAGTTCGTCGTTTCGGATCCGTCGAAAATACTGTTTACGTATTTTTCCTGAGCCTCAAGGTATTCTTCATAAGTAAACGGAGGCGTTCCCCACGGCAACTTTACCGAAGTGGTAGGGTTCAGATTGATAAGAAACTCAACCGTCGGATATTTCTCATGCATTTTTTCGACTACGGGCGCAATATCGACGATTCCGTCCATTTTCGTCAACGTATTTCTGTATATTACGGGTTCGTCGTAGTTGAATCCCTCGAAAGACGGGTGTTTCATATATTCATCGATACACTCTTCCATTAAATCGAGTCTGCCGGTTATATCTACGAAAGCTTTGATGCCGAACTTATCGCACATTCCGAGAGCTTTTTCCATTTTAGGCGTACCCGCACCGTCCACATATTCTCCGAGCAAGAAGATACGATCAAATCCGCATTCTTTATATTGTCTGAAATTTTCTTCCGTAGGCGTAGGCGGATACCATGCGGTCAGGATAATATCTGTTGTTTTACGATTCATATTTCTCCTTTTACGAGCATGGAATAACAAACGCGCCTTCGCCGACCTCGAGTTCGAGCGTAAGTATGCCGTTTTTAAGATCGACTACGCTCTTTTTTCCTTTGCGATACACCTGAGCCTGCGTGTAATCGCCAAAATTCATCTTCGCGTTTACTTTTTTGTTCCAGGAAGAATCGTTATAGTTTACAACCATAAAACCGGGATTACCGCTGCCGTCTTTCATATAGCCGATAATCACGTCTTCATCGGTTTCGAATCCTTTCAGACCGCTTAAATGTTTCAGCTCCAAAGGATTCGCAAGAGCGTCCATGGACTTATTGAAATAGAATTCGTCCTCGCTTGTATTGTTTGTTCCGTAAACGGGGCAAACGCCGAGCCAGTTGGAATTGAACTGTCTGTAAACTTTCTCGAAACTTCTGAGTTCCTCGTTGACGGCTTTGCCGGATTCGTAAATGTCGGTTTTATTGCCGTCACGGTCGATCATTGCTTGTTGGTAATCCTGAAACTCACCTACGGCATTGGGGGTTGCATAACAGAAATACGAAATGCTGTCGTAACCATAGGCAAGCAATGAATACGCCTGCAACCTTATATCTTCGTAAGTCGGCTTTCTGTCGTACATTCCGTCAGGCGTTCCGTAAGGCATCGACTGAATAAAGAAATTCGTCGTGAGCTTAACTTCGCTGTCCCTTTTTATTTCGGCGAGATAGGCAAGATTCTGAAGCCAACTCGTTTTTAAATAATACGGATGTTTTGACGTCTGATTGTTGCAGATAGGATAACTGTCGCAAGACAACCAGTTATGCAACGAACTGTCATTATAAATCGAATTGATATAAGTCGTCTGTGCATCGAGATATTCGGCGTAAGTAAACTTGGGCGTACCCCAGTTAAGATCAACACATTCCGACGGATTCAGATTAACCAAAAATTCGACCGTCGGATACTGCTCATGCATAACTTTTACTTTTTCCGCGATATCCACGATACCGTCGGACATATTGATGGTGTTTCTGTATATTACGGGTTCGTCGTAATTATACCCCGCGAACGACGGATGTTTGCTGTAATTTTCGATAGTGGCGTCGATAGCCGAGAGATTTCTCGATATGTCGACGAACGCTTTTATGCCGAGCTCGTCGCAAACTTCGAGTGCATTCTCCATTTTCTCGGATCCTACCGCACCCGCGTTCTGCCCCATGATGAAAATGTAGTTAAACCCCGCTTCTTTATACTCGCGGTATGCATCCGTTGTCGGTGGAGGCGAAACCCAGCCGTTGATTATAAGCGGCTCGGACTGCATGTTTTCATAATCGGGAAGCGTTACCGGCGTTCTTTTGTTTCCGCTGTCGCCTTTCGCGCAACCCGTCGAAGCAAGCCCGCAGAAAGTCAGCGCCAAACCCATACTAAGTATTTTTTTAAACATTTTATTACCTGTTTTTATTATATTTATTTTATAAAATTTGCCGATTGTAAACGTAGTAAAACCGCGATCACGAACATGGAATCACAAATATGCCCTCGCCGACGTCCAGCGCAATATCAAGCATGCCGTCTTTTAAATCGACTACTGTTTTTTTGCCTTTACGATACACCTGAGCCTGCGTGTAATCGCCAAAATTCATCTTCGCGTTTACTTTTTTGTTTCGGGAAGTATCGTTATAGTTTACAACCATAAACCCGGGGTTGCCGCTTCCGTCTTTCATATAACCGATAATCACATCCTCGTCGGTTTCAAATCCTTTCAATTCGCTTAAATGTTTCAGCTCCAGAGGATTCGCAAGAGCGTCCATGGACTTATTGAAATAGAATTCGTCCGCACTTGTATTGTTCGTTCCGTAAACGGGGCAAACGCCGAGCCAGCCGGAATTGAACTGTCTGTAAACTTTCTCGAAACTTCTGAGTTCTTCGTTGACAGCTTTGCCCGCTTCGTAAATATCGGTTTTATTGCCTTCACGATCAATCATGGCATATTGATAATCCTGAAATTCCCCACCTGAAGGAGGCGTGGTATAACAGAAATATGAAATGCCGTCGAAACCGTAAGCAAGCAAAGAATACGCTTGCATTCTTATATCTTCGTAAGTCGGCTTTCTGTCATGTAATCCGTCCGGCGTTCCGTAAGCCATTGCCTGAATAAAGAAATTAGTCGTCAGTTTAAACTCGCAATCTCTCTTTGTCTCGGCAAGATATGCAAGATTCTGGAGCCAACTCGTCTTTAAATAATACTGCTGTTTCGCCGCCGGATTGTAGCATATCGGATAACTGTCGCAAGACAGCCAATTATGCGCGGGTCCGTCTTTATAAATGGAATTTATATACGTTTTCTGCGCCTCAAGATACTCCTCGTAAGTAAACTTCGGAGTTCCCCAGTTCAAATCAACGCTTTCCGTCGGGTTAAGGTTTATCAAAAGTTCGACGTCGGGATATTTCTCATGTATCGGCTTCATTTTTTCCGCAATATCGATAATCCCATAGTTAAAGTTGATTATATTTTTATAAATAACAGGCTCGTCGAAGTTATACCCCGCAAACGAAACGTGCTTACTGTATTTTTCTACGGTAACGTCCATTGCCGCCAGGTCTTTATATACGTTTACAAACACCTTTATTCCGAGTTTATCGCAGATATCCAGAACTTTATCCGTTTCCGCAGAACCGATCGCACCGACAAACACATAATTAAATCCCGCTTCTTTATAATCGCGGTATGCTTCTGTCGTCGCTTCGGGAGGAACCCATCCGCTCAGAGTAAGCGGTTCGGATTGCATACTTTCATAATCGGGAAGCGTTACCGGCGTTCTTTTGTTTCCGCTGTCGCCTTTCGCGCAACCCGCCGATGCAAGTACGCAGAAAGTCAACGCCAACCCTATACCAAGTATTCTTTTTACCATTTTCTATTTCCTTTTATTGAAGTTTATCCTTTGAGTCCGCCCGCGGACATGCTTTCCATAATCGTTTTCGAAAACATCATATATAAGACCAGCATAACGATCGTGGAAAAAGAGAGCGCGGCAAAAACTACAGGCACGCTCGCCTCGTATTTGGACGTTATCGCGGCCAGGCCGTAAGCGACCGTCGGATAATCGTTCAAAAATAGGTACGGCGTATAATAATCGTTCCAGCAGCCTATGAAATTCATTACGCCGAGGGATAACAGTATCGACGTCGCTTGCGGGAACATTATGGTTATAAACACCCTGAAATCGCTCGCACCGTCGATAAAAGCCGCTTCGGCGTATTCCCACGGGATTGCCGAAAAGAAATTTCTGAACAGCAGGAAACTGAATCCGAAGCCTCCCGCGCTCATAAGAAACACTCCCTGAAACGTATTGAGCAGATGCAAGCTTTCCATCAATCTGTACGTCATCGTAACCGAACCTATCGTAGGCACGACCAAAGTAATTATAGCGATGCTCGTTATGAGTTTTTTGATTTTAAAATCGTACTTTGCCGTAATATAACCCGAAATCGCGGGGATTGTAACCGATAATACGACTATTCCGCCTACATATATAAGCGAGTTTAAAATCATCTTCGGCATCGGCGTATGTCCGCCTACTTTATATGTAAACGCCTTTGTATAGTTTCGTTTAATCGCGTTGAGCGAAATATCGAAAAAGTTAAACGGTTTTTGCGAAAACGCCGTAGTCGTTCTGAACGAGCCAAATATCATATAGATAAGTATCATTATGTAGCTAAGCGCGAAAACGCCCATTATTATAAAACATATGATACGAAAAACCTTGTCTCCGGCAGAATATTTTATTTTCATCAATACTCCACCTCCTCTGTGATTTTGCTCATGAAATAACGGAAAGTAAGAATGATTGCCGAGCCGAAAACCGCCACCAGAACGCCTATCGCATTTATCACGGTGTTCTTCGAGTCGTTTTTAACCGAAACGGCTATCAAAAGTCCGAGCGTACTCGCTCTCTCCGAAGTCCCGTCCGTGAGCAGAAGCGACGGCATCATCCAGCCGAACACCCCCGCCACGAGAGTTACGGACAAAGTCGTAATCGTAGGCCATATAAGCGGTATACATATACTGCCGAACTGTCTTAACTGAGTTGCTCCGTCAATTTCCGCGCTTTCAAATACGCTTTGCGGAAGTCTCGCCATGGCGGAACTGAAATATACAAGGTTTCCGTTTACGCCTGTCCATACGCTGAAAACGAGAATCGTTCCCCACACCGTTTTGTCGTTGCCGAGAAAACCGCCGACGGGAACTATACCCGTGTTCGACTGACTTCCGTCTCCTCCAAGCCCGATAAGCCTTAAAAACTGAATTATTATTCCCGACGAATTATCGAGCGCGGAACGGTAAACGAGACACAGAACCACGACGGAAATTACCGCGGGCAGAAACAGAACTATTCTGTAAAATCTGTATAACAACACTTTTTTGTATATCGCGTAAGCGAATATAAGCGTTAACGGCAGGTTTATGAGAAGAGATAACGGAATTAACGACAACGAGTTTAAAAGCGCGTAATGGTTTACTACCCCGTTCTCCTTCTGCCCTATAAATATTTTGAATGCCGTAACGTAATTTTCGAACCCCACGAAGCTGCGTTGCCCGGATAAATTGTATTCGAAAAAAGAATCCACAAACGTACCGACGTTCATGCCGAACCAAAACACAAGGAAATGCAATATCGGCCACGCCAGAAACCCGTATACGAAAATCATCTTTTTCGTTTTTACGGATATTCCGGCGTTTTGTTTGGTTTTTACATTATTATTCATAATTGCCCTTAACTTTATTCGTTGAGCGATTTCATATAATCGTTCCAGCTTTCAACCTGTTTTCTGTACATGCTTTCAACCATCGTTCTCGCGAGAGTCGGAGTATATTCCGTCGTGGCGATCGTCTTGAAAACGGAATTCGCGTCGAGATTGATCGCTCCCGTAAGCGAAGCTATCTGATCGGATGCGGCAATTGCCAGAGTCGCGCCTTCGGTTGCCTCCACGACCTCTTTTGCGAATCTCGACAAAGACGACGTGTTTATTCTGTACTGCAACGCGGCGGGCGTTCCCGTGGTGGAATGGAACACCTGACATCTCTCTTCGGAAGCCATATATTTAAGGAATGCTTTCGCAAGTTGCGGGTTTTTATTCTTACCGTTTGCGGCAATCATGAAAAACTCTGCGGGAGAATTCACATATACGGCCGTCGGATTGTCAACGTTAACTCTGGGCGTTGGCGCGAAACGATAAAAGTCGTACCCACCATCTTCTATATGCTCTTTCATTTCGGTTTCGAACCAGGAAGCCGAAAGGGTAAACACGGACAAACCGTTCAGGAATTTTTGCTCCGCGATAAGATTCGAGTGGCTCGTGGAATCGGCAAAAGCGTTCGACGGATAGTAATTGCCCTGCTCGTTCTTTTTAGCGTTGAGAAGTTTCGCAACACTGTCCACCGCTTTTATAACGCCGTCGTTTACGAGGAGATTTTTATTGCTTTCTCCCGCAACGGAAGTGGTTGTCTGTTCCCAATAATTTTTAAAACCTACAGGATCTATCTGCGCCCAGACGCCGTAAAAGAAGCCCTTTATATCGCCGACGGATCCGCCGTAACTCATAGGAACGACTTTCTGCCCCAATGCGGTTTTATTCCATTTTTCGTTCACGGAATCGCACATATCGAGAAGTCCTTGCCATGTGGCGGGGAACGTTCCCGTTACGAACTCGCCGTTAGACGGTATCTCGTTTATATAATTCTGGTTATAAATAATTCCCGTCGGTGCAAAAGTATACGGCATGGTGTACCTTACGCCGTCGATTATTCCCACTTTTTCCGTAGCTTCCTTATAGTTGAATCCGATGTCGTCAAGGCTGAGAATTTTACCCTGCTTAGCCCATTGAACCCATTGAAGCTGAGAAGCAAAACTGAAATACACGTCCGCGCCGCTTCTCGCGTCGAGAAGCACCGACAACGACTCGTTTAAAGTTTCGTCGGCTTTCGGGATTATTTTCGCACCCGTGCCCGCATTGAAATTTCTTGCCGCGTCGTTAACCCATTCGGTTCCGATTCCCTTGTCAAGCACGTAAACCTCGAGGGTTTTGCCCGTCCAGTCGCCGTAAGCCTTTTTCATCGCGTCTTTATCGACGTCGACAGACGTGCCGTCGCCGTTATTTTTGCCGCATGCCGTCATCGAAAAGACGCAGGCAGCCGCCATTATACCCGCTATGATTGCGGTTATTATTTTTTTCATATCGTTATTTACTCTCCTTTACGTTTTTTTATCATGATTGCCGCTAACCCCGCCAATCCGAGAATAGCGAAAATACCCGATTCGACCGACGAGCCGCAACCCTTTTTCTTCGGCGCTTCGCCATTGCCGACCGTTATTTCGATTTCGTTGCTCGAAAACGTTCCGAAATCGTTCGTCGCAACCGCTTTCACGACTACTTTTCCGTCCGCTTTGCCCGTTATATACCCGTCGGCGTCGATTTCCGCATATTCGCCGCCGGATACGATAACGTATTTTATATCGTCCGCCTTATAGAGTTTACCCGTTACTTTAACCTTGGTTCCGAGACTTTCGCCAACTGCGATGCTCGTCGCGTTAAGGCTCGTCGAAAGAGCGAGCGAAATAGCGGGTTCTGCCGCCTGCGTTACGGGAGCAACCGTCACGTTTACGCCTTTCATCGTATTATGAAGATATAAACCCGTCCAACCGCCGAAGTTGCAACTTGCGTTAGAAACGTAACAACCCTTTCCGATTTCGGTGCCGTCGATTTTAAGAGCGACGTAATTGCCTGCCTTTATTCCGTCAACGTAATACGGAGCGCAAGTCATTTCCGCGACAAACTCTTCGTTTGCGCGGATACTCTTCGGCAAAGGTTCGCTGACGTATGTCTTGGTCGCGGTTCCTATCAGAACGGAATCGTTGTTGAACCAGAAGAACACGCCTCCGTCAATGAAATATTTGTTGGTTCCGTTAAGCACGAAATAGAAAGAGAATCTGCTTAAATCGCTTACCTTAATTTTGACTTTCATGCCGGTAAAGGTTTTGTCGGTTCTCGCAAACGCGATATTGCAATCTTTATTATAATCAAAAGTATCGCTGTACGAATCAAGCTCGCCGCTGTAAGTTTTCTCTCCGCTTAAAGGGATTATTTCGCTTATATCGTATATTTTATAATTTTCGTCTACGACTTTCACGCTTTCTCTAAGCTTTACCGTATCGAAAAAGATATATCCGCCGGGAACGTCCTCGTTCGGTCCGAAACTCTGATTGTACGCAAGCGTGAAAGCTATCGGAGCGATTTTGCCGTCTTTGCCGAGATAATCGCCGACGGGAACACGAATTTCATTCCATCCGCCCATCGTCAACGTGACTCCGCTCACCATGTTTTCGGCTTCCCACACTCTCGGATTCGTCGAAGAAGTTATCCAGAAATTGAACGACTTATCAACGGTTTCGGAGAAATAAATTCTGAAAACCATTTCGTCGTCGCTCGCAAAGGGAACGTCGTTTCTGAAAGAAAACATGATCGACGGATAAAGCAGACCTGTAACGGTGTTCCAGGCAAACTTATAGCCGCCGTTTGTCGAGCCTTCGGGCGCTTCCTCTTCGGTTGCGAAACCGCCCGTAAAATAAGAATGATAGTTCGTATTCCAACCTTCTTTATCGGGTACGGCGTCTATGTAATTCTGTCCGGCAAGCCTTGCGACGGAGCTTTTCGTAAAATCCGAAAGCATACCCTTCTCCATTGGATAATCGGGGAAAGTTATTTCTTTTTCTTCCGCCTCCACGGTATACTGTCCGTTGTCTTCGTCCCAAATAATCTTATACGTTCTGTCGAAAACGAGTTTTACCGAAGCGTTCTGAAAAACCGCGCCTTTCGGTATAACGATGCTTCCGCCGTCGGGGAGATAAAATCCGCCGAAGAAAAGAGCGTTGGATATATCCATACCCTGAATAAACGCATCTCCGATTTCGGACATCTTTTTACCGTTTATCGTCAGATACTCTTCGAATTTTTCGGTATATTCGTCAACCGGTACCCAACTATTATACCCCAGATCGCAGTCGTTCCCTTCTTCGTCAACAAACATCGCATACACCTTGCCGTTCGTCGAGAGATGATGCACCGAAACCGCTCCCACGGTATATTCTTTAATGTTTTCGGTTGTCGCTACCCCTTCTGCTCTCGCGTTTTCAACGTTTACGGCAGCAACCGCGGCAACGCAAAAACTCGCGAAGACAAAGCACAAAAGGCACATAAAAAAGTTTTTGATTTTTTTGTTTTCCATACAAATTCCTTCCTTTATGAGTTCTTTGTTGATTATATTATATCATATATGAAAGACGATTTCAATATCTGTATTTTGTTTTAATATTCTCTTTATTTGTTTTTTTGGTTACCTTTTAAAAACAAATGATATAAACTCATGATATATATTCCTGTCGGATACGCATGTTCGGATGAGAAACTTATCGGGATTACCGAAATCGACGGATTACTCCGACGTTTTCCGTCGGAATAACGATATTTAATATTCTGAGCGCTTTTATACGTTCATCAGGACGATCGAAATAACTCCGATGACAAAACCGATTATCCGATACCTGTTCAATTTTTCTTTGAAAATCGCCACGGACAAAAGCAGCGTGAGAATCAACCCTCCTCCGCAGATTACGGGAAACACTACGCCCGGGGATAAATACGCAACGGCCAGCATAACGAACAAATTCAGAAGGGCGTTGATAACTCCGTAACCTATCGCCGCATACCAGCCTTTCGTTACGTTAGTCGCTATTTCGTCTTTGTTTTTCTTTACGCCGACGAGCGTGATTATCAAACAAAAGACAAAAACAATAATCATCGCCGTCAGCATGAATTCACTCTTATAATTCCCGTTACAGAGCCTTTGCTGATGCGTTTGCAATATCGAACAGCCGCCGTTCGCAAAAAAAGCCGCAAGAACGTAAATCAGCCATTTTACGGAAAAACTCTTTTTCTCTTCTGACGTTTTCTTTTTGCCGAGAAAGAAGAGCGAAACGGCAAACAACGCCAATCCGAAATAAAACGCGACGGACGGGCTGGTCGAATAAGCGAAAATCCCGAACAGCGCAGGAAGTATCAAAGAATAGGAAAATATAAGCGAGGTGAGCGAAACGTATCCGATTTTCAAAGCCTTTAACAGCGCGACGGTACATACGCAGTAACATACGGCGTACAACCCGCCGAATATCGTCGTCGTTTTGTCGAAAGTAAAACGGAACTTTCCGTAACACAGATAAAACAACGTCACGACGAGGGAAACCATCATCGTATAACAAAAGGAATTCACCTCTTTTACTTTTCTGTTGTATACCTCGCAAACAATATTTCCGCAACCATAATTGAGCGTTGCGAGGCAAGTGTATAAATACCCCATTTTTTCAGCCGACTATCTCCGCGTCGTACCCGGTCACGTCCGTTCCGTTATGCCCGGTCATTATGACGATTTTCTCATTGCATTCACACGGCTGCCCGACGCATTCCGCAGACACTATGGCATTATAATGATTGCCGAAAATTTTCCCCGTTTTGTCAAGCAGCGGCGACGGTTCGCCCCATTCGGTAAGGCTTTTCCCTTCCGCAACGACCATGCGTTCCGTCAATCCGAATTTTTCGGCTATCGTCTTGTCAAACAGATTGTAACACATAATGTAGCGACGGTTCGGTTTGTCGAACGCAACCCTCGGGTGCCAGCCGTTTTTCACGATCGCGCTTTCTTTGCCAAAGTTCCCCGCTTCCGAGAAACTTCCGTTATAAAACTTCACGAAATCGCCCATTATTCCGTCTTTTCTCAGTCTCGTTCTCGCAACGCATACGTCGCATGAAACCCACTCGCCCCTTTTTATATCTACGGTTATCACGTTATAAAACAAATATAAAAACTCCTTATCGACGAAGCATGAAAAATCTCCGCTGCCGAGATTTATCACGTCTCCGCTCTGCCCTTTCGCGTTTATGTCTTCGGGAACAAATTTTTCCGTAAAACATACCGCTTCGCCCGTAAGCACCCATCTGTCGAATTTCCAGCTTCTGCCCTCGTCGTCCGAATGCATCATTCCCACATGTCTGAAATCGGAATCGAACCTCGGCTGCCTGCAAAGCCCCAACGCGTCGTATGCCGTACCTTTACCATTCCACCCCGTTTCGTTGTGAAAATAGCAAAAAAATCTATGCGTTTCGGGGCAGATGTACAGCCCGAAAGGCCATATACTCCCACGCGACAACACTCCTTCGGGGTATTTTACCCCCGCAAAAGCCGAGCCTGCGTCGCCGATTTCAAAGGATGTCTTCGCTTCATACATGTATTTCATGTCTTTCAGATTCATTCCGCAGAACATTCCTATATGCCCCATGTGCGAATGTCCGCTCATTCCCCATAATTTTCCGTCAACGTCTCTGTAAAGCGGCACGGTGCCGTCCTGAAATACGCCTGCGTCGTTGGAAAAAGCCGTTTTGAAACTTTCGCCTATTTTTATTTTTATTTTTTCCATATTTATATCTCTTTTGTTTCTTTCAAATATATTTTCGGAAGTTTTTTCATTCCCTGCGCGACAAAACTTTTCCCGGTCGAATTATTATCTCCGACATGCGTTCCGAATAAATTGTTCCGCCCGAAAACGTATTCTATCTTTAACTTGCCGTCGGATTTTATATCCGTCGCGATAAACGGAGCGAAAGCGACGAGTATTCCGTTCACTCTGACTGCCGCCGCGCCGCCGATTTCGTCGAAACAAACGTCATAAAATCCTTTCGGGACTTCTATAACGTATTCCACGGTTCCTGTGTAATACGGCATGCCCGCGTCGGCTATATCTCCGATTCCGAGCTTCTCGGGAAGCTTTACGACGGAATCCGTTTTGCCTCGTTTAACGCCGAATTTTCCTTGCAGATAAATCGCTTCGAGGTCGATTTTTTCTTCAAAATCAAACTTTATAACTATCTCGTTACGTCCGAGTTTAAGCGTTTTCGAATCTATCGCGCTCTTCAAAAAACAATTGTCTATGTCTCCTTTCTCCCATTTACCGTTAAACTTTTCGCCGTTTATAAACGTTTCGGCTTTTTCTATATCGGTTTCGGCAACGAGGAATATCTCCCCGATTTCTGTCGTTTCGAGCAAAAATTCGAATTTAAGCGCATGAACGCCATACTTACGATTATAGTTTTCTTTATCGAATTTTTCTTTGAACCACGGCTGAATCATTTCCCCCAACCTTAGACTCAACCCGTATTTTCGTCTTAATTTATCGTCTTTTCCGAGAACGTAGCCGCGTTCGTCCCACGTTCCGTCGCAATAAAGACTCGCGTTGTCCAAAAGAAGAAAATTGTCCTCGCCGAGCGAATAGTCGAACTCTTTCCGCTCGATTTTAACTTCCTTTTTCTTTGCTTTTTCTTCGGCGACGTAACGGTTATCGGTTTCGAAAACAAGCAACTCTTCACCGCCCGCAAACGAATATTCAAACGTTACGCATTCGTCCGTCCTAATAAAGTTTAAAGGTTCGATGCGGCCGTTCCTCGGGTTGTATTTCGCAATATTTCTCTTTGTCGGAACGGCGATTTTTACCGTTATTCCGGCTTTTTTATCGCTGTTTAAAAACGCGGCGACATAGCCTTTGTCGGTTTTTAACCGCCTTACGAACACTCCGCATCCAAGCGGCGAAACCCTCACTGGAAAGTCGGTTTCTTTCAGCTTGTCGAATAAAATCTTTTCATTTAACGGCAAAATTTTATGTCCCGAGAACCTGTCGTCCGTAACCTTGATTCCGTCGATAAATCTCGGAAATTCCGAAATAAATAAAACCTCTCCGCCTTGCACTTCGAATTCGTTTAAAAGAGCGAGTGTGGAACTCCTTATCGTAACAAGCCCCGAAACGACAACTCTTTTATATCCCTTTTCCCCGATGTAAAGCAATCCGTTTTCCACTCGTCCCGATTCGGCTATAAGTCCCTCGTCTCCGTAATCGGCGTCGAGTCCGCATTTTTGAATCATACCGAAAAGATCTTTGTAATTTTTCTCGAGCCGCTTATATTCGTCGTCCGTAACACCGAAATAATCGACATATCCGCCGTAACGAGATAAACCCCATGCCGATTCAACAGGGTGAATTATCATATTTTCCGTCATTTCGTCGCAACACGAAAACACAGCGTCGAGCCTCGAAAAATATTCCTCCACGGCTTTATATTCCGTATACCAGCCGGACTGGCTCATTATCGAGGCGGGACAATCTCTTTTCGCCTCGCCCTTCATCGTATACCAGGATAAATGCGGGCATCTGAAAGTTATCCCCATAAAAGCCTGCCAGTCTCCGTCGTGCTTATAATCGTTCAACGACATCCTCCACCCCGAAACACCGTACATTTCGGATAAAACGAACTTCTTGCCGAACTGCTTCGCGACGGACGCCGCAAGTTTCGGAACTTCATAACAATAATTGCACGAGCCGAGATTATCAATTCCGGGGTAATCCATATACCGATAATACTGCATCACGCTTCCCATCATCGTCGTCTGGCACGACAACATATCCTCATGCAGAACATGCCCCGTAACGATAAGCCCGTTATCTTTGCACCACTTTCCATACGGCACGGTAAAATTTGCGAGAATCATTTGCATGAGAACGTCTACAAAATCGTACGCGACTTTCGAGAAATTTTCTCCGAGGTATCGGAAATACAATTCGGGCAGACGTTCTTTCAGGTCGTACTTCTTTATTTTTTTGAACTCTTCGAACAACCTGTAAGTATACGGCACTTTTTTCAGACAATCTTTATCGCCGAGAACGAATCCGTTGAAAAGCGGACCGCGATTTACTTCATCCTGAAAAATTCCTTTTATCTCTTTTCCGAATTTTTCACCGAATTTTTCCTTATAAACCTCGTGTGTGCTTTTCAGAAAATCCTTCACGGCGTTTTTATTCAGTGTGTCTATGTATGTATATCCGTTGTAAAAATCTGACGGTAACATATATGCCCAATAAAAACATACTGCTTTTTCGCCCTTGACGATTTCCTCGGCGGAATTTACTCTTTTATACGAAACAAGGCGATCTCCGTCGAACAAAACCGAAAATAAAGCGATAAACCTCTTTGGCTTGGCGAGATTTTTGCCGTCGGAAGGGTCGGAAATATCACAAACGATGGATTTCAGCCTGTTCGTCTTCTTTTTTGCGACCGTTCCGCCGCAAGTTCCGGAAGGCCATCTGTCCTCGTCGTAAAGCCAGGATTCCATCTCGCGCTTTTCGAGTTCTTCCACGCAAAACTCCAGATCGTCAAGCCATTCTTCGCCCATATATTCGGTTTTAAGCCCCGTCCTCGCATGAAGAAACGCCCCACCGAAGCCCATTTTCTTTAAAACATCTATCTGCCTCGAAAGTTCATCTTTTTCGAGTTTTCCGTTGAGCGACCAGAACGGTTTCGCCTTAAACTCGCTTCTTTCGCCGTTTTTAACTATTTCTTCGATAAATTCCATATCAATATAACCGCATTTGTAATTTAATTTCCATATCGGCACACTGTTGACGGGTATTATAGAAAGGCAAAACGTTGGAATAATTCCGCTTGTCGTCGGCTTTAAGATATATCTCACGGCTGTTTCCGTCGACTTCGGGTTTTTCGTTGTTTTTTCTATAATCTTTCGTCGCCGATAATTCTTATAATACTTGCCTTTTAGAACTTTTTTATAAATCGACTTAGTATATTTTATCATATATAAAAAGAGTTTTCAATATCTGTTTTTTGTTTTAATGTTCTCTTTATTTGTTTTTTTTGTTGACTTTTAAAAATAAATGACATATACTCATTTCAAACACACATGTTTCGAGGTAAAATCTATGGAAATTTTAAACTTGTCCGGACTGCCTTTCAGCACGATACTCACGTCGTCAAACGACGAACACTTGCACTCGCACGAATTTTACGAATGTTTTTACATAAAAGAGGGCAGCATATATCATAAAATACACGGTGAGGAATTCCTTATGGAAACAGGCGACGCGGTTATCGTTGCACCGTTCTTTCCGCATGAATTTAAAAGGATTCCCGGACAAACCTGCTTTCACAGAGATAATATGATTTCGCCTGCGCTATTCGAAAAATGCTGTAATTTTGTAGATAAAGAAATATTGGAAAAACTAAATAAGGAACATTTTATTCAATATAAATTCTCGAAAAACAATATGGAAAGTTTTGAGGAAAACACATCGACGTACATATCCTCGCAAAACATCGAGAAAATGGAAAAATACAATCATTGCATGGTTGTAAATCTGCTCGGTCCCGCAATAATATCATGTGCGGAAAAAAACGAAATCAATAACGAATTTATGTTTAGATGCAATATGATTCTGACGGCGTGTTTCGCGCATTTCAACGCGATAGATGAAGTATACGACCATCTCGGATATAACAAGTCGTACGTAAGCAAGAAATTCAAGGATAATTACGGTGTTACGCTTACCGAAAAAATCAACGAACTGAAAATTAACTATTCGCATTATCTGCTCTCGGCAACGAACTACACTATACGGGAAATTTGCGATAAGATCGGAATAGAAAGCATTCCGCATTTCCACAGACTATTTAAAAAATATTACGGAACAACCCCTCACAAAGCCAAACGTTCCATACCGAACGAGTTTTAAAGGCAATTATCATCGATTCCGCTCGTCGTCGCCGAGTTTACATAAACGAGTTTGTCGAACAGGAAAAATTCAGAAAGGCAGAGAAAATCAAAGTTTTGCTCTCGGACTTTTTCAGGTATGCGAGAGCCGACGGAAAAATTCAGAGAAACCCTATGACGACGGTCAAAATCGCGACTTGTGAAATTCAACACGGTTCGGCGTTGACCCGAGGCGAAGAACGAAAACTTGTAAACGACTTAATCGAAAACGGCGGCATTTATTCGCAAATTCACGTTTTCTTAATGTATACGGGACTTCGGGTAGGCGAACTTAAAACCGCTACCTTAAAAGACGGTTGGATATACGTTTTGACGGAAAAACAACGGCAAGGCAAAGGCGAAAAACCGAGAAAAATACCTGTTTCGCCTAATCTCGCAAGGCTTATGCCGTTTATTACTCTGTCTCATTTCAGAAAAACGTCCGCCGATACGATAGGTCGGCATATAAAAGATTTATTGCCCGGGCATCATACTCACGATTTAAGACATACGTTCGTTACCCGTTGCCGCGAATGCGGTATTCAGAGGGAAATCGTCTCTCTTTGGGTTGGACACTCTGCCGACACGAGCATAACTTCTACGATTTACACTCATCTCGAACAAAATACCGAAATTCAAATCGAAGAAATTAAGAAGTTCGACTATGAACCGTAACTTTTTATTTCGCCTTGGTTCGTTGTGGGCAGCGTAGCACAATAAACCCCGAAAGTAAACGGTTAAAAATTTTACTTTCGGGGTTTATTTTATCTTTTTTCAAACGTAAATTTTTTTACTGTTCGTTGACTTTCGGTTTCGCTCGATACAAACGTAAAACACCTTGATTTTTCTTATGCTACTCTTCCACTGCCGAACAAGGCGAAAATAAAAAAGAGGTATAAAAAAATGGAAAAATTTAAGTCATTCAAGGTTGATATGAGCGACAATTCGGTTATTACGACCGAAAACGTCATTCATATAGGCGAAATAATTGCGTTATGCGCATTGAAAACCCGTATCAAGAAAACGGGAATCAACTTCGACGGACTTTATCAAGGTTTGATTCACGATATTTATCGTAAAAGCGACAGTATCGAACCTTTTACCGACGGTTACGACATTGCAAACACAGCGATAGTATTCTTATGTCAATACATAGGAAAGCGTTTAGGAACTACGATTTCCGACCGTTATGGAAAACCTGCAACCGTTCGCCAATGTTGTTACAGATACGTTGATACTTATCTTTATTATCAATATGTACCGCCGATTGAATCGTGGGTAAGTCTTGACGACGAGTCCGTCAAAGAACCTTCCGTGGACTTTGAAACTTATACCGCCTCGGAAGATGAATATACAGTCGTAGACAATAAAATATCCGCAATGAAACTCAAAAAGAACGAAAATAACGTTCTGAGTTGCTATATGGCAGGACTCGGACACACCGAAACGGCAAAAGTTTTAAATATAAATTGCACAACCGTATGGCGTTGTAGACAAAAGGTTAAGGCAAAGTATATTTCTAAATTTTGTTAAAGCGGTTTTTACAAAAAAATAACCGTATAGAACGAAATTTATCGTTTTATACGGTTTTTCTATTTTACATTTTTCGTTAAGGGTAGGGCAAAATTCTTACCCTTAAATCCTTTGATTTTACGAATTTTAGTCCCAAATTTAGTCCCAAAAGCAGGAGGTTTTTTATGTTCTTTGCGTATAATATTCATTTCGGTGAATATTTTCGATTTTGCTATTTTTCTTAAAACAGGCAAGATTTAGTCCCAAAATATTTTCAAATTTCTCTAACCTTGACAAACAAAAGAATCCCGCTATTGCCTTTGATTTCACTTCTAAAATCGTAGGTTTTATGCGGGATTATACGTTGGTGCTGCTGGCCGGATTTGTAAGGGGCGGAGCGACGGAATAGCGTTTTGCTCGACAATTCCTATATATTTTTGGCAAAACGCGTCACCGATACGCTTGCTGAACGTAGAAAAAAACGACGGAAAATTTCCGTCGTTTTCGTGGTGCTACTGATCGGACTCGAACCGATACGGTATTTAACTCCGAGGGATTTTAAGCAAGCCCCTAAAACAACAGAAAAACCCCTAAAACGCTTGTTTTGAGTAAGACAGCTTAGAACTTGCTTTACGCTGCCGACAATGCCCTAAACGGGCATTATATGCGGTCGGCTCGCGTAAAGTTGTTTATCTCCCGCCCGTTCAATGCCCGCTCCGCTTTTCCTTTTAATGGCAGACGAGACCCCAAGGGGTCGGCAAGCGTAGCGCGCGGGGGCTATGCCTATGTAAGTTTTTAACAAAAGCGAGGCTTTAAAAAAATATCTCCGTAAGAATATATTGAAAGAAGTTCGCGGCTCGCCGCGGATATCGCCAATATATTTTTACGGGGATATTTTGCCCGCTTTTGTCTGTACGCATAAGTATTTAGTTTTTTCTTAAACCATTAAAAGATATTTACGCCGTCCGCTTTATGTTTTAGAAAAATGCCGAACGCTTGCGGCGTTTTTCTGAATTCGCACTTTTTCCCCGGCATTTACCCGGCGTGGTTCTTTTTCTCTCGCTCTGAACGTTAGCTTAGCGAGCTTGTTTTGCGTTTTTTGCGGCTTAATCCTCGTAATGCCCTTTACACGAAATTACAATTATATCGCCGCTTGATTCAATCATATATACGAGTCTGTTTTTATCGTCTATGCGACGACTCCAACACCCGCCGAAATGTTTTAACGGTTCGGGCTTACCCAAGCCGCCGAAATTATCCCGTTGAATGTCTTTTAAAAGTTGATTTACTTTATGTAATGTTTTTTTATCTTGTGTTTGCCAAAATAAATACTCATCCCAAGCAACAGGCGAAAAAACTATTTTATTCATTTTCGAAAGCCTCTAACTCGTCTAACGATTTAGTTATAACTCTATTAGCCTTTACATCTTTTAGCGAGCGGTCGATTTTATTTAAATATTCCGCATTACGAGCGAGTTTTTGTAAAGCATTCCATTCGTCAAGGCTCATTAAAACAACATTTTTTTCGCCTTTTCTGGTCACTATAACCGTTTCGTTATTTTCAACGACGTTATCGCAGTACGCTTTTAAGTTATCGCGCATTGTTGAATAATTTACTGCAAGCATATTTAAACCTCCATATCTTTGTACAATATATTGTACAATATTATATGCAATTTGTCAAGGTTTAATGCAAAAATTTTTTAAACTTTAAAATTCCCCGAATTGTTAAAGTTATTAAACGAGTTATTTATATAAGTTTTTGCGCCCGTTTCATCTTCCAAGCCGAGCAAATAATCCGCCGAAATATTAAAAGTTTTACAGATTAAAATAATTGTTTCAGTATTTAAGTCTAATAATTCTAATTCGTATTTGCTGATATTTTTTTGAGTGGTATTTATTAACTTAGCAAATTGTACTTGTGTTAAATTCCTTTCTTTTCTAAGTTCTTTTATTCTCTCTCCGTACATTTTATAAACCCTCATAAAAAATTTTACTCTAAAATGGCGTGAACCAGTTGACATACTCCAAAAAAGAGTATATAATAATTTTTGTAAATACGCCATTTTGGAGTAATCACAATCACTCAAACAATTTAACATTGATTAAAGCCCCGGTAATTTTTCGCAGAAATAAAAATTCCGGAGATTTAATAAATAAAAGGTGTTTTCGTTATGAGTGAGCGAAAGCACCTTTTTTTAGGAGGTTTAAAAGTGTTTTTATTTGGTTTGTTTATCGGCTTGACGTTCGGAAGCCTTGCGACGGTGGTATTATTAGCGATAGCTTCAGCAGCTAAAGAACCGGAGAAAAAAGAGAAATAAGGAGGGGCGGAAAAATGCTTGAATGTAAAATAATAGATATTGCGGACGGTTGCAAACAAAAACTTGATTTAAAAAAATATCCCGTGACGACTGTAAAAGAGTTTTACAAGTGGGAATCTTTGGGGGGCGAATGTGGCAGCAAATTTATTATTACGCCCGAACAAGCTATAAAAATAAATTTGGGAGAAATAACCGCCCGCAACGCTTTTTATTTTGCAAATATAGGGTTTTTCCGTGGGTACGTCAGAAAAAAGCTTTGCTCGCGTTCGAAATACAACGAACTAAAAATAGAAGAGTTCGACGACACAATACAACAAATATACATAGACTTACCCTATTATAATTTTACAAACCGTAAAACATTTTTAACGAGTTTACACGCCACCGTAAGATTGACCCCTTACGGCGGGATAACCAATTTTAAAGAATACTATCGCGCCGTAAAAATTTCTAAGACGATTTCATTATATCACGAGTGCAGATATAAAAAGAGCGGCAATAATTTTTACTTACTCGACGTTATAGCGGACAATATGCCCTCGCCCGAAGATTTAGCAATCAGAGCGGAAGAACACGCCGACGAAAAAGAAGACGAAAACTACTATAAATTCGAGCAGATATTAAAACACGATATAATCAATCATTCAAACGCAGGATATAAAACAAGAATGCGGTTATATTCCGCGATAATGTAAGGTGAGAAAATGGACTATAAAGACAAGCGACGGCTACAACGGCACGCGAAATATATTTTACAAGTACTTGAAAAAAACGGGTACGACGTAGAGAAGTACAAAGATTATTTGCCCGAACTCGAAGCGCGCAAAGAACGTGAGCGAGCATACGCCCGCAAAATGACTCGAAAGTATTATCACAAATATCGCGAAAGGTATTTAGAAGCAAAAAAACAGTATTACATTAAAAACCGTAAAAGAATACTTAAAGCGCGTAAAATTTATGCCGACAACCACAAACAAGAAAAGCGCGAATATGATAAACGCTATCGCAGCGACCCAATCAGAAGAGAAAAACTTTTAGAAAAACGTCGCAACTACTATTCACTACACCGTGAAGAGCTTGCGGAACGTTATCGAATATATGCGCGAGCAAACCGCGAAAAAATAAACGAACGCAAGCGCGCGTGGCGAGCCAAACGCCGCGCAGCGGGCTTAAAAGTCACATAAAAACAGGAGATAAAAGAAGTATGACAGTATTTGAAGTTGTAAGCCAGGGTATAACGGCGGCTTGTAATATTTTCGCCGTTGTATGTTGCGTTTATATTTTATTTAATTTACGCAAAAACGATAAAGACGATTAAACCGAGGGGCTTAAAATGTTAAAACGGCTTTTCTTTTTGTTGCTTTTTGCGGCTTTTATATGCGGCGTAGTAGTCGCTATAAAATTTTTGAATTTACCGGCGTTAAAACCGTTTTTCGGTTAAACGCCATACGGGGCGCACGGCTGCTCGTTTACTGTTAGCGGTAGCAGTTAAGCGCGCGGCGGGTTCGATTCCCTCCCGCCCCTCATAGTTTTTTCCATAAGTTCTTTGCTTTTAGCCCTCGAAAGAGGGCGAAAGGCGAAGCCTTGACCTATTAGAAAGTACTCTACAATAAAACGGCGTTTTAAGGTAGAGAAAGGATAATTAAAAAATGGACTTAGCAAAGTATACAGTTGAAAACGAAAAGATTAAAAAAGGAAGCGACCGTATAAAATTTAATCGTTATGTTGCGGATACTTACGAGCGTTTATCCCAAGGCACGGGAGAAAATCGCTTTCACAGCAAATCAACCGCTATCCGGTATTGCTTCCGGTACTGGGATACAGAGTATTACAGACTACAAGCCGTTAAAGATATAAAGCGCGTAAACCTTTGCCGCGATTTATTCTGTCCGAACTGCCAACACAACCTAAGTCAGGAACGCGAGCGCAAATATACGCCCGTCCTTGAATTACTTAAAAAAGATTATGACGTTTATCACGCAGTGTTTACCGTGCCGAACTGCTCCGGCTCAACGCTCAGAGCGACGATAAATAAAATGTATGCTAAATTCGTTTACGTCAATCAATACTTACAAGGCAAGCGGCAGATTAAAGACGTAAATTTAAAATATTACGGTTACGTCGGAAGCGTGCGCGCCCTCGAGGTCTCCGTAAACCGCCGCAACGATCCGACGGAACTATATCACCCGCATTTTCATTGTATCTTTTTAATGCGTAAGGGCTTACGGCTTAAAAAATACATAATCAACCGCTTTTCGTTCGACAATTCGGAACGGCGAAAAACCCCTTGCAAGTTTTCGGAGTTTGAAATATTCCTTTCTAAATTTTGGTATTGTCTGTATAACGATATACCCGCGACAAAAGCCAACGTTGACGGCGCGGAGGGGTATTCGGTAAAAGTTGAACGTTGCGACGAGAAAAAGTATCACCAAGTATTTAAATACGCCGTCGGCGGTTTATTCAAAAAAGGCAACACCGATATTTTAACGAACGAAAACGACCTTTACAACCTCGACAACGCTTTGAAAAAGCGTAAAATGATACAGGGTTACGGCGCATTCAGAAAGATTATTTTCGACGATACCGTCACCGAAGAAAAAAAAGAAAAAATTTATGATATGATTCGCTCTGACTTGCGGCAGATTGAAGAACCCGTATTTGCCGTTGAATCACTGAAAGACTTACAAGCCGATTTTATAGACCACCCCGAAATAAAATATATATCTAAAAACAGTATAAACCCCGACAATGAGAAAGAATAACGCCCCGACTTTCGGGCAATGGCTCGAAAGTTGGATAAAAATATATAAAATTCCGTTTTTAGCCGAAAGCAGTATAAAGCGTTTGCGCGTTTCCGTAAAAAACCACGTTCCGCAATGGCTGAAAGACAAGCGTATAACAGACATAAAGGCTTTTGACCTCGACCGAGCCGTCGCAAGTTGCAATTTGCCCCGCTCTCGTAAATATGTTTACCACATTTTACATAATTCGCTTTATCGCGCGTACTGTTTAGATATGATACCCGTAAACGTTGCAAGTAAAATGACCTTAATCAGACACCGACAAAAGCGCGGACAGTCGCTCACGCACGAAGAACAAGCGAAATTTTTAAAAGCCGTCGAAAACTCCCCGTATTTTAACGCGTTTCGGTTTCTGCTTTTAACGGGAGTACGGCGCGGAGAACTTACCGGGCTAAAATTCGACGACGTGCAACACTCCGAAAGGCTTATAAAGGTAAACGGAACCAAGACGGAGACATCAGAGCGATTTATTTTACTAACCGACGAGTTAGAAAAGATAATCGCGGAACAGCGGGAACGGCACCCGACCGACGTATATATATTTCCGTACAGTGCCGACGCTCTGACACATTTATTTAAACAAGTTTGCCCGACTCACAAGCTACACGATTTGCGGCATACCTTTATAACTCGATGCGCGGAAAGCGGAATACATATAAACGTAACACAAAACCTTGTCGGACATAAAACATTAAATACGACTTTATCTATATACACGCATATATCTATTGACTTTGCGCGGTCGGAGTTCGAGAAGTTCAGAGTATAACAAAAAAGGCAGGTAAAAAACCTGTCTTTTTGCGTGGTGCCGCTGACCGGATTTGTAAGGAGCTACGCGACGGAATAGCGATTGTTCGGGCATTCAGATACTTTTATACCTTATTTTTGCCCGCAATCGCGTCACCGGTACGGATTGCCTGACCGAGTACAAAAAAAACGAGTAATTTTTACCCGTTTTTATTTGGTGCCGCTGACCGGATTTGAACCGGTACGGATTTAACTCCGAGGGATTTTAAGTCCCTTGCGTCTGCCTGTTTCGCCACAGCGGCATTATTCTGTTTTTTGTTTTGCCCCGAGCAATTTTTACTCGGGGCAATTCATTGGAGGCGCCACCCGGATTTGAACCGGGGCATAAGGGTTTTGCAGACCCTTGCCTTACCACTTGGCTATAGCGCCGTCTTTCAACGCTTTTCTATTCTACCATATTTTTATGCCGTTGTCAACGATTTATCCCGATTTCTTTTATTAAAATTTAAAAAAATTCCCGAACTTTTACCGTCGGGAATTTTATATACGACAATAGCTCGCCGGCGATTACAACGTCGAATCGCTTTTATCCTTTTTCTTCTTAGAAAAAACCAGCGCGGAAGAACATATTATTACTAATACAGGAAATACGGTCGCGACTAAAATGCCCGTTTTTATCTCCGAAGAAATTATCCCGGCAAGACTCGGTCCTATCGTACAGCCGATATCCCCGAACAGCGCGAGTATTCCGAACATTCGAGTTCCGCCGAGCGGGAACTCCCTGCCCGCAACCGAATATATACCCGGCCATAAAATTCCGACAAACAACCCCGCAAGAGCTATTCCGCCGAGCGATACATACGCTTGCGGCGCCAAAGCCGTCAGCAAATACGCCGCCGTAAGCCCTATGCCGCATATCAGCATAATATTTTTTAAATTCAGTTTATCACCGAAAAATCCGTATACTGTTCTCGATACCGCCATAAACAATGCGAAAAGGCATGTTCCGACAAGATCTCCGAGCGTTTTATCCACGCCCAGCCCTGTTTCGGCAAACGTAGAAGCCCATTGTGCGATAGCTTGTTCAGCCGCGCCGGACGCCATTATCATAACGGGAAATACCCAAAAGCCTTTAGCCGTAAAAATAGACTTATACGGCGCAGGGGTTTCATCTCCCTGAAGCGTAGACAGCGGACATTTCGCAAACAGCGCGCAATTGAATACAGGTATAACCGCAAGTATTAACGGCAGCCACCTCCAGGCGGAAATTCCGACCGTATTGAAGTAAAGCGTTGCGGCAAGCACCGTGAAAATATGCCCCCAACAATAGAAAGAATGAAGAAAACTCATCGCCCCCGATTTATTACCGAGAGGAAGCGCGTCGACCACGGGGCTTAAAATAACCTCGACAAAGCCCCCGCCGACAGCCATTAAAAGCGTCGCGATTATTATTCCTGCATACGGCGGCATTATGAACGGCAGAGTTCCGAGGCAGACAAGCCCTGCGGCGGACAATATCTGCGCGCCGATTGCCCCGATTCTATAACCCGCTTTTTCGACTATCTTAGGCGAAACCGAATCGATTATAATCTGCAAACCGAAATTTATAAGCACTATCAACGACAATTGAGCCGTGGATATTCCGAATTGTCTGCCGTACTGCACGAAAAGAAGCGGCGACAGATTATTCACCATCGCCTGTATAATATAACCGACATAACACGCCGTAAGCGTAAGCCCGTATTTTTTATTATTCATCGTCTGTGACATAATGACAATATAATATCATATTTAACTGCCGATAGCAACCGAAAAACCCGTATAAAGACATAAATTTATTAAATTCTACCGTGAGTAGAGATACGGAAAGCGCTCTACTTTAAGTTTTTTAAAAGTTTATACGCGCAGGCGGAAAAATATTTGTAAAATATCGGACGCAATAGTATAATATATAGCGTAAATTTAAATGTACGGAGTAATATTATGAAAATAGCTATTTCTCTCGACAGCGCTTGCGATATAAGCGAAGAAGTTAAAAACGAATACGATTTTAAAACCGTGCCTTTCGGCGTTACGATGGGCGACAGATTTTTCTACGACGGCGAAGTGGACACGCTTGAAATTTTCGAATACGCCGATAAAAGCAAAGTTCTGCCCAAAACAAACGCCGTAAACGAAGAGGCTTTCAAAGAACATTTTTCGAAAATTCTCGAAACCTACGACGCGATAATTCACTTCGATATTTCAAGCGAAATGTCGAGCGCGTACAACAACGCCGTAAACGCCGCCAAAAACTTCAAAAACGTTTACGTTATAGACAGCCGCACGCTGTCGACAGGTATCGCGTTGGAAGCGATTTACGCTAAAAAACTTGCCGACAAAGGCGTTGCTCCCGAAAAAATAGTAGAAAAAGTAAAGGCGAGAATTCCTTACGTTCAGGCGAGTTTCGTTATCGAAAGACTCGACTATCTCTACAAAGGCGGCAGATGTTCGAGCTTAGCCCTGCTCGGCGCAAACCTGCTTAAAATCCGTCCCGAAATAGAAGTTCTCAACGGTAAGATGGGAAATACCGAAAAGTTCCGCGGGAGAATGGTTGACGTTGTTACGAAATATTGTCAAAGCGTTCTCGCAAGATACAACAATCCCGACAAATCGGTTATATTCATAACCCATTCCAGAGCGACCGAAGAAATGGTAAACGCAGCGAAAGCAGTAGTTGCGGACTACGGTTTTACCAAAGTATACGAAACATGGGCGGGTTGCACAGTTTCAAGCCACTGCGGAAAAAACACGCTCGGCATACTCTATATCAACCAACCGGAGGAAGAATAAGTTTACCGAGCGTAAACACGCTTACAAAACAATAAAATTATAATCACTTGTTCATTGTGATTTTTCGTTTCGCTCAGCCGACTAACCCGATTAAGTAAGTCATACCGAGCATTAACGAAACGCCGCGTTGAACAAGTGATTATTTTTTACGGTATCTTTATATTATATAATGATTAGTCGAGAATAGCTTTTATTCTTCTTACGCCCGCCGAGGACGCTTCTTCTTTGGTTATTTTGAAATGGTGAAGTTCGCCCGTATGCGCGGCGTGAGGACCTCCGCAGATTTCCTTGCTGTACTCGCCCATATTATATACTTTGACCTTATCGCCGTATTTAGCGGTGAACACGCCTATCGCGCCCTGAGCCTTTGCCTCGTCGACGGACATTTCTTCCAAAGTAACGGGAACGTCCGCTTTTATAGCTTCGTTTACCCATTTTTCGATTTCGGCAAGTTCTTCCGCAGTCAATTTACGCGGGAAGTTGAAATCGAAACGCAATCTTTCGGTGGTAATGTTGGAGCCTTTCTGATTTATTCCGTCGTCGTGGAGAACGTGTTTAAGCGCAGAATTGAGAAGATGCGTCGCGGTGTGCAGACGAGCCGTAATTTCGTTCTGTTCTGCAAGACCGCCCTTGAACGTTCCCTGCTGTTTACTTATCTCCTGATGTTCTTTAAACGCGGCGTCGAAACCCGCTTTATCGACCGTATAGCCGACTTCGGCTGCAAGTTCGGCAGTAAGTTCGATCGGGAAACCGAACGTATCGTAAAGTCTGAAAGCCTGTTTGCCGTTAATTTCCGTTTCGGGTTTATACGCGGGGTCTTTGGCGGACATAAATTCGTTTTTACGCTTTATACCGTCGATACATTTATTAAATTCTTTAAGCCCCGTCGCGAGCGTAGCTTCGAATTTGTCGGCTTCTTTTTTGATTTCGCCAAGAACGTAGTCCTTTTTCTCGACGAGCAACGGATAAGCTTCGTCATAAATTTTATCGATATAAATAGCGGAAACTTCCGTTAAAGCGGTAACGGGCAAGCCGAGCGTTCTCGCATAGCGGATAGCGCGTCTTAACAATCTTCTTAAAATATACCCTGCGCCTACGTTTGACGGAACTATTCCGTTTACGTCGCCTATGAGCATAGTCGCGGTTCTGATATGGTCGGCTATTATACGCATAGCTTTGCGCGCTTCTTCGTCGTTATCGTAACTTCTGCCCGATTTCTCTTCGAGATATTCTATAACCGGCAAAAACAAGTCGGTTTTATAACCGTCGGTAATGCCGTTTAAAAACGCGAGCAGTCTGTCTAAGCCGAAACCCGTATCGACGTTTTTGTTGGCGAGAGGTTCGTAGCCGGCGGCTGTCTTTTTATACTGCATATAAACGTCGTTACCGATTTCGACGTATCTGCCGCAACCGCAATCGGGTCCGCAATTCGGTCCGCACGGTTTATCGTTACGGGGATAAAACCATTCGTTATCTGGTCCGCACGGAGTACCTACGGTACCCTCGAGTTCCCACCAGTTATCTTTTTTGGGAAGATAGAATATATGTTCGGGCTTTATACCGACTTTCTTTAAATATTCCGCCGTTTCGTCGTCGCGCGGAGCGGTAGCGTCGCCCTCGAAAACCGTCGAGCATATCTTTTCTCCGTCAAGACCGAAAACCTTAGTCAGAATATCGTAAGACCACTGCGTTTTTTCGGCTTTGAAATAATCGCCCAACGACCAGTTACCCATCATTTCGAAAAAGGTAAAATGAGTAGAATCGCCTACGCTGTCGATATCAACCGTTCTCACGCAACCCTGAACGTTACAGAGTCTGGTTTTACCGGACGGATGTTTCGCGCCGAGAAGATACGGCATAAGCGGTTGCATGCCAGCCACGTTGAACATAACGCCCGTAGACCCGTCGCCTATAAGCGAAACGGCGCCGATATTTTTATGCCCGCGCTCTTCGTAAAATTTAAGCCATGAATTTCTTAATTCTTTTGATGTAATCATAGAAGCTTCCTTGAGTTTTATATATAACATTATATAATTTTAAGCCGAAAAAGTAAAACGTTTTTAAGCCGTTTAATCTATTTTCAGCCTTATTTATAGTCGTTTTTATCGCTATTTATGCGATAATCGCTCTATATAGCGATTTTATGCGTTTTTTACCCCGAAACGACTTAAAAAAACGGTCGGGTTTTGTCGGTAAAAGCCGAGCGAAAAAACAAAAAACCGTAAAAATGTTTAAAAAATTTCGATAAATTCATTGAAAAAAAATAATTTATGTGTTATTATATAATATATACAGCAATTGTATAGAAAATATTTGTTTTCGGAAGGCAAGAACTATGAAATTCAAAGTTGACGACATCGGTAAACTGTTGACCTTCGAGGTCTTTACGGGCGACGCCAAATGGGATTGGGCGTGCTGGACGATAATCGGCGTAGCCGCGCTGCTTATTCTGGTAATCGCAATTCTTATAATCGCCAAGTGCGTGGAGAGAAGAAAATTCAAGATAATTTTCAACGCGTGCGGCGGTAAATACAATTCCGTCGTAAAAGTTCGTTGCGGCGATAAATTCAGTTATCCCAAGGACCCCGAAAGAAACGGTTACGTCTTTATGGGTTGGTTCGTCGATAAAAAATGCAAAACCCGTTTCGCTTCTACAGAGCTTACAAGCAGAAAGAACGTGAACGTATACGCGAAATGGATGAAAGCGGACGAGTACGAAAAACTCAACGCTCAATACTTCAAAGCCAAGGTCGCAGAACCCACGGTAGCTTCTGCCGACGCGCAATATGCCGCGCAGAAAGACCCCGAACTCGAACGCATCGAAGCCGAGAAGTTAAGTTATCTGGCTAAGAAAGCCGAAGAAGAGAGAAAGACGGAGGAAGTCAAACTTCAGTCCATCAAAGAAATAGAAGCTTCCAAGGCAAACGACGACGCGAGAGTCAAAGCCGAAAGAGACGCGGACGAAGCCAAGACCGCCCTCGACAACGCGATGAAAGAACGCGAAGAGATAATCGCTCAGGCGAAAGCCGAAGAGAGAAGCAAGTGCTACTCCGAAATGAGTTCGTCGGTCAAAAACGACAATATCAGCCTTGCGATGCTCTTATGCGGCGCTAACCGTCCGAAAGACGTCGACCTCGAAGCGGAACTCCGCAAAATCAAAGAAGAAGCGAAAATCGAAGCCAAGCGCGAGCTTGAAGAGGAAATTCAGCGCAAGGCGGACGAAGAAGCCCGCATCGACGCTATGGTCGAAGCCCGCATAAAGGAATACGAAGACAACAAACGCAAGGAAGAAGAACTTGCGAAAGTGGCGCGCGAAAAAACCGACGCAGACAATGCGGAAATTCTCGCAAGGCTCGAAGAAGCCGAGAAGAAGCTTGCCGACTACGAGCTTAACGCCGCGGCGGTAATCGTACCCGCAGAAAAGAGCGCGACGACCGAAATTACGGAAACCGCTAAAAACTTCGACAGACTCAAAGCAGAAATGCTCTGCTACGTCAGAAGCGACGATCTCGATTTCGGCATAGAAAAAGACGTAACGGTCTGCCGCATTGCGGAAGAAACCGACAAGGACAAACTCGAACTCAACGTCGCGTTATCCGACCTCGAAGAGAAAGGCTACAACGTAGTTAAAGGCGAAAAACTCCCGTCTGCGTATGAAGTCAATTCCGAAGAAGACATTCCCGAGGGTATCGAACTTATCGAAGAAGCGATGAGTGCGAACGGAATGATGAAGTCGGTACCGCAGGTAATTTACGCAAGCAGCGAAGAAGAGAGAAAGAACGGTTACGAATACGTTATAAATTACGACAAACAAGCCGAAAACGTAAACGAATACTATGCCCTGCTCCGCGCATACGCGGGTTCGTTCGCGGACGTAGAGGGATATGAGGGCGACGACCTGCCGCTTGTAAAACTCCTTAAAGACGGCGAAGTAGTTCTCGTATATCTCAACCACGAAGCCGACGGGCTTGACGCCGCGGAAGAAGTTATGGCAGAACAAGGCTACGTTTCGTTGATTAAAGTCACCGACGCGGAAAGCTGCAAAGCGGCTATGAAGTTTATAGACGATATGATGAAAGACAACGGACTTATCCGTTACCCCGCAATGACGGGATTCATCGAGAGCGGAGACGACGACGGTTTCGCTTACGTTCTCAAAGCATAATAAATAAAAAAACAAGCTTGTTCGCAGAAGGGCGCAAACCGCCCTTCTGCGAACGCGGCTAAAATAAAGAGGTTTTAATAATGAGTGAAAAGGTAATACTTACCGAAGAAGGCTATCAACAGTTAGAAAAAAGACTCGACGAACTTAAATTCGTAAAACGCCCGGAAATAACGGCGCGTATCAAGGTTGCGAGAGAATTCGGAGACCTTTCGGAAAACGCGGAATACGACGCAGCCAAAAACGAACAGGCGCGCATAGAGGGCGAAATAGTAGAAATAGAAGCCAAACTCAAAGTGGCTGAAATAATCAAAGCGGGCGCGGACGACACCGTGTCGGTCGGAATGAAAGTAACCGTTTTCGACGAGGACGGCGACCCGCAGGAAATAGAATACGAACTCGTCGGCACGACCGAAGCGGACATATACAAAAACAAAATCTCCAACGAATCGCCTTTAGGCTCTGCCCTTATAGGCAAGAAAGTGGGAGAGACCGTAACGGTTAAAGCTCCGACCTGCACATATCCCATAAAAGTACTTGCGATTAAAAGGGCGTAAAGCCCTTTTTTCGAACCGAACGAACGGCAAGCGCGGCTTTCCGATTCGACCGAACAAAATTTCGAAAATACATAAATGGACGTTAAAATAACTAAAAAAAGACTTTTAAATCTCATATCTTACGACTGGATAAAAATAGCGGCGTTTTCTCTGGCATTCATTTTTCTCTGGGTTTTGCTGTTCACCACCTGCGCTACCCGCGCGACCGTGGGCGAACAATTCTATTTTGTAATTTACGACGATATAACCGCCACGGATAAAGACTACGATATGCTTTCGGATATGAAAAGCGACGGAACTCTTTCTTACGACGTTTTAACTTCTACCGTAAGTCACATCACCAAGGCGGGAAATTATTCTGCGGCGTACATGCTAAGCTTACGCGCATCGACAAACGAGGGCGACGTTATGCTTGCTTACGCGGGCAAAGAAAACAAGCTTTTAGAATACAAAAGCAATAACAGCGACGGCGAAGATTCTACGACGGCAAGCGGCGAAAAAGCAGAAAAGTCTTCGGATATATACAACCTGCTCTACGGCAACGGTTATTTTATCGATATGGAAAGATTTTTAAGCAACGCCAAAAATTATCTTTCTAAGTTCGTAGACGACCCCGACGGCGAAAACCCGACTATAAACGCCGCCAAAATCGAAAGTTATTTCCGCAACGTGCGTATACGTTCGGCAAGAAACTATAAAAAAACCTACAACACCGAAGCCAAAATCGCGGAGGGCGTAAAAGACGAAATAAAGCGAATCGAAACGCTTGCGACGGCGTACAAAAGAGTTACTTCGGCTATAGCGAAAGCGCAGAGCGAGGGCAACGACTTTTATCGCTATTATATGAAGCCGACAAGAGAAGAGGGAGTTTACGAAAAGAAAGCCTACGGAATCGACCTTTACGCACTCAACCGCAACGCTACGGAAGATAAGCAGAAAGTGTCGGACAGATGGACTTACGTCGACGAAAACGATCAGGTCACGAGCGAGGGCATCACCCTGCTTGTATTTGATTTCGGCTCGAAACAGGAAGATCTGCAATACGAATCTCTGTGTTTTATCGATTACATCATAAGGAATTTCAGCAATTATGCCGATTAAAACGGGTAAATTCATCACTTTAGAGGGTTGCGAGGGTTCGGGAAAATCAACGCAACTCCGACTTTTAAAAGAATATTTCGAAAAACGCGGAGACGATTTTATCTTTACGCGCGAACCCGGCGGAACGGATATTTCTGAAAGTATACGAAATATAATTCTCGAGGGAAAAAACCGCGAAATGTGCGACGAAACGGAAGCTCTTTTATTCGCCGCCGCGCGCGCTCAGCACGTTAAACAAAAAATACTCCCCGCCAAACAAGCGGGAAAAATAGTCGTCTGCGACAGATATATACACTCGTCGCTTGCATATCAGGCGTACGCGAGAGGACTCGGCTATAAATTCGTAAGCGAAATAAACTCTTACGCAATGGATAACTGTATGCCCGACGCGGCGTTATTTCTCGACATAACGCCCGACAGGGCTTTCGAACGCAAAGGCGGCGCGGACAAGAACGACAGACTGGAACAGAGCGGAATTGAATTTCACAGAAGAGTATACGACGGCTATTTACGTCTTGCGGAGAAATTCCCCGACCACTTCGTCAGAATCAACGCGGACGCGGACGAGCAATGCGTCTTTAACGAAATTATAGAAACGCTGAAAAATCGCGGAATAATAGTTTAAAATATGTACGAGGAACTCGTTAAAAAAACAAACGCCTACAAGCTTATCTCTACGGAGAAGAAAAACGGAACGCTTTCGCACGCGTACCTTATCGTATCTCAGGACAAGCCCGCGCTGAAAAACTATCTCGTAGAGCTTGCAAAGCTGATAGAATGCGAGGGCGACGAAAACGGCGAAAAGTGCCGCGCGTGCAGGCTTATAGAGAAAAACGCCTACACCGATTGCACCTTTTACCCGACCGAAGGTGAAAAAATACTCACGGCGGATATCGACGATTTAGTTTCAAAAACATATATCAAGCCGCTTGAAAACTCCACCCGACTTTTCGTTATATCGGGAGCGGAGAACATGAACGCCGCGGCGCAGAACAAGTTGTTGAAAACTCTGGAGGAGCCGCCGAGAAACGTCTGCATTTTAATCGGCGCGACAAACACTTACGGGCTGTTGCCTACGGTATTGTCGAGAGTTAAGCGAATCGATATACCCTTCCCCGCCCGCACGGATCTTATATCCGTGCTTAAATCGGTATGTTCCGACGAGAAAAAGCTGAACGACGCGATTTCGCTGTCAGACGGAAGTCTCAGCGGAGCTTTGGGCGTATTAAACGATGACAAAACAAGCAAACTATCGGCGTTATGCCGTGAAATATTATCCTCTATGCGTTCGTCGGCAGACGTAATAAAATACGTTCCGCGAGTAGAAAAAGAGGATATGAAACAGTTTATAGCGGCTATGCGCGCGGAAATATCTTCAAGACTTAAACGCGCGTTTATAGAAAAACAACCGCTTACCGACGGATATACAAAGGGTGCGCTGACGGCTATTTCGGACAGGCTTACGGAAGCCGAAAAAGCAATGACTTTCAGTGCAAACGCGGCTATGACGGTAGACAAAGTTCTGCTCGGCATAGCGGAGGAGAAACATAAATGGCAAAAATTATAGGAGTAAAATTCAAACGTACCGCAAAGGTCTATTATTTCGACCCGAAAGATACGTTTTATAAAAAAGGTACCACGGTAATTGTCGAAACCGCGCGCGGCGTAGAATACGGCGTAGTCTTGGTCGAGCCTAAAGAAGTTCCGGATTCCGAAGTCGTTCAACCGCTTAAACCCGTTACGAGAATCGCCACAAAAGACGATCTGGCAAAGATTGAACGCGACGAAGCGAAAGCGGCGGCGGCTATCAAATCGGCGGCTCAAAAAACTCAGGAACGCGGGCTTAAAATGAAAATTATCGACGCCGAATACACTTTCGATAACAGTAAACTGGTATTTTATTTTACCGCGGCTAACAGAGTCGATTTCAGAGATCTTGTAAAAGACCTCGCTTCGCTGTTCCACAGCAGAATAGAGCTTCGTCAGGTAGGCATACGCGACGAGACGAGATTACTCGGCGGCATCGCTCCGTGCGGAAGAGAAGTCTGCTGCGCCTCCTGCCTGCCCGATTTCAGAAAAGTTACCATAAAAATGGCTAAAACGCAAGGTTTATCGCTTAACCCGACGAAAATCAGCGGACTTTGCGGCAGGCTTATGTGCTGTCTCGAATATGAAAACGAACATTACAGCGAAACCTACAAGATTATGCCGAAAATCGGCAGCGAAGTAGAAACGCCGGACGGAAAAGCCATTGTCGTTACAAACAACATGCTTACTCTGGTAGTTACGACAAAAAAACCGAGCGGCGACGGCGGTTTTACCTACAAGGAATACAAACTTTCGGAAATTAAGGTTAAACGCCCGAATAAAATCGAAGATATCAAGTCCGACGATAAAGACGAAAAAGAATTAAAAGAAATTCTCGACTAAATATCTTCAATCGCTGTACAAACGAAAAAAAATATGGTATAATTTATAAATAAGAAAGACTTGTTCTTTCGATAAAAGAAAATCAAACGGAGGTAAACTACTATGGCATACAAAATTACGGACGCTTGCATCTCCTGCGGCGCATGCGCGGAAAACTGCCCTGTTGCGGCTATTTCTCAGGGAGATACTCAATACGTTATCGACGCGGATACTTGCATCGGATGCGGTTCCTGCGCTGAAACTTGCCCCGTAGGCGCGCCTGTCGAGGCTGAATAATAACATTGAAAAGAAAGGGCTGTCGTCCGCGCTTTACCCGAATTTCGGGGCGGCGCGATCACGACAGCCCTTTTCACAACCTTATTTCACGGCGGACGAACACCCTACCCCCGAATTTCAGGCGGTATGCCGGTTAAAAATAATAACTTCAAGGCGAAAAACTTTTTCTATGATTTTAAAAGAAAACGAAACGTTGGAAGATCTTTTGATTAAAGATTATAAAATAATTCAGAGCAAGAATCTTTACAGATTTTCGAGCGACGCGGTATTGCTGTCGAAATTCGCGAGCGCGAAACGCGGCGATATCGTCGCAGATTTATGCGCGGGTTCGGGGATTGTAGGTATGCACTTTTTCGCGTTACACGAAGACGAAATTTCTTCCGTTTCGGAATTCGAAATTCAACCCGAACTTGCCGATATTTGCCGCAGAAGCGCAGAATACAACGGTTTAACCGACAAAATCGCGACGTACAACATACGCGTTCAGGATATACCGAAAACAATGAACGGTAAATTTTCTCTCGTTCTTTGCAATCCGCCGTACAAAAAACTCGGTTCGGGCGAAACTAACCCGAACAAAAGCGAAGCGTTGGCTCGGCATGAAATCGCCTTGACTTTAGACGAGGCTGTTCAGACCGCGAAACGTATCCTGACCCACGGCGGCAGATTCTGCATTTGTCAGCGAACGGAACGCTTTACCGACGTCTTCGCGGCTTTCCGAGAATCGGGCATAGAGCCGTCGAAATTGCAATTCGTAAAGACGGCTAACGGCAAAGAACCTTATCTTTTTTTACTTGAAGGAGTTAAAGGAGTAAAACGCAAATTTTCGATTTTACCCGAAATTATAAATTAAAATGCTGTATTTCGTTTCAACGCCGATAGGCAATTTAAAAGACATATCATACAGAGCCGTAGAAGTTCTTTCGTCGGTAGACGTAATCGCCTGCGAGGACACGCGCACGTCGCTTAAACTGTTAAACCGCTACGAGATAAAGAAAAAACTCGTAGCATATCATAAATTCAACGAAAAAGAAGAGTGCGAAAAGCTTATAGCTATGCTTAACGACGGATTGAACGTCGCCGTTATTTCCGACGCAGGCACTCCGCTCGTCTCCGACCCCGGAAACTTACTTTCGGAAGAATTGACCGAAAGACATATACCCTACACCGTCGTTCCGGGCGCGACGGCGTTTACTTCCGCGCTCGTATTATCGGGGCTTTCGACTTCGGCGTTTTCGTTCATCGGTTTTTTACCCGAAAAGAAAAAAGACGCGGAAAAACTACTTACTCCATATAAAGATTTACCGTCTACGTTGATATTTTACAGCGCGCCGCACGATTTAAAGCAAACGCTATCGGTTTTGTTCGCTAATCTCGGAGACAGAAAAGTTGCGATAGTAAAAGAAATAACAAAAATTCACGAGAGCGTGGAACATACCACCCTCGCGACGGGAACGGCAGAAGAGGAGCCTCGCGGGGAATACGTTATTGTCGTAGAGGGCGGAATTTTAAAGGAAAACCCGCTGAACTCGCTTTCGATAGAAGAACAAATCGCGTTATACGTTGCGGACGGGCTTTCGAAAATGGACGCCGTGAAAAAAGTGGCAAAGGAGCGCGGACTTAAAAAATCGGAGGTATACAAATACACGATATGAAAGATTTTGACTTTTACGCCTATCTTTTAAGAATGAAATATATCAAACGTTGGGCGTTGATGAGATCTACCGAGCAGGAAAACATAATGGAGCATAGTTGGGAAGTGGCGATAGTCGCGCACTCGCTCGCATTGATTAAAAACGAACTGTTCGGCGGCAACGTAGACGAATACAAAACTCTGTGTTTAGCCGTTTACCACGAAACGAGCGAAGTCGTGACGGGAGATCTGCCCACCCCGATAAAATACTTCAACAACAGCATCAATTCCGCCTATAAAGAACTCGAAAGGCTTTCTTCGGAAAAACTTATAAGCAAACTGCCCGACGAGCTTCAGAAACGTTATGCGGAATACATTTTAGACGACCCCGCAAGCGAAGAACACAAGCTTATGAAAGCCGCCGACAGAATCTGCGCTTATATAAAATGCGTCGAAGAACTTAAAGTCGGCAACAAGGAATTTTTAAAAGCCAAGGAAAGTATAGGCGCGGAGATATTCGCCTGCAACGACGAAGCGGTAAAATATTTCTGCAAAAACATACTTCCGACGTTCGAAAAAACTCTCGACGAGCTTGAAATGTGACGAAAAAACGAAGCGACGACGAAGTTTCGTTCATATCTGGTTACGCGGCTTCGATTTACTTGACTGCCGCGTACTTTTTTATTATAATAGTTCTATATCGAACTAATTAAAAAGGTTAAATATGGAAAAGTTAATAGGCGAAGAAATCAAAAGTCTGCAAATGCTGCTGTTTCGCCGCGTAGTAAAAGAAACACAATCGGGTAAATACAAAGATTTACAGCTATCGGGAATGAATATGTTCGTTCTGCGGCTATTATACGACGAAAAAAAGCGCGAAATATTTCAGAAAGACATTCAGAAACACACGGCTTCGAGTAAGTCTTCGTTATCGAAAGTGCTTTCGGTAATGGAGCAAAAGGGGCTTATTACCCGTAACGACGTAACCGACGGGCGTTTCAACAAAATAGAAATAACCGAAAAAGGTTGCGAGGTCGTGGAATATATGCGCGACGCGTTTATCGAAAACGATCGTATCGTATCAAAAGGCATAACCGAAGAAAATATGAAAATATTTTTCGATTGCATAGACAAAATGAAAAAAAATCTTTCAGAGGACTGATTTATGATAAAATTACTTAAATATTTAAGAAAGCGCGACGTAGCGTATCTCGTCGCCGCCGTCGGGCTTATAATCTGTCAGGTATGGCTGGATCTCACCATGCCCGACTACACTTCTAAACTTACCGCGGCGGTCGCTTCGGGTAACGTGCAGATGAAAGACGTATTCGAAAACGGCGGAATGATGCTTCTGTGCGCGGCAGGCACGCTTATCTGTGCGTGTCTATGCGGCTATTTATGCGCCACCGTAGCGGCGAGTTTCGCCAAAAACGTCCGCGAAAAACTCTTTACTTCGGTGCTGGCTTTCTCCGACGCGGAAACCAACAAATTTTCTACGCCGAGCCTTATAACGAGAACTTCGAACGACGTAGTACAAACGCAGATGTTCCTCGCAATGGGGTTACAGGTTTTAATAAAAGCGCCCGTTCTTGCAATATGGGCAATATGCAAAATATCCTCCGCAAGTATGGAATGGACCTGGGCTACGGCTGTCTGCGTTGCGGTTATAGTAGTATGCGTAGGGCTTATAGTATTTCTGTGCTATCCGAAATTCAAACAGATACAGAAACTGACCGACGAGCTGAACGACGTTACGCGTGAAAACGTTTCGGGCGTAAGAGTTATAAGGGCTTTCAACGCCGAGGACTTGCGCGAGGAAAAATTCGAAAACGTCAATAAATCGGTAGTGAAAAATCAGTTGTTCACTTCCCGCGCAACGGGGCTTATGAACCCGATAATGAGCCTGGGAATGAACGGGCTTACGCTTGCCGTATACTGGATAGGCGCATATCTTATAAACGACGCCGCCCTGCCCGACAAAGCCGCCGTTTTCGGAAATATGACGGCTTTCACGCAATACTCCCTGCAAGTCGTCATGGCGTTTATGATGCTGATTATGATATTTATAATTCTGCCGAGAACCCTCGTCTGCGCGAAACGTATAAACGAAGTTTTAGACACAAAACCAAGCATACAAAGCGGCGCTTTTGACGGACAATCCCGGCTTAAAGGCGTTATCGAATACAAAGACGTAAACTTTTCTTTCGATAACGGAAGCGAAAACGCGCTCTCCGATATAAACTTAAAAATAGAAAGCGGACAAACTATAGCGATAATAGGAAGCACGGGCAGCGGAAAGACTTCTCTTATAAACCTTATACCGAGATTTTACGACGTCACCGGCGGAGAATTGCTTGTAGACGGCATAAACGTAAAAGACTACGACGAAACCGCTTTACGCGACAAAATCTCTGTAGCTCCGCAAAAAGCCGTGCTGTTCAAAGGCGATATACGACACAATGTGGCTTACGGTGTAGCCGACGAAGAAATTTCCGACGATAAGGTAAAATTCGCGCTTTCCGTCGCCAAGGCGGACTTCGTAAACGATCTCGAAAAAGGAATATATTCCGAAGTGGCTCAGGGCGGAACTAATTTTTCGGGCGGACAGAAACAACGCCTTTCCATCGCCCGCGCGGTTTACAAATCAGCCGAAATAGTTATTTTCGACGATTCGTTCAGCGCGCTCGACTACAAAACGGATATGCTGGTAAGAAAAGCCGTGCGCGAAGAGCTTAAAGATTCTACGGTAATAATCGTCGCTCAACGTATAGGCACTGTAATGAACGCCGACAAAATAATCGTACTCGACAGCGGAAAAATCGCCGGGGCGGGAACGCACGACGAACTCATGCAAAATTGCGCAATTTATAAAGAAATAGCGTTATCGCAATTATCAAAGGAGGAATTAGCATAATGGGACCGGGACCAAGACCGATGATGCCGCCGCGTAACGGCGGACAACGCGAAAAAGCAGACGTAAAAACGCTTAAAAAACTCATAGTATATTTAAAACCCTACCTGCCCGCTATAATCGTCGCGCTGGTATGCGCAATCGGCGGGGCTACCTGCACGATTATAGGTCCTGATAAAATCAGCGAACTCACCGACATCATAAAAGACGGAATACTCACGGGAATCAACTTATCGGCGGTATTCTACGTCTGCATAACTCTTGTCGCGATATATGTCGCGGGCGCGGCGTTATCATATATACAACAATTCGTAACGGCTACCGCAACGCAGAAGATGTCGGGCAAATTACGAACCGATATAAACCAAAAATTAAACCGACTACCGCTCAGATATTTCGATTCGACAACCAAAGGCGACATACTTTCGCGCGTTACTAACGACGTAGACGCAATAAGTCAGACGCTCGGCTCGGCTGTGGCGAATTTAGTCAGCGCGGCGGTACTCTTTATCGGCGTAACCTTTCAGATGTTCGCAGCCAGCCCTATTCTCGCTCTTACCACTATCCTCTCTTCGATAGTAGGTTTTATCGCTATGAGCGTAATTCTCAAATTCTCACAAAAATATTTCAACCGAAAACAGGAATTATTAGGCGAGCTTAACGGTACGACAGAAGAAGTTTACACCAATCACAACGCGGTAAAAGCCTACAATGCGGAAGAAAGCGAGAAAGCAAAATTCAAAAAAATCAACGACGAAATTTACGAAGTTAACAGAAAAAGCCAATTCTTATCGGGGCTTATGCCTCAGGCAATGACTTTTTCCGGCAATCTATCGTATATACTGATTTTCGTCGTCGGGGTAGCGTTTATAGTAAACGGCAGCCAGACAATAACGGTAGGCACGCTTATAGCGTTTATGATTTACGCGCGGCTGTTTTCGCAACCGCTTTCGACTTTCGCTCAGTCTATGAACAGCGTTCAGCAAGCTTCCGCGGCGGGAAAACGAGTTTTCGCGATACTCGAAGCCGAAGAAGACAAAGCCGAAAACGACAAAACTTACCTGCCCGCAGTCATAAAGGGCGACGTCGAATTCGATGACGTGAAATTCGGTTACTCTGCCGATAAGACGATTATAAACGATTTCAGCGCAAAAATATCAGAAGGACAAAAGGTCGCCATAGTAGGACCTACCGGCGCGGGAAAAACGACTATCGTCAATCTTTTAATGAGATTTTACGAGGTAAATTCGGGCGATATCAGAATAGACGGAATTTCTACAAAAGACATGAAACGCGAAACCGTGCGCTCGGTGTTCGATATGATTTTACAGGACACATGGCTTTTTAAAGGCACTTTAAGAGAAAACCTCGTATTCAACAAGCGAGGCGTCACCGACGAACAACTCGACGAGGTTTGCCGCGCCGTAGGCATCACTCACCTTGTAAACACTCTTAAAGACGGTTACGACTCCGTTATCGACGAAAGCGCGAATTTATCCGAGGGGCAAAAACAACAAATCACAATCGCGCGAGCTATGATAAAAGACGCGCCGATGCTTATTCTCGACGAGGCGACTTCGAACATAGACACGAGGACGGAGCTTGTCATTCAGTCCGCAATGGATAAACTCACGCAAAACCGCACGTCGTTCGTAATAGCGCACAGACTGTCGACCATTAAAAACGCCGATCTGATAATCGTTATGAATAACGGAGATATCGTAGAAACGGGAACGCACGAAAGTTTGCTTGAAGCCAAAGGCTTTTACGCCGATTTATACAACAGTCAATTCGAAAAAATCGCTTAATACAATTGACAAAAACAAGCTTAAGTTTTATAATATTCGCGTATGAAAACAAAAGACTTAACTAAAATTGCGTTATTCGTAGCGATAATAACCGTATGTTCGTATATCGCCATACCTATGACGGTATCGTTTACGCTTCAGACTTTCGCGATTTTTCTCGCCTGCTTTTTGCTCGGCTGGAAAAACGCAACTATCGCAGTAGCCGTCTATATCTTACTCGGCGCGGCGGGTGTTCCCGTATTTACGGGCTTTAAAAGCGGATTCGGAGCGTTACTCGGACCTACGGGCGGATATATAATAGGCTTTCTCGCGCAATGTCTTGTTTACGGCGCAATAGTTGCGGTTTTCAAAGATAAACCCGTGATAAAGCTCGCCGCTTCCGTAGCCGGTCTTATCACGTTATATACTTTCGGAACGCTTTGGTTTTATTTCGGATATACCGTCGGCGGCACAGAGAGCCTGATCACCGTACTTTTAAAATGCGTTATTCCGTTTATTTTGCCCGATCTCGCGAAGCTTACCTTAGCATACGTCGTTGCCGAAAGTTTAAAAAAGTCGCATATTTCGGCATAAAATAAATCGCAAAAAAACTAAAAAATATACAGACCTTACTAAGGTCTGTATATTTTTATACCGCTTTTTACTATAGATAAATCGAAATCTATATTTTCGTACAATTCGCCGTCTATCTGAATAGTAACCGGACGATCGAACGTCAATTTAACGTGTTCTACCCTTTCCATAGTAGTAAAGTTTTGTTCGAGTATTTTGCCCTGCATAAGTTTAACGAACGCATGAGGGATTTTTCTCTTTTTAAGTTTACCCGCTATAACGAAATCGAGCAGTCCGTCGTCAATTACGGCTTCAGGACACATTCTTATCCCTCCGCCTATGCGCGAGCCGTTTCCGACGCAGGCAATCAAAGCTTCTCTTTCTTCAATGCCGTTTTCGCGTTCTACTCCGAATTTATAGAACTTAAACACGATAAGGCTTTTTATCAGCGATAAAACGTACTGTAGTTTTCCTTTAATAATCTTAGCGCGGCTGCAACGTTTCAGAACGTCAACGTCTATGCCCGTACCTATAACGTTTATTCCGCGAACGCCGCCGCAAACCATATAATCGGTCGGCTTTGCTTCGCCGTTTAAAATCAGCTCTAACGCGGCTTCGTCGTCGGACGGAATTTTCGCCGCCGCTATGAAATCGTTACCCGTACCCGTAGGGATAATTCCGAGCCGAACTTTTTCGGGTTCGATACCGTTAAGCACTTCGTTTACGGTTCCGTCGCCGCCGAGGGCGATAACGTCGGTCGCCCCGTCTTCGGTAAGTTTTTTTGCTATTTCGATAGCTTCTTTCGGCTTAGTTGTATAATGCGCGCGATATTCTACCCCGCGGGCATTCAATATCTCTATTATTTTTTCGGCTTTTTTCTTAGCCTTTCCCCTGCTGGCGTGAGGGTTGATTATGAGTTCGTACATATATAACTATATTATATAATACCTACGCGCGAAATGCAAACAATTTGACGCAATTTGTCGAAATTTTAAGAATTAAAATACCCTCGCCATAACTAACGGCGAGGGTACAATTTTTTATATCAATACAAGCTTATAGCTTTTTCGACGTAAGCCGCAACTTCGGATATCGGCATTCTTATCTGTTGCATCGTGTCGCGGTCACGAAGAGTGACAGTGTCGTCGTTCAACGTGTCGAAATCGAGCGTGATACAGAAAGGCGTTCCGATCTCGTCCTGACGACGATATCTCTTACCGATCGAACCCGCCTCGTCGTAAGTACACATAAAGTGACGGGAAAGCTCTTTATAAACAGCCTTTGCCTTTTCGCCCATTTCTTTTTTCTGAAGAGGCAGAACGGCTACTTTATAAGCCGCAAGCGCGGGGTGGAAACGCATTACGACGCGGGTTTCACCGCCGTCGAGCGTTTCTTCGTCGTAAGCCTCGGTAAGCACCGCAAGCATAAGCCTATCCGCTCCGATAGAATACTCGATATCGTAGGGGATATACTTTTCGCCCGTAACGGGGTCGGTATACTGCATACTCTTACCCGAATATTCCTGATGGCGAGAAAGATCGTAATTGGTTCTGTTATGAATACCGTTAAGCTCAGACCAGCCCATCGGGAAAAGATACTGTATATCGCAGGCGCATTTTGCGTAATGCGCGAGTTTATCGTGATCTTTATAACGCAAATGTTCGCGGTTAAAGCCGAGCGACAACAGATAGTCCATAGCCGCTTTTTTATACTGTTCGTAATACTCCAAATCGGTACCCTCTTTACAGAACCACTGATGTTCCATCTGTTCGAATTCTATAGTTCTGAAAATAAAGTTGCCGGGCGTAATTTCGTTTCTGAACGCCTTTCCGACCTGAGCTATACCGAAAGGAACTTTGGCGCGCATAGAACGCTGAACGTTCTGAAAGTTTACAAATTCGCCCTGCGCCGTTTCGGGGCGAAGATATATTTTATTCTGATTATCGTCGGTAACGCCGCGCGAAGTTTCGAACATAAGGTTGAAATTTCTGATAGGCGTCCAGTTGAACTTTCCGCAAATAGGGCATTTAACCTGATGTTCGTTGATGTAGGCTTCCATTTCTTCCTGCGTCATCGTATCGGGGTTTACTTTGCCGTGCGAATGAGCTTCGATAAGATTATCCGCTCTTTCACGGGTTTTACATTCCTTACAGTCCATTTTCGGGTCGGAGAAACTTGCGGTATGCCCCGAAGCCTCCCATACTCTGCTGTTCATAAGTATAGCCGCGTCGACGCCGAAAGAATTTTCGCTTTCCTGAACGAATTTCTTCCACCAACTGCGCTTAATGTTATTCTTTATTTCTACGCCTATAGGACCGTAATCCCAAGTGTTACCCATTCCGCCGTAAATGTCGCTGCCCGCGAAAATTATTCCGCGCGACTTGCAAAGATTGACGAGTTTATCCATAGTAACGGCTCTTTTTTCTTCCATAAAAACTATCTCCGAGATATTTCTTTCCCGAATATTTTAGCCGTTTTTACAGAATAAGTCAAGCATAATAGCAAACAACTGCAGCCAAACGAAAATAAATTGCCTCAACCGCTTTAATTTCATTGTAAAAAAAAACTTTCTGTGCTAAAATATAAAAATAAAATACTATTTTATTATTCGCGTTGTTTTTTTACTGCGCGACGGAGCGAATATGGAAATGGAAGCTAATAATTTTATAGAGGACATTATCAACGAAGAACTTGCGGAGGGCAAAAATACGGTCGTTCACACCCGTTTCCCGCCCGAACCGAACGGATATCTGCACGTCGGACACGCCAAGTCGCTTTGCCTTAACTTCGGCACGGCGGAAAAATATCACGGTATGTGCAATCTTTTCTTCGACGATACCAACCCGTCGAAAGAAAAAACCGAATTCGTGGAAGCCATAAAAGCCGATATCGAATGGCTCGGTTTCAAATGGTACGAAATTCATTACGCTTCGGACTTTTTCGACGAGATCTACGCCCGCGCGATTAAACTTATCAAAGACGGAAAAGCTTTCGTATGCGATTATTCCGCAGAAGAAATTTCGGCAACCCGCGGCACGCTTACCGAACCCGGAAAAGAAAGCCCCTGGAGAAACCGCAGCGTAGAAGAAAATTTACGTCTTTTCGAGGGAATGAAAAACGGAGAATTCAAAGACGGCGAAAAGGTTTTACGCGCGAAAATAGATATGGCTTCGCCCAACATCAATCTTCGCGACCCCGTTATTTACAGAGTGTTAAGAGCCACTCATCACAGAACGGGCGACAAGTGGTGTATATATCCCATGTATGATTTCGCGCACCCTATCTGCGATTCTATGCAAGGCGTAACCTATTCGCTCTGCACTCTCGAATTCGAAGATCACAGACCCCTTTACAACTGGGTTGTCGAAAACACGGGCGTTACTCACAAGCCGAGACAGATAGAATTCGCAAGGCTGAACATTACCAACACGGTAATGAGCAAACGTTACCTTAAAAAGCTCGTCGAGGACGGAGCGGTTACGGGTTGGGACGACCCGCGTATGCCCACCCTTACAGGGCTTCGCGCAAGAGGCGTACCCGCTCAGGCTCTTAAAAACTTCTGCGAAGCTATAGGCATTGCGAAAGCCAATTCGGAAATAGAAATCAGCTATTTCGAGCATTTTATCCGCGATTATCTCAATTTACACGCCGAGCGCGCCATGGCGGTTTTCGACCCGCTTAAAGTTACGATAACAAACTTCCCCGACGGCGAAGAAGAGGAAAATTTCGAAATTAACCCCAACGACGAAGCTGCCGGAGCACGCAAAATAACCGTTTCGAAAGAAATTTATATCGAAAAAGAAGATTTCGCGCTTGTTCCGCCGCCGAAATATTTCAGGCTTAAACCCGACGGCTACGTCAGACTCAAAAACGCCTATATCATCCACTGCGACGAAGTCGTAACCGACGAAAACGGAGACGTTAAAGAACTCAGATGCTCATATGTTCCCGAATCTCGCAGCGGAAACGACACGAGCGGAATTAAAGTAAAAGGCGTTATTCACTGGGTAGACGCGAAAACCTGCGTAGACTGCGAAATAAGAAAATACGATTACCTGCTTAAAGACGCCGAATACGCGGGGCAGGATTTCTCCGAACGAATGAATTACGACAGCGTTCATATCTTCAACGGCAAAGCCGAAAAGTATCTTGCCGAAGTAAAAGACGGAGAAAGTTTCCAACTTATGCGCAAAGGCTACTACAAAAAGCTTACCGACAACGGCAAGCTCGTACTTTCGGAAATAGTTTCGCTTAAAGACAGTTACAAACCGCAATAAAAACATTTTGCGACAAAAAAAGGTTGCACATCTATCTTTTCAGGATAGTTATGCAGCCTTTTTATATTATAAACGATTACCTGTCACCTGTATATAAGAACGGCTCGCATTAACAAAGCGAGCCGTTTTAAGCGTGTTAAAATTTAATAGTGGGAAATCTTACCGCCATAAAAGAATCGGTAAAAACGCTGTCGGCAAATTCGCCTAAAAACGTAATAGCTTCCATACCCGCCGCGCGCCTGCCGTAACGGAACACCGCCAACGACGTAAGCGACAAATCGCACGCAACTATAACCACCATTATTACGGCTAATATCATAGCCGTTTTCTTCGGAATCTTTTTAAACAACTTGTCCAACGGACGATATATTCCGAACACCACAGCGACGCACAACAAACCCCAGAACAACATAATGGGTATCGTAGTTCTGCCGTTTATGTTAAGCGGCAAATCGGAATAATCCCAGAATAACACGCCGAGTATCTTTTCGGCTAAAAAGGACAAAAGATACTCGATAAACCCGCCGCCGAGCGCGCCCATTAAGTATACTTCGTACACTTTCTGTCTGTTATGCAACAGCATTATTATAAACACCGCGCCCGCGCCGTAAACAAAGTTGAACGGCGTAAATATACTCCCGTTACAGAACACAAAGCCCTGCCCTTTTACCAGATTAAGCAGAGTTTCGTAAACGGTGCCTACAAGCCCGCCAAGCAGATATATGAACACATACTCGGCAAAACTTATTCTTGTCTTTTGCTGTTCCGCTTCGATTGCCGCGGAATTTTTTACTTTATCGATTACGGTTACGTTATTCATAGCAACTGTATTTTAACACTTTACAAAAAGTTTATACCATACATAATATAAACAAGTGTTGAAAAATGCACACTGCCTAAAACAGTGTGCATTATTATTTGTGTTATTTTTTACAGTTCGGAAAATATCGCCGTTCCCCGCTTTATTATATACATATACAAAGCTACGGAAACGCCCGCAATAATAACAAGCGAGATTATCATTCCGATAAAGTCGGGCATGACCAGAGCGCAAGCCGCGGCTATACCCGCCAGAATGATTGCAAAAATCATAGAGCCGAACATCGCTAAAAACGAGCAAAAACTCTGCTTTATAGGAGCGGCTTCGGTAGTCCAGCCAAGGTCGGGCATTTTAAGATTGAGAAACAGCCCGAAACACGCGCTTAAAAACACGAACGCAACGGAAGCCGCAACCGCCGCAACAGCCGAAAACACAGGTGTTTTCAACGCTATCGACGAGCAGACCGAACACAGCAACGCGCACGGCGCGACTAACACGAAATGCAGTTTGATCTTAGCGTTTAATGCGTCTTTCGGGTCTACGGGCAAACTCCTTATCAGCCATAGGCTTTTACCCTCAAGCGAAACGGACGGCGCGGTGATATAAGTCATAGCCGATAAAACCGACGTCACCAAAAACACGCCGGTTGCGGCAAAAACGTCAAGCCCCGCTTCTGCCATCGCCGTAAACAGATCGGACGGAAGCAACAGTATCGCCACCGAAACGATAATCAGCATAATAATGGAAAATCCGCAATTGAGCATATAAGTCGCGCTCGACGTAAACCGTTTGAGTTCACGCATAAAAAGCGCGGTTTTATAACTTCTCGCTATTACGCTGTCGCTTTTATAAGCAACGCGCTTTACGCCCGTAGTCGCCGTAACGATTTTTACAAAGCTATGAGACATAACGAAATACGTCAGAGCGAACAATCCGATTATTACCGCGGAAATAATCAGGAGCGAAAGCAAATCGCCGTCACCCGCCTTGCCGAACGCATAAAGCGGATAAGCATAGAGTTTTAGTCCGTTGGCGACGGAATCGGGGTCTGCAACGATACTTTCGATAATCGACTGAGCCTGCGACACGCAGAAATAGTACGCCGCAAAAAATAAGACCGAAACTATAACGGTGATAAAACTCTTATTTTTCAGTTTTGAATTTATCTTTGCCACGACCCAACCGAGCGCGCATGACAACGTAAGCACGAAAAGGCTTATTAAAAGCGCAATAATTACAGAGCCTATCACTCCTGCGACCGACGGCGAACCGAATATATAATACACGAGCATTGCGGGGATAAAAACCGCGCCCGAATAAAGCGCGCCCATAACGTATACGCCGATAAGTCGCGTTGCGAGAATGTATCTCGACGGAATCGGCAAAGAAAGCAGGAAATCGTTATCTTTCGCTTGATAAAGGCTCGAAAAAGTGTTGAACACGCTTCCGAAAACGCCGAGGAATATCGCTATACCGCCCATAATGGTGAAATATAACCATGTAATCCCGTTATCGGTAAACGGCGTTATCATCGACATGCCCAAAAAGAAAAACACCGCAGCAAGAAACAGCATTATAGCCGCAAAACCAACCAGAGCAAGAACAATCGCGCCGCGGCTTTTGCCCTTACCCGTTTTTCTGTCTATTAAAATAGCGCGGTTTATTTCAAGAAGTTGTTTTTTTACGAGAACTTTAAGCATTATCGTTCTCCAACTCGATAAACGTTTCTTCAAGCGTAGAATCGCCCTTAACCTCGTCTACCGTACCAGATTTTATGAGTTTTCCGCCCTTAATAATCGCGATTTTATCGCAGAGTTTTTCAACCACTTCGAGGACGTGACTCGAAAAGAATATAGCTCCGCCGTTATCGCAGGTTTCGCGCATCATTTCTTTAAGTTTATGCGCCGCAAGCGGATCAAGACCGACGAAAGGTTCGTCCATTATGATGAGCTTCGGGTCGTGTATCCAAGCCGAAACTACGGCGAGTTTTTGCTTCATACCGTGCGAATACGAAGATATAGCGCTGCCTAAATCGCCTATTATACCGAGCGACTCGGCATATTTGGCTATACGCGCCTTTCTGTCTTCCGCGCTCACGCCGAATATATCGGCAACAAAATTAAGATATTGCGTTCCCGTCATATACTCGTAAAGGTCGGGGTTATCGGGTATGTACGCTATTTTCTTTTTACATTCTATAGGGTTGCTTTTTATAGAAACTCCGTCTATAAGTATTTCGCCTTTATCGAAGCTCAATATACCGCAAACCGCCTTAATGGTCGTTGTTTTGCCTGCGCCGTTATGCCCGATAAAGCCGTAAATTTCGCCGTTCTCTATCGTAAGCGACAAATCGTCGACAGCCTTTTTCTCGCCGTACGTTTTAGTAAAATTTTTAATCTCCAACACCGAAAGGATCTCCGTCATCTATAATTTTTTCGGTTTCTTTTTTCTCCGCAGCCAAATCTGCGCCGTAATCGAGCAGCAACGAAAGTAACAAATAGAATATTCCCGTACCTACCGCCGCGCCGTTTGAGATATCGAGTTTCGCGTTGAAGCAAGCTATTATAATAGCTACCGCTATAGCCGCAACGATTGACGCGACAATCTGTATTACCGCGTTCTTTCTTACCAAAGCTACGATATCTTTATCGAAAGGCGTACCTTTTTCAAGTTCTTTTTTGAACATCGTTTTATTGAGATACGCTATGTAAATACCTAATACGCTTTCTACCGCGGCGCACACGCATGCGCAGACGTAAATGTTTCTGTCGTAAGCCACGCCCTCTTGTTCGAGCATTTTAATAAATTCGGCGTTTTCGCCAACCGCGTTGACGATTATCGCGCCGAGCGCGCAGCCGACAGTACTTATAATACAGCAGACGAAAGCTATCGTCGCAAGTATTTTAAATACTTTCACCATTGTCTGTACTCTGTTTAAACTTTTCATTTTTTATTCCTCTCAAAAATATTCCCGCCGCTTATGCGCCGAAAAACTGTTCAAATTTATTATTGCTTGTACAGTGAGATATTTCGCTTATGCTTAATAAGACCAAATAAAGTTTATCGTTCCGAGCGAAACGAAGTATCCCATTGTACAGACGATTAGTTTTTACGGGTTTTTCAACAAATAATTGCGACGGGATTGATATTTTATTTATATTTATTATCTTATATTCTTATACATCGGACCGTAGGCGGCACAGGCACGATAATCCTGACCCTCTTTATCCATACCGAAAGCGTTCCAAGCCGCAGGACGATAAATATCCTTTTCGTCGACGTTGTGCATGCAAACGGGTATGCGAAGCATAGAACACATTGTGATTAAGTCTGCGCCGATATGTCCGTAAGAAATCGCGCCGTGGTTTGCGCCCCAGTTATTCATAACGTCGTAAGCCGATTTAAACGCGCCCTCGCCCGTTACTCTCGGAGCAAACCATGTGCAAGGCCATGTATAGTCGGTTCTCTTCCAGAGTTTATCGGTAACTTCGTCGGGAAGTTTAACCGTCCAGCCCTCGACTATCTGCAAAACAGGACCTAAACCCTTTATAAGATTAAGTCTTATCATAGTAGCGGGCATTTCAGCACGGGTTACGAATCTCGACGAATAACCGCCGCCGCGGAAGTATCCCAAATCGGCGTAAGGCCATGTAGTGGCGTTCATCATCGTGTCGATATCTTTATCGGTGACTTCCCACCACTTTTTCATTACGGCGTTGCCGTTTTCGTCTTTAACTTCGCCGCAAGCGTCAACGCAACATGCGCCCGAATTGATAAGGTGAATAAAGCCGTCGGCTTCTTTGGCGTGCCCCTCTAACTCATAGCCCGTAACCCTCTTTACCGATTCGCCCGACCAGTAAGTGCGAACGTCGGCAAACATCTGCGCTCTGCCGGTTAAAAGTTTCATAAACAACATACTCGTCGCGTTGAGCGTGTCGTTTTCCGTACCTAAAATGTACGGCTCTCTCGCGCCGTTCCAGTCGAACGAAGAGTTAAGAATACTTTCGGGGAAATCGCAGTTGGGATAGAAGTCCGTCCACTGTCTCTGCCCCTGGAAGCCGCCGACAATCGCGTTGTGACCGACCATTTCTTCTTCTCTGCCTTTCGGAAGTCTCTTATTGCCGTTGAACAAATCCTTTATAATGCACGCCATTTTAGCGGTAAATTCCCAGTCTTTTTCTTTCTGAGCGGGAGTTTTCTGCAATTCTTCGGGGTTTTTATCGAAATCGGGTCTGCATTTTTCCTTAACCCATGCAAGAGCCTTTTTATATTCGGTTCTGTCGTAAATACCCTCGGTCATTCTGCGGATAATTTCAACCTCGTCTACGCTTTCGACTCTCATGCCGAGATATTCTTCGAAAAATTCGGGGCTTATTATCGAGCCGCCGATACCCATTGTGACCGAACCGATCTGCAAATACGATTTACCGCGCATAGTAGCGACGGCAACAGCCGCGCGAGCAAAACGCAAAATCTTTTCCTGTACGTCGCATGGGATAGACGTGTCGTCGGCTTCCTGCACTTCGTGACCGTAAATACCGAACGCGGGCAAACCTTTCTGCGCGTGAGTCGCAAGAACCGACGCAAGATAAACCGCGCCCGGTCTTTCGGTTCCGTTAAAGCCCCATACCGCTTTTATAGTCATAGGGTCCATATCCATAGTCTCGGCGCCGTAACACCAGCAAGGCGTAACCGTAAGCGTTATATCTACGCCCGCCTTTTTGAATTTATCGGCGCACGCCGCGGCTTCGGCTACTCTGCCGATAGTCGTGTCGGCTATTATTACTTTAACGTGTTCGCCGTTAGAATAAAAAACGTTTTCTTCGATGAGTTTAGCGGCGGATTTAGCCATGTTCATAGTCTGATCTTCCAGACTTTCGCGAACCTTGATTTTTCCGCGTCTGCCGTCGATAGTCGGTCTTATTCCGATAACGGGATATTCCCCTATAAGTCTTGATTTAGCCATAAATTTTCTCTCCTTTATTTTAATGGTTTTTGTGATTTAATGATATCACGTTTATGCTTTATTGTCAACCCGAAATTTAAAATTTTCTATTGAATTTTGCTGCTATTCGCGTTCTTTTCCGTCTTTTGTATCTTTAATTTCGATAAGCTTTGCGAACACTTCGTCTCTGTCGAAATTTTCTTCGGAAAACCCTGCGATTTCCTTTATCGCCTTACATATGCTTACGCTGAAACCCGTGAGAATTTTGCCAAGCTCTTCGTCGGTATACGGGCAACAACCCGTAACGATAAGCGTAGCGAGACTATGCACGACAAGCCACAGGTCGCGGAAAAACAAGTCGGCTTCGTCACCGGAAATATTATAAATTTTTACAAGCGAAGCTCTCAGTTCGCTCTGCGAGCGTTTCATTTCCGCCATCGCACCGTCTATCCACTCGTCGGGCGCGGTTAAAAACAACAATTTATAAAGATTAGGCTCTTCTTTGGCGAATTTAAGATACGCCCTGCCGTAACCGAAAAACGGAATTCTTTCTTTCAGCCCGTTACCGACGTACTCTTCGAAAATTCCGCGGGCGGCGAAAACGATTTCTCTTTTCGCTTCTTCCATAGAAGAAAAGCAGGTAAACACGGGTTGCGTGGAAACGCCTAACTCTTTGGCTATCGAACGCGCCGTTACGGCTTCGATTCCGTTACGGCGCGCCACGTTCAACGCGGCGGATATCATTTCGTCTTTCGTAAATTTAAACTTAGGCGGCATTTGATCTTCCTTTAAATAACATTTGATATATAACACTATACCACTTACAGAAATTTTTGTCAACGATTTTTTAAAGGCAAAAAAATTACCGCCGCGCTTTTTAAAAATTGAGCGCGGCGGTCTTTATGACGCCGTTAAAAATTATTATATTTTACGCCATATCGCGTATACGACGACGAGCCGCCCGTCGGAAGTCACGCTATCCGTTTTTAATCCGTTTTCGTCGAACCAGCCTACAAATTCGTAGCCCGATTTTTCGGGGTCGGATAATTTTATATTTTCGCCCTCGACGATTATCGTCGGATTTTCGGCGGAGTTCTCGCCGCCGTCCATAACGTAGACTATACGGGAGATTTTAAGCCACTTGGCGTAAAGCTCTACGGCTTTGCCCTTTTCGGCTTCTACGGTAGTAAGCTCGCCGTCGACAGAGCCTACATGCCAGCCGCCGAAACGATAACCGTCTTTTACGGGGTTTTCGTAATTTTCGCCGTAAACCGTACCGCCGTTTAAATTGAGCGTAGGCTCGTCGGCAGTCGTTTTTTCGGTATCAGCCTGAATTGAAACGTTATTTATAGCCGTCCCCGTCCAGGTTATTCCGAAATATTCGAGTTTAACGAGCAGGTCTTTACCGCCCGCGACATAGGTGCTAAGATCGAGAGCTATATCTTTTACTCCGTTTATTTCCGAGTTATCGTAAGAAGCAACGCGGACATATTCGCCGCCGTCTACGCTTACCCATACCCTTAACGCGTACAAAGTGTCTTTATTTTTGAAAGGGTATTCGCCGCCGGGTATATCCGCCTCGTCCGTGACGGTTTTGCCGTCGGCATCGGTATAGGTATGCGAAACGTGTCTCGCATTAAAGGAGTACGTTCTGTTAATGTTATCCGCCTTTATATTTACGCCGAGCGAAAGAGAAGTAAACTTATTGTTTTTTCCGCTTTCAATGCGATATACAATGCTTGCCTTGCCGCCCTCGTGATCGCAATACTTACCGTTTTTATATGAACCGCCCGAACCGAGCAAGCCGTTGAAATACACGGCGTCGAGATAGTCGTACACTCCGTCGCGCCAGTTCGAAACGTTATATTTACCGTTGTCCGAATAAGCATAATTTATATCGACCGTATCACCGAAAACCGTCTGAACAGTTTCGCCCGTAAAGCTTATCGACGATATTCTCGCCCCGCCGTTTTCTCCAAGATAAATTTTAACGTAAAGGTCACGCGCACCCCTTGCGTAACTATCCATATATTGAACTTCACCGAGCGTACCCGTAAAGCAATCGTTATACAAGGCGGTAACGTAATTTTCGCCGTCGCAAGACAAATCTATCTGATACGCGTTTCTCGCGCCCTTTGTCAACTCTCCGAGAGTATGAACCGAAAGACCTTTAAATCTGCGGTCGTCGCCGGCGGAAAGTTTATAAACTATATATCCCGTTCCGTCGCTCACAAGCCCCGCGCCGTCTTTGATTTTTACGTTTTTATATGCGTATACGGCTTTAAGCCACCTGCCGTTATTCGCCTTATAAGCCGCGTAATTCTCTTTTATCGACGAACTTTTAACTTCGTTTCCGACAAGCGTTTCGCCGGTTTTATCGAGCGATAATTTCTTCATGGCAAGATCGAACGAGAACTGACTGTTTTCGGTAAAATATCTGCCCTGCGTATCGAGAGTTACGAGTTCGGAGGCGTAACCGTCTACAGCCGGCGCGTAATACGCAAGATCGACCGTATCGTCGGCGCGGAAAATCATCTGAGCGAAAACGCCCAGACCGCCGAATTCTTCGCCCTGCGTATTTATCATAAACTGATAAACCGCGTTGCCGTTCACGCCGTAGTCTACACGCTTTATTATACTTCCGTCAACCCAGTCGTGACCGCAAATAGTCATTATTATATTCGAATGGCGGGAAATAAATTTATTCCACAGTTCGGTGCCTTTATCGTACAACTGATTGCCCGCAAAATACGCGTGCGTAGATACTATGATTTTTCTATCGGAATTTTCTTCCGCTATTTTATTAGCCCACGCTATCATTTCCTCGTCGGGGTTTAAACCCAGCACGAGTACCATATACTTTTTATATCTCGCGTCGGTCGGGGCGAAATCGTTTTCGAAATAATAGTAGGCGCATTCGATATCTTCGTATAAACTTCCGCCGAAATACGAATTACCGCTGAAGCGCGATAACGGAAAAGCTTCGTTAAACGTCTTATTGATACGGTAAGATGCCGCCATATCCTCGTAATCGTGGTTACCCATAGTGAGCGCGACGGGAACGGAAGCGTCTTCGAGTTTCTTTATCTGTTCGCTTACGAAACGCTGTTGCTGCCAGAAATATTTATTAGAATCGTCCGCGCCGCGGTTTCTGCCGTTCTTATCGTTCTGATTGTACCCGCCTATATTGTCGCAGAAATCGACAACGTCGAAGATATCGCCCAGATTGACGTACATTTTAAGGTTCATATCCGCCGCGTGTTCGGCTATATAATCGTAAGAATATTCAAGATATTTTTTATCGCTGTGTTCGACTATCTGCTGATCGCCCATGGCAATAACGGAAAAGTCGCCTGCATTTTTATCTACCGTCGTATCGACGGAAGTCTGTTTATACCATCTGCCGCCCAACTTTTCGTCTCCCGCAGCGTTTACTTTATTTTTCGTATTTACAAACGCGCCCGCAAAAATCACGGTAGCCGCAACGCATATTACGCCGAGCAAAGCAACGATCATTCTTTTCATCTCTTCGCCTCCGAAATCTTTTTAACAAACACAAGCGCGCACGCCGTCAATATACCGGTAAGCGCAAGCGACGCTTCGCCTTTACAACCGTTACAGCCGCCGCTTATTTCGCCCGAACCGTCGCTTGCGGAACTGTTTCCGCCCGAACTGTCGCCGCCGTCGGAAGTAAATCTTGCCGTTAAGGTTATATCGGAAGTAAGTTCCGCGCCGTCAAGTTCGTCGATTTTTTTATTTCCCAGATACCAACCGTCGAAAACACAGCCTGTTTTGGTAGCATTTTTCAACGTTATTTTTTCGTTTGACAATATCTCGTCGGGATTATCGCCGTTTGTACCGCCGTTAAGTTCGTAAGTTATCTTATACAGTTTTACCACGGGCGAGTCCTTTATCCATTTTGCGTAGAGCTTTATATCTCCCGTTCTTCCTGCGACGATTTTTTCAAACAATACCGTTCTCGCTTCGTCGACATACCAACCGGCAAATATATAACCCTGCTTTGTAGGCTCGTAAACGTACACGTCGGAAGAAGAATCGTAAGTTCCGATATTTCTCGAATCGTTTACGCCGCCGTCTAAATCGTATTCTAATTTACCGCTTGCGCCCGCGCATTTTACGAACAATTTCAAATCGTTTTCTACCGTCGAATTTAAGTCGAAAATTTCCGTATACCCGCTGTCGGTAAAAATCTCGTCGGACAAAAGCGCAACGCCGTTTCTCGGTGAAATAACCGATCTGTCGAATTTATCGCCTTTATACTGCGTATAATACGCTTCTTCGTAAATTCCGCCGTAATTCACTATCGTTTCGACTTTTTCGTAATCTACTTTAACAGACAACGATTTCAACAACGTCCAGTTAGTCGAGTTACTGCCGACGTCTATTTTAAGGAAAAACGTTTTCCGTCCGTTGACCCATTCGGTAAGGTCGCGGGTAATCTCTTTTATATTATCGCCTACGCGGGTTATGGGGCTTTCATACACGAGCGTGTAATTTTCGCCGTCGTAACCGACCGAATAATTGACTTTTTCGCGAGTTTTAAGACAGAAATAATCGAAAAGTTTAGCAACCGACGTGATTTCAATGCTTTCGAACGTCTTGCCCGCAGGAGCTTCGAACTTATAAACAAGATACCCCTCGCCGCCGTTTATACCGAGCATATGATAGGCTTCGTCGGTTATATACAGATTCGCGTAATCGTATAACCCGATTTTCCACTTATTGCCGTAAATCTTATTATCTGAGTAATCTATCGAAAAATCTCCCGTATGCGTCGCGCGAGCCAAAAACGTAACCTCTATTTCGCGGTCTTTCTCCGCGCTTGAAACAATATACTCCGAATTGCCGTCAAGCCTTACGTCTTCGCCGTCGACGACAACTCCGCAGATAAGCGAATTTTCTTCTACGCTCAAACTTATTTTAACGTCGCTTTTCGCCTTTACTTTAAACGGATTGCCGTCAAAAGCGCCGCCGTTTACTTTTACCTCGCCTTTTCCGTCGCCCGCGACGATAATTGAGTAAGTATATTCGGCATCCTCCCACTTTGCGAAAAGTCTGTAGTTTTTAATTACGCTCGTATCGAGTTTTAATATCGGGTCGCCCGAAAAATCGGAAGACGCGAACCAACCGCAGAACGTATAATACTTCTTTACGGGCGATACAAGTTCGATATCGTCGTTTTCGCGGTAGAAAGACGGATTGCTCTGTCCGTTTTCGTAATACCCGCCGTCGAGATTATACGAAATCGACCCCGCGCCATCTATTTTATCCGTGATATTCGCGCCGAAACTTACGGAATATATGAGCGTTTTCAGCTGTTGCAATTGCACCTTTTCTGCGGGGTGACACATTGCGATTCTGACGTAAACGACTTCCGAAAATTCTATTGCCGACTTAAGGTCGAGATCGAGCGTTCTGTAATAATACATTTCGTTACCCGACGGATGTTCCTGCGGGTTTTTATATGCGTTTTCGTCCTCTTTTTTCACAACGTCGTAAAACGGGGTGAAATTATTTCCGTCGTCGGAAACGGAAATAACTATATTCGCGCCTTTCAATAACCTGAACGCCACGCCGAGATTAAGATTTTTAAAAGCCTTGCCTTGCTCCGACGTCAACTTATACGTTATATATCCGTCGCCTGCCGTAACAGAGCCGTCCCATGCCGAAGACGGTATAAGCCCGAACGAGTAATTACCGTCGCACACGTTTTTTGCGTCGACTATTCCGTCGAAATTGCCGACGATATTCGCTCGCTTATCTTTACCGAACGAAGAAGATACGTTTATTCTGTCCTTAACCGCCGTTATGTTTTCAGCAGTCAGTTTTACGCCGTACAGACACACGGGAACGCTTTGCAGATTTGCTTCTACTTCGGGGCAAACGACGGTTATTTTAACGTATAACGTCTGATAGCCCGAAGCGTATTCGGTAAGCGGCACTTTTAATACACTGCGTTCCTGCGAAGTTCCTATCCCTTTTTCATTATACAGGTTATAGACTGTTTCGTAATTCGTCAGATCGTATCCCAAAGATACCAGAACGTTCGCATTGCCGTTACGATAGGTATCGGATACGGCAAAATATTTCAAATCTATTTCGAGCGAAGTATTGCCGAACACCTCCCCGCCGTCGGCGGTAAGTTTATATACGAGTTCGCCCGTACCCATTTTGATTTTCGCATCCCATTTTTCAGACGGAACAAGCCCGAACATATTATGTCCGCCGCTGTTTTCGTCGGAAGTAAGCCCTTTATGCGAATAAGCGTTGCAATATGTAACGCCAGTTTTTCCGGCTGCCGTGAAATCGTCGGACACGGTAGTTACGCTGAGTTCTTTCTGAGTAACTTCTATCGAAGTATTATACAAAAACACACCCATATTGCCTAAAAATATTCCGTCTTTTTCATTATCGACCCATATCTCTTCACAACTGAAATTATATAGTTCGAACTTTACATACAGTTTGCTTGTGGCAGAAATAATTTCGTCCAATTGCAATTCGGGAGAAAATTTACCGTTTTCCGCCCAGCCGTCCTGATTACGGGTTATTGTACCGTTATCGCTGAAATCGTTATAAATTTTATTCCAATTTTCGCCGTCGTATCCGACGTAAACTGTAAAATCGGCGCCGAGTTTATTCTGCCCGCCGTAATGCGTGGAGTTCCACCAGTATCTGCCGTTGCCGTGACCGATACCGGCTGTAAATTTTATTTTTCCGCCGTTTATAGCGTACCCGTTGTCGGCGGATATTTCATATACAACCGACCCCGTACCGCCGCTGACTTTCGTATCCCACTTACTGCCCGTAACTGCGCCGTAAGTAGCGTTATTGTCAAACACAACGTTATCGACCTTGCCGACGGTTGCACCGCCGTTAGGCGTAGTCGTAAAATCGTCGGATAAGACTATATCCGAGCCTTGTTCTCTTTCACCGCTTCCGGCTTTGACGGTTTTAAACGCGAATAACGCGCATGCCGCCGATATACATAAAGCCGTTATTAAAGCGATTATCGAACGAGTTTTAATTCGATACAAATTCATCCTTTCACCTCTGTTTTTACTGCGCCGAGAAATTCTCCGTAATAGTAAAATTCTCAAACATATATATTTTATCATGCGACCGTAATTTTGTAAATATACGCATGTTGACAAAAGATAAACCATAGTTGCATCGAATAATAAAAAAAATATACCCGCATGATTTGCCATGCGGGTATATCGGTGAACTGATTACCGTTTATATCGATTATTCTTCGGTTTTGGTTTCTTCTTTCTTTTCTTTCTTCTTTCCGAAAGGAAGTTTAACGCCTTTACCGTTAGCCGCTTTTTCTGCTTTTTCGGTAGCTTTCTCGGCTTCTTCTTTTTCTCTCTGAGCTCTTCTTTCGAGTTCTACGACGGGAACGTAAGCTTTCGTGCCTTCGCCTTCGAGAATGGTGAGTTCGGATTCTTTATCGAACAAATGGCTGTGCATAATATCGATACCGAGTTCGATAACCTGATCTCTTTCCGTCTTGGAACGGGAATCAACCTTAGCTATCATCTGAGTAGCGGAATCGACTAAGCTCTTAACTCTGCCGTCTTCTTCAACGTTATTGTCGCCGTCTTTAGCGAATACGCAGTAAAGAAGCGTCTCTGCGCCGAGTTTTTCTACAACGTCAACCTTAACGTCGATAACCGTATCTTTCGAATTGGTTATGAAAGCTTCTTCGTCGTGGAAATCTTCGGGTCTTACGCCGAATACAACGGGCTTACCTGTGTTAAGATATTGTTCTTTATCTATAATCTTATCCGATTTAGCTTTGGGAAGCGCAACCTTGTTGCCCTCGAATTCGACGAAAACTTTTCCGCTTGCGTCGGAAGTAAGAACAGCGTCGAAGAAGTTCATCTGCGGAGTGCCGATGAAGCCTGCAACGAACAGGTTTGCGGGATAATCGTAAAGTTTCTGCGGAGCGTCAACCTGCTGAATGAAACCGTCTTTCATAACGACGATTCTCGTACCCATCGTCATAGCCTCTACCTGGTCGTGCGTAACGTATATGAACGTAGTTGCAAGTCTGTGGTGAAGCTTAGTGATTTCGGTTCTCATCTGAGCGCGGAGTTTCGCGTCGAGGTTGGAAAGGGGTTCGTCGAGAAGGAATACTTTCGGCTCACGAACGATAGCTCTTCCGAGCGCGACTCTCTGTCTCTGACCGCCGGACAAAGCCTTGGGCTTTCTCTGGAGATAAGTTTCAAGACCGAGTATTCTTGCGGCTTCCTTAACCTTTTCGTCGATTTCAGCCTTGGGTTTTTTACGAAGTTTAAGACCGAACGCCATATTGTCGTAAACGGTCATATGCGGATACAACGCGTAGTTCTGGAAAACCATCGCTATATCTCTGTCCTTAGGTTGAACGTTGTTCATCAATTTTCCGTCAATGTAAAGCTCGCCGTCGGAAATCTCCTCAAGACCCGCTATCATACGGAGGGTGGTGGACTTACCGCAACCCGACGGACCTACGAATACGATGAATTCTTTATCTTCGATGTCGAGGGTAAAGTCCGTTACGGCGACGACGCCCGACTGATACACCTTGTAGATATCTTGCAATCTTAAACTTGCCATATTTTTCCTCCCGATTTGCCTTTTTAAAGGTCAAACCCATTTTTATACTTATATTATATATTATTTCGTCAAGTTTATCAACGGCAATTATAACAAAATTTAGCGCGTTCTTTTATCAAATTTGTACATAGCCGTTGGTAATTGTCCGTTATTCGCTTGCTTTTAACTTAAAATCTTGTTATAATTTAACTATGGATATAAACAGATACAAACCGACAGGCAAACTCGACAAAAAACACCTTGTCTCGCTTGCCAACTATACGGAAGAAGAAATTTACGAAATATTAAAGACGGCGAAAGAGATTTCGGAGCGGATAGCCGCAGGCGAAAAACAGGTTTCGCTTAAGGGCAAATACGTCTATCTTATAACCAAAAGCGGATTTTCCCGTTCGAGAATAGCTTTCGAAACCTCGGTTGCGAAACTATCCGGCGCGTACACCGTCTCAAGTTTACCAGGCGCAAAGCTCGAAACCGTGCTGACTGACGAACTGTCTATGCAGGCGATAGCCTTTTACGGCGTGGACGCGATAGTCGTGGGTACGGAATTCAACACCGACGCGGAACTGCTTGAAAAACACATAAACATACCCATAATAAACGCCAACTCGAAAAGCGGACCGCTGGAAGCCATTGCCGCCCTTATGACCGTCTGGGAAAAGAAAGGCAGATTAGACAAGCTGAAAGTAGTTATGGTGGGCAGCCCCGACGCTTACGCCGACAGCATGGTATACGCGTTTATAAAGTGCGGCGCGGAAGTTACGCTTGTCTGCCCGAAAGAATTTGCTCCGAGCGAAAAAACGCTTAATTACTGCGCGCAGTACGGCGGAGTGAACGTTACGTCGGATTTATCCGCCGCCCTGACAGACGCGGACTGCGTATACGTCAGCGACGACGGTTTACCCGAAGAATTTACCATAACCGACGGTTTGCTTTACAGGGCAAAACCGAGCGTCTGCGTTCTTCACAACCTGCCCGTTTCGCGTGAAAACCCCGCCGTTTCGGCGGACGTTGTGAATTCGCTGAAATTCGCGGGGCTTCGCCAAGCCGAAAACCTACAGAAAATTGAAATGGCGGTTCTCACTTTACTGATAAAATAAAACGCTTTATTGCCTTACGCGCGGCGACGATTGTCGCCGCGCTGTTTTTTGCGTTATTTTTTCTTCAAAGATAATTTCAACACGAATTTATCGAGAAGATACAAAGCCGACGGCAATACCACGGTTATCATCACGACAGAACAAACGGTACCTATTCCGATATCGAACCCTATTCTGAACGACATAAACAGCAACGCAAGCAGACCCGCAACCGTCGTGAGCGCGTGCGTCGAAACGATTGTGGAATATCTGAAAGGCAATTTGTCGCAATCTATCGACGAAGTCGGTGAAGTTCTCATAGAGGCAATAGACAAACTGAAAAATTAACACGTTAAAACGCAATAATTTGTAAACTAAAACGGCGGCGCGTAATCGCGCCGCCGTTTTAAAATATTCCCTTAGCTTCCTGTTCGGATTTACGTTTAAGCCAACACTTTCTGCACATTGCCGTGTATCGGCTGTTTCCGCCAAGAACTACCTGTTCGCCGCGGTAAACAATGTTTCCGTTATCGTCGAAACGCGCGTTTACTGTCGCTTTCGCGCCGCATTTACAAACCGATTTTATCTCGGATATCGATTCGGCAATTTCAAACAATCGCCTGCTGCCGGGAAAAAGATGCGTAGTAAAATCGGTAGCCAACCCGAAACACAGTACGGGTACGGATTTATCTATAACCAACATTCCCAGCTCGTCGACCTGTTCGGGCGTGAGAAACTGGCACTCGTCGACGATTATCACGTCGCAATCTGAATGTTTCTCCGTGTAAAACTTATATAAATCGACGTCGACGGAAACGGCGAAAGCTTTCGCCTCCAAGCCTATCCGCGATTTGACGACATCCTGTCCGTCGCGGGTATCGACGGCGGGTTTTATCAGCAGAACTTTCATTCCGCGTTCTTCGTAATTGAATTTCGTTATAAGCGCCTGAGCGGTTTTAGAACAGCCCATAGCCCCGTATTTAAAGTATAATTTAGCCATTTTATTCTACTCTGCCGAGAATTAAAACCTCTTCGGCGGGTTTTTCTTCGGTTATTTCGGTCGAAGCTAAAAATTTAGCCGTCGCTTCGGCAATTTTATTTTCGTCGTTTGTGTAAAGCTCTGCGATCTCCTCGCCTTTTTCGACTTTATCGCCCGTTTTTTTCTTTAAAATTATTCCCGCAGAATAATCTATTTTATCCTCTATTTTCGTTCTGCCCGCGCCGAGAATAAGGCTTGCTATGCCGTACCCCTCGGTATCGACTTTGGAAATATATCCGCTTTTCGGCGCAAAAACGCCTTTTACCACTTTAGCTTTCGGGAAATTTTCGGTGTTTTCGATAAGCGACGCGTCTCCGCCCTGAGCCTTGACCATTTTTTTGAGAATTTCCAGCGCGCTTCCGTCTTTTATGGCGTTTTCAGCCATTATACGACACTCTTTTTCGTTGCCTTTGCCCGCGAGATAGAGCATATCCGACGCAAGCGCAAGGCAGACTTCGGTTAAATCTTTCGGTCCTTTACCGTTCAACGTAGCGACGGCTTCTTTTACTTCGAGAGAATTACCTATCGCGTTACCGAGCGGGATATCCATATTGGTTATGAGCGCAAGCATCTTTTTACCCGCGCGCTTGCCTATTCCGACCATAAGTCGGGCGAGAGTTTCGCTGTCTTCTTTGGTCTTCATGAACGAACCGCTACCCGTCTTTACGTCAAGCACGATGCAATCGTCGTCGGCGGCAAGTTTTTTGCCCATTATGCTGGAAGCTATAAGCGGCATGCTGTCTACCGTGGCGGTGACGTCGCGTAAAGCGTAAAGTTTTTTATCCGCAGGCGCAAGTTCGCTGCTCTGCCCGACTATAGCTATGCCTATTTCGTTGACTATCTTTTCAAACTCTTCGGTCGGGATATTCGTTCTGTAACCCGTTATAGATTCAAGTTTATCGACCGTTCCGCCCGTATGCCCCAAGCCTCTGCCGCTCATTTTTGCAACTTTTATACCGAGCGAAGCGACTATCGGAGCGACTATAAGGCTCGTTTTATCGCCCACGCCGCCCGTAGAGTGTTTATCAACTCTCACGCCTTTGATATTATCAAAATGCAACCTGTCGCCGCTGTCGCGGATAGCGAGCGTAAGCGCGGTGGTTTCTTCTTCGTCCATTCCCTGAAAATACACCGCCATACACATAGCCGCCGCCTGATAGTCGGGGATTTCGCCTTTCGTGTAGCCGTCGACAAACCATTTTATCTCTTCATCGGAAAGTTTTTCGCCGTCGCGTTTCTTCTTAATAATATCGTACATTCGCATAAACTTCACCTCGGAAAAATATTTTATCTCATTCCTTTATCGTAAGGTATACCCTCCGCCTTGGGCGCGCGCGATTTTTTCGACGTAAACGCAAGCACGATAAGCGACACGACGTAAGGCATTATTTTTAATATTTCGCCCGAATGAGGTATCGTCGCCAACCACGAGAACCCCATATAAACATAACTGAGCGATTGGAAGAAACCGAATAACAATGCCGCCGCCGCTATTTTAAGCGGTTTCCACTGTCCGAAAATCATTACGGCAAGAGCTAAAAACCCGGCTCCGGCAACGCCGACTTCGAAATTCCATGTGCTGTTTACCGAAGCGATATACACGATACCGCCCAAGCCGCCCAAGCCGCCCGATATCATAACGCCGGCATAACGCATTTTATAGACGTTGATACCAACGCTTGCCGCCGCCTGCGGATGTTCTCCGCACGACATAAGCCGCAAACCGAACTTTGTTTTATATAGTACCACATAAGATACTAAAAGTAAAACGACAGTTATCACCATAAAACAGTTAAGTCTCAATTCGCCTATTTGAAAAACAAACGATTCTTGCTGTTTTATATAACTCAAATACGCCGAAAAATCCGAACCGGAAGAACGTTTCGTATTGAACGCTTTTATAAATACGACAGCAAATGCCGTTGCCAACATATTTATAGCCGTTCCGACCAACGTCTGATCGGCTTTAAAATTTATACATGCAACCGCGAGCAACAAGGACCCTATAACCCCCGCCGCGACAGAAGATAACACCGTAATTAAAATCATTAAAAACGCATTCATAGTAGACGGAAGCAGCACCATAGCCATCGCGCCGCCCATCGCGCCGAATACCATTATACCTTCCAGACCGATATTTATAACTCCGCTTCTCTCGGAAAACATACCGCCGAGCGCAACGAGAATAAGTACAGAAGTAAACACCAACGTATATTGTATAAGATTAAACATTATCTTTAACCTCCCCCGATTCCGCTTCAGCCGCTCTGTTTTTAAGAATCGTTTTTCTGTCGGCTTCTTTCTTCTCGGAACCTTTTACGGCTTTCGATATTATCGTCTTTATAAACAATACGAACGCGCAGAGATAAATTATTATTGCTATTACAAAATCTGCAACTTGCGGATTATAATATTGCGTGTTTAATTTTCCGCCGCCTATCATGATATGCTGTATAAAATAACCGGCAAAAATCGACCCTATCGGATTAAGTCCGCCTAAAAACGCAACCGCGATACCGTTAAATCCGGTATTAGGCAACGCGCTGTAACCGGTATTGTACTGTTCTATTCCGCTAAGGTAATAAAACGCTGCGCCAAGCCCTGCAAGCGCGCCCGATATCGCCATTGTAACGATAATGTTTTTCTTATCTTTCATTCCCGCGTATTTAGCTGCGTGTTTATTATATCCCGTAGCTTTTAATTCATAGCCGAACGTCGTATAATTCAGCAACACCCACACTACAACCGCCATAAGCACGGTAAACAGAATAGCTATCGTCACATATTTGTTATCGCTGAACAATTTCGATAACCCAAGATCCGGTATTATCGCGTTCGGCGCGTTTACTCCGAGATCAAGAGTGTAAACAGACGTGCTTTCTTTAACGTTGCCGAGCGCCATATTCGTAACATACAGACCTATCCAGTTAGTCATTATACACGATATAACTTCGTTTACGTTGCAAAATGCTTTCAATGCACCAGATATCATAGCCCAAACCGCGCCCGATATCATAGCGAGCAACACGCATACATACCAAGGGCAACGCCACGCAAGCGCTGCATACAAAGCTGCGCACGCGCCGATTGTGTATTGCCCCGCAACGCCGATATTGAACAACCCTGTTTTATATGAAAACAAGACGGACAGCGCGCACATAATAAGCGGCGCGGCAGATACGAGCGTATTGCCGAGTTCATTTAATCTGCGTTGCCGTCTCGAACTCTTAGCCCAACTCTTCAATATCGAAATTATTCCCTCTCCGGCATGTTGCGGATTGATACACAATAAAAGTATATAGCCTATAAATATACCGAGCAAAGCGCATATCACCGAAGCAAACGCCGTAGTAAATTTTTCGTTTTTGAATAAAAGCAACAGTTTAGGTTCTTTTTCGTCAACGCTGACAAATAACGATTTGAACCATTTTCCGATTGCCGCAAATACTTTTTTTACGTTATTCATTTACGCTTTCCTCCTTTTCGGAATCGCGTTTAGCTCCCGACATATATAATCCGAGTTCTTGAACGGTGGTTTTTTTCGGGTCGAGCTGACCGACGATTTCACCCTCGTACATTACGAGTATACGATCGGATAAATTCATAACTTCGTCGAGTTCGAGAGATACCAGCAAAACGGCAGAACCGTTGTCACGCGATTTAACTATCTGATTGTGTATATACTCTATCGCTCCGACGTCAAGACCTCTCGTAGGCTGAACGGCTATAAGCAGTTTATGTTCTCTGTCAAGTTCTCTCGCAACTATCGCTTTCTGTTGATTTCCGCCAGACATAGAACGCACGGCGGTTTTCGCACCTTGCCCGCTTCTTACGTCGAATTTGTCTGTAAGCGAATCCGAATATTCGCGCACTGCTTTAAAATTTATAAATCCGTGTTTATTGAATTGCGGTTCGAAATATCTCTGCAACACCATATTTTGTTCCAAAGAATAGTCGAGTACAAGTCCGTGTTTATGTCTGTCTTCGGGGATATGGCTCATACCAGCTTTACTTCTGTATCTTATCGAAGCGTCTGTAACGTCGTTACCGCAAAGCATCACCTTGCCGGACTCGACCTTTTCAAGCCCCGTCAAGCCGTAAACGAGTTCCGTCTGCCCGTTTCCGTCTATACCGGCGATACAAACTATTTCGCCGGCTCTCACTTTAAACGACACGTTATGCACGGCGTCTTTTTTATGCAATCTGCTTTTAATACAGAGATTGTCGACTTCGAGAACCGTTTCTTTCGGATCGGCGTCCGCTTTATCAACAGCGAATTTTACGCTTCTGCCGACCATCATTTCGGAAAGTTCTTCTTTCGTTGTATTTTTCACGTCTACCATACCGATATACTTACCCTTTCTGAGTACCGTACATCTGTCGGCAACCGCCATTATCTCGTTTAATTTATGAGTAATAAACAAAATAGATTTGCCCTCTTTGGCAAGCTCTTTCATTATACTCATCAGCTCGTCGATCTCCTGCGGGGTAAGTACCGCCGTAGGTTCGTCGAAAATAAGTATTTCGTTATCGCGGTACAACATTTTAAGTATCTCTACTCTCTGCTGCATACCTACGGTTATATCTTCGACTTTCGCGTCGGGGTCGACTTTAAGACCGTATTTTTCCGATAAAGCGACAACTTTTTTTCTCGCTTCGCCTTTTGTTAAAAAGCCGTATTTATTAGGTTCTGCGCCGAGAATTATATTATCCAGCACGGAAAATATATCGACCAACTTAAAGTGCTGGTGTACCATACCTATTCCGAGCGCGGTTGCGTCGTTAGGGCTTTTTATCTCGACTTTCTCGCCGTTCTTTCTGATTTCGCCTTTTTCGGGTTGATACAGCCCGAAAAGTACGCTCATAAGCGTTGATTTACCCGCGCCGTTTTCACCTAAAAGCGCGTGTATTTCTCCTTTTTTAAGTTGCAATGTAATGTCGTCGTTCGCGATTATTCCCGGAAACTCTTTCGTTATATGCAACATTTCAATTATATAATTATCGTCCATTATATAACTCTCCGTTATTTATTTGCCTGTTATTTGCAAAGAGGCTGCCGCGCTAAGCAGTATTTTCGATCAAGCAAAAATATCTTAACGCGACAGCCCCACGCTTCAGCCGATATCGAATATCAAAAGCGATAAGGCTGTGATATCGGCTATTGATGTTATACTATAGTTGCACTGGCGTAATTAACGGTTATAGCTACCGTAGGAGCAGTAGTCGTATCTCCGCTTACGGTCTTCTTTCCGTCTTTCAAATCTTTTACCAACGCTTTATAATCGTTTACCGTGAATTTAGTCATTGTCCAGGTGTCCATAGGAAGCTGAACATAGTTATTCGCGGGGTTTTCTCCGTCAACGATACCAAGGGTCGATATCTTGCCTGCATACTTCGAGAAATTACCTTTTGTAGTTTCATCGAGAGCCGTCAATGTAGTTGCGGCAAGACCTTTCATTGCGGAAGTGATGCAACGACCTTCGCCGTAACCTTTATTGATAATAAAGCTTTGGTCTACGTCTACGCCGATTATCTTCTTATCCGCGCTTATATCTTTAGCAGCTTCGCATGCCGAAATATAAATACCGCCGCCGCAAGCAAATACAACGTCTACTTTCTGGAACATAGTAGCCATATAAGCTTTAATCTTCGGATCGGGAGCAAACTTGTTACCGTAAACATATTCGATGGTAACTTCGTTTTCAATCTGCATCTCTTTAGCCGCGTCGTTCGCGCCCTGTACGAAGCCGTAACCGTAACGAACTACCGCGGGAACAGCCATACCGCCGAGGAAGCCGAGCTTTTTATAACCCTCTTTTACAGCCGCGTATCCCGCCATGTATCCGGGAAGTTCTTCCTGATATATAAAGCTTGTAAGGTTGGCGGGAAGTTTATAACCTTTGCTAAAATCCCCCTCTCCCACATCAATAGCGATAAATTTAACGTCGGGATTTTTGCCTGCCGTTTCTTCAAGCGCGCCTGCAAAAGCATATCCGGGGGTAACTATAACGTTATATCCCTCTTCGATTGCGTCGTCAATAGAAGTTACACGCGCCGAAGTGAAATCGCCGGTCGGTTTATAATATTTATACTGAATATTATGTTCGTCACCGAATTTCTTGACGGCTTCCCAAGTCGACTGGTTGAACGACTGATCGGTAATATCGCCGTAATCCGTAACCATTGCGATTTTAAACGAGCTGTAATCAACGCCCGATCCGGTCGAATCTTTGTCGGAATCATTTTCCTTTCCGCCGCACGAAGCGAACGCAACGCAACCGATTGCCATCGCAAGGCACAAAACTAAGCTTAAAAGTTTTCTCATAACTTTCTCCTTTCGGGGGTTACCCGATGAAATTATTATTAAATAACGGAGTTTCTCCGAAATTTACTTATAAGAAATTTCATCGTTAGAATAACGATGAAAGGCGCGCCTTTCACTTTATTAAGGCTTGTACGCCCCGTTTCCGTATTATATTATATACCGCCCTCAACGGCGTTGTCAACCCGTTTTTAAAATTATTTCAAATCTTTTTTTCCGAAAGAAAACGGCAACACTTCGTTTAAACGATATTCTTTGAAATTGTTTTCGTCGCCAAGCACCAATATAAAGTTCTCGTCGCAAAATTCAGCCATTACCTGTCTGCATACTCCGCACGGCGCGCAAAACGGCAACGGTTCGTCTTTTCCGCCGATAACCGCTATCTTTACAAACTCCCTTTCGCCCTCGGAAACGGCTTTGAAAAACGCCGTTCTCTCTGCGCAATTTGTAGGAGTATAAGCCGCATTTTCGATATTACAACCCGTATACACTTTTCCGTTTTTACACAAGAGAGCCGCCCCGACCTTAAAACCGGAATACGGAACGTAAGCTTTCAACCTCGCTTCGGCGGCAAGTTTCATAAGTGTTACGCTATCCATTACGCTATATTCAAGGCAATTTCCATCATTTTAGTGAAAGAATTCTGCCTTTCCTCCGCAGTGGTGTTCTCTTCGGGATATATGAACGAATCGGACACGGTACAGATACAAAGCGCGTTTTTACCGGCGCGCGCCGCATTGCAATAAAGTGCGGCAGACTCCATTTCCACGCCTAAAACGCCCATTTTGCTCCACGACATACCCGAATTCGAATCGTCGTAAAAAGTATCCGACGAAAGTATATTGCCGACCTTGAAATTCACGCCGATATTCTTACATTCTTTAACTGCCTTTTCGACGAGATCGAACGAGGCTATCGGGCAAAACGTACCCGGAAGATTATATTGCGAAGCGTAATTTCCGTTAGTACACGCGCCCATTGCTATAATGATATCGCGCGCGTGGAGATCTTTATCGAAACTTCCGCACGAACCTACGCGGATAATATTTTTAACTCCGTAAAAATTGAAAAGTTCGTAAGAATATATTCCGATAGAGGGCTGCCCCATGCCCGAAGCCATAACCGAAACGCGTTTTCCTTTATAATATCCCGTATAACCGTTTACGCCGCGCACGTTGTTGACAAGTTTAGCGTCCGTCAGAAAATTATCCGCAATGAATTTGGCGCGGAGCGGATCGCCCGGCATTAACACCGTCTCGGCAAAATCTCCGTAAGCCGCCGATATATGCGGCGTAGGAACTTTATTTATATTATCGCTCATTTTTTTCGTTCTCCTTTACAATTTTTACTATTCTCGACGTACCCAGTCTTACCGCGCCGAGCGCAAGGAAATCTTCCGCGTCGGCAATCGTCTTTATTCCGCCCGCCGCCTTGATTTTTACGTTTTTACCGACGTTCTCTTTAAAGAGTTTAACGTCTTCCCTTGTTGCGCCCGCAGTCGAAAAGCCCGTAGACGTCTTTATGAAATCCGCGCCCGCGTCGGTCACGATTTTACACATAGTCTTTTTCTCGTCATCGGTTAAAAGGCACGTTTCTATAATTACCTTTAAGATTTTATCTCCGCAAGCCGCCTTTATTTCCTTTATCTCGTTTTCGACAAAAGAAACGTTACCGGCTTTAAGCTCACCGATATTTATAACCATATCTATTTCGTCCGCGCCGTTTTTTACGGCGTCTTCGGTTTCGAAAACCTTTACGGCGGTAGTGTTATACCCGTTGGGGAAACCTATTACGGTACATATTTTCAGTTTATCCCCGACGTACTCCTTGGCTTGTTTTACATAATGCGGCGGAATACACGCCGAAGCCGTTTTATATTTAATTCCGTCGTCTAAAATCGCTTTGATATCGTTCCATGAAGCGGTCTGCGCGAGCAACGTATGATCGCATGCCGCAAGTATTTTTTGTATTTCCATAAAATCGCCCTCCGATAATCGCGCGCCGATTTATTTTATATCCGCTATATATTTTAGCACGTTTTAATAGGTCTTTCAACAAAAAAACGAAAATATTTAAAAATTTTTATTTATGCGGCGAGCCGAGGCGATTTCGCCTCGGCTCGCTGATTATTCTTATGAAAGATTTTACAACCATTTAACTCCGTTACCGTCAAGCCCGTCGACCGACGTAACGATCTTAGCCGTCTGATTGTTCATTCCGAGCGTAACCACGTTAGCGTTTATACCCGTAGGCATTTTCACCGCGACATAGTTTTCTACCGAAACATACGCGTTTGCCGCCAACGTAAGATTTACAGTCGCGCCGTAAGACGTAAAGTTTTTGCCGTTACTGCTTTCGCCGCTCATTCCGCCGCTTCTGTCTATCGCTATAAACTCGCCGCCCGTATACGAATAACCGCGCTCGGTATCTATCGCGGAATCGGCTTGCCCCGTAGAAATGATAACGCCCTTGCCTCCGCTGAAAATAATTCCGCCGTAAGAATCGGTACTGTTGGAATCCAGCCCGTCGCCGCCCGCATAAACGTAAAGAGTTCCGCCGCTTATCGCTATCGACGCGCCCGCAGTTCCCGTGCCGTTTACGCCGTCGTCGGTAGATATTACGGAAATATCACCGCCCGAAATTTCAACCGTCGTACCCTCAAGCCCCTCGTAGCAGCCCGTTATATCTATCGTTCCGCCGGACACCGTCAACGCTCCGTCGGCATGTATACCGTCGTCGCCCGAATACAGAGTAAGCGTACCGCCCGTCACGTTTACGTTCCCTGTCGAAGTTTCGCCGTTTTCAAGCGTTTCGCCGCCGTTCGCATGCAACGAATCGTCGGTTGATTTGACCGTTACGGTTCCGCCGCTTATCGTTATTGCGTTATCGGCTTTTATACCTTTCGCGGAATAACTCGGTTTTTGCGTATTGCCCTGATCGCCGCCTCCCGGCTGTTGTCCGCCGCCGGGTTGCTGACCTCCGCCCGGACGATTCGCTCCACCAAAGCCGCCGTTTCCTCCGAACGCAAACGTTGAAATAACCGCGCTATCGGTCGCGTTATCTGCGCTCTCCGTTGCCGTATCGTCGGTATACGCCGAATATTTATCGGTATATATGCGCACATTTACAGCCATCTCCTCCTGTTCGGAGATTTCGACGTTATACGCCGCGTCTATGCCGTCGCGAGCGGCGAAAATTAAAACTTCTCCGCCATATATCGCTACGGTTCCGCGTTGTTTTCCCTTGGAAGAAATATCGCTGTCAGACGTCTTTATTCCGTCGCCCGCAGCCGCTATCAGCGTGACGTTTCCGCTCTCTATCGTAACGCTGTCGTTACCCTTAAGCGCGTTGTCTTCGCACTCGACCTGCAAAGTGAGATTTTTGACTTTAAGATCTTTTTTAGTGTGTATTCCGTTATTTTCGGCAGATTTTATTTTTAACGTTCCTTTACCCTGAACGGACAAATCACACAGAGAATAAACGCTTGCTTTTACTGCGTTTTCATCGTCGTCGGAAACAGCCGAACGCAAATCGTAAACATAATTTTCGGTAGATTTTTTAGCCGACAACGTAATTTTATCGCCGCTGACCGCGTAAATCGGACATTCCGCGTAAGAAGTCAGAGAAAAACCGTTTAACGTCAGATCGAATTTATAATCGTCGCCCGCGTCTATAACGATATTGCCGTACAGTTCGCCGGATATCGAATATTCGCTGTCTTCCGCGACGGAAGTAAAAGTTATAGTCGTTCCGTCTGCCGTAACCGCAGATTGAGTACCCGAAACACATTTGACGGTCGTAACTGCGGTCTTATCGCAATGCGAACAAGTAAAAGTGTAAACTCCGTTTTCCGCCGAAGCAAGCGTGAAATTGTGTTTAGTCGTATCCACTACTATTTCGTCCGCGCTTTCGTCGGGGATTGTATCGTAGCCGTCGGAGGTATCCCCGCCGGAATTACCGCCGTTAAACTCTCCGCCGCCGGTAACTCCGCCCGAAGACGTGTTTGCATTTTTTCCGCAAGCCGCCAGAGGCAGTACGAGCAAAGACAGACAACAAAGAATTGCTACAAGTTTTTTATAAATCATTTTTAAATTTCTCCTTTAACAATGCTATTTCGAGATTTCCGTTACGAACGCGGAGTTTATCTATAAATTGTTTCTCGCTTACGCCTTTTTTCAGTTCTACGGCGTAAGTAAGTTTAAAAAGGCTACCGAGATTAGTCGTTTTTATATTCAGAAGTTCTCTGCGAGCTAAAAATTCATCGAATACTCCGTCGAAAACGCCCTCGTAGTCGAGATCTTCCGGGATAGTTATTTTCAACGTCTTTTTAATTCCTTTCGCGGCGGTCTTTTCGGCCAAAATATTTGCCGTGACGATTATTACGCACATTGTAACCGTAAACAATGCCGCGTATGCGAGATAGCCTACGCCAGCCATAAGCCCCGAACACATAGCCATAAAAATCACGCAGATTTCCTTAGCCGTCCCCTGCGCCGAGCGGAATCTCACCAGCGAAAACGCGCCCGCCACCGCCACGCCGACCCCGACGTTGCCGTTTACCATCATAATTACCACGCACACGACCGACGGCAACAAAGCTATCGCAAACCGAAAACTTCCGCTCGTTCTGTTTCTGAAAGAATACGCGAAATAATACGCCGCGCCGAGTACGAGAGAAACCCCGACGCAAAGTAAAAACGTTCCGACGGAAACCGTCGTCTGCGAAGAATTCTGAAATACGCTGTCGAATATATTATTAAGCATAAAGTAAGTCTCCTTTTTGTTTTTTTCCGAGTTCCGCGCTATAAGCCGCGCCGTATTTGGAAAAGCTCGTTTTATAGGCTTTAATTTCGGATAAAGCGCCGCTTAACCATAAAGGCATTCCGTCGGCAATTTTTATCTCCAGCAAGACCGTATTTTCAGGAATAACCCTTTCTCCGTAAGCACTCCCCTTTAAATCTACGTTTTCGGTTCGGTAAAGAACGTCTTTATCGAAAGTTAAGCGCGTGTTTACGTCGGTTTTAGAGACGAAAGCCAGACGATTATAGCATAGATAATATTTAGGTTTTAGTTCTCCGTAAAAATCTATAAAGTAAGAAATTTCACGGCTTATCTGCGAAAACGGTTCTGGCGAACGAAGAAAATTTTCCGCGTTCTCTATCGTCATACTTTCGCGCCTTTTATAAACGACGGAATCGTATTTCTTTTTGAGTTCCAAAAAAAACCTTGTCACCGATTTTCGGCGTTCCGTAACTTCTCAACCGCAACTTTTCTTTATATACAGGTTTTTCCAAAGACCGCCTTATAAGGCGATTATCGTCGGTATCGTAATATACGTTACACACTTGACTGTCAAAGTAGACGTCGGGTTTTAAAAAGTTTTCAGTAAGAGAAACGAACGATTTATATTGAGTTTCGTTTAACAGGTATTTAAGTTCGTAACGTTTAAAGCAATCGGTCATATAACGCCTCCTTTTAATTTACGAGCATATTATACATACGATACTTTAAACAAAACTTAAAAAATCGCGTTTAATAAAAATTTTTATGCGCAGCCATTATATAATTGACCGACGAGATAAACTATATTATTGTCAGATGTAAGTGTATTACAAAATCAGCCGCCCTGCCGCATTTTACAATGCGGCGAGGCGGCTCGGTTTCTATATGTTTTTATAACTAATTTATGTCGAATAATTTGTTCACCGAATATATTATTCGGTGAACAAATAAGCTAAAAATGTACACCGAACACATTAAATATGAACAAATATTTTAAAATTTTAGTCGGTTTTTAATATAAAACAGCTAAAAAACAATATTTTTCTTGACTTTTTTTCTTTTTCTTATTATAATTTGTTCACCGAATAATATATTCGGTGAACATTTTAAACGTGAAAAGTTCACCGTACAGGAGAGGTTTTTAATGAGAAAAAGTATTTGTTTTTTAACATTATTGCTTATGTTATGCGGAATTTTAGCTTTGAGCTTTGCTTGCAAAAGCCCCGAAAATTCTTCGCAGAGCGAAAGCTCTTCAGGTAGCGGACACACGCAATCTTTCACCGTCAAAAAAGCCGAAGAAAAGTATTTATATACTTCGGCTACTTGTCAAAAGAAAGCATTATATTATGTATCTTGCGACTGTGGCGAAAAAAGCGACTTATATTTCGAATACGGCGATTATGCCCCGCATGCCGAAATTACAGACGAAGCAATTATGCCGACGTGTACTGAAACAGGTTTAACCGAGGGTAAACATTGTTCGGTGTGTAAAGCTGTTTTAGTAAAACAAGATGTTGCCCCCGCACTCGGTCACACCGAAGTTATCGACAACGCAAAACCCGCAACTTGCACAGAAACAGGCTTAACCGAGGGCAAGCATTGTTCGGTCTGCAATACCATTTTTGTAAAACAAGAAGTCATTCCCGCACCCGGTCATACGGAAGTTACCGACAATGCAAAACCCGCAACTTGCCTTGAAACGGGTTTAACGGCAGGAAAACATTGCTCGGTTTGTAATACTGTTTTAGAAAAACAAGAAACAGTTCCCGCACTCGGTCATAATAAAATACAACATGAAGCAAAAGCGGCTACTTGTACCGAAAGCGGCTATGACGCATATGAAACATGCTCCCGTTGCGATTATACCACTTATAAAGAAATACCGAAAACCGAACACTCTTTCGCATGGATAATTGACAGAACTGCAACGGAAGAAAATACAGGATTAAAACACGAAGAGTGTTCGTCTTGCCACACCAAACGCAACGAAAATACTTCGATAGACAAGCTTGACCATATCCATGTTCTTATAGTCGTACCCGCTGTTGCCTCTACTTGCGTAAAACAAGGTAACGTGGAATACTATCATTGTTCGAAATGCTTAAAAAATTATTCGGATAATAAAGGTCAACTTTTGTTGGCTGACGTAAAAGCTCCGTTGGCGGCTCACATCGAAAGTAATTTTATAATCGACAAGCCCGCCGCTTGTTTAACGGCAGGCAGTAAGCACACGCAGTGTACGGTCTGCACGCTTGTTATAAAAACAGAAACAATACCCGCTCTCGGTCATAACGAAATAACCCACGCCGCGAAAGAAGCTACTTGTACCGAAAGCGGTTATACGGCATACGAAACTTGCTCTCGTTGCAACTACACTACTTATAAAGAAATACCCGCTAAAGGTCATGTTGAAGTTATAGACGCAGGTATAACCCCAACCCGCACGGATGACGGTTTGACAGAGGGTAAACATTGTTCAGTTTGTAATACTGTAATAGCTGAACGAAAGATTATTCACGCAACGGGTTCGATCGGTTTACTCTATAACTATAATGTGATAGTAAGTATTGGTAGTTGCACCGATAGTGACATAATTATCCCGAGATATTCGCCCGAAAATATATTAGTAACAGCAATAGGCGAAAATGCTTTTGTCGACAGTACAGCAGTATCAATATTTATCCCAGACACTATAAGAACGATAGGCGCGCGCGCATTTTATAATTGCGCCAACATAACCGAAATACATATACCATCGTCAGTAACACAAATCGGAACGCAAATTTTTTATAAAGCTTCAAGTTTAAATACGGTTTATTACGATTCACGGTATTCTAACAGTGAAAATCCATTTTTGAATACTGCAAGCATCAATAAAATAGTATTTGGAGGAAAAGCCAGTCCCTCCATTATACAATCATACAAAAACATTACCGAAGTAGAAATATCAGACGGCATAGATTCTATAAGCGCTCAAGCGTTCTATAATTGTAGCGAACTTACTATTGTAACAATCGGTAGCAGCGTAAATTATATCGGCGAAAGTATTTTACTTGGTTGTAATAATTTAAGCACAATAACAATTCCATTTATTGGCAAACGTTTATATGATAGCGATATTCGTTTCGGGCATATCTTTGGTTCTCGTTATTATGAAAACGGAAGATTTGTCCCTAAAAGTTTGAAAGTAGTAAACATTAATAATCAATATCATCAAATAAAAATTAAAGATAACGCATTTCATTCTTGTAGCGGACTTACACAAATAAATATAGGCGACGGGGTAACTTCTATAGGTAATTATGCATTCTATGGTTGTAGCGGGCTGACGAGTATCACTATTCCCGACAGCGTAACTTCTATAGGTAATTATGCGTTCAATGGTTGCAACAGTCTTACTAGTATCACTATTCCCGACAGCGTAACTTCTATAGGTAATTATGCGTTCAATGGTTGCAACAGTCTTACTAGTATCACTATTCCCGACAGCGTGACTTCTATTGGAGATTCTGCGTTCTATTATTGTATCAAGCTTACAAATATCACTATTCCTAACAGCGTAACTTCTATAGGTGGTTCTGCGTTCGAGGGTTGTAGCAACCTTACCGATATAACAATTCCTGATAGTGTAATTTATATTGGTGATCGTGCGTTTGCGAATTGTAGTGGAGTTGGAAATATAACCGTACACTTTGACAATTCAAAATTTTATAGTTCAAACGACTGTTTAATAGAAAAAGACACTAATACTGTAATTTTAGGATGTAAAAACAGCAATATTCCCGACAGTGTGACTTCTATAGGTAATTATGCGTTCTATGGTTGTAGCAAGCTGACGAGTATCACAATCTCAGACAGCGTAACTTCTATAGGTGAGTGGGCTTTTCTCGGTTGTAACGGACTTATTAGTATTACAATCGGTAACGCCGTAACTTCTATAGGTGATTCTGCGTTCTATGGTTGTAGCGGGCTTACAAGTATCACTATCCCCGACAGTGTGACTTCTATAGGTGATTATACGTTCTGTGATTGTAGCGGGCTTATAAATATGTTCCTTTCCGATAACATAACTTCTATAGGTGATTCTGCGTTTAGTGGATGTGATAAATTAAAGAAAGTGTTTTATAATGGACAGCAGAAAAATATAAAAATCGCAAGGGGTAATGATACCCTTATTGATGCTAAATGGGAATTTTATTTAAAATAAAAGGATGAACTGAAAAAAATGAACGAAGGTATAATTACAAAAATTCGCATAATAGAATCAAACGGCGAACCTGAAGGATTTTTGACGATAAGGCTTGACAGAAATATTACTATCGATAACGAAGAATATAATATCTGCATCGCAAACAAAGAAGCATATTTAATAAAAACTGACACGGAATACAAATTAAATTGGATTTTACTAAAGTGGATTACACTAAACGGCATTAACAATAAATACTTTTTTGATTTCAATGAAAAAAACTTGAATGAAATTAATAAAGAACAGAATAACCCTAAAAAAATTGAAATACAGTCGATATCGGTATATGGAAAATAAAACGGTTTTCATTTTAGGCGCAGGGTCTACAAAATTTTTAAATATTCCCGTTACGGAAGAGCAAAACAAAATAATTCAAAAGAGTGTACAGAATACAGGGTTACTTAAGAAATTAAAAACTATTTTAAATGAGCGTTTCGGAAATTCTAATTACTCTGTAAACGACGTATATAATTTAATCGACTGTAATTTAATTTTACATAACGCCCTGAAATGCGATATAAAAACAATAGATGAAATAGAAGCAAAAGAAGAAACAGAAAAAATAGAATATTATGAACTTGAGCAATGTAAGAAAGAATTAACAATTTATATTTTTAAAAATTTTCTTGAAAAAATTAAAGCAGTAAATAAAGCAGATTATTCTAAACTTATATATTTTTATCAACGCTTAGCCGAAATTGAAGTAGAAAAAAAGTTTAATAGCAAGCTGGATTGTAAAGACAGAAAGTTTTTTATTTCAACCTACTCAATAATAAATTTTAATTGGGATTTATTTTCGCTTTTACCGATTATAGAAGCCAACCGCAAAGCTAACCAAAATAAAAAATTATATTTTGCGAACAACAGAAATCCGCAACTAAGAATTTATACCGATTTTAATTGCGAATACGCAAGCGCACCTAAAGGCGAATTATGGTATCCTTTTACCGAAGGCGCCGCATTTATCGCCAACAGCGAAAAATACGACTCTAAAAGAAGAATTATTTTAACTAAATGTTACTTTCCGCACGGCGCAATGAACTTTTACAAATGCACGAATTGCGCCAAACATTCTTACTTTCTGGGCGAGTTGACATTACAAAGCGTTACGGATAAAATAAATTACGACAATAAAGAGCCTCTATACTACTGTCCTTATTGCAAAAAAGGCATTTATAATAATGACTTCGATATTTTAGCGCAATCCAACTTTAAAGTCAGAAATTCTTTTTTAGAAGAAACACGGCTTTCAATGATGCAAGAATTAAATAACGCGAAAAATCTTGTATTTATAGGATATTCTATGCCACCCGACGACGTCGACTATAAAACCATGTTTAAATCGTTAAATGGTACAACAAAAAAGGTATACGTCGTATTATATAGTGAAAACGCAAAAAACGAATTTGTGAAGTATGACGAATTAAACCAACACGACAAAGAAAAAGTCAAAACTTTTAATGACATTTTTAAAGATAAAGTTTATTATAATATGGCGGGGGTTCCGTCTGCCTTTGACGAAATCCTTAAAGCAGTACAACAAAATTAAATAAATATTTAAATACAAATAACGGCTCCCCTGCTAAGGGGAGCCGTTTTAAAGTGATATACAATATTTTAATATCAAAAAATTTTAAAGCGCGCTTTCCGTTGTCACTTCGTCGGATAACTCCGCAGAAGACTTCTTTTCTCGCTTAGGCAAATGTTTTATAATCGCCACTATCGAAATAAGCGCAAAACCTATACCCACAAACAACCGACCCGTAAACGCACCGACTGCAACCGAACTTACCCCGAAAAGAGCAAACACAACGATACTGCCTACACGGTGATCGATTTTAAACGCCACCACTAAAACAATATATAAAACGGCAAGTATAACGCCTATCCATGTTAAACCGAAAGAAGCGATAACCACTCCGAAAGAAGTTGCAATGCACTTGCCGCCCATAAAACCGTTAAATACTCCGACGGCATGACCTAAAACTGGTGCGACCATTGTAAACGCAAACAAAACGTTATCGGTAGGCAACAATTCTATGGCAAGAAATACAGGCAGAAAACCTTTCAGCAAATCGCAAAACAGGCAAATAAAACCTATTACTTTGCCGCAACTCATAAAAGCGTTTGCCGCGCCGGGGTTCTTATCCTCGTGAAGTTCGCACACGTCTTTGCCCGTAAGCAACAGCGGTATTGTTCTGCAAAACATTACTCCGCCGAGCAAAAAACCGCCGATAATCAGCAATATATAACTCAGATACTGACCGAACGACATTCCGTTATCCTCCTTGCTATATCATCGGCGGAAAACGCGTTTATTTCTTCGCGTTGAGCGCTTAGCATAGCAGTTCTTTCGTTTTCGTTATCGAGCAGTTCTTCGGCTAAACGAATTGCGTCCGCGCCGTTTTTAGCCAGCTTCGACAACCCTTTATCTTCAAAAAATCTCGCGTTGAACGTTTCGCAACCGGGTATCGGCTTAAAATGCACAAGCGGTACATTCGCAACCGCTACTTCCGTACTCGAAAGCCCGCCCGACTTGCTTATTACAACGTCGGAACATTTAAGATACAATCTCACTTTATCAGTAAATCCGACCGCCGCCACTTTATCGGCAGGACAGCTCTTTTCGATTTTTTCTTTAAGTTTTTTATTATTTCCGACCAGAACGCAATAAAAACGATCGCTGTCGGAGTTTTTCTCAAAGCGTTTCAGAAGCGGTTTTATGCTTTCGCACCCTACCCCGCCCGACATAAGCAATATTATTTTTTTATCCGTCGGCAAACCCAAAGCCTTACGCGTTTCGGTCACGTCTACTTCGTCTCTTATCTCGGGCGAAACGGGAATCCCCGTCGCATTAAGCCTGTCCTCGCCCATTCCCTTGACCTTAAACACGTTTTTCAGCTCGGTATGCGGTATAAAATACTCGTCGAGTTCGGTCTCGCGCGTAAAAGGTATAATTGTATAATCGGTTATAACGCCGTAAAACGGAACGGTCTGCTTGCCCGCGCGTTTGATAGCGGTCAACGCCTCCATACCGTAAAGGTGAGTGGATACCACCGCGTCAAACCCGTTCGCGATTATATACTCGTTGAGTTTGTCCGCATAAGCCGCATTCCAGGCGTATATCGGTGACGGCAGATGAGAGCTGTCGTATAAGCCGCCTAACTTATACACCGCGCCGAAAGCTCGTGGAGTTTTCTTGATTAAATTGTTATAAAGTTTAGCAATGGTTTTAGGCGTTTTTTCACCCTTAAACGACACGGGGTCTTTAAGCTCGCATTCCGCGCCCGTGTTATTAAGAGCTTCGCATACGGCTTTAGCCGCGCTGTTATGCCCCTCGCCCGTAGAACAGCTGAGTACAAGAATTTTCATAGCTCGCCTCCTTTCGTTTCTTTGATTTTATTTTACTATGTAACGTTAAATTTGGCAAGCGAAATCGTTATAAAGTATTTCTACACATAGAGAATTATGAGAGAGACCTTTTCTCTGACCTATAGAATGGCAAAAACCGACTCTACCGAAATGAGAATTATAGAAAATCTTCACAAAAGAATTGATTTTTTATAAAAAATGTATTACAATATAGCTATGAAAGACGATATCAAGACTACTGTTGCGAATAACTTGATAGCACTTAGAAAAAGTCACGGCTTAACTCAGGCTGACGTCGCGAACTCGCTGAATTATTCCGACAAGTCGGTTTCCAAATGGGAACACGCCGATTCTTTACCGGATATTTCGATTTTGTCCGCGCTTGCCGATATGTACGGCGTAACGCTCGACTATCTCACTCACGAGGACGCAGAGGAACAGCTGAATTTTCTAAACGAAAAAAAGAACCCCGAAAAAGAGCGTAAAATCACGATAGCGATTCTTTCCGTCACCATAATATTTTTATGTTCGACAATAGCTTTCGTTTACGGTTATGTGTTCAGAACTCAACAGATCATATTCTGGCAGGCATACGTCTGGGCTGTTCCGGCAAGCTCTTTGATACTTCTGTATTACAACAGAAAATGGTTGCACAGCATACTTGCTTCCACCATACTGAAGTCAGTATTTTTATGGACTCTGCTTTTATGTCTGTATCTGCAATTTTCCGATTATCGGTTATGGCTGATTTTTATTATAGGCATACCGGTGGAAATTATAATAATTCTATCGTCAAATCTGACAAAATACAAATAAGGAGACAACTATGAAAGTAATACTGTTACAAGACGTAAAAGGCACGGGAAAAAAGAACGACATTATCGAAGTCAGCGACGGATACGCGAGAAACTGTTTATTTAAAAAGAAACTTGCCAAAGAAGCCACTTCGACCGAGATAAACGCTTTAAACGGACAACGAAAAGCCGAAGAATTTCACAAAGCCGAAGAAGTTAAAAGACTTAAAGAACTTGCGGCTTCGATGAAAGGCAAAGAAATAGAATGTTTCGTTAAATGCGGAGAAAACGGCAAGGTGTTCGGAAGTATCACTTCTAAAGAAATAGCCGACAAATTAGCGGAAAACGGGTTTGAAATCGACAAAAAGAAGATCATTTTAAAAGATGCGATAAAAAACGTAGGGATATACCCCGTCGAAATAAAACTGTTGCCCGACGTTTCGGCTAAGATAAACGTAAAGGTATCGGATTTAAAATAAAAAAATTCCGAAAAACATAGCGAAAACGTTTGACAAAATAAATTATATTTGTTATTATATTCGAGCAGTCTGCGAGAGATTGCAGATTGCAAACGAATATGCGGTCATGGCGGAATTGGCAGACGCATAAGACTAAGGATCTTATGAGGCTTTTCTCGTGCAGGTTCAAGTCCTGTTGACCGCACCAAAAACCCTGTTTTCTTACGAAAACGGGGCTTTTTTTCCTAAATTTTCTAAATTTTTTGACCCATCAAGGCTAAAATCCTCATTTTACTCAGTTTTTAAGGGTAAATTTAAGGGTAAAAATAAGGGTAAAATTTCAGATGAGCGAGCAAACAATTCTTTCGATACTTTGGCATAAATATTTGCCGTCGTTTGCGACGAACTATGCCCTAACCACAGCTGAATTACTTTCATTTCTACGCCCGCCGACAAGCACTTAGTGGCGAACGTGTGCCGCATCTCGCGCAATATGAAATGTCTTGATTCGTAAAAGTCCTATTTTTTATAAAAACAAGTTTTTTCTATACCGCATATAACCAACTTACTCAAAACAGAAGCAATATTTATATATTATGTCAAAATAGATATATATTATTTTTTTACGTTTATTGTATACTTATATCGGGAGAGCGATATATGGAAATACAAATCAAAAAAACATTCGAGTGCGACGTTCTCGTTATCGGCGGCGGAGTTGCAGGAATCGGAGCCGCTATCGGCGCAGCCGAAAACGGTTCGAAAGTTATTCTTACGGAAGAAAACGGCTATCTCGGCGGTTGCGCCACAAGCGGACTTGTCGCTCCGTTTATGACTTGTTACGACTGCGACGGAAACAAGCAAATCATACAAGGCGTGTTCGCTGAATTGATAAGCCGTATGGTAAAAGACGGCGGGGCTATTTCCCCCGCGAATTGCAAAAACGCGGACGGATATTCCGGTTATCACTTAAACGGACATATCGGAGTCACTCCGTTCGATAAAGAAGTCTTTAAAAGAGTATCCGAGCAAATGTGTCTCGAAGCGGGAGTCGATTTAAAATACCACTATCTTTTCGTTAAGGCGGAAAAGGTCGGGCGAAAATTAACTTCGTGCATTTTCGCTACCAAAAACGGTTTTTACAGAATAACCGCTAAAGCTTTTATCGATTGCACGGGCGACGCAGACGTAGGATTTTCGGCAGGCGCGGAATATATGTTTTCCGACAAAGACGGAGAACTGCAACCGTCGTCGACTTTCTTTCTGATTGACGGCGTAAACGAAGAAGTATTAGACGCTCATATGCGCGACTATTCGCTATCCGAAACAGAACGAAGATATATGGACAAAATAGACGAAGCCAGAAAAAAAGGAGAATTCCCCTGCGGAACTCAAAAAGTTCGTCTTTACAAACAATTGCGCGGCGTCTATTCCGTCAATATGTGTCAGATAGACAAACCTTTCGACGTAAACGACCCCGATATGATAACAAAAGCCGAAATTCAAGGCAGAATACAAGCAAAAACAATCTTCGATTTTTTAAAAAAATATATTCCCGGACTTGAAAATATCCGACTTATTCAGACTTCGGAAAGATTAGGCATACGCGAATCCAGAAGAATAGTAGGAGAATACGTCTTAACGAGCAGTGACGTAGCCCAGTCTAAAATATTCGACGACGCTATCGTAATATTATCAAATTCCGTAGATATACACACGTCGTCAAAAGTAATATACTCCCCCGCAAACAACAGACCGCCCTACTCGATACCATACCGTTCTGTCGTAGCAAAAGACTTCGACAATTTATGGATGGCGGGGAAAAACGTTTCGGCAGACAGACAGGCGCACGGAGCAATACGAGTTATGCCGCCAAGCATGGCGATGGGTCAGGCGGCAGGAGTCGCCGCTTCGATAGCCGTCAAAAAAAACGTAAACGCAAAAGATGTGCCTTATACGAAGTTACGCGAAATTTTAGTAATGCAAAACGCGTATTTAGACGCCTGACAGCAACTTTGTTTTAGTTTTTGTTTATCTGTGTTAAGCAAAAAACACCGACCGACAGACTATATTAAAAATTTTTAGAAAAACAATATAAGAAAAGGAAAAATAAGTTGACAAAAAGAAAATAAAGGTATATACTATATGAGCTAACAAAGTTTATGCGCCATTAGCTCAATTGGATAGAGCGTTGGTCTACGGAACCAAAGGTTAGGGATTCGAGTTCCTTATGGCGCACCATACGCAACCTTATTCGAATATTTTCGGGTAAGGTTGCTTCTTTTTTAATATAAAACGTCTCCGAAATTTTTGCCTTTTGTGGCGTTTGGTTGTAGCACAGAGAAAAACGAAAGTCAACGGGAAAAATTAACGCTTAAAATTCAGAATAAAAAAATAACAGGGTCTTACTCGACTTAAATCGGGTTTGACTCTGTTTTTCTTTTACTTAAAAATATGGCAACGCATATTCCCTGTTGTATGCGTTAATTTGTTCCGTGGTCGTTGACTTACGCTCTGAGCGACGATAAAAATTGCAATTTCAAATTTTCTCGGTGCTACCTCTCTTCTCGCCTAAAAGGCGAAAAAAATTCGGAGGTTATATCTCATATGAAAAAAGTAGTTTTCTCAATCACTAACGTAAGAAGTAAATCGGATAAAAAATTGTCCGGTTTCGGTTACCTCGCAGAGGGCAATCTGCTCTGCCCTTGTATTTCTAAGAATAACAAGCCGTATATACGTATTTTCGAAGACGTTGAAAAACGTTGCCGTCCAATAAACGGAAGGAAAGATGAATTTCAAGGGTACATAACAATGTATTTTACCGAAGTCCCCGTATACAGAGAAAAAGACGGCTCTTACGATATGCTCGACTTGGAAGTCGAATACAAAGTTTGGTATAAAACCGTGGAGGAAAATTAAAATGCCCGAATACGATTATTTTAACGGTGAAAATTTCATAACGTTCGATTTAATCGAAATCGACGACGAAAAGCACGAAGTAACGGTTGCCGTGAGCGACACCGGAAGAATAAGCGTTAAAACCTTTGACCTGCTGTTCGATGGTAATCGCCGTTACTTTGAATACGGTTGTTTATATACAAAAATTTACATAGACGAATTTACGGAGGAAAACTAAAATGGCAGAAAATATCAGTGTTGTTATCGGATCTTGGGGTTCATACAACGAATGTAACGAAAGAGCGTTAGGCTCGAAATGGCTCGACCTCTCGGATTATTCCGATTGGGACGAAATCGTAGAAGAACTTAAAAAAGAAGGCTTTGAACTCGACGGCATAGACGAAGAACTGTTTATACAAGACGTCGAAGGTATTGCAGACCGTTCGGTGAATTGGGATTACGTCAACCCCGAAACGTTATTCAATACTTTGAAAGAATCGGGCGTTCTGGACGACGATTACAAATACAAAGTCTTTTGTGCTTTTCTCGAAGTGCGCAATTTCGACGATTTTGAAGAAAAAGTCAACTCCCGCGGAAATCGCTGGGACGACGATATAAATCTATGGGAAGGTTATTCTTGGGACGATTACGGCAGAGAAATGCTTAATTGTTGCGGTTACAATATTCCGAGTGAACTTGAAGATTATATCGACTACGAACGCTACGGCGAAAGTTTCAAGTACGACGGCATAGAAGAATACAGCGACGGACTTATAGAAATCAGATATTAAAAATTTTAGGAGATAAAAATTATGAATATTACAATCGAAAATAAAAAACAAAAAGCAATCGAACTGATGAACAAATTGGACATTTACAAGCCATATATCAAAGGTTTCAAAGACAAAAACAGCGTTTGTTTCTATGAAAACTTTGGCGGTTTCTGGGCATATCAAGAACCGGAACTTATAGCAAAAATCAAGGAATTTGAAGAAAAACACAACGTGCTTGTATATGCCGTAACACACGAATACACCGAATTTGGCGAGTGTTACGACTTTCTTTTTATATCTGACTACGAGGAAGAATGGGATGAAATGCTTTATCCTCAAGGCAATATGTTTTATGCCTACGCTTACGTCTGGAATAAAACCGACGATTTCTGCTCCGAATTTGGCACAATCGGTATTCGCTCGTTCGGTGGCGGCATTAAACGCGTTGCGTGAGGTGCGATATGATAAAACTAACCATTGAACACAACAACAAAATTTTTAACTTTGAAAACGGATATGAAGCATATATCTTCTGTGCGGCAGTAAACAATGAATTTGACAAAACTCATCCAAACGAACTTAAAGATTTTGTTGTTCTTGTAGGCGAATGTTATCTCAAAGATTCAAATCAAACACCACTCGGAGCATTATCGGACTATATGGCGGAAAACTGGGACAAAATTAAACACTTATCGCGCTACGATATACTGGAAAAATTTTATGATCAACTCGATTAAAGGAGATTATAGTGATGAAAAAATACAAAGCAATGGCACATATCAACTCGCTGAAAGGCGAAATGGCGGAAATAACCGTGCTTGATAAAGTCGGCGATAACGACTACATAGTTGACTACAAAGGCGTGAAATGTCATGCCCTTTTCAATTGGTTCGTTTGCGAATACTACGCCGATGATATTTACACTGTTATAAAGGAGACCGGCAATGGCAACGATTAAAGATTTACAAAAATACATAGGTTACGAGTTTTCGTCGGACTGTTACACCGGCGACGACTACAAATCATTTCAGACCAAATATATCAATTACCTTCGTTCTATATGCAAACAAAACCATTGGCAACTTGTAAACGTCGGTAAAAATCACTACTGCTTTTCGGCTTTCATAAAGAGCGCGGAAAACAAATGCATTTACGTATCCATATCCGACGTTCGCTATTTTTCCGACGAGTGGTATAACCACATACTTATCCGCACGGTAAAAAACGAAACGGATTATCGCGGCGGTTTTAACAACTATACGACGCTTGATGATTTGGAAGGCACGGCTGCCGATTTACTCGAAGATTTACCGTTTTAAGGAGCATACAAAAAAATGAAGATTCCAACAGAAACCCTATATCGCCTTTGCAACAAATATCAATGGTTTACAAGCGGCGATTGCACGCAATACGAAAAAATGTTTGAGAAAAACCGACAAGGAGCGAGCCTTGAAATGCTTGCAACGATTATTTGGCTTTGCTCAACCTCTTATGAAGAAAAACAAATATTAGAAATACTCGAAAAGGAGTGTAAAAACGATGATTAAGTTAAACCTTACCCCACAAAATAAACAAGAAGAACTTATACTTACCTATTTACAAAACAATGCGAGCGAATCCCTTGCCGACAAGATAAATAACGGCACTCCGTTTGAAAAAGACGGACACCCTTTATTAAACAAAAAGACGCTTTCCGACTTTATGAAATATGCTTGCGACGAAGCGAGAAAACTTGCCGAAAAAGGTGCTAATTCCGCATGCGTAGATGACGCTACCGTGTATGGCTGGGCAATCCACTTCTTTGAAGAAGATTCGATCGAAGGAACTCTTTATACCATAAACGGCGAAGAATATAAACCCGCACCGAAAAAGGTTGTTACAACAAAGCCTGCAACGGTCAAACCGCAACCGCCAAAACCGCAGAATTTTCAATTTTCCATCTTCGATAAAATCGACGATACCGAAGTTAAAGATACAAAAACTGACACTTTAACCACCGAAACAGATACAGACGACGAAGAATTTACCGAAGAAGAAAAACTTGACGCCCTGCGACAGGTTGCCGAAGAAGAGTCTCAAACGGCTATACAACCTATTGAAAAACCAAAAGTCAACTCTATGTATCAAAAATACATGGCGTATCAGAAAGAACACCCGACGGCAATCGTAGCATATCGTTTGGGCGATTTTTACGAAGTTTTAGGAGACAACGCCGTAATACTTGGGAACGAAATGGAACTCACGATTACAAGCCGTGATGTTGGCTTAAAAGACCGTGTTCCGATGGTTGGTTTCCCTTACCACGCAGCCGAAAATTACTTCGCTAAAATCGTTAGAAAACACGACCTTTACATCATCGAAAACGAACGCGAAACGCAGTTTATTCCAAGCCTGTTGCATATTGATAATCGGCTTATAGACCAAGATACGGGCGAAATACTTTCCGAAGAAGAAATGCGTGAGTTTGACGGAGATATCGAAGAACCTGCTGACATCTCTTCCCCGACGGAAGAATCCGCTTCGTTTGTAGACGATTCCCTCGCGGTAGAAAAATCATTTGCCAAAGCATTCGATACCGAAGCCGTTTGTGGATTATCCGAACTTTTAGACGTTTGCTTTATTTTAGCGTAAGGAGATGATTTTCATGAAAATAGATAAAATTAAACCTATTCCAAAATATATACAGAAAAAAATTAAACTTTACGACGATAAATTGAAAACCGCACCGTTCGGAAGAACTCGCTTTTATGCGTATTTTAATAAAAACGACGGCGAACTTGTCAAAGTAACCGTAGCCGTTCGAGAATATAAAAAACAATGGTATTGTAAGCCCGTTGTCGTTCACGGCGTCCATTCCAACAGATGCTTTGGCAAAGACATAAAGTTTACATATATTGCAGGGTTTTCTGTCGGTTGGCACGAACAAGGGATTTCAAAAGATCCCGATTGGTATGAAAGCAAAGAATGGGGTTGGGCATCTGACGATTCATTTGATCCTTACGCTCCGATAGTCAACCGTGATTATATCTTACAACATTTTCCCGAATATAAATACAGCGCCGTTGACAGATATACGGGCGTGAACGTTTTCAAATACTTGAGGCTTTACGAAAAATTTCCGCAAATCGAATATCTGACTAAACTCGGATTGCATAATATCGCTATGTCAACGCAAATTTTACGGCTATGCGGTAAGGACAAAAAGTTCCGTAAATGGCTGGCTAATAATCGGCAAGATATTGTTTTATCGGACTTCTACGTTTCTTCTATCATAAAGGCGTATAAAAACAGCAAGCCCATATACAAAATCAACAATTTCGCCAAACGCAAGATAAAATTCGACCACGCCGACAAAATGGACGACGTAAAAGCGCTTGTAAAAAACGAACTCGGCAAGTTTTTGGATTATATCGACAAACAAGGAACCAACTTTTATTCTTACAGAGATTATCTCGACGCTTGCCAGTATCTCGGTTTAGATATGAACGAAGAAAAGAACCGCTATCCGCACGATTTCAAGCGTTGGCACGATATACGAATTGACGAATACCGCTCCGCAAAAGCATTGAGAGACGAGCAGGAACGCAAAGAGTTTTACGATAAATTTGTAGCCGTAGCAAGCAAGTATTTAAGTCTTGAATATAAAAAGAAGTCAGTCTATATGTCGATTATCGCTAAGAAACCGTCGGAATTGATAACAGAAGGCGAGGCTCTGAATCACTGCGTAGGACGAATGAATTACGACCAAAAATTCGTAAGGGAAGAAACCCTGATATTTTTCATTCGAATGAAAGAAAAACCCGACATTCCGTTCGTTACGATTGAGTATTCGCTAGCCAAAAACGAGTTCTTCAATGTTACGGCGATAACGACACTAAACCCGACGACAACGTAATAGAGTTCGTCAATAAAAAGTGGCTGCCTTACGCAAACAAAAAACTAAAACAAATAGCGGCATAACCGCAAAGGGCTACATGACGTTGCATTCAAATAAATTATAGGAGATTTTAACTATGAACAATTATTTCAGAATTACCACATACAACAAAGATTTGAACGTTTGCCTAATTGCCGACAGCAACGGCAAATTTGAAAAATTATGGCAATTTTCGTCCTTTTTCGTATGTAAAGGCTTTGAAATTATTGCCGTAAGCAAAGAAGAAAATTTTTCGTTTGGCAATATTCCGAAAGCAAACCCCGACAGAAATAATATTCTGCTTCGTGCTTGCGGAAAAGGCAGACCTTATATCGAAAATAACGTAATAGAAATACGCGGCAAAACTTACTCTATTAACGATTAAAAGTAAGTCTATAAGTCATTTAATCAAACTTTAAGCAAAAAAACGGTGTAATTGCAACTCGCTTTTACACCGTTTTTTATTAAGGTCAATATTTATCTTTTACGCTCATTTTCATTAAATTCATTTTAGCATATCTGAAACGTAAAACATTTATTTGCCTCTCTTCGTCAATAACTTCATATACCAGCACATAATTATCGATGACGGCATGACGTATATTTTCGTCTGTTATCAAAAAGTAAGAGCAGTCGGCAAATGAATACGGAAAATCGCATATCCGCCCAATTGTATTCTCTATTTTAGTTAATAAATCGCCTGCCGCCTTACCATTAAACAGTTGCTCGTATATATACGTTAAAGCGGAATCGATATCTTCTTCTGCAAGGGGCGTAAGTTTATAATTATACTTGTGCGGCATACTTTTTTCTCAACTTTTTCATCGTAGACGGTCCGTCAAGCAACTGCCCGTTATCGGCTTGCGCCTTTCCTTCCATTATTTTCGTATACATATTTAAGCGAGCAAATTGCTCTTCGTATGCCTGCATACTCATAATAACCATATCGCCGTAGCCGTTTTTGGTTACAAAAATCGGTTCGTTAGTTGCGTTACACATCTCCGACAATTTCGTTGTGTCTCTCAAATCTCTTATAGGAATAATCTGTGGCATATCTTAACCTCCCATACATTTTATTCTTCTGTAGCATTATTATAACATAATTATGTTCCATTGTCAATACTTTTATTCGTTCTTTTTAATTACATTTCGGCATTTGTGCTATTACTTCTTTGCTGACTTTGCCCATATAACAACCTTCGTCCCAGCAAGAAAAATTATCGAATAACAATAGTTTCCGGTCTTCTTCGCCGATCGAGCAAATCACGTCGTCTTCCATAATATCAGAAACAAAAAACTGCGGCAATCCGCGCGAATATACTATCTTCTCTCCCGATTTTTCTATATATTTCAAAATATACGTTACCGCGCCATCCAACATAAACTCGCTTACCATACTATCAAAATCGTTTCGCCCGAACCGTTCTTTGAAATAACTATTTTCGTGCGTTACTTTGCGTTTGTGTTCGGAAAAACTATACCCGCTCACCTCTTTCATTCCACCGGGCAAAGTTCCTTCCGGAATATAAAACATTCCGTGAAAGTGTAACCTTTTCTTTTCGGGTGAACGCTCCCACACTCCTATATATTTCCAACCTTTCCTGTACGAAAACAACGAAAGCGTATTTTTTAATTTCTTACGAAACGAATCTTCCGTATGCAATTCGTCCGAATAGGTAAAAGTTACAAAAAAATTAAAATCTGCTAAATTTGCTTTTCTCGTCATTCTTATCCTGCGGGCTATGAAATTTTTATATTTTCTTAAAATTGCCGCGTCAACGTAAGTTACGGCAGATTCTCTGTCTTTGAAATACGGCAACATCTTTTCTATCAGAATTTTTCGCCGCACCGCTTTTCGCTCTGTATAATGCGCTTTATACGTTTCGTCAAATAATTATCTTTTCGTAATTTTTCTTACTTTCTTGTCTTTGGGTTCGCTTTCGGAATTTATGTTTTCCGAAATTTTTATCTCATTGGAAACGCTTTCGGATTCAGGCGGTGAGTTTGCCCGTTCTTCCGTTTCAGTCGGAACTTCAATAATTTCATCTTTAGGCTTTACACGTTTTCTGCGATACGGATTCTCTGTATGCGGAATCGCTATGTAATGCCTGCCGTCACTATAAACTTTTGTTTTAGGATACATATATAACCTCCTCAAATTTTTCTCGCAAAAAAATTATACACCGCAATAAAAACGAAAAACAGCAACACCGACTCAACGGAATATTATCATACCCAAACAGAACCTAAACAAACTATATGCTAAACAAAACTTACCTGATTTTTACCGATAAATACTGCAATTTTGAAAGTTCAATAAGGCAATATACATCCTTTTTTACCGTTTCTTTGTCACTTGTAAGCAATTTATCTCGCCTATCCGAATAAGTTATCGTCAAAAACAAAAACGTCTCGTATCAGCCAATTTACGCCCTTTGAGTTTTTTATTTCTACAATATTTTCAAAAATGAAGAATTGTTCCCGTTTTGCAAGTTTTTTATAGGCAATTTCACAACGATTTTTTATCCTGATTTTCAGCATTTGACAGCAGCGCGTAGCCTGTATATATACAAGTCGGCTCGCTGCGCTCGCCGATATACAGGCTACGCGCTGCCGATCCACTCATCGATTTACGGATAAAAAACGCCGCGAGAACGTGGCAATCGCGCTAATCCGCTTGCGATTTGCCACGTTTCTCTCGTCGTCGTTTCAGTCTCTTTCGCCATTTTTTATTATTTGCGAATCGTAAAGGCTGTTTATAAAATAACTATGCTGCTCTTTGAGTTCGGAAACGGAGGCTTTCTCAGTCGCGTATTCTATGTAGTCGTTTATTCCTGTCTTTGCGTTTCTCGCCATTTCATTGAAATAGTCCGAAAAACAATCGGTTGAAAATCTTTTACTGTAAATTTTTCTGTTACACAGGTAATATTTTTTGCGCCTTATTTTACCGTCCATAGTCCCCGCTTGCTTTGCAACCGTCAGCACGCTGTAACCGTATTTATTATAAATTTTTACGTTGCGTTTCCATAGCCTCGCCGTTACGGATTTTAAGATATGAACAAGTAGCGTATTATCGCCGCGATTATAACGAAAGTCCGCGTATAAGTCGATAAATCGACCATAAACCCATTCAATGACCATTTCTTCGATGGTATAAAACGGAAGCGCAAGTCGCTGTTCTCCCGCAGATAATATGGTAATTATTTCACACAAATCGCGTGAATCGGCTCCCCAACTTTCGGGACGTTGTTCGTCCGTAAATACCTTTATAAACGGGAAATTATCTACCGTTGCGGAATGTCTGCACATTTTAAGCCACGAATTGAAAAGATCGTTTTTCTGGTTCGTTTCGGTTACGCTTTTCTTTACCTCTTTTAATTCGAGATTATTTCCGCGTTCTTTACCGATTTCCGTAATAGCCACAACGCCGAACTCGAAACTGCCCGCCTTCGGGTTATTTTCAAGCACCTTTTTACCGAGCCGTAACACGTCAAAATCTAATACGTGCGAATATCCGCCCCGACGAACGTTATCCGAAAAGAAGTCCGTAAGCCACATCGGGAGATTGCCCGCGTCTAAAATCTCGCTATCCGTGCGGATTGCATAATTCGATACAATCAGACTGCTTTGCAAAACGTAGATAAAATATGCCTGTGCATAAGTTTCAAGAATATTAAATATATGGCTTTCTTTTAATCCGTCACGGTAAATTATACCGTATCTCTCTTCGTCATAGCCGTATAACTGACCTGTCGTTTTGCCATGTTTTTCATATCGACGGCGTTTCTTATTTACCCACTCTTTTACCGTTGCCAGATTATATACAGTATGATATTCCATACATTTTTGCAGTTCTTGTTCGAAAAGTATCCACGGGAAATACGGGAATTTCATATCGTTTTCCTGTAAAATCAAGAGTGCTTTTTGTCGGAACATTACCTCTTGTGATAGCGTCATATCCGTAATAAGCGTCGTCTTTTTCTTACCCATACTGCCGCAAGCCATACTTACAATCGGCAACTCGTTTATGAACCCACAGTTTTTAGCCTCGAAATGCCGTAAACGATTTAAGGCTATTTTCTTTCTGAAATTATAAAATAAGCAGTATGCCACTACACTTATCGCCCACCACGGGAAGAACCTGAAAAGCGGTTGCAAATCTATTGCCAATTTTACGAATTGCGTGTATATCGTGTCCACCCGGAACGATACAGAAAAGAAGAAGTAATACGCAAAAAATTCTATCACAATACTTGCTATATTTAAGTGAAACGCCCACATAACCGCCCACGAAATCCATATCCGCGAATGTTCGCGCAAGAAGTTTATATACCCGCATATAAAACACTTTGTCGGTTGATACGTTACGGCAGATATTTTCTTAAATATCCGTAGCGGAACTGTGTCTACGTTGTGCTTTGTGTTGCCGCTTGCATACATTCTTTTTATCGCTATAATCAGCACCAAAAAGCACGGCAGAAGTATGGTTAAAACCTTTGTCCAAACGCTTGCTTTCGTTCCTACCGCAGACAGCCAAGACAAGAAATTTTCTTTGCTGAAAAGCATTGAAAAATACGTCGTCGCATTGACCTTGAAACTCTCAAAATCAGACGGCAAAATTACTGTCCATTGCATTATTTTTGAATAGTCCGTTACGCTCGACAAGCCTTCCGTTTCAAAACCGAATAATACGTGGAAATAATAGTTAAAACCGCCGTATAAGTCGATTAAAGCCTCAATTATGCGGCAATAGGATTGTCGGAAAGTGAATACTCCGAGCAAAATAAATATCGTTGTAAGGGCTATCGTGAGCGTAATATTAAGCCGTCGTTGCAACTTCATAAAGTGCCTCCGAAATGGTATTTTCGGGCGGGATTTGCTTCGCCGTATAGACGAAATAACTCACCGCCAGAATTATGATGATAAGCGATAAAATCGCTATAATTCTCTTAAATGTTTTCAATGTAAAACCTCCTGAATTTTTATAAAAATAACGCCGACAGAATTTCTCCCGCCGGCGTCGATTGTTTTAGTCGTAATCGTCGTAATTTCCGTAATCCGGCTCGTCAATCGTCGCTACGACTTTTTCGTAAATTTTCCGTTCTTTTCGTTCCTGCCGCTTTCGTTTATAACTCTTTCCGATTGTCGCAATTCCCTTAATCGGGAGCGATACCACAAACACGATTGCTTGCAATACGTATGGCAACATGGGAGCGAGTAACACAAGCAACAGGATGAGCAATAACAGATACAAAATCGTCTTACCGCGGTTGTTCAGACTTAAGTCGATTTCCGTTTCGTTGGACGGTTCGGTGCTGCCTGATTGCTTGTTATCTATAACGCCTAAGTTATAGGTAATTCCGTCTGTTTCAAACTTCAATCGCAGAATTGTTACGTCGCCAACGAGAATATAACTTTCAAATGTAGAACCTGTCGTTGCGTAACCGTTCAGCGAATAGTCAGTTTCGGCAAAACGCAATACCCATTTCTTGCCTTTGAGTTCGGTCAGGGCTTCGTCCGTCAGTTTCGATGAAGTCTTTACGTCGAGAATTGCTCCGTGGTAGATATTCTCGCGGTTTTCGCCTTTAATAAAGTCGTCAATCGTCTGAATCCTGTCCCACTTATACGTTCCCGCGAATAAGCCTCCGCCGGTATGCTCGACTTTATCCGTGTATTTGAGATAGGCGTATTTCTCCGCTTTATCCCCAAAAGTTTCTTTTACTCCGACAAAGGGAGCGGAAGACCAATCATAACTTTGCGTTGTATAATACACGTCCGCTTCCAAGAGTCTGTCTATGGGTTTGTCCGTGTTAAACGCTACGAAATGGCTGTCGCACGCTCCGACGTAGAGTTTGAAACCGTCTTTATATCTTACAAAGCCTACGAACTTATCCGTAACGACTATCGTTTCGATATCCACGCAATTCACATAAGGCTTGCCGTTGATTGAACAGAAGGCATACTGCTTATTGACCGCATAATTGACTTCGGTGACGGTATTTCCGCCGCTTGCCTGTTTATCTATACTCTCATCGAACGGGCGGTAAATTGAACTTATGGCGTAATATCTCACGCTTTCATCCTTCACCGTAAGCCCCGAAACTTTGTATTTGTAAAATACGCCGCTCGAATTTAGCAATTCGAGTTTGTAATTCAGATACGAAATGCTGTCGTTTATCATGGTCGAAATGTTGATAGACGACGCTTTGAAGTTTTTGGTTTTGCCGCTCGGCTGGTAGACGTAAACAAAAAGTTCCTTATTCACGCTTTCGGCAAGTTGGATAATTTGCAAGGAATAATCGTCGGCCTTGGTCGGATAGTTTTCCGGCTTAAACGACATATCCTTTTTCAAGTCTTCCATTACTTCCGAATAAGTGATACTTTTCGCCCTTGCCACAAGAGGGATTTGTGCCGCCGTGGTTATGACGGCACATATTCCCAAGACAAAAGCGAGAAAGATTGATACTAATCTCGTTTTTGTCGCTTGTGTCAAAACGTAATCACCTCCCGGTCAAAAGTGATACCCGTAACCCTGCGTTCGAGCGCGAAATTGAGTTTTACGCTCGATTCGCCGTTATACGAAGTAACAATTACCGTGAACATATCGTTGTAACCCTTGCTTTCGCAAGAAACTTCGCTTTCGGGATAGACGGCTTGCAAAATCTCCAAAGGCGTGCTGCCTTTCGGCGTAACGATAAAGAATTTTTCCTGTTTGTCGATGATAAAACCGTTTGAAAGGTCTTTTTCGTCGCCAAAGTAATGCGTTTCGCCGTCAACGGAGAAGTCGAAATCTTCGTCCGTTTTATTCGGAACGATTTTTACGGAATATCCTTTCGTTTCAGACTGATTAAACGCAAAAGTATATTTCACGTCCACCGACAGCGGTTCTTGTGGCGTAATAACGTAACCGCTGCTTGCCGTCATACATAATAAGGCAGGTTGCCGTGAAACCGCCGACTCTGGTTGTTGCGGTGACGTATACGCTGCCGCCTTCAAAACCTTTAAGAGCGGTTATGGTTGCGGTAAGTGCGCCGTCGCTTTCGGGCGTAAGCGTAAGATATTCGCTTATGTCCTTGCCCTCGATAGGCGTGCACCATTTGATAGACCAGTCAACCGATTTGTCGGGCGCGTCCACGGGCATAACGGTTGCGGTTATAGTTTTAGACACGGTTTGCTGACCGTTTGCCGCCGCTACCGCATAACTCGGACTCATTCTGAGCGAAACAAGACCGGGGATTTCGTTATCCGAAGGGCTTTCGGCAGGCTGTTCGATTACGTCCGAAACGGTATCGTTTGCCTTTGCCTCGACGGGCTTGTTCTGAATTGCTATTGCAAGCGAAGTAATTACGCCCGCAAGGATAAGAACGAACGCAGTAACAACGGCTATCCATCTGATTTTATTGCTTTTTTCGTTATACATTTTTTACCTCCGTAAATTTTAATGATTGCGATATATGCGCCTCTTAATAGTTATGAGTATAAGTTGCCGTTATGTTAGCGTAGAGGGTTATATCTCCGTAAGTACCTGCGGGAATAGTTCCGTCGAAAGGTACGGTACACCTGTTATCCAGATACCAACCCTTAAACGCGTAACCCGCGTTGCCGCTTCCGCTGCCCGAATGGTAATTACTTCCCGGTCCGCCGCAATTAAACGATGATTTTAACGCGCTGATCGTTACCGACTCACCGTAAGTATAACTTTCGGGATAATTGCCGCCGTTGACTTTGCTTAAACCGTATTCCGAACCGTCCACAAACAAATACGTATCCTTACTCATATTGCCGCATTTATAGTTTATCTTAAACGTTTTAGTCTGCTTACCGAACGTGAGCGTGGTATCGTCCAAGGTTAAATTTTCCACTCTTACAAATCCGTCAATTGCAGTCGTATCCGCAGAAAGAGAATACGTCGTAAGAATATTCCCGCTTTCGTCTTTTAAACTTAAAGTGGCGATATTCGCCTTATATGTCTTTATTTTAGCCGTAATGCTGTTTATTTGCGCGGCGGTAAAGCCTGCAATGAAAGACTTATCTAAAAGTCCCGAAACGGTAAAACTTTTATTTCCGTTGGTTATAACGGGTGTTTTAAGCGAACTTGCCTTTACTCCGTTTATTGACGTTGCAAAAGAAGATTTATACTCTATAGTGAGCGTGGCGGGAGTAGTTATTTCGCTATCTTCTATAGCCACGGTATACACGTCGGATTTATTATACGAATAGGCAATATTAAGCGGTTTTTCGTTTTCAAAGTCCGCGAAGACTGTTCCCGTTTTCTTTGAATTGTCCACTGTAGGCGTTTTGCCGTCTTGCGTAAAGGTAAGGTCGTAACCGTTAAACTGTTGCTTGTAGTCTATTAAGCAGGATGCTTTTGCCTCGGGATTATCTCTCGAAGTTACCGTGAGTTTTATCTGTTCCCCGAAAGGTTGCAAACAAGACACGCTCGCTACCAGGTCTCCGTCGTTCGTGGTAGTTGCCGTAACGTAGTCCGTAACAGATTTGCCCGTTGCCCATTCCGACGATCCGTTTACGAAACTTATTGCCCAGTCAACTTTTTTATTAGTCGCGTTGTACGGGGAAATATTCGCCGCTATTTTCGCCGTAATTGCAGAATTGCTTTCGGCGGCGTTTTCTGCGGCGAGCATAGGTGCGCGCGCAAACATCATTTTTGCGGACATCGGGTGTATTTCGCCGTCGTTTAATATATCTCCGTTTTCGTCCGTTGCCGTCGAAGGTGCTTCGACTTTAACTTCCGGTGAACTCTTAAACGACTTTGCAATAAACCCTACGGCTAAACCGAGACACAGTACCGCCGTTACAGCAAGCAATATTATTGCAATTTTGCTCTTTTTATTAGTGTTAATCATTAGTTTTTCCTCCGAAATTTAGATTTTTGGGTGTAAAAAACTACGGCTTACCTAAGCAAACCGTAGTTCTCTACAAGGGTTATGCTTATCTTAAAAGCATTTTAAGCATTGTTTTATCTGATGCTCTGGCGGGCTTCACGGGACATTCGTAAACCGTTCCGTCGTCATCGTAAGATACGACTTTATACGTATTACCGGAAATAACGTCGCCATTCTCCGCTTTCATTTCAAACGGATTAACTTCAAGTTCCGCCTCTTTCGCACCGTTGAATACGATTTCAAGAATTTTGTATCCGCCGAAGTCGGGCGGTTTTACCCCCGCCACAACGTCCTGTCCGCGAACTTTACCACGGATAAAGTAAGTATCGAATACCTTTCCGTCTTTTTCGTAAGTGCCTTTTTCTACCATGATTTTTTTAGTCTTTTTTTCCATTGCGTTTAGCCTCCTTTTCTACGCTTTATCTGGATTTTCTTTGCGAAATTGCTCTCGCTTCTTCTTTGGTTTTACCTTCAGCAAGAGCCTTTTTGTACTTATACAGTCCGGCGTGGTCGCCCTGACACTGCAAGTATCCCGACCTTAAACCTGCTTCGTAATCGGTTAAGACTTTGCCTTCTTTCTTGCCGTAAGTATGAACTTTTGCTTTACGATCGGTTGCATACCCTTTGGCTCGTTTACTTGGAACTGACCATCTGCGCTGATTATACTTATCTGCGGCAGAAGTCTGTTTTGCTTCGTTTTTTGCCATTTAGTGTTACTCCTTTAATGTTTTTCTGCCCGTATCGCCGATAGCGCAGCGTTTGGCGGATTTAACATACGCTTATTCTTTCAGAACGCTTCGTTTTCCGTCTATTAAGTTGTTTTTATATGTAAAAGCCGTTTTTTCTTATTCCGAGCATATCGCTCCGTGCGGAAAACTTCTCAAGGCGACGTCTTTCCTTTTACGTTTCATCCCGCCGTTCTTTATATGGGCTTATTACATTCTGTTTTCATCCCGCCATACCCGCCCGCTTTTCAGTAGATATATTTTCTGGAATATATCGTACTCGGTAATCGCTTTCCGTTAACGTATCTGCGCCGCGAAAAATATGCTTCGTATTCCATATCCCGAACAGCCGTTCGGGCGTAGAACGTATCACGACTTAATACCGCATTCATTTCTACCGAATCACACCCGATAGCAATTTCCTGTTTAACGATAAAGTTTTTCGTTCGATACACGTTGTTCGCATTTCTTACAAATTCGGGTATTCCCTTCTTCATCTTGCGTAGCCTCCTTTTGAAATTTCTTTCTGTAAAAACAGCAACAGCCGTTTATTCAGCATCTGAACGTATTCGGGCGTATAACAAAGTTCTATCGAAAAACCTTCCTGCGTAAGGTTGCGTATATACAATCCGTTATACACGTCATATAATTTCGGCGATGCGCCGCGAATGATTTCGTTATACCGCCTGACATTTTCCACGACTTTGCAAGCGCCGACTTCGCGCCCGGCTTCGTCAAAAGCCTTTTTCCTCGTGTAGTAATATCTCACGTCTTTCAAATCATCTCTGATTTCGTCTAAACTCATTTTTTTACCTCACTTTTTCCTTATTTTTGAAAGGCTTTTATTTACACCCTTCACCTATTAGAAAAAAATCTGCGGTTTGTTAGGTAGTTTTCAGAAAAAAACTTATTATTTTTTTTCGAGAAGTTTTTTAAGCCGCGAATATATGCCGTCAATACGATTTTTTACCGACGTCCTGTTTACGCCTTCTTCCCGCGCGATTTCCGATTGCGACATATTTTTTACGAACAGTTTATATATCGTTCGGCGTTGTATAGGCGTCAATTCCGACATTGCTTCCTTTAATTTTTTAATCAACGCTTTGGTTTGCTCCTTACGTTCTTTTTCTTCAAAAATGCTCTCAATATCGGATTGTTCGTCTGCCATATCGTGTCCGGCATCGACAATTTCATCTAAAGAAACCGTATGATTCTTTTCATTTGCCATACTCCGCCACTCTTTGCGACATTCGTCACGATACACTTTCGCCTGTTCGTCCGTTACTTCGACATACACTTTTTGCCCGTTTGCGTTCTTTACATAAATCTTTACCATTTTTGTCCTCCGACTTTGATTTTTTGTTTATAAAAATCGCTTGTCGGAAGACTTCGAGGTTTGCCCTACATTTTTGGGCTGACCTCTCACGCTTGTTTAAGGCATAAAAAAAGACCGCCGACAAGCGAGATTTATCTATTAAGAATAATCTCGTTTATCGGCAGCCTCTCGTCTATACTTTCGGTTAAACTTGCCGCGTTATTATGCAGTTTAAACAGCCTTTATAATTGTCGCTGTTTCAGACCGACCTGCTATGCCGCATAACCTTTTATTAAATTGTTAATTTTCTAATCGTCGGTAAACAACAAAACCTGCCCTTCGGGAGCATACGTTTTACTGCTTACACACCTTCTGCTTGAAACTTCCGCGTCGGTTTTCGCACCGCAATGCGGACATTTTAAATGAATTTTTCCGTTATCGTCCATCCAAACATAGGATGGTTTCAGACAGTTTCCGCACCCAAACGTGACGTATCTGCCTTGAAATTTTTGTTTTGCCAACCAATCACCTCTATACCGTTCTCATTTTCATCCGCAGGCATATATATTCCTTTGAGTTTCCCGGTTATCGTTCGGCGATAAGTTATTTCCGCGCCGCAGTGCGGACAAATTATTTTCTTTTGCCACAACCGAAATTTGCCGTATTCCACCTTTCCGCTACAAAGCCCGCAATAGTACCATGTAAATCTGTTCTTTTTCTGCATTTTTTTGATAAACCTCCTTACGTTCGAGCAATCAACTCGAACATTTGTTCGTATTGTATTTTAACATATTTTATATATAACTTCAACCAGTTCACTTCCATATTTATGGCAGTGAACAAACTATTTTTGGCAATAAAAAAACGCAAAGGTTTTACCCTCTGCGCTCCTCTTTTTTAATAGTTTTCTTTTATTGCATTTACGAAATCGTTGAACTTTTCCACGACTTCTATAGGTTCGGTTATTTTGACTTTCCCGAGCGTTCCCGTTACCCACAAGAAAAACGGTTTACTCGGCTGAATCGTCACCGTGGCTTTGTATGTACCCGAATGCCCTTTAATTTCAACCTTCTCGCCGAATTTATCGAACATGCTCGTTATCATTTCTTCGCCAAAAGTAAGCGTTACGTTTTTTATTTCACCGCTATACATAGAAAACGCTATTTTTCTGTATCTTTCGGAATCGAAATCCGAGTATTCCGAATGAAATTCCCTCTCGTTCGACTCAATCTCCACCGAATCGATTTTGTCCAGCCGATACGTTACCGGTTCGGAATGCCCGTTATTAAAACTCAAGAGATAATAATTATCTTTATCCCAGACCATAGCAAGCGGATTTGAAACATATCTCTTTCCAGTTTTGCGATAAACCTTCTCGTGCTTCGCGTTATAATTGAAATACTTGAACGAAATCTGCTTGTTTTGGTTTATCGCGCGTTCGATTTTGTCTATGTTATACAATATAGACATATTGCCCTTTTTGTCGTCAGAATACGAAATGACGCTTTTGCGAATATTTTCCGCCTGATGATTTCCAAGCGTTCCGCATAGTTTTTCGGTTATGTCTTTCTTTCGTTTATCCGTAAGTTTAGAAGATCTCACCACGTCGGTAAGCATAACGATTTCGGCAATGTCAAACGGTCTGTTCACAACGTAATAATAATGGTATCTTTTCTTATACGACAATACTTCATATCCGTAATCATTAAGTGTTTTTATATCTTCGGCTACCACTTTTCTGATTACGGATATACCCTTTTCTTTTAACGCCGCTATGATTTCATCGGTATTCATAGCGTGTTCTTCATCGGTATATTTACACAGAATATCCCATAAAATAAGTAGTTTTATCTTATTCGATTCCATTTTAATCTTTATATTTCAAATGCAAACAACGGGCTATCTCGCTATAATTTCCTTATATGTTTAGGAAAATCCCCCGCCATCATAAGCAGATGCCGTACCGTTATTTTCTTTTTCGGAGAAACTTTTTACCCGGCGTCTTTCAGTTGTCTGACGTAGAAACACACAAAAGCATATCGCGTTTTCATAAAAACTATACGCTAAAATTTAGTCTTTTTCAAGTTTAAACCGCGCAATCTTTACGGATAAACTTTTACCATATTCAAAGGGCAAACATTCAAAAGAATTCTTCGTTTTTAAATCAATTCTTTTTCCGTTATCAAGCCATACGGCATCCACAATTCTTTTATCCGTTTTTACCGTAACGATTTTGTTTTCGCCGAATTTTGCCACGTTACAATTAGCACACATAAATACGTCTTTTACTGCGGCATAATAATATTCGCCGTCAAACATAACGTCGGCATTATCGGCAAGCAAATCTGTGAATTTCACGTCGTAGATAAAATTTTTATTTAACCTTATCCACACTCCTATTTGTTCGAAGGCAAATCGCTCTCCCGCCGACATTTCGCCGTTACCTTTTAGACCTGAATTTAATAGCAGATTACAACCGTATTTACGACAATCCACAAGTGTTTCAACAAGATCTTTGGGTGATTTTATGCAAATATCATACTTTGCATATCCCCAATGATCGGTAAGGGCATCACACACCTCGCCGGCAATAGGCTTTTTCGACGTATCTACAAACGCCGGTTTACCACGCTCGAAAGTTACGCTGTCTATCTCAATATGCCCCGTTTGCCCAAGAGCGTTGAGTCCTGTATTGTTGATTATCATCGCCTCGGGTTGATATTTTCTTATAGTAGCGTAAATCCTATCTTCCTGCCAATCTTCATTTGGTTTATCCCACATTCCGTCGAACCAAAATCCGCCTATTTTACCATAATTTCTGCAAAGTATCTCAACGCTCTGAACCAAATAATCAATATACTTAAGGAAATTAGTTTTATAGTCGGTATTGTGCCAATCAAGCAACGTATGATAGAAAAACGGAACTATTCCTTCTGCGTTGCATTCGTCGACGAATTCACGAACGAGATCTCGTCCCGTCGCCGAGTGCGGAGCGTCGAAATCGTTAAGTCCGCAAGTGTCGTATAAGGAAAAACCGTCGTGATGCCGTGTGGTAAGCGTAATGTATTTACACCCTGCTCTTTTAGCCGTTTTTACAAGATTTTTAGCCCAATTTTTAGTTACTTTGAATTTTTCTATATTTTTCTCGTATTTTTTTTGATCAGGTTTATATTGCCAATAATACCATTCGCCTTTACCTATAACGCTGTAAAGACCGAAATGAATAAACATTCCGAACCCGAGTCTTTTGAAATTCTCTATATATTCGTATGCCATTTTTATATTCTACCTAAACGTTCTTTAATAATTTTTGCCAACAAAGCGTGTCCGTCGTTATTGGGGTGCAGACCGTCCGCAAAAAATTTTGCGTTATCGGAAATATTCGGATTCAACGCCTTTTCCCCATATAAATCAATAACGGGTAAACCATACTTTTTCGCTTGTTCCCTTATAACTTCGGCGTAAAACGATAGTTTTTCACCGTCTGCCGCTTTATTCCCCTCGCCTTTAAGATTATCTTCTCCCACACGATGTAACGGAGTCATCACTATAACGTTTTCTTTCCCAAAATCGAAAACGGCTTTTTTAAATAACATGTTTAATGCTCCGTTAAACGTATATACAGACTCGTCGTCCTCTTTACCGATAGGCGCGTCACCATGCCCGAAATCGTTAGTACCGCCGAAAATAAACAAAACGTCCGCGTCTTTATTCATCGCATCGTAACGTTTATTAAAATCTTCATCGTAACGCTCCACAGCCGAAGGGGTTATTTGTCTTGCTATACGCGTACCGCCGACGCCTTCGTTTCTCGCGGATTTCAATCCGATAAGATTCTTTAATACTGCGTGATATATTTTTTCGGGAGAATCGGCGGCTGCACCCTCGGTAATAGAATCCCCTAAAAATATCGCTCTTTTATCTTTTAATTTCATTTATAACCAGACCTCTCGTTCGTTAATTTTCCCGTCTTTAAGTTCAAAAGTTTTCACTTCGAACTTACCGAATTTCGATTTCGTTTTTACGCCGAAAACGGTAAACTCCGCACATTCTTTTTGTCCGTTGTTGTTTATAAGCCTTAACGTATATCCGTCGCCGTCGCGATAAAGCGATACGAGCGAAACCGCTTTGTTGTTTATTTCCACGCCGCCCGAAAAATCGTACCCGTCGCCGTGCGGGAAGAAATTAAGCGAATAATCGCCGTTTAAAAACTCCTGCACGTTATTCTCAAGTTCGGTGAGATTGTTATAACCCAAGCGGAAAGAAAATTCGTGCCTGCCCTGCTCGATATAAGGCGTAAACCTATCGCGGAACAAAATCGGGCGCTTGTCTATCGGATGAGCGCAATAGGCAACTCCGCGAAGAAGAGTTGCATATACGACATTTCGCTCGCACGCAAACGAGTAAACGCTCTTGTTATAAAGCGTAAGCGCGTTCTCGCCGTCTTTTTTACCTATAAATCTTTGAGCGACGTATTCTTCGCCGCCTTTCGTAAACGTTTCTTCGCCGAACATAATTTGCCCGAAGAAATCGCCGTCAAGCGCAGTCGGAATTTGGATTTTCAACGCTCTTTCCTGTTCGTTCCACAGAACGTAATAATTTACGTCTATATACGGCGTATCATTATAAATTCTGTAAGATACCTTAACGAAAGACGAACCGAGTTCGAAGAAACTTTCTATTTCGGTGAGAATGTCGCCGTCTTCTACTATATTAACATTTTTTCTGCCTGCAAAAACGCCGTTTTTACAGTCGGACAATCTGAACTCTTTCGGATTCGCTCCTATTTTAACCATATCCCAACCCCAAGGATCGGCGTTATCGTCAAACATAACGGGAGCAAACGCTCCGCCCGAAACGAGTTCTTTTCCGCCAACACGATAACTCTCTAAAAGCCCCGTTAATCGACTTATACGCAGACTTTTACATTTATCTTCGTAAACAAAGTCGCCGTTTCCGTCTTTTAATACGTGTTTCGGTTTTATATCAAATTTTATGTCGATACGTTCGACCGAGAACGGACGAGCCGTAAATTTATACGCTATCCTCTTTCTTCTGTCAAAGTTGATACTGCCTTCTTCCGCGACCGTTTGCGACGGTATTTGCTTATCGCCGAGATACGCCGTAGCAACGTATTCTTCGGTGTCCGACGTCAACGGTTTCGGTAATAATATCTCGGTTTCGACGATCATTTCCCTTGCATAGGGTTGACCGTTCCACACGAATATCGGAAACGTTTCAAGTTCGGCTTTTTTATATTTGGTAATAATCGCCATAAACGCCGAGTCGAATTCGCGCTGCAAAAGTTCGAGAGCATATTCGCATTTGCGAAGCGAACTTATCTCCGCGCTTCTTACGATAGTTCCCGCCAGACAATCGTGAAATTCAAGGCAAGAAAGTGCTTTTATCGCTTCTGTAAACGCTTGCTCGTTCTTTTTATATAAGCCTTTTTCTTCGGCGAACGCGCAAAGTTTTTCGGTTGTAAACAGTTTGCTTTCGAGCAAGGAATTCATTTGCTTTACGCTGCTCATCGAAGAATATGCGCCGCGGAAAAACGGCAACGACTTATCTATTGTAAGCGTCGGACTAACCGCCGCGATATACTTTTCGGGCGTGGAATGAATTACTTTGAAGTCGGCAGTTTCTTCGCGGAATTTTTTTATATCTTCTAAATCTTTTCTCGAATTTACGCCGCCGTGATTGCCTACGCCCCACAACGCCAAAGCGTATTCCCGCCCTGCGTAATGGTTCATTTTTCGCTTTATTTCTTCAAGCGCAGTGCCGAAACCGCTCGTGTAAATATTCTCGTCGGTGGCGCGGGCAACTTTCACTTCGCTTCCGTCCACGCCCTTCCATATAAATTCGTTTTCGGGCAAATGATAATATTCTTCCATCGGGCGACAGATAATATATCCGTCAAAGCCGCACTTTTTAAGAATCTGGACAAGTCCGACGCTATGCCCGAAACCGTCGAAATTATACGCCGTAGTAGGTCTTGCGCCGAACTTTTCGGCAAAATATTTTCTGCCGAGTTCGATTTGACGCACCATTGCTTCTCCGCAAGGCATATTTATGTCGGGTTGCAGATACCAACCGCCCGCAATCACCCATTTACCTTGTTGTACGAGTTTCTGAATACGAGCGAACAATTCGGGAGCGACTTTTTCTACGTATTCGTACAAAATGCTTTCGTTGTGGCAGAAAACATAATCGTATTCGTCGCAAAAATCGGCGGCTTGTTTGAAAGTGGAAACGGTTGTGCCTAACCCCTCTTCCCAATCCCATTGCCAGACGGGATCGATATGGGCGTTACAGATTAAATGTAATTCTCTCATTATATTATTTTCGCTTTACTTTTAACGATTTCCATAATTTCCACAGCCTTAGCCGAACTTGTCTGAGTTACAAAATTCGGTTCGATATCGTTTTTTACGCAATTTATAAAATAGGCTATTTCGTTATGATATGCCTCGTCGCCCGAAATATTGATTCCCAATTCATTATTATCGACGTCCGCATTATCAAGATCAATTTCCTTATCGTTTTTCACGAGTTTTCCGTCGGCATAAGAAAGGTAACCATTATCGAATACTGCAAAATATTCCGCTTTAAACGGCGTTTTCGCGTTATACCAAGTCCCTTCGCACGAAACAAGCGCATCGCCGTATTTAAAATCAGATATTATTACCGAACTATCGTCTTTTAAAGGACGATAGAAAGAAGACAATTCATCGGGTTCACCCAACGTAGACAAAACGAAATCTACGTCGTGAATCGACAAATCCGTTCCGACGCCTCCGCTTTTGTTTTCGTCGAGCATCCAATTTTCCCAACTCCATCTCGGAATCGAGGATATTCTTTTCATATCAAGACGAATAAGTTTACCGTTATCCGCATTTTTCAGTTCCTTACGAAGATACGCGTAGGGCTTCATAAATCTCACAACGTGCGCAACCATAAACTTTCTGTCGGCTATTTTGGCTGCATCCGTCATTTTTTTCGCGTCCTCGTAATTTAACGCCATCGGTTTTTCGGAAAGAACGTGTAACCCTTTATTAAGACACTTGATTACCATATCCGCGTGCATATAACTCGGAGTAACTATATCTACGACGTCCAGTTTTTCGCAATTCAAAAGCGCGTCTATATCGGTATAAAAATGAAGATTTGCGTCGTTTTTAAAATTATCTTTCATTTCATTTATACGAACGTCGCACACAGCAACCAATTCCATATCTTCTATGCCCTTATACGCGTTATAATGACACATTCCCATTCCGCCGGCTCCGATTAACGCAACGCGAAGTTTATTCATTTATTATGACCTCCAAAAACGATTTAGCGTATTTTATGTCCTCGATTTGTTTCTCTCCGACTATTTCTCTTTCTATATTGATAGGTCCGTTATAACCGACGTTTTTTAATTTCGCTATCAAAAGAGGGAAATTCACCATTCCGTCGCCTATCCGCTTCTCTTCTCCGAGATATCTCGGATCGGTAGGATACTCCCCGTCTTTACCGTGTACGTTGCGGATATACTCCCCGAATATATCTATCGCATCGCAGGGGTTTCCCTTACCGTACAACAACAAATTCGCGGGATCGAAATTTATACCGAGATTGCCCGTTCCGACGAATTCTATAGTGCGCTTCAGCGTTATAGGCGTTTCCTGTCCCGTCTCGAACAACAGCCATTGACCTTTCGCTTTGCAGTATTCCGCAACTTCTTTGATTGCCCGAACGACTTCGCAATACTCGTCCGTCTTACAATTTTCAGGCAAAAAACCCATATGGGTTATAACGTCGGTAACACCTATTTTTTCCGCAAAGTCAGAGCCGCTTTTTAAATCGGCTATTCTTTGTTCACGGTAAGCGATGGGTATAAGACCCAAAGTATGATATCCGTCTATAAAATTCCATTCCTGAGGTCCGCTCCAACCGCACCAAAAAGCCGATATTTCGACGCCGGTTTGTTTTACCGCGATTTTAACGCGTTCCGCATTATCGTCCGTCAGTTTACTCATATCCCAGCATACGAGTTGGCACGTATGCATCCCCATATCGGCAACGTCTTTAAAAGATTTTTCCACGTCATCGCCAAGATGTACCATTACTCCTACTTTCATAAATGTTTTCCTTCTTTAAAAAAATTTTTTAATCCTTTATTGTATATTTCAAATAATAATTTATGCGTTTTCAGGGCTTCTTTTCCGCTGATCTCGAGTTTTTCTTTCCCGAGGCACGCATTATAAAACTGTTCTATCTGCTTTATATGCTGAAATCCCCAGTATATTTTTGCTCCGTCGTATAGCGTACTTTCAACCTTTTGGTGGCACTCTTCTCTCGTTCCGTCGTTGTATACGATATATGCGTCGTCGTAAGTCAAAGTTGCCTTACCGTTTTCGCAAAGCAGCCTTATTTCAATCGGTTCGTCGCAACCATAATTATTCATACAATAAAACGCGTAAGTCGTCCCGTTTTTGTAAGTTATAAACCCTTCCGCCGTATCTTCCACTTCGAGATAAGGATGATTTCTGTTCGCAAACGAACAACCGACGGTCTTGTACTCATCACCGATAAACCAATTAACAAGGTCTATCGAGTGTATCGCCTGGTCTATAACCACGCCGCCGCCCTCTTTCTCCCAAGTTCCTTTCCAATCGCTTTCGTCGTAATAAGATTTAGCGCGACTCCACGTTAAAACGGATCTTGCGGAAATAATTTTACCTAACCTACCGCCGATTCTCTCTTTTACGAATACGGAAGCGTCGTTGTATCGGCATTGCAAAATCACCCCGTACAACACTCCCGCTTTATCCGCCGCCTCAACGCAGTTTACGGCGCTTCCATACGAGATTGCCATAGGTTTTTCCGAAAGCACGTTTACACCCTTCGAAAAAGCATATTCCGCTACGGGAACGTGTAAGTAATGGGGCAAGCACAAATGTACGGCGTCGAGTTCCTCTTTATCGAGCATCTCGCGATAATCGGTATAAACGTTGTTCACACCGTATTTAGCGGCGGCGGCTTCCGCTTTAACTTTGTCTATATCGCAGCATGCGACGATATCCGATTGCGGCAATAATTTTGCCGAAGTAAAATGCATAACGGATATGCGACCGCAGCCGATTATACCTATTTTCAATTTAGCCTTCATACTTCAACCTGAACGTTTTAATTTCAAACGGTTTTAATTCAAACTCCTCCGTTGCCCCGCCGATTTCGTCTTCCAACAAATCGGTTTCGCATACAATTTTAAACTTTTCGGGCAATTTCATCCTTACGCTTACCGCTTTTCCCGTTCTCTCATAAACCCTCGCTATAAATCCGTTCCCGTCATAAGCGGGTTTAAAGGACGATACGGCGGCGCAACGATTATCGATTGACGGAACTTCTATTGCCGATTTGCCGTAAAGGTTGCAAGAATTAAAATCTGCAGCCATATCGTCGACAACGACGGGATTAAACTTATCGTTATGTAAGTATATCGCGTATGAATACGAAAAATTATGAATTTCGGCCTTTTCGCAAGGATAGTTCGTGGCTCGGAATAAATTCAGAGATACTTCGCCGTTTTTAGCCATAAAGCCGTTCTTTGCGTTATTGATTATAGAAAAGCCGCAATCATCTGCAGATATATCAAACCACTTGTCGCAACACATTTCAAATTGCGCACGTTCGTGTTCCGTATTGTCTGTCGTAGGACGGTCAAGGTAACCGAATTGAACGTCGCTATGTACGACGTCGCTCCATATAGCGGGCTTAAACTCCGCTCTTATCATATATCCCGCATCATTCCAATCGACGTCGTGATAAATTCTTATTATCGCTTCCTTTTTATGAATAAGTATTTTTTGCGTGAGTCGCGAACAACCGAAAGCGTACGTTTGCCTGATTTCTATTAAATCGCCGAAATCGCGGACAAAACTATTTAATAACTTCATATACCGCTCGGGCTGATCTCTGTAATCGTCCTCGAAATCCCACGCATCACCGCGATCGATATACACTCGCAATCTGTTTGCCGAATCAAAGAGAAGTTTACCGTTTGTCAATTCAATACGAGAAAACGAACCGTCGTCCGATATTTTAACGTTGAAATAATCGGTTTCTACCGAGTCGACGGTTACTTTCACGTCGCCGTATTCATAAACAGTCGGCTTTATCAATGCTCCCTTGCCCTTAAAATACAACCACACGTCGTCCGCAGGTTTTACCAGTTTGATTATTTCCCGATTTTCGGTATTTACGAGCATTGAATTTCTATCGGGAACGTACGAATAGCCGTGTTTTCGGACAATATCTTCCAACTCGGACAATATTCGCTTATACGCCACACTCGTTTCGTCGTAAACTCTCTTAATCGATGACCCGGGTAAAATATCGTGAAATTGATATAACAGAATTTCCTTCCATAACGCGTCGATTTTTTCCTTGAGATCCTGTCTTGCTTCACTTGCGAGCAACTTTTCAAGAATTAAAATCTTCTCTTCCGCTTCGCGATTGAATTTTTTATTGTCGGATTGAGAAGTATACGTTCCGCGATGTTTTTCAAGGTACATTTCGCCGCTATAGACCGAAAGATTTTTCTTCGCCAATCTATCGTAAAAACTTGCGACGCTCGTATGAGCGACTTTCGGTAAATACGGCGTACGTTTCTCTCTTAGCGTCCTTTCAAGCATAATTTCCGAAGGTCCGCCGCCACCGTCGCCTATACCGTAGACGGTTAAAAACTCGTCTTTCGGATCGTTTTCCTTAAGTTGACATTCGGCAAACAATAACCCTTTCGGATCGATCAACGAATTATAAGTTCCCTCGGGCGGCATATGTACCACAACGTCGGATCCGTCTATTCCTTTCCATATAAACGAATGATACGGGAAAATAGTCCGATTCGACCATGATATTTTAATCGTCATAAAATAGTTTTGCGCAGACTTTTTTATAATCTGAGGCATAGCCGCGCTATACCCGAACGTATCGGGCAACCACCTTATATCAACGTACCGACCGAATTCCTCAAGCCAAAACTTTTGTCCGTATAACTCTTGCCTTACCAAAGATTCGCCGCAAGGTACGTTCGTGTCGTTTTCAACCCAACCGCCGCCGACGATTTCTATTCTTCCGTCTTTTGCGTAATTTTTAATTTCCTCATACAACTGCGGGTCGAGTTCTTTCGTCCATTGTAACTGTTGCGGTTGCGATACCGCAAAGCGAAACTCGGGATATTTTTTCAGCAAATAAATTGCATTTGCGAAATTACGCAATATTTTTCTTTTCGTTTCCCTGATCGGCCATAACCACGCCAAATCCATATGCGCATGCCCTATCGCCGTTACCTTCGTTTTATCCGCTCCGTCTTCGTTAAATAAGGACTTCGTTATCGCTTTCGCCTTTTCATAAAAGTTCTCGTCTCTATACACTATAAGATTCATAATTTTACGAAGAGCGTAGATGAATTTATATTTTTTCTCGCTGCCTTCCGTCAACGTTCCGGCATAGTTGAGCAATACGTCGAAATCACAATACAAATCAAAAAGTTCATTATTCCTTCGAACTATCGACGCCGACGATAAAACCGTATTATACGGAAATTCGCCTTGTAACCCGTTGGAAGCGCCGTCAATATATAAATCTATATACCCGTCGTCGGAAATCAACTCCTTGAGCGAATAATATCTTTTTTCGACGGTATAATCCATTACTCCGAATATCGGAGAACCTGACGTAAAACCTTTTAACGCATGCCCGTTTTTATCGACCAGCAAACCCTCTCCGCCGTTGCAAAAATCGAGATATAAGTCGTTTATCACAACAGAAGAGTCGAGTTTACCATATAAATGAAACCATGCGCAGGCAAAATTTTTATATGCCCACACCTCGCCGATCTTAATCGGTTTAAAACGTAGCGACGACAATTTGCTATATTTTACGGGTTCGTCCGAATATGCGTATTCCACGCTTAAATCTGCTATTTTCGTCGTGCAAAGCGCTTTGAATTCCTCCTCTGAAAACTTCTTTAAGTATATCTCGAGTTCTCGTTCATACTGCCCTTTATGCTCAAATTTCTGTTCGTACATATTATCTCCAAATTAGTCGGTTCTCATCAAATCGTTAAGCGTAACGATTTCTATATCGTTTTCGTTCACAGGCTTGTCTGTCGTTATATTTTTGCTTTCGCCTTTTCTCAAAGTAAAATAATTATCCGAAAATACCGCGTCGCCGCACACGAGGTATACGTTTTTGGCAAATCCGCTTGATTTGACCGTAAAATGCATAACGTCGCGTCTCGTTAAGTCTATTTTTACTTTCGGATAAGTTATCTCTTTATCGGAATGTTTTTGGTATATCACAGACGATAAAATCTCGCCGTCGGCATTATATATTTTTGCGCACACGTATTTATCCGTATCTTTATCCCCGAACGGAGATTTGCATTTGTAAACCACGCCGCAAGACGATGCCGACACCGACGCATTAAACGACTTGCTTTCTATTAACTCTCCGTCAAAATTGCAGACTTCATATACGACTTTATATTCGGCGTCATTTGCGGTATCGTTCGATATGCCGATCTCTATCTCGTTTTCTCGTTCGCGGACGACTACGAGATGCGGAGCAAAGAATTTTTTTTCGTAATAACCGGCTGCCTTAGGCATACCGCAATAATCGATTACGCTTTCGGACTGCCCCATCCAGCAATCGTTTAATTGCCAGTAAATAGCGCCGTTACAACGCGGCTTATTCATTCTTAAATGTTCGACGCATAATTTTAAGCCTTCGGCTTGCACAAGCGACGAAAGGTAGCACAACTCTTTCATGTCTTGCGGCTTTTTATAATATTTATCGACGTAATAAATATTCTTATCGTTTGTAAAAGAGTAATCGCGTTGATGATACGTCATTACGTAAGAAGACGCATAGCGTTCGTTTTGTCGGGTAAATTTTTTTACCGTTTCATACGACGGAAAAGACTGAATACCGAATTCGGACAAAAGCCTCGGAGATATCTCCGCATAGTCCTCGTAAGGCTTTAAACCGTGCCAGACGCTCCAATAGTGCGTATCGAGATTCTCCGTATCGTTTTGCCTCGTAAACATTTTTCCGGAACTCGGCGACGACGGAAGAAAATATGCGTCGCAATTTTGTTTTACGGTTTCCGTTATAATTCCACGCATAACGGAATACTGTTCCATTATATCTTCGCCGTTTCCGTTAATGCCGTCCTCGCATTCGTTATCGCCGTCAATCACGCAAATGCAGGCGTGGTTTCGTATTCTTTTTAACGCATCCACCGTTTCGTTTACTATCAAAGACTTAAACTTCTCGTCGCGCATATCGTATGAGACGCAGGCAAACGTCAGATCTTGAAACACCAGCAACCCCAACTCATCGCAAATATCGTAAAAGTAGTCGTCGGGGTATAATCCGCCGCCCCAGACTCTTACCGTGTTACCATAGTTATTTGCTACTCGCGTCAAAAGGTTCCGCGTTCTTTTTTCATTGATCCTTCCGAGAACAAGGTCTTCGGGAATGTAGTTAGATCCTTTGACGAATATTTTTATTCCGTTTACGTATATCGCAAAGTTTCTCCCCACGCTATCGATTTTATCGTCGACTTCTATCTTTCGGAGTCCTAACTTATAGTTATATTCCTTATCGCCGACTTGAATCTTCAAATTATACAGAGGTTGCTTTCCGTAACCGTTCGGATACCATAATTCGGGATTATCTACTAAAAATTCAAAGACAGTCGTTTCGGATAACGGTTTTGCCAACGACGACGAGTATCCGTGTCCGAACAAAGAAACTTTTACCTCGCCTTTACCTATGCAGACGCTATTTACGGTAACGCATAACTTCGCCTTTCCGTCGGGTAAAAATTCGGCGGTATACTTATAGTCCGAAAGATATCCCTCGTCGGTAGAAACTAAATATATATCGCGATAAATACCTATATCGGCAAGATTCGCACACCAATCCCACCCGAACGAGTATCCCGCTTTTCTTATGCACGGAGCCTTTAATTCCGTAACCCCGAACGTCCTGAACAATCCGCCGTCGTGTTCCGCAATATATTTGTAAGGCGAAATAAACTCGATTTTTATCTCGTTTTCGGTTGAAAGTATAGAATTGTCCACTTTAATGCGATAACGCATAAACATATCGCATACGTCCGCAATTTTTACTCCGTTAATGAAAATACTCGCAATCGTATCTATTCCTTCCGCAAACAAATAGTTATGCTTTTTCAATTGCTCTTCGGACAAAGAAAATTTTCGGGAAAACGTGTAGTTTTCGTATAAATATTTCTCGCGGATATTTTCGGCGTTATCGCGATACGACGGTTCGCCTATTAAATCGTTATCCAAAAGCGAAGTAATTAAAGACCCCGGCACGCGTCCTCTGAGGTTATGGATTTCAGACGAATTTATCTGCCATTCGCCGTTAAGCATAGTAATCATAATAGCGTTATTGCTTCGCCCTGTGTCAAGGACGAAGCAAACTCCTCCGTTAAAATTCTTACGTTAATAAACGTAAACGGTAATATATTTATAGGCTGTAAATTCCGTGCCTTCCTCAACGTAAGTCGCCGTAATCAGGACTTTAACGGAACCTTGTTTATTCGCGGTAATACTGCCGCTTGCATCAACGACAATCGCATCGCCGTCGGTTTGAAACTTAAAACTTACGCCGTCGGCGTAGTCTTTGCCAAACCTTGCCTTCAGCGGCAATTCGTACTTGTCGCCGACGTTTAAAGAATACTCGGTTTTGGGTAGAACTATCGTCAGATCTTCGGGAGCCTCGTAAGGCAAAACGGTTACGGCGCACAACGCTGTGTAATCACCGCATTGCGCATATAAAATCGTGTTGCCGACTCCGATTCCCTTAACCACTCCGTCGTCGGTTACTTCTGCCACGTCCTTATCCCGAACGCTCCAGAATACGAGCGAGCCTTTACGCGATTCCGCAACGTTTGCCTCAACTTTAAAAGTTTCTTCCAAAGATAATTCTATCTGAGTAACCGAAAGCGTGATCGTGGCTTCACTTGACGGCTCCGGATTACCGCTTTCGCTTGCCGAACCGCCATTTTTGCACGAAGCCGCAAAGCAGGCAACGACAACCGCACATAAAAACGAAACAAATCTTTTAATATTCATATTATCCTCCGCATCAATCAAACAAGGTCGGCAAATCGTTGCCTTCGCTGTCTTTGGTTATGCCGTAATAATTTGTATAATATTCCCATACTTCTTTCATTTCGTCTTTTTCCGCATCCCCGTAATAATCGGGGTAAAGTCTCATTTTCAGATAAATTATAGGCAACTCATCTTTCAGTATACGATTTTTAAGAGTCGTATATTTTTCGGTATCGCTTTCTTTCAAAGCGTCGATACTCGCCAATGCGAGGTCTATCTGTTTGTCAAGTTGATTGATGAACTGCACGGTATATAACCTGTTATCGTAAATATCGCCCGTTAAAGAACCGCTCGAAACGCTTACGGCAGCCTGAAACCACGTATATCTGTCGCGAATCATCTCGTATACTTTGAACATGCTGTCGCCTGCCTCTTTATAGTAGTGAACCATAAAGTCTTTCGCCAGCGTTTCGTAGTTTTGATTCAAATTCCACATAAGGTTAGATTCGACGTATGAACGCATTTCGTCGAAACACGGAACGTTTGAATCGGACGCGCCCTGCGTAATAACGTAGGATACACCTTTGCTCTTATAATCGTTCAACATACTCGCAACCGTTCCGAAATTGTTGATATTCGCAAAGTTGTGCGTGTAATTCGTAAAATAAGTATAAATCAACAATTTATCTTTAGCCACGACCGACCACCCGTCAAGCGCGGTAGCGAATTCTTTATTTACGGGAGAATCGAACGAATACGAATAATTCGCAAAAATCGGACATAACTCAATCATCAAATCTTCGTCGGGAATAACTTTATCGCTGCACGGAATATATTCTCCGTCGCCGCCTTGTTTTATCGGCGCGTCCTGCGTATTGTGATATGCATAAATAACGAATTTCACGTCTCTGCCCGGTTGATTTTCTTCGAGCCACGGTTTTACCTTTTTTAAAACGTTATTCATAAACGCAACTTGCAACCCGCCGTAGGTGCCTGCCCAATCGGATAAATTTGCTTTACATTTATCGCAGGAACAAACGATGGAATTATCCTCTTGCCCGAACATAAAATATTTGGCTTCCGTGTCCTCTGCAAGATACGTTTTCATTTTTTCGGCAACGTACGTTTCAAGTTCGTCCCCCGCACTCCAACAAAGTTGATTTTGCAACATTTGTCCTTTGGGGAGAACCTCCGCTTTCGGATATACAAACCATTCCGGATGAGATTCGCCCAACTCTTTACCGTCTGCGCCGATTTCGTTGTTTGGCACAAACAATGCAATCTGCCCGTGTCCTACGGTCGTTCTGTTCCATTCTTTGCTTTCAAAGGTTATCAATCTTAAACGCGTGGCGTGCGTATCGTTGGTATAGATATACATCGTCGTTATCGTTCTCGTATCAAACGTAGGCTTTACTATCTCTTCGTCATACTTCAATAAATTTACAGAATCTTTTTCTTCAAAATAAATTTCGGTATCGTGATAATATTTATATCCGACCATTTCGGTTAATAAGTCGTATACCCCGTACAAAGTACCTGCGCCGTAATGCTCTTTACCCGACGCGATATAAATATTATTGCCGAGAGTAGAAATAAAGTATGCCGATTGCGTTCCGTAAAGTTGGCTCAAATCAACGTCTGAAAACGCATTTTCGAACTGCGTCGTTTCTCCGAGAGAAATATATTTATACGAACTTTTAACTTCTTTTTCCGAAATAACGGGAATACTCGCGCCGGTTGCCTCTTTTATAATATAAGCAAATTCCGTCGCGGCAAAAGTTTCCTTTTCCATAGCGTTTTCGGGCAAAACGATATAATAATCGCTCATCCCGTTTCTGACTACGTATTTATTCGAAACGACGCGATTTATTTCGGAAGTATCTCCTCCGCCGCTATTTCCGTCGTCTTTCTTTTTGCACGCCGCAAACGTAAGACACGAAACGACAACCATTATAAAGCAAATAAATTTATAACACTTCTTCATAGTCGTTTTCTCCCTATTTTACCGATATAACAATCTCTTTTACCGTCGTATTGAGTTGTTTATCATATATAACGTAACGAATCCTATACGTACCTTTCTGTTCCAGTCTGAAAGATTTTTCGTCGACCCTGAAAGCCGCAGAATACAATTTTTCATCGTTAAGATAACATTCTCTTTTCCCGTTTTCGTCGTGATATAAAAGTCTTGCCTGATTATCGGGTAAAATCAATATCACGTCCGCAGACACGTATCCCAAATTATCTGTTGCCGCATACGCGGGTACGGTAACTATATCTCCGACTTTATATTCTGTTTTCTCTACGTTGTCAACCGTAACTTCGGGCGCAGAATCGTCGTTGACGAATACGGTCTTGGGAATTTTTACGAAATTTCCGAACGAATCCTCGGCATAGTAATAAATTTTATATCTGCCGTATTCTGTAATTTTGAACGTACCCTCGGTATAAGTCTTATTATCCGGCGTTTTTATTTCTATACTCGTAGCGGTAATTTCACTTAAAACGTCGTAAGCCGAAAACGAAGGATACTCAAAATCGTCTCCGATAAACTGTTCGGTTTTGACGTCTTCGTTCAACTCGATTATCGGATCACCGCTGTCGGTGGGATTATTTCGTTCCTTAGTCCCGAGAGCCTGATTGCAAATTTTAGTTATAAGTACTTCACTTGCGCCCGTTACTTTTTCAAAGCCGAAAGTAACGTACACTCCGCCTTTAAACCCGCCGAATGCCCGACCGCTATCGTCCGTCGTACATTCGGTAAGTTCGTTACCTAAAATATCGGAAACTCTTTTAGCGTGATTTTTATATCTGAAACTGAAAAATCCTTTTTCGATTGAAAAAGCAGCCGAATCTTTGCCGAAATAAAACGTTTTACCTTTAACGTCTATTCTGAAAGTCAAACTTGTAGTCGGATCGGTCGCATCAGTCAACTTAATAGTCAGATAACCAAAATTGTTTTTTTCGGTAGTCGTCATATTGATTGACAAATCGCTTTGTCCGAGTTTAGACGCAAACACGGCAGAACCGTCTTTCACAGCGGAAATCGCTACGTCGTCGATATTTTCTTTTACCGTAAGGTTTCCGCTGAAATATGCCGCCTGATCCGTCGTTCCTTTTACGTCCACGACGGGAATTTCATATTCAACAGGCTCAACGCTGCCGACGTAACCGTCGTAATCGAAAACCACCCCGACTGCATTTCCGTCGGCAGTAAATTCCCCGTCCGATGTTTTTCCGTTTATTTTCAAAGTGGATTTTTGCGTAATTATCTGACCGTCCTTCATATCTGCGACCAAAGGACTTTCAATAGTATACTTATACCCCTTGATAAACACTTGAGGAACTACCGCATTTTCAATAAACACGGGTTTGGAAAGCGGTTGTACCTCCAACTCATAAACGTAATCCAGAACTTCGCCGAGATAGTCTTTGATTGTAAAAACGACCTTATATTTTCCACTCTCATAAGGGGTAAAAACGTTTTCGTCGGTAACAATCTCCGTACCGGACGGCGAATAAATCTGTCGCGCGATTTCAAATTTACCTACGCCGCCGGAAATTATCAAATCGTTCGCCGTCGGCAAATACGATTCGTGATAAGATTTGGCTTTTTCTATAACCGTGGAACAAGTTGCCGACATTTTAACGTAATCGGAAGTATATATTTTTAATTTTTTACTTTCCGCAACGTTACCGCTTCTATCTTCCGCCTCGTACAGTACGGTATATACGCCCGACTTTTCAGAAATAAATTCTCCGCCCGAAACGTTTACGTCGATTCTTTTTCCCGAAACGCCGTCAAAGTACGTTACGGAAACGTTCACGGGGACGTCGATATCGTAATTATCTTCTACGGTCGCGGCAAAAATTTTATAAGGCTTACCAACGACGGCATCGGGAAGATTATCCGCGTCTTGTCCGTCATAATCAATAATGATTGAGGGCGGTACGGTATCTTCTTTCATCTCGGTAGAAAAATCAACGCCCGCGATCGACTTTATCAATATCCTGCCCGAAACGTTATTAAACCCCGAAGGATATAAACTTACTTTAACTTTATTTGATGAAAAACCTTCCCACGGATTAAATTTATATAATCTTTTGTTGGTTAAGTCGTTAATATATATCAATTGGTCGTTCGTCCAGGCCGCAGCCTTGCCATACACCGTTTTAGTTGCATAATCGAGATAAAACTTGGCGGTATGCGTCGGCTCGTAAGCAGGATAACCGTGGAACGACGACATAAGCGAAGTTCCCGTTCGAGTAGTTATATATTGATCCACCCACGCCTCATACCCGGCGGCAATGCTTCCGTTAAATCCGGCTCTCGCGCAAATACTTGCGCCTTCCGAATTTATAAAGCCTCCGTCAACGACGAATATGTCAACGTAACTATTTTCATCGTAAGCGTCTTCGATACGGATTTTTATATTCGTAAAATCGTTAACGCCGATAGTCGTCGGATCTACGATAAAATCTATAATAGGTTTATCGAGATTCAGATCTTTTACGTCTATCAAAGCATTACATTTAATCTCGGCGCCCGACTTTATATCGAAATAAACGCCTTGATGCCGAACTTTTGCGGTGTTATGGCGATAACTGCCGTAAAATGCAACCACGGAATCGTTATATTCAAAAAAGTCCGTACTCTTCCTGACGCATAAATATTCGACTTCCTCGGTTACTTCTTCCGTTTTTCCGTTGTCTTCAAAATATGCGCTGTAAACCACGGTATATATGCCCGCTTCGGTAGCGCAGAAACGCTCTCCGCCGTAGCACGCCCCGCTCGGAGAAATGATTTTTACGCCCGCCTTTTTAGTTTCATCGCCAAACGATAACGATTTTTCCTGTACGACGATTTCGTCTCCGATATTTACCGTATAACCGCCATATTCGGAATTTGCTCCGCCCGCCGTTTCACCTTTCGTATCGGCATAACCTATAACCACTCCCGCCGTAATAAAACCACAGGATAATATGCTTAATAAAAATAAAACTATTTTTTTCATTAACCTTTAATTCCTCCTATAGCGACCGACACTCTCAACCGTTTATTGAATACTATAAATACAATCAGAATAGGGATAGTCATAATTACCGTTCCCGCCATCTGCACGGGCGTTTCGCTCGTGATGCTTCCGCCTTGAGCCGTATTCATAAAATAGTAAATGCAATACGCGGCCGTCGGATATTCGGGTAAGTACAATACCGGGATTTGAAAATCATTCCAATAACTGATAAAAGATAAAACGAAAACCGTAAGCATCGTTCCTGACGCAAGAGGCATAATTATTTTCAGCATAATCGCCATTTGCGACGCTCCGTCAATCTTTGCCGCTTCGGTATAATCCTTAGGTATCGATTGAAATTCGGCGTAAAAGATTAAAAAGTATACGCTTAAAAAGTTAAATCTCAAAACGCCCATACTTGCAAACGTTCCGTAGATATGCAAATTTTTAAGCATTCTGATTTCGGAAGGCATACTTCCGACAATCGGCAAACTCATCGCCACTATAACGAAACCGTAAATAAATTTTGAAAACTTAAATTTATATCTTGCAGTCGCGTAAGCAACAAGACACGGACATAAGGTAAACATCGTTGCGCTGATAAGCGAATATTTAAGCGAATGAATATAAAGACCGATTACGTTATATTCGTCTCTGCTTGTCGGCGCCGTAATAGTAAGGTATTTCCACGCATTTTGATAATTCGACACCGTTTTTTTAAACGGTATCTTAATATTCGAGAAAATTTTAGCGACGTAAAAATTATCGTACGCGTCAATATCCGTAAAGGAAACTATTACAGACCAAAATAACGGCAAAGCAAGCGCGATTATATATAAAACGAGTAAAACGAAAATAATTATCGTTTCCGCGCTTATTTTACTTTTCCCGGCGTCGCTTTTTTTGATTCTTATATTCATAAGCGTTACTCCTGAACCTTTTCGACCATTTTCCTTACGCCGAAAGCAATCGGCAATACCACGAGAGTACATACGAAACCGAGGAAAGCGGCGTAACAATAGCCACCCTTTCCTCCCGTCTCATACACCATAGTATACAAGTAATATCCGACCGTCTTTTCATTGGGCGCAGCGGTTTGTCCGAAAAAGTTAAACAAATTGTTCTGATTTGTAAAAATCCCTGCTACACCCGTTATCAAAAACGTTCCTATCGTCGGGAAAACCGACGGCAGAACAATCGAAACGAACTCGCGCAACGTTCCTGCGCCGTCAATTTCGCCGGCCTCGATGATTTCGGGCGATATCTGATCCATTGCGCCCGTATACACCAAAACCTGTCCGCCAAAAGATATAGCAACGCTGAAAACTGTAACTATCCAGAATCTTGCCGTCGAACTGTAAGCAAACACGCTGTCTACCGATTTATCAAACAGAAATTTATCAAAGGCAGGCAATGCGGAGCCGACGAATTTTTTAAACGTTACGACTAAAAGAATCGCAGGTAATACGGACGGTAAAAACAACGCGAATTTAAAGAAATTATGCCCCGTTCTACGCTTGTATATATAATACGCGAAAACTACCGCCAACGTGGTGCAAATAAGCCCGGTAAACAACCACACCACAAACGAGTTTTTTACCATAATCCAAAAGGCTTGTTGCTTAATATCGATAAGAAACTTTTGAATATTTACGCTTATATCCCATATATACTCGTTGTTGTACGTATCGTAATCCTGAAAAACCATTAAAATCGACTGAAAATTCACGCCGAAATAAAAGACCAGGATTTGAGTCAACGGTAATATCAATAGCAACGAATAAAAAATCAATTCGCCTTTCGCGCTTTTACTTTTTTTACGTCGCGTTGCGGTTTTGATGCAAGAATTCATTTTTAACCTCTTGAAGATATTGTGTTCCATCGAGTTTTAAAGTAGTCGTAGATACCGTTAAAATACTTCTCCGCGCTTTGTCCGGTTAAATCTTTAGCCGTAAAATACAACATGGGATTTTTTTGGTTGTTTCCCGCAGAAGTCTTCCATGCCCATGCGAAATTTGCAAATTCAAGATCGTTATTAATGACTTCTTTTCGCGACGAATACGGATAAATTACGTTTGCTTTTTCTTTAATTTCAACGTTCGATTTGGCGTAAGTCGTCAATTTAGCCTCGTCCTCCGGCAATACTTCATAGTTCAATGCGCGAAGCATAGACGTCTCTGCGGTAAACGCCGAAAGTTGCACGTCGGTATGCAAGAACTTCATAAATTCGAGTGCAAGTTTCATATTTTGAGTGTTTTTATTAACCAAACCGTACGATGAACTAAGCGAAACCCTCGTTTCTTTCGTACCGAGTTTCGAACTGTCGGCACACGGTATAGGCATAATCGCGTAATTGTGCCTTTCGTCGCCGTTTTCTGCGAGAGTCGCAAAAGCCGAAGCGGCTTCGTTTTCCCACCACGATCCCTCAATCAACATCGCGTTCGGTTCGGAATTCGTAACTCCGCCGTTTACAAAAAGTTTCTGCGCGGCGGTATGAGATTCTATCATCTCGTAATTATCGGGGTTATTACAAATAACGTCCTGCATAAACTTTAACGCATAATATTTTCCCGCCTGTTTTTGCAAATCGTAGCCGTTTGCAAACGTAATTTTCGTTTCGGGCAATTTGGTTACGGTTCCGTCATCCGAAACGTTTATAAGGTCTTTTGCCGTACCTTCAAACGTATAATTCAACATCATTTCGTCTAACCCTTCATAATCCGTCCAGTAATTATAAAGGAAGTTCGCAACGTAATCCGTTCCGTTTGCGCAGTAAAGAATAGGCTTACGCGTATCGTCGCGAAGTTTCTTCATCAACTTCGCAAATTCTTCGTACGTAGCAGGCAAACCGTCGTCGCTCGTTCCCGAAACACCGTCTCTTCCGACGCTAAGATTTTTTAAATTCTTCGTAAAATCACCGTCTTTTGAAATGTAAAATCCTTTATTCTTCCATAAGTCTATATCGTAAACCAAAGAATAAAACGAATCGTAAAACGGTATCGCGTAATATTTATCGTCTTTAGTCTTTAAAAACGAGGCATACGAGGGGTCTATTTTAGAAAGAATCGTTTTATCGTCGCCGTATTCGGTAAGCGGAGTCGTCATTATTTCCGTTAAATCGGCAAGCATACCGTCGTTTACGAGTTTGTAATAGTTAACGCTCTCGGTAAAATAAATATCGTACGTCATAGAGGTTTCAAGCGATGAACCTGCGCAGTTTCTCGATTTTTCGATATTGATCTTTACGCCCTTTCTTCCTTCCTGAAAATCGGTGGAATCTTTGTACTTTTCTTCAAACAGAGCCGCCGCCTTATCGAGCCACTCTTTACCTATACCGCCGTCCCACGTCATCAAACTGATGTTCGCTTTTGTCGGATCGTCGGTTTTAGAATCGTCTTTATTGACTTTTCCTATTCCGCAACTCGCCATAGATAAAAGGCAAGCGGCAGATAACATAACGGAAACACATTTTTTCTTCAAATTCATCATATCTTTTTTCCTCCGGAATTTTAAGATCTTTTTTTGTTTTTCTTATAAATAATCATTGCTAACGTTGCTACAATCGCAAAAGCAAGACAAGCCGAAACCGGAATAATCACAGATGATTTACATCCTTTCTTTTCGGTTTTTCCCGGTTGTCGATTCCCTTTGTCATACTTGCTCTCATACGCGTCGACTAAGGACGAAACCTGTTCTTTCGTAGTCGAACCGTCGATATTCCGTAAGACGTCTTGCGTTTCCTTATTCAAATCGGCAATTTCATCTTCCGTTAATTTCGACAAATCGATACCGCCGTAAATATCTTTCACAGATTGTTTCCCTTCGTCTTTTTGAGCGGAGAGTTCTTCTGCCGACGTTTCGGCGCTTGTTTTCAAACTGTCAATTCGCGCGACACAATATTGTTTGAGCGAATCTATACGCGCTTTACTATCTGCGGATAAAATTTCCGCCTTTGCTTCTGCTTTATACCGATTTATCTCGGCAACCGCTTCAGGCGAATAATCCGAAAGATTATCTTTTTTATACGCTTCGATATTTTTTATCGCTTCGTCCGCATATTTCCCGAGCGTCGTTTTGACTTCGTCGATTTTGCTTTCCGCCGTTCTCAATATATTGACAACGCTCTCGGTCGTTGTCGCCGAATCGATTGCCGTTTTTGCATTTTTAATCAACTCGGTTATAACCGACGCTTCCTCTTCGTCGTACAAAGAAATATCCGCATATCCGTCAAGTTCGTCCTTTGCCCCGTTTTTTGCGTCGTCAAGCGATAATTTTTGCTCCCATGCGCCATTATTGAAAACGAACACGGAACGGCTTACGGAATATATAAACTTTCCGTTAGTGTCGGAAGAAAAATAAGCAAAATCGCCATCAATCGTCAGTTCATCGCCTTGTTGCGGGGTAAAACCGTTAGTAGCAATCGGAATGTAATAATTCGTCTGCGTATATTTTTGAATGGCAGGCAAACGCGTAGAAATATTTTTAATAATTTCTCCGTTTCTTCTTAAAACAACGGCGTTTTCGCTAACGGCATAGGCGGATATACTCTTATCTTTTGCATATAAAACGTCGTTCTTTACAAGAGTCGCATATAATCCGTTCGCCCCGTCGGTATGCCCTTCGGCAAGCGTGAACGCGCCGACTTTTTTCGCATTTAAAGGCGTTAATTTTTCTTCACAATTACTTATCGTATAATCCGATTCGTTGTTCAATGCCGCTTTGACGCTTATACGGAAACTGCCCTCGCTCATAGACAACGTATCGTAGAACGTACTTATTCCGAGTTCCCCGTCAACTTTAACGTAAATCCACGTTCTGTTCGTTCCTTTCAAATCAATCGCGCCCAATTCGATTTCGTGGCGAACTCCGTTCGATAACGCATGTCCTTGGTTTGCTGTGAAAAGGGAATCTTTCGTCGTATCCTCGTCAAGCCTTTGAGCCCAATATCCGCCGCCTCCCGTTCCTATCGTGAAGAGGTATCCGAACCACATTTGTCCGCGAACGAAAAACTGAATGAACGGTTGTTGTCCGTTATTTTCGTAATAAAATCTGAAAACCACGGAAGACGTATCGTTTCCGCTCGTCGGAACGAACGAATTAAACACGTTATTAAATCTTTCGTCGGTATTGATTGCTTCGGTATTGCCGCCTTCTTTTTTCAAGTGTAGCGATTCTCCGAGGTTCATATCTCTCAACGATACGACGTTATACGTTTCCAGGTATTCTTCCCAACCGTCCGTCTGCGACGTAATCGCCTTTTCGATTATATTTGCTTTTGTAAGCAGCGAATCGATATCGGTTTGCGCCTCGGATAAAAATTGCGAAACCTCTTTCTGATTGCCCGCGCCGAGAATTTTCTCGGAATACTCCGCTATGATTTGATCTAATTTTTGTTGCTGCGCCTCGAAATAATCGTTTTTATCGACAAAATTCTTTAACTTCCAGATAGCGGCAGGCTTAATTTTTTCATTAAGATTATCTATCGCGTCCGGCGAAACCGTAATATTTTTTATTTTGTTTACGGTATCGACATATACTTCGTAAGCGTTTACTGCTTTTTGCGAATTTCTGATCTTTTCGCTTGCCGACGCAACGATTTCGCTGATTTGTTTCTTTTCGTTACGTTCGTAATTACCTAACGGATAATCTTCACTCACTCGATCTATAAGTTCTTCCCGGAAATTTTCAATAACGTCGGTAATAAACGCTCCGTCGTCGGATTTTGAGATTTTTATAGTCGTTTCGCTCATCGAGAACGTCGTATTATTTGCGGTAAATCTGCCTTCAAGAACTATTAAATCTCCGTTCCGCAGAGGTAAAGCCTTGTCCGCATTGGAAAGCATCCACGCTTCCGTCTTGAAATATACTTCGGTCGCGGAAAACTTAATAAGCGTCGACATTCCCGATTTCCCTATCGTGAAATACTCTCCGTCGCGATACATTCTGATATTGCTTGCTTTTTCGGGTGCATAACCGAGAGTCCACCCCGTATCGAACGGAATATTCGTCCCGTCAGGCAAATCGAAATACATACCCCAAATCGTGCCGTCGGAAGAATTAACGTTAGGTTTTCTCGCATCGGAAACCGCTTTGCCCGTCTGAATAACGGACGGATCGTAATTCGTTACTTTCGCTACCGTAACTCCGCTTTCTTCCTCTAAGGAAACGTACGTTTTGTCTACTCTTATCGAAGAAACGGAATCCTCCGATTTAAATATACCGTCTATCGTTAAGAGGTCGCCCGAGCGAAGGGGTAACGCAATACCGAATCCGCTGCAATCGAGAAGATATTCGGCAGCGCCGTTTTTTACGAGGGTAACGGAATTATACGTTCTGTTGACGCCCTTTCTTTTGAACGTTACGACCGATTTGTCGGTCGGGGTATAAACCGTTCCCGAAGTAACGGTATTGTTTTCTTTCAATCCGAAATATATTCCCGCTACGCCGTCCTCGTTTTCTTCAGGATTCTTGTTGATATCAAAGCCTGTACCTAAGCGCACCGTGTCTTCTGATTCGGTGATAACGTTTACGGAAAATCCGTCCGCCTTATCCCCCGTTATTTCAAAAAGAGTGCGGGAAATATTAAACCTGCTTCCGTTATCCGAATTAGCAAACACACCGTCGACTACTATAACGTCGCCGTCTTTAAGCGGCAAATACGAGGAATAATCTTTTAGCATCCACGCTTCGATTTTTAAATAACAATCCGTAGTTCCGTACTTGATAATCGTACCGTTCCCCGTACCCATTTCGTAGGACGTATTTCCGCGCAAAAGTTTTAACGCGGCGGCGTTTTCAGGGGCATAAGCCACCGTCCAGTCGGCAGAATACGGAATGCTCGTTCCTTTAGGCAACGAAAAATAAACGCCGTTCAGTTCTCCCGCATTGTCGCCGTCCGAGTATACGTTTGCGGCTGCCCGGTTCGGATTAGTTCCGCCGCCGACGTCTGCAGCGCTTTCTTCGGCAAACGCAAAAATTCGGAACGCGCCCGACAACGCCACCAAAAATGTTATCGACAATAAACACAATAAAAAGTTTTTTGTCCGCAATCTCATACATTTACTCCAACAACTATACTTAGTAAAGATCGGCATTACTCCAATCTAACCTTATATATTGTAACATACAAACTTTTATTTGTCAATATCAATTCCGTATAACTGGTTCTGTGGTTTATTTTGAATAAGAATCCTACGGTTATCTTCTTTAATAACGCTTGATTATAATAGGCAAATGTGATAAAATATATCTATAGGAATCATTATGGGGGGATAAATCGTAATGTCCGATACGACGTTGTACACAAAAATATTGGATTATCTGAAGAACCTGATCGATGAAAATCGCGACGTTCCGAATTTTATGCTACCGAGCGAGCGATTCGTGTCTCTAAAATTCAATACGAGCCGACACCCCGTCAGATTGGCGTATGATAAGTTAATCGCAAGAAACGAAGTTATTAAAATTCACGGAAAAGGTTATTTCATAAAACAATCGCAGGACGACGACAAAACCGACCTTGCAAACGCTCCGAAACAAATTACATTTATTACCCCGTCGATAAACAGTATCTTTTCACGGACGCTTGTTTCCGGAGTTGAAAAATTTTGTCTTGAAAACCATCTCAACTTATCCATCGAAACAAGCAACAATAATATTTTACAGGAAAAAAGATTATTGCAAAAATCTTTATATACGCGGGATAACGGAGTTATCCTTTTCCCTTGCGACAATGAAGACGACAACGAAATCTTATTGCAATTTGCATTAAAAAAAATTCCCATTACTATACTCGATCGTTACATTCCAGGTTTCAATTTTTCTTACGTCGGCACGGACAATTATCTCGCAATGGTCGAATCCGTCGAATTTTTATATAATTTGAATTATAAAAATATCGTCTATGTTTCTTTGCCACGGGACTATGCAACGAGTATCGCAGAACGAATAAACGGGTTTAATTACGGGCTGATTAAATATTACGGTTCTTCGAACTCGCACAATCTGTTAAAGATATCGAACAATAAAAACGAGCAATTGACCGAAATCGAAAATTATTTAAAATCTTTCCCCGAAACTCAGGTAGTGATAGCAACGGGCAACCTTGCAAATACGATTATAGACGTTGCCGCAAAATTGAATATTGCCATTCCCGACAAGTTGAAACTTATGGTTTTCGACGACGAACTTTCATCGTTAGAGAAAAAAGTCTGGCAACCGTTCGTAATTAAGCAAGACAGCGAAAACATAGGTTACCATGCGGCTCGATTGGCATACAACCAACTTTACGGAGACAAGAGGAAGGTCATCACAAGATTTCAGACGATCATCGACAATTACAACTCTGAATAAAGCAAAACTTATTTCGGGCGAGCGGTTATGAACCGCTCGCCCGCTTTTCATATTAGTGAATATTATTTTTACACCGAATTAGCGCATGTTTACGCCTTACGTTTTTTTAGCAAAACCGCAACCGCCGCAATCGACAATATAACGAGACCTATGGCCGATTTATCAATCGAACCGCCGCAACCGCCGTTTTTCTTTTCGGTTTTTGCAATTACGAGTTCCTCTTCGGTTACCGAAGTAGTCCCCGCCTCGTCGGCGTATAATGCGCCGCATTCCGAGCATTTGTAATGTTCCTTAACGCCCTCTTTCTCTGTTGTCGCGTCCACTTTATCGACTTTTACAAGTTTATGTCCGAGCGCGGCAATCTCTTCGGTTTCCTTATGGGTACATCCCTCTCTCTTACAAGATTTGGTCTTCTCGCCTTTTTCGGTGCAAGTAGCCTTTTTCGTTTCAACGAATTCACCCATATCGTGTCCGAGCGCGGCGACTTCTTCCGTTACGATATAACCGCAACCGGTATGCAAACACGTTTTCTCGCGTTCGCCCTTTTCTAAACAAGTAGCGTTTTCGGTAACGTTCCATTCGCCGAATTCATGCTCGGTAGTATCGAATTTCGCAGTATAAACCACGTTATCCGTAGCAGCAACGACTTCTTTATCCCATCCAGCAAATACGTACTCGCCGTCTTTATCCGCCGCTTTTACGGGCGTTCCGTCATACGTCGGCACTACGCCGTATTCTACAGAATCCGTTTTGAGTTCTTCGCCGTCGTAATTTTTCCACACGACGTTATAAGTTCTTTTCGTTTTCGTTTCGGTATATACGAGCCCGTTTTTCTCGGGAAGAACTTCCGGTAAATCCGACGAATAAGTCCACTCCGCCGTTTCTTTGCCAACTTTCTTTTTCATAGCGGCAAGTACGTCTTCTCTATCCGTAACGTCATACTCGAATGTGGTTTTTGTCCCGTCCGCACTCACGAAAATACAATTATGTACTACGTACTGATTAAAATTCGTACCGTCGCTTACAACCTTAATTTTTAATTCCTCGAAATTTCTTACCGTCTCCCCGTCCGTAAACGCTCCGCGTATAATTACAATATCTCCGTCCAAAGGCTTTTTGTCGCCCGCAACGTCCGGCATCCACCAGATTGCGGTTTCGGTTCCGCCGGCAAGATAGCCCCAGTCGGTATAATCGAAACAATTTGCCGCGGTATTACCTATAACGAACGTAACGCCGTTTCTTATGAGCAGTACGTTTTCGGCATATAACGGCTTGATACTTCCGCCTGCAAACGGATTTTTAGAGTCCTGAGTATCGAAAATGTATCTGGTTGCCGCACGCCATTGAAAATTACTTGCCGTCTTTGCGCTTACGTTTTCGGTTCCGTTGTTTTCAAATACGCCGTTTTTTAATTGTTCGTACAAACACAGCGTATCTCCACCGACAACGACTATCTTTGATTCTTTAATTTTTATGTTTCCGAACTGCCCTTCAATCGTGTATACGTCGCCGACGTTTCTCGTATACGTTTCGCCCAATTCGTTACCGAATTGCCACAACTCCATATACGCAACGCAATCATCGCCATTCGTGTATACAGTTAAGGTCATCCCGTCGGTTCTTTTATACGACTTACCGCCTCTTTCAAGCGTAATACTTCCGCCGTTTATTATGTAATCGCCGTTCGTAGGACGATTATTCTTATCAATTTGAAACGCTATACGTTTATCGGATTTCAACCACGAGTTATCCGCTTTCAGCACGGTATATTCAACTATAGTTGATTCGTCCGCTTTTGCCTTGGTTACGTTTCCGTTGACAAACGCAAATCCGATTGCCATTGTGAGTGCGCATACGAATATCGCACACAACGCCTTAAACTTTCTCATCTTAACTCCTCCCGTTTTGCTTTATTGCAAAACCAACGCTCATATTTTACTTTATATTAACTTGATTGTCAATAGGGAATAAAATAATATGGTTCTCTGGTTTAATTCATTCTCATTGAGGCATAACGAAAACGCCTTCTCCCGCGCCGATCTCCAAAGTTAAACTATTGCCGCTGACTTCAACGGTCGTTTCAATTCCGCGGCGTATCACTTTAACCTTAGAACACGAATCGCTGAAAGTAATCGTTATTTTCGTAGTTACCCCGTTTGACGGATCTTCGGCATTCGTAATCATATACGCGTACTTACCGTTTGAATTTTTAAAATTCCCGACCACGGCAGAACCTTCGGCGGCAACAATCGAACACCCGTTAAGCGCGATTTTATGTTTAATCAACTCAACTTTCGAATTGAAAAACTTTCCCGGTTGCTCCTTATTTTTAAAGAGAATATTATCGCCTATCGTGCTGACGCCTTGCCACTCGTACGACGCGTAAGTTCCGCTCCACGACTGAATCTCTCTGTTTACAGTTGCCATAGCATAAAATACGGAACTTTTTTCACCCGTCGTATAATCGAGCATCGTGCTATAATCGGCGGCGTCGCTCGTATAAACGTAATGATTCAACCCTTTTGCCCCGAAAGTCATCGCAAGAGCCGACTGCCATCTCAAATCCTTTTCGTCGGGAACGACGAATTTAGTATTGTCCACGCTATCGTGTCCGGCAGAAAGCATCGTATACCAAAGTTCTTTATTGTTCTGCTTTGCATTATACGAGTAAATATCAAAGTCGCGCAAATACGACCAAGTTATATTTCTGTTGTTTCCGTCAGAGTCCGTCTTAATAGCATAATAATCGTACGAAAGGATACTGCCGCCGACGGTATTTATATATCCTTCAACGTATTCCTTTTCATACAAGTCGTTAAGGTAGGCGTTTTTTTGAGTGGTATCGGATATTCCTATCGCCTCGTTTCTGCAAGCCCCCGGCATAAGATTTGCGAAACAAGGTTTTTTCGTTTTTCCCTCAAGATTTGCGCGTTTCGTTTTTATTTCGGAAAAATTACCGATCCCGGGTTCGTCCCACACCAAAAATCCGCCTATAGCGTTATGACTCCAATAAGAAGGGACGGTCAAACCGTCCCCCGTATATTTCGGATATATTTTAATTCCGAGTTCGTCGGCGCGATCAAGCGATTCGGAGAATAATTTATACGTCCAATTCGCTTCGTCGGGGTTATGCCACACGCCGAGAATCATATTTACACCCGCATCGGCGAGTTCCGTCATTCGTTCATCCGTAAGCAGATACGATTCGTTTTCGATATCCCACACCGAACCTGCCCAGACTCCGATTTTTGCCTGCGTAGTCTGTACGTTTACTTGCACATACCTGTATTGCCCTGCAATATATGCCTTGACGTAGGTATTTCCGGTAACGTTGCCCGCCGTAACCGTCAAGCCGTTTATCGTTGCTATATTGCCGTTATCCGTAGCGTTTAATATTTCTATATCCGCATTACTCGGCAAATTAGCGCATTTAAGCGTGTATGATTCTCCCGGAGCAAGATTCAACGTCGTTCTGTCGAAAGCAAATTCTACCTTAGCCGCGTTTTCCGCTTCCGTTTCGGTCTTTCCGTTCGCTTGATATACCGCTTTGTTTACAAACGCCTCCAAAGCCGTTTTCATACTGTCAGACAACGATTCGCATTTATATGCGGCGGCGTTAAGGGCGCGGGAAGATACCTGCGCAACGCTTCTCACGTTTTCGCCTTCAACGAATTCCGCATAAGTACGTACTCCGTTTACCTCCTTGTAGGCAATACCGAAAAACTTGCGATTAAGGTTGTTATATTTCAAGTTTACGAGACTTCCGCGAACGTAATAAGTATTTGCCTTTCTCGTTCCGTCGTCGGTTTCGTTGAAATACGGCGTAGACTCGATAACTGCAAGCGTGGAATATTTTGCAGACAATTCGGCGTAATAATCGCCCGTTATACCGTCCATATACGAATACGGAACAATCATAACATAGTATTTCGCGTTTTCATCTATCTCTTTACCGACTTCTGCCTCAAATCTGATTCCGTTATAGCCGTCGTTTACCGCTCTTACCGAAGCGCCCGTGAGCATAGTCATTTTTTCTTCGGTTTTAATTTTCATATAATGTTCCAAACCGTCGTCCTGACTATATTGAGTAACTCCGCTGCCGTTATCGCTTAATACGAACTCGACTTTCGCTATCGAAAACGTCGTCGTCCCGTTACTGAACGTTCCTTCTATCGTAATTACGTCTCCAGTCTGTAACGGTCTTACCGTTCCAAACGCCCAGGTTTTAAGGATGTAGGTGTCGGTTCTCTTGTTTATTATACCATAATCCGTATTCGCTACGTTGAATACGGTCTCTCCTCTCGTTACTTTTACCGAGTCTTCCGTCAAAGGCTTATAATCCGCCGTCCAATTACCGATTGCTCCGTTATCGTCGAGATTAAAGTAGTAAGCCATATAACCCGTATCCCAGTCGGCCGCAGTATTGCTTGCAGACGCATTATAAACAGGAACTTTCTTCTCGGAATACGTTATTCCGTTTTTCTCGGGCAATTCTGTCGGTAAATCGTTTGAATACGAATTCGCCCCGTCGCTTGTATGCAACAACGCCTTCAACTCTTCAAGAACGGTCGCTCTATCTGCCACAGTATATTCATAATAATGTTCTACACCATCAACATCGACAAAAGTACAATTATGTACGACGTACTGGTTAAAATTCGTACCGTCGCTTACAACCTTAATTTTTAATTCCTCGAAATTTCTTACCGTCGTCCCGTCCGTAAACGCTCCACGTATAATTACGATATCTCCGTCCAAAGGCTTTTTATCGCCCGCAGCATCCGGCATCCACCAAATTGCGGTATCGTTTCCGCTAGCAAGATATCCATTACCAACGACATAATCGAAACTATTTGCCGCAGTATTACCTATAACAAACGTAACGCCGTTCCTTATGAGCAGTACGTTTTCGGCATATAACGGTTTAATACTTCCGCCTGCAAACGGATTTGTAGAATCCTGAGTATCGAAAATATATCGAGTTGCCGCACGCCACTGAAACGTACTTGCCGTCTTTGCACTTACGTTTTCGGTTCCGTTGTTTTCAAATACACCGTTTTTTAATCGTTCGTACAAACACAGCGTATCTCCGCCGACAACGACTATCTTCGATTCTTTAATTTTTATATTACCGAACCGCCCTTCAATCGTGTATACGTCGCCAACGTTTCTCGTATACGTTTCACCCAATTCGTTACCGAATTGCCACAACTCCATATACGCAACGCAATCATCGCCATTTGTGTATACGGTTAAGGTCATTCCGTCGGTTCTTCTATACGACTTACCGCCTCTTTCAAGCGTTATACTTCCGCCGTTTATTGCGTAATCGCCGTTCGTAGGACGATTATTCTTATCAATTTGAAACGCTATACGTTTATCGGATTTCAACCACGAGTTGTCCGCTTTCAGCACGGTGTATTCAACTACGGTCGCTTCGTCTGCTTTTGCCTCGGTTACGTTTCCATTGACGAACGCAAAACCGATTGCCAACGCAAACGAACATATAAACAGCAGACTTAAAACTCTAATAAAACTCTTTTTCAAATTTTTAATGACGTTCATATTTTACCCCTCCTCATACAGTTGCGCCCAAATCATAAGGATCGATCACCCACGGATCGTTTCCCCCTTCACCTGACGTTCTGATAACGTCTTGATTGTCAAAAGAAATTACTTTGACTTCTGCCTTTAAGTATGCTTTGCCATTATTTTGTAATGGCAACCCCGTACGGGGGACATTTTTTTCATCAACGCCGCTTATCATTTTACCTCTTTTCTCCTCTATGCTTTTCATTTGGCACATTGCCAATGTGGTTTTATTATAGCAAAAAAAGCCGGTTAAGGTCAATACGGTTGACAAAACAACAGGTTCTGTGGTTCAAAAAACTTTTCCGTGTTTACCGTAAACATTGTTCACTACTTGTATTTCTTATTGTTTATTATTTGTGATTATACCTGTTATCGCTTCAATAAAACAATCCATAAGGCTGTCGGGTATGAGCGATAAGTCGGGATCTCCGTTTACAAACACTTTCAACCCCGTTGCGTTGTTGGCTGTTTGAATTTCTTTCATTTTATCCATTATTGTATCCTCCGTTTTTCTTGCATTATAAACGGATTATTAAGAAAATGTTAGAAAATCAATCTTATTAACATCTGTACTTGCCCATATTTTACCATTAAAAACCAAAACTAAAAATATACTATGTTGTGGTTTTGTATGGTATCAGAAAAAGTCTTTGCCGTCAAAGAGAAAAAATATAACTTAAAATTTCAAAGCCGCTTTCGGTTGTTCAATCAAACGCAACATTGAACTGAAAGCGGCTTATTTTTTACTCTGACGCAATATTTTTTCTTACGGCGGTTATTCTTATTGTTTCGGCTTAAAAGCCTATCTTTGACGGCTTCGTCTTTTCCCGATAGTTTCGTGTGTGTAAATAAGAAAGTTTCGGTTAAAAAGTTTTTGTTATTTACGGCAAAAGTAATGTTAAATACTCCCCGCTTTGCAATTCGTTGGGATTCTCTTTCGATTTGCACAAGACGGGGTTTCTTACTTTTTCCATAAAAAGCGATTATTTTTAATTCAAGAAACTTTAAGGAGATAATATATTAAAATGCAAACAGCAGTTATTTACGCTCGTTATTCGAGCGACAGCCAAAACGAACAATCTATCGAGGGGCAACTTCGTGTATGTGAAGAGTACGCCAAAAGAAACGACATCATTATTCTAAATACCTATATCGACCGCGCTATGACAGGTAGAAACGATAATCGACCGGACTTTCAACGTATGTTAAAAGACAGCAGTCGAAAAGAATGGAATTTTATCATCGTTTACAAATTCGACCGCTTTGCACGAAATCGCTATGAAACGGCTATTCACAAAAAAGAATTGAAAGACAACGGAGTTAAAGTGTTATCCGCAATGGAAAATATTCCCGACACCCCCGAAGCAATTATATTTGAAAGTATGCTTGAGGGCTATGCCGAATATTATTCGGCGGAACTTGCACAAAAAGTAAAACGCGGAATGTTTGAAACCAGACGCAAAGGTTTATACCAAGGCGGAGGACTATTATACGAATATAAAATCGACGGAAGAAAAATTGTTATAGACGAAAACAACGCCGCAGTCGTTCGCTTTATGTACGAACAATACGCAAACGGCGTTTTCGTTAAAGATATTATAAGAACTTTAACGGAAAAAAATATATTTTATAAAGGAAAACCTTTCGTAAGGAACAGTGTATATAATATTCTGCGAAACGAAAAATACTCCGGAATATATAAACACAATGACGAAGTAGTAGACAATATGTATCCGCAAATAGTTCCGACAGACGTTTTCAATCAGGTCCGACGTAAAGTGGCGGCTAATAAATACGGCAAAAAAAGTGTAAAAGCCGATTTTTTATTAAGACAGAAATTGATATGCGGCAACTGCGGACAGCCTATGCACGGCGAAAGCGGGACAACGAAAAACGGCTCGCGAATTTACTATTACAAATGCTACGGAAGGAAAAAACGACTTAACGATTGTAACAAAGCAATGATTCGCAAGGAAGTAATAGAATATCTTGTAACCGACACAATTGTCCAAAAATTATCCGAACCAAACTTAATAAATATTATCGTATCTAAAATACTGCAAAGACAAGAAAAATCCATCTGCGAAAATTCTTCTCTATCTTTGTTGATTAAGCAAAAAAAGCAAGTCGATACGGCAATCGACAATATCGTTGCGGCAATCGAACGCGGAATAGTTACAAACGCAACGAATAAACGTTTACAATCGCTCGAAACCCAACAGCAGGAATTAGAACGACAAATTTTAATTGAACGAAGCAAACAATCAATTAAATTATCGGCAGCGGATATTAAACAATTTTACACTTCCGCCTTAAATGAAAATTCCAAAATTCTGATAAATCTGCTGATCGAAAAAATTATATTATTCGATGATAAAGTAGAAATATATTTCAATAATCCGATAAAAAATCCGAATGGCACTCATTCGGGTTTTATTTTATGTTCAGAAACTGTTGAAATAATAGTCAGCAAATACGCTAATACTGCACCAGATACTCAACAAATTTTGCTTGAAATTATAATTTAGAACACAAAAAAACAACCCACCTCGAATACGTTTCGATATTCGAATTAGGTTGTTCTTGGTGCACCAAAAACAGCCCAAAACCAAGCGTTTTGGGCTGTTTTTTACTCATTTTAGATCTATTTATGGCTAACTTGTTGTTTGTTCTAATAAAAATCGCAAAATTTTATTAGAACAAAATGCAATTCTATCTCTGCTTGCGAAAACGCTCGAAAATGCTGAAAACGGCTCTGTTCTAATAAAAGTTCTAATAAAATTAAAAACTTTCGTGCAGGAGCGGCGGTTATTTTTATTGTTGTTGACTATTGTTTTACCTTCGCTACAACTGTTTATTTATGAAAAAAGGACGCCGATCGGCGTCCTTGATCTACATTTCGATAGGGTTCTTTTTTAATCCTTTAAGAGATTGCTCGTCCTTGTAAGCAAGATATTCTTCAAGAGAATCAAAACCGAGTTTTTTCATTTCGTCGATTGCCTGCATAAGTATTTCTACGTTTTTTCTGTCTTGTGTGGGTGGCTTTTCTTCTGCGGGCTCGTCATACGCCTGCGTTAAAGTCTGCGCTGCTTTTACTTTTGCACTGAAATCCAAGTGAGAATAAACGTCTGCCGTAGTTCCGAAATTCGAGTGTCCGAGCCATTCCTGTATTTCTTTAAGTTGCACTCCGTTTGCTAAAAGGTTACTTGCGCAGCTGTGCCGTAAATCGTGCAGACGGATATGTCGTAAATTTTTCTCCTTCAGCAAATCGGCAAATTTTTTCGTCATGTGGTCGGGATAGACGATTTTGCCGTTCTCCTCAACGCAGACGTAATCGAGATAGCGGGCATCGTAAGTATTTCCGTAAAACCGTTTATTCTCTTCTATCTGCGCTTTATGTTTTAACAGAGCAGATTCTACGGCAGGAATAAGCGGTAAGGTGCGATGGCTCTTTTCGGTTTTCAAATCGTCGGTTAAAATGACTTCTTTGTCCACGACGAGCAGTTTGTGATTTACGGTTATCAGTTTATGGTCAAAGTCTATTGCGCTCCAACGAAGTCCCAAAACCTCGCTCCGACGGAATCCGTAATAAGCCGCCAGAATAAACGGTATTTCGAGTTTGTGTCCTTTTATTGCCGCAAAAAATGCCTTCATTTCGTTTTTATCATAGAACGACATAGACGTTTTTTCTTTCTTTATGGAATCGACAAAATCAAACGGATTATCCGGAATAAGTTTGTTTCTGTATGCCTGTCTTAAGGCAGGACGAAGCACACAATTATAATGTTTCAGGGTAATTTTTTTAACCCCGTGTTTTAACCTATCTTCATAAAAATCGTTGATTTCTTTTTCGGTAATATCTATAAGCCGCAATTTTTTGGGATCAAAGTAAGTCTTAAAAAGTTTTATGTAGTGTTTTAAGTATAAACTATATACGGACGGAGATAATTCCGATTTTTTGCTTTCTACGTATTTCAGACAATAATCTGAAAACAGCATAGTCGCTTCCGCTTTATCTACGTTTTTAGGCTTTGTACGGTTTTTAAGTTTGTTGATAAAACTTGTCTGTTCTTCCTCAAATTCCTGTAACTTTTGCGCGAGAATTTCTTTTGCTTCTTTTTTGTTCCCACGCTCCTTTAAGCCCGTCGCATACCACTTATATTTTTGTTTTCCCGCTTCGTCTTTATAGCCGATTACCGCGTATAAATAGCCTTTTTTAGATTGCAAAGTTCCTTTTAATTCCATTGCGAACAACCTCTCGACAAATACTCTATAACGGTTGATTTAAGTATTTTGTATTCACGCCCGTCCTTGCGTGATTTTATTTCTCCTTCCTTTACGAGTTTATAAGCGAGAACTTGCCCGATTTGCAGCATTTCTTTTAATTGTCCGACGCTTACTACGTCGGGATAGTCCTTAAACATCTCGTTCATAGGCAAAATTCCTCCTGTGTTTGTAATATAAAAACCGTAGTTTTGTTGAAAAAGAAAGCGGGTATCCCGCTTGTCTTGAAACGTGTGTTTCGGGCGGAAAAAGTCCGACTGAATCACACCTTATCCTGCTTGGAAAAACAGGTTTGATTTACCCTTTTTTGAGTCAGTTTTATTGATAGTTCAAACCAAAGTTTGGTCCGAATTTATATCGGTAACACTCAATAATTTTCATAGCCCGAATATCTTTCCGACCATTTTGTCGAAGTCAATAAAATGGGTTCTATCGGCAGCGGAACGCAGCGCAAACAAATCGTGTACAAATTTACTCGTTGTGCTTGTTATCGTGATGAACGGCGAGCCGTGTAAAACCGCGACGCAAGGCGGCGAATTTCTCTTTGAATAGATTTTTTGTTTCCAAAAAGCGTTTGAGATTTTCTTTTCTTACTAACATTTGTTCTGTTCTCCTGTTTGGTTAAAAATTTTGTCCCTACACCTATCGGGGAATAAGCAGGGGTAAAAAGTAAACCACTTTTATCGTTTTTCGCAAAAATTCTTCAAAAATTTTTTGACGGCATTCTCTGAATGGTGTCGAACCGCAATTTTTGTAATGTTTAGCGCCTATGTTTTATAATAAATAAAAAAGTCGGACGTTCTTTCACGAATATCCGACTTTAAGGTATCATTTGAAAACTGTATTCAATATTGCTTTAATATAAAGTTTTAGACGGATAATCTACTAAAAATTATCCGTTTATTATATGTCTGTACAATATTCAATTTTTATCTTTTCGCCATGTTAATAGGATTCCATTAGCCATATCGCCATTTTTTCTAAGCCATTCTTTAATAGTTGACTCTTGCTTCTCTTGGATTTTATCTGCATTTTTTATGCCTTGCCAAAAAGATTCTTTTTGATATGCAGGGATAAAATCTGCTTTTAAGAATTTCTGAATTTTCAAAAATTTCGGAAAGAGTGTCAATATTTCGTAGGGAGGATAAAAATTTATAAAAGTACCCGGTCCAATTTCATAAGAAAAAGCACCAATGGCGTCAATTTCTTCATCTGTAAATATCTTCAGTTTATAATCTAAATTTAGTTGTTGCATTTTTTTGAATAACTCCATACAACAAATATTAAATGTGCTGAAGGTATCATATATTTCAGACACGCGAAAGTCAATAGATGTTTCTATTTCACAGCAACATGTATTTTTGCTTTTAGAATATTTTTTCCGTAATTCATCGCGGAACAGCAGACAGTCAATATTGGTCTTAACAAAATTTTGGTCTTTTATATTTGGGAAATAAGTTTCAATATTATCGTATATTTTCATAAAAACAAAATAATTGGTAGTAAGGTTTTCCAGATCAATATCATACTTTGAGAACGATTTTTTCAAATTGTCTGCTTTGATTTTATTAAGCAATTGGTCTTCACGAAGATTGAATTGGCGAATCAACATTGATAATTTAAATCTAAGGTCAAAAAATTCCCTTTCACGTATCATCTCAATTAACGCGTTGTCCTTATCTTGTTGTATTTTATCATTCGTTTTTTGAAAAATATATGAAACCCAAACTCCGAATGCTGCCGATGCTAATAATCCAAGAATAGCACTAAAAAAACTTGCCCATTCTGGTTTTTGTATAAAATTAAAAACGCAAAAGGCAATAAATGCCAAGGGAAGAATGATTGTACTTACAATAGCGCTTATTTTAATTTTTTTCATTTTTTATTACTCCCGATACAGAAGTGTAATTTTTGCAACCTACTCCATAGGTTTTATCATTTTCTCGATAAAGGCGATTTCGGAATCATCGAGGTTATATTTTTTGTAGATTTGCTTGACCGGCACAATATTATCTGCTCTATTTCAAAATAATACTTTCGTTAAATAAAACACTCGATAGGTTTCCAAACGTTTCGATTGGTAACGTCTTCATCCCAAACGGTATTGGATAAATAAAGTTGTGTACCGACAGCGCGGACAAAACCCCATTTAATTTCTTGATGACGGCTCGCATATTCCTTTAATGCTTCGAATTTATGGCGTGCGTATTTATCGATATTGTTCGAATTCCCGTCGGCGTTCAATCCGCCTTTTGCCTCGATAATCCACAATTCTCCCGATTTTGTTTTCATTATATAATCAGGGTAGAAGTTGTTTCGCCTGAATCCCTTGCGGAAAACAATACTGAAAAAGTCGTCTCCTTTGTCTCCGTTTTTGTAATAGCAATCGACCGCGTTGTATGTTTCGCACCATCTTTCAAATTCCAGTTCGGACACCGTTCTGTTGGGAGCAATCAAAATATTATTGCCGTAGCCGACAAATACGTTTTTATCATAAACAACAGTCGCGGAAATTTTCTTATGCTGTTTGTAATATTGCTCGCGCGGAATATACCAGTCGGCAACGAGAATGTTCGTTTCTTCGATTTCCGCAATGCTGTCCTCGCTGATCTGACCGAACACTTCTATCAAACGATCTCTGTTATTTACCAAGAAAGCATTATATTCTTTCAAGCTTAGTCCGTCTATCAGTTTCTTGCGTTGTTCATATTCCTGTTCCGACTGTGAAAGGATATTCATTTGCATATCCATAGGCCCAAACAAAATGCGTAAAGCATTGTTAGAAATATGCTCGTCAATACCGATAGCGCTTGCAATCCTTCTCTTTGCATCACGAATAATAAAACCGTCGTCGTGGTTGTTTATCTGGTGTTCGCCGCTGAATTTTATACTCAGTTTTGTCATATCGTGAGTCGTTCTCGCAACGCCTTCAAATGCCTCGGTTTTCAGCATCGTACCGAAAACATAGCCTTTGGTTCTTGCCATTTCGTTTTTATCGAGTTTTCCATTGTGATCGATGTCGCATTCCTCAAGCATACGATTTCGCACGACTTCGACAACGGCTTGCGGATTGACGGCAAAACGATCGCTTCCGTTAAGACATTCTTTTTTGAGAACAAAAGAGGGTGCGGTCGCTTTACGCTTATATTGATAGGTATAGAATGAGTCGCTTAAACTGCTCGTCAATCCTTCGTTAAATTCACTATCGAGGGTATAAACATAGCAATTATCTATCAAATCGCAATCATAATGTCTGCGTTCGGGCATTCTACGAATTCTTCCGACAGTCTGAATGTTGAATCTTTCGGTACCGCCTTCACGAAGTTTTACAAGTATTTTCGCTCGAGGGCAGTCCCAGCCGGTCGCGATTGCTTGCTTGAAGAGCAAGAATGCATACTGTCCGTCAAGTTTTTTGATTTCCTCCGGATTGTCCGGATGATCTCCGCTAAACCAAGAAGTAACCAAGCCCGACGTTTCGGGATAACCCAAATCTTCCAGCGCACGTTTAACTCTTGTAATCCATTCGTCGGAGCCGTTAGGGAATTGAATGATAACAAGCGGACGGATTTTCAAACCGCGTCTATCATATTCCGCCTGTATTTCTTTACGTTTTTTATCTGCCAAATCAATAAGCAGCAAGTCGTCATCGAGCCTATTATTCTCTTGTATTGCTTTTGAAACACCTTCGTTAATGGATATCCCCGCGGCAATCAGACCTGCTCCGATTACTTCGTCGTCCGTAATAATTTCATTGTGGTCGCCTTTGCTGATCGGTGTGGCGGATATTCTCAACACGTGTTTCGGTTGAATGTTACCGATATATTCGTTTGCCGTATCTTTATACTTATGTTCTTCGTCTATAAGCATAAAAATATCGATACCGTCGTTATGGCAAGAAAGAACTTTTGCCATTAAATCCTTATGCTCGCCTTCACGCAAAACCACGTTGGATTTTTTATTGATTTTATCCCAGTTAATGAAGAAAACCTGCCCTCTCGGATCCGGTTCGGTAATAAAATCATATACGTCGCCGTAGGAAATACCAGAGGTCAATTCTTTAAAACTGACTTCCGACTGTTTGTGAAGCCCGCCGGCTCCCGGGCAAAGCCACAAAAATGCCGTATTCGGGTTTTCGTCGAGATAATCGTCAATAAATTTACTCACCAAAACGGTTTTGCCGGCACCGGTAGGAGCGGACAGCACCATTTCCTCATAATCTGCGCATTTGCGAAGTAAATTTTCCTCGTGTTTTGATTGAAAATCGTATAATTTACCTAAAAACATTATTCCGCTGCCTCCCTTAATTCTTGTCCGAAGTATTCTCTCGGTATGTACTTAAAACTCTTTTGTGCGAGCAATCTCATTTCTTCCACCGACAACACCATATTTTGATTGAGCCAGATATTTTCAATCTTCTTAAACGCTTCGGTATTCAGAATATGCTTGTTGAAATCGTCTCGGTTAAGGATAAGAACATTCTTCACACCGTCAACCTCTTGTGCCGTCTGCAATTCTATCATTTCCTTGATATGCAGGCAAAGTGCGTTGCTTAACAGATAGTCTTCCGGCTTTCGCGGCGTCCAATCACATTTGAAATATTTTACGTTAGCAGCAAATCCGTCCGACATATTTATTTTTTTGCCGGATAAAGTGATATATTCGCCTTTTAACGGGTATCCGTTAATATCTTTTCCTTCGATGCTGCAAACCGAACGCGGCCACGTTACGTATTTCGCAATTCCCAACGCTTCCCACTCCGGATCTCCCGGTTTATAGCCTTGTTGCGTCAACTTTTTTGCTTCTTCAACAGACACCTCGTTATTTGTTACCATAATACAACGACGGTTGCCGCCGTCCTCAGCATTCATAAGATTGACCGCGTGCAAAGTCGTTCCCGAACCCGCAAAAAAGTCTAAGATGAGAGAATCTTTCTTCTGCAGACAAGCAGTCAAACATTCTTTTACCAGATATAGAGATTTGGGAAAAGAAAATCTGTTTCCGAGTACTTTTGATAACAGTTGTGTGCCCGAATTGTTTGCCGTGAACAATGGATTGCTCCATACCGTTTTTCTTATAAAAAACCGTTTATTCCGTTGAATGTTGACTACGCCTTTAATTTTCACCGGTTTTAATTCGTCAATGATGTCGCCGACCGTATCATATGCAAATCTCCATCTTCTTTCTATGCCGCTATTATCTATCGGCCATACCAGCAAAACGCCGTTATGGAATTCGTTTGCGGAAGATGGGTGAAAAGACTCGTCCGGCACAGAGCCCGTTCCTATTACTCTGTTTTCTTCGGGATCAACCATTATAGGATAAAAACAATTCGGCGAGCCGCTTCTCTTGGAATTTTCCTTTCCCCAATCGCGAAAAGGCGTTAAATCGTCTTTATCGTTTCTTTTTTCTTTTTGAATATAATAACTTTTTTTAGGGTAAACAAAATACGCATACTCATGACAATACGAAAAATTTGCACCTTGAATTCCGCCCGGATTATGTATAACAGCAATGCAATCGATAGAATAATCTGCAAATAACTCCTCTAAAAGCAACCCCAATGTTTGCAATTCGTTTTCGTCTATTGCGCAAATAAGAGCCCCGTCCGGAGATAATAATTTTTTAGCCGTTTGCAGCCTGACGTTCATCATAGAAAGCCATTTGCTATGACGATAAACGTCGTTTCCGTCCACATAATCGTTATTGTATTTCCAATCCTTTGCTCCGGTATTATAAGGCGGATCAATATAGATACAATCAACCTTTCCTTTATGTGTCTTTTCAAGCAAATATAACGCTTGTAAATTGTCACCTTCAATAATAAAGTTCCAAGGTAAACTTTCATCTTTGCAAAGACGACGTTCCGGGTCTTCACACAAGACGGGAATGTTCGATTCAAGCATTTCATCGACTTGTTCGGTATGTTCTTCCCACACAAGCCCGAATTTCTTTTCATTCAGAAAATTCTCTATTTCGTTGAATGCGCCAATAGACGCATCATCGCCGTGCGTCTTTTTCAGCTCATTCAAGAAAGCAATCATCCTATCTCTTTTGATTTTCGATATATTAGCCATTATTTTTTACTTCCTTCGTTGATTTCTTCTTCAAATTGATCCATTGCGTTCATTATTTCATCAAAACTCGGCTTGCTGCCGAAAAGCATATTTTGCATATGCTCATAATCGGAACGAAGTTTTGCCATGTTGTAGTCGGGCGGCAACAGTTTCATAGTTCCGCGCTTTGCCAGGTCATATCTCGCCCACGGACAGCGATAAAACTTATCCTTAAACTTTACGACACGCTCCAACAAATCGTTATTAGACAGCGCATTATCTTTTACGGGCGTTTGCATCATTTTGTACAAATCGTAATAATGCCGAGAATATCTTGACGGAAAAGGACGATCTTCCGGGCGAAACGCTTCTCTATGCAGAATTGTCACTTTCTCCCAAAACGTGCGTTCTGGCAACACGGTCAACACTTCTGTGGACGGCTGCTCGAACAGCCTTGCATATTGTTCCGCAGCATAAGGAGTAATCGATGCGTTTTTCACAGGTGTCCACGCCGCCAGAGCACCGATTTCAAGACGAATTTCCTGCAAAATAGAAGTGTCCGAAAAACTGTTCGGGTATGCAATTTTTACCGTCTGCGGATCGCTATCGTCAATATAGCAATTGACATTTTCGCCAAGTTCAGAAGTTAAATCGGCATTGATTGCCGGAAGAAACGCATTGCGCAAAAACACTTCGGCGCGGGTGTTTGCCTCTTTATTGAAAATATCTTGTTTTGTATTGCTGCGATTTTCCCACGGTTCATCGATTCCGTAACCGAGAACACGCCAATTGAGTATCAAATCGATATCTTCGGAAAAACGCTCTATCAAACCATACGCTTTGGATAGACTTGTACCGCCTTTGAACGCAATATTATCTTTCCACTGCGAACGGTGAAAAAGATAATCGAGCATATAACACACCCAAAAATCTTTTTCTATAATGGCGTCTGTCATGCCCATTTTTGCGGCTGTGTTATGAAAAAGAGCCTTTCTGTCGTTTTCGGTAATTTTTGCTATCTTACGCATTTTAACTCCTGCAAATTTGTCTAATGTATTCGTAAATCCAAGACGTGGCGGTTTTTGCCTCGTGTAGCATTGCCGTTTTTTCTTCAGCAGTCAGCAATTTACGCAAACTGCTAATTACGCTTTCGTCTATCTTGTCTTTGCCGAGAGCCTTTAACGCCTGAATTGTAAGAGCGGTTTTATATGAAAGTTTTGACACCTCTTTATTTGTCGTCCGCTTGAACTGAATTACGGTATTATCGAAAGCGTACTCTTTGTATGTTCCGTCGCTAACGTAAACCCATGTGGCAGGAACTTGCGTGGATAACCCGAGCAAATTCAAGGCAGTATCCCCGCACGGAACGATTGTCCAGCCGAAATTACGAGCAATAGCGCGTGCAACATTATCCGGAATAGGTGCAACATATTCTTTTAGAAAATCGTTATATTCGGGTTTATCATACACGCCGCGCAATACTCTTCTGATTATTCCCTCGGACTCAATGCGAGTTAGTATAACGTTGGCAATCGTTTTATCTGTAATATCGGCAAAGTCGGCAGCGACAAAAACAGCTCCGACTTTTTCGGACATAATCCTATTTTTTATTTCTCCGATATAGTTAGGTCTATTCATTACTCCACCTCGTTAGAAATAGTATATACTTTTTCAAACAAAAAATCAAGGGTAAATACCATTTAATCAAGAAAAATTTTCAATGAAACATTTGACTGATTATTTCAAAAACTTCAAATGGCTCTTTGGCGTGTGCTTACATAAATAATACGCAACAGTAAAAACAACCGTTTTTTTCTAATGAATGTTCTAATAAACGTGCAGTATTTTGGAATTTTTGACCTTTGGTTTTAGTTGTTGACTTTTATTTACGGATAGGATTAAAAAACTTAAAAAATAAACAAAACTCGTTCTAATAGGCTGAAATTTGCTTAAAAACAAGCATAATTATATGTAAATTTTTAATTCTAAACGGTCCTAAAAAACAGTGATTTTAAGAGCCTACGGAACCAAAGGTTAGGGATTCGAGTTCCTTATGGCGCACCAAAAATAACGTAAGCTGACCGATAAGGTTTCGCTTACGTTATTTTTTATGACTTTTATTAAGTTTGCAATATTCTATTTGTTTATATATTCTTTTGCTTTTAATCGATTGAGCGCGCGGGCAATTTTGATTTCGGCAGATAAAACGTTAAACCGACTCTCTTTTCTCGCAAGCTCGTCTTTCGCTTCTTTCAAAGAATTTTTAGCCCACGCTTCGTTTACGTCTTTCGCATTTTCACACGACTCGACAAGCATTAAAACGTTTCCATTTTCGATTTTTACGATTCCGGAAGCAACGAACGCTATAATCTTTTCTCCGCCGACTGTTATCGCGGCAACGCCCGGTACAACCGCAACGACGGCGTTACAATGCTTTGCCATTATTCCATACTGCCCGTCAACAGACGGAACGGAAAGCGACGTACACTCTCCGTCGTAAAACACTTTATCGGCGGCAAGTAATTTCAATTTAAATTCAGCCATTTCAGATTTCACCGTTTTTCATTTTCTCGGCTTTCGCGTACACGTCGGCTATCGTTCCGACATTGAAAAACGCGTTTTCGGGAATATCGTCAACCTCGCCGTTTACGATTTTTTCAAAACCGTCGATCGTGTCTTCGAGTTTGACGTAAACGCCTTTAAGCCCCGAAAATCTTTCGGCAACGTGCGTCGGCTGAGACAAAAACTTCTGAATTTTTCTCGCGCGATACACGCTCTTTTTATCTTCTTCCGAAAGCTCTTCCATACCGAGAATAGCTATTATATCCTGCAATTCTTTATATTTTTCGAGTGTTTCTTTGACTTTCAGCGCAACTTCGTAATGTCGTTCTCCGACAATATCTGCTTCGAGATTTCTCGACGTCGATTCGAGCGGATCTACCGCCGGATATATACCCTGCTCCGCTATTTTTCTCGATAAGACGGTCGTCGCGTCAAGATGAGAGAAAGTCGTCGCGGGAGCGGGATCCGTAAGGTCGTCTGCTGGAACGTACACCGCCTGTACGGAGGTTATAGAACCGTTTTCCGTGGAAGAAATACGTTCTTCCAATTTGCCCATTTCCTCCGCCAGCGTCGGTTGATATCCGACGGCAGACGGCATTCTGCCGAGAAGCGCGGACACCTCGCTACCCGCCTGAACGTAACGGTAGATATTATCTATAAAGAACAGCACGTCTTTATGTTCTATGTCCCTGAAATATTCCGCCATGGTAAGGCCGGAAAACGCCACCCTCATTCTTACGCCCGAAGCCTCGTTCATCTGCCCGAATACAAGCGCGGTTTTATCGAAAACTCCGCTTTCTTTCATCTCTCCGAAAAGCTCGTTTCCCTCTCTGGAACGTTCGCCTACGCCGGCGAAAACAGAATAACCGCCATGCACCATAGCCACGTTATGAATAAGTTCCTGAATAAGGACGGTTTTACCTACGCCCGCGCCGCCGAAAAGTCCGATTTTACCGCCTTTTGCGTAAGGAGCCAGAAGATCGATTACTTTTATACCCGTTTCAAGAATCTCGGTCGACGGCGACTGCGAAGTAAAAGCGGGCGGCTTTCTATGAATACCCGCTCTTTCTGTCTCGGCGGGAAGCGGAGTTCCGCCGTCTATCGTCTCACCGAATACATTAAACATTCTACCCAGCACGGCTTTACCCACGGGAACGGTTATACCGTTATCAGCGGCTTCGACCGTCTGACCGACGAATAATCCCTCGCTTTCGGAGAGCATTACCGCTTTTACCGTTTGTTTATCGACGTGCGCCGCAACTTCGGCATATCTGGTTTTATTTTCGGTTTTGATAAGAAGCGCGGCGTTTATTTTCGGCAAGTCGCCCTGTCCGAACGTCGCCTCTATTACCGAACCGTTTATTCTGCTTATTTTACCCGTCATTTTTCATACTCCGTTGAAATTTCGCGCCCGACGACACTTCTGTTATTTCGGTCGTTATTTCGTTTTGTCTTGCATGGTTGAAATTTCGTTTTAAATCGGCTAAAATCTCGCCCGCGTTATCGCTTGCGGACTTCATAGCCGTAAGTCTTGCGTTCTGTTCGGCGCAATAGCTGTCTACCAACGAACTGTAAACATAGCCGCAGATATAACTCGGCACAAGATTATCCAGCACGGTCTCCCTTGACGGCACGAATTCAAACTCTTCTTTTATTTTATCCTTTTCCGCCACGAACTCGGCTGTGTGGAACGGCAGAATTCTCGTCGATTTTATTATAATTTCGCCGTCCGCCATATCGGTATACAATATAAATAATTTGGAATAATCGCCGCCGACGAACCCCTCAAGAAGTATATCCGCGATCTTTCTCGCGACGGCAAGCGTCGGGCGGAGAGCCGCGAAGTTAAAGTCATCTGCAACGTTATAGCCTTGCGCCGTAAGATATTCGCGCCCGGAATCGCCAACAACGAAAAGTTTAGAATTCTCGTGTTTTTTCAATTCGTTTTCTGCCCGCTTTATAACGTTATGGTTATATGCGCCCGCCATTCCCTTATCTGCGGTTATCACCAGATAGCCGTAAGCCGCGTTTTTCATATGATCGTTTTCGGGATAAAGATACTTACTTTCGATATGATCTACGGTTTTAAAGATGGATTTTATCTCTTTTCGTATACCCCGAAAATACGGCGCGGTTTTTTCAAGTTCTTCTTTGGCTTTGCGCAATTTTGCCGAGGAAATAAGATACAGAGCGTTAGTGATTTTACGAGTCGCCTCTACGCCTTTTATTCTGTTTTTTACTTCGTTTATTTCAGACATGGTTTTCGTTTAAAAACTTCTTTGCCGCCGCGATTATTATATTTTTATCGTCGTCGGACAGCGTTTTTCCGTTTTCGATATCCGATATTACCTCCGCGTGATTTTCTTTGAAGAAAACCGAGAAGCTTTCAAAAAACGGACGGATTTTTTTAACGTCGAGATCTATAGTTATCTTAGCAAGCGAAACGACGAGAATGACTATTTCTTCCCATTCTTCATACGGTTTACCGAGCGGCTGAACGAGTATTTCGGTAAGGGCCTTTCCGAACGCGAACTGCTCTTTAATCGACTCGTCGAGATCGCCGGAAAATCCGGCGAAAGTCTTCATTTCGCGATACTGCGCGAGTTCGAGACGGAGCGAGCCGACGGCTTTTTTCATAGCCTTTGTCTGAGCGCTTCCGCCGACTCTCGATACCGACAACCCGACGTTTACGGCGGGGCGCTGCCCCGAAAGAAACAGTTCGCTTTCCAGAAACAGTTGTCCGTCGGTTATGGATATCACGTTAGTGGGTATATACGCCGAAATATCGCCGCCGAGCGTTTCTATTATCGGCAACGCCGTTATGCTGCCGCCGCCCTTTTCTTCGCTCAGACGGGCGGAACGTTCGAGCAGTCTCGAATGAAGATAGAATATATCCCCCGGATACGCTTCACGACCGGGACTTCTGCCGAGTAAAAGAGAAATCGTTCTGTACGCGACGGCATGTTTACTTAAATCGTCATACACGATAAGAACGTCTTTACCGCCGTACATAAAATATTCCGCTATGGCGCAAGCCGAAAACGGCACGATATATTGCAACGGCGCGGAATCGGAAGCCGAAGATAATACCGTAACCGTATAGTCGAGCGCGCCGTTATCTTCGAGCGTTTTAACCAGTCTTTTGACCGTACTCGCTTTCTGCCCTACCGCGCAATATATGCAGATTACGTTTTTACCTTTCTGATTAAGTATCGTATCTACGGCTATACTCGTCTTACCCGTCTGACGATCTCCGATTATAAGTTCTCGTTGTCCTTTACCTATAGGAAACATAGAATCAACTGTTAAAATTCCCGTTTTAAGCGGTTGATTTACAGGGCTTCTGTCAATGATTGCCGGCGCGGGTCTCTCTACGGGCATATACTTATCGGCGGCAAACGCGCCTTTACCGTCGACAGGCTCGCCCAAGGCGTTTACCACCCTGCCTATAATTTCGTCCGAAACCGGCACGCCTGCGGTTTTACCCGTCTTATAAGCGTTATCGCCCGCAACGATATCTTCGTCGTCAAACAAAATACAACCTGTTTCGCTCTCGCTGAGATCAAGCGCAAGACCTTTTCCGCCGTTTTCAAACGTGATTATTTCACCATATCTTACGCCGTGAAGTCCGCCGACTTTCGCAACGCCGTCCGCTACGGACAAAACGCTCCCGACTTCTTCCGCCGCGGCGCGCGGTTTCCATTTATCTACGCTCTCTTTAACGAGCGAAATATAATCGCTTTTATTTTTATCGATTTCGTCAACCGTCGATTTAAGCCCGCGCAAAAGCCCGTCGGGAGTGTCATCGTAAACTTTATTTAAAATTTTCAGAACGAACCCTTTTTTAACGTTTTCGTCCTTTACCCATTTTATAGATACTGGATTATTTAATTTGTTTTCGAAATGCGCGGCAAGTTTTTCTTTCTCGATTTCCGTCGGTTCGACGGCAGAAAAAAACTCGCCTATAATACGGTTATTCGACATTTTTTACATTCTCCGACAAAAAACCGTCGACAGAACAAGCTTTTTCGATTTTCTCTTTCGCCGCTTTCGTAATAACGTCCGAAAGTTCTTCTTTAATCTGTTCTTCGGCGCGTTTCTTTATTTCTTCCGCCTTTATATCCGCCTTTTTCAATATAGCGGCGGATTCGTTTTCGGCAGACTTGATTATTTTCTCGCTTTCCGCTCTTGCTTCGGCTATAGCCGCACGCTTTTTATCCAGGATTTCATTATCGGCGTTGCCTAACAATTCGTCGTAAGTCGCCTTTTTCTTTTCCGCCGCGGCAAGTTCCGCCTTACTGCGTTCGTCGAGTTCTTCGTAATATTTCTTACGTTTTTCCATAAATTTCTTTACGGGATTATAGAGCAGTAAATACAGAACAAGAAACAATATTACGAGATTGAGCAAATGCAAAAGTATTTGCCGCACGTCTATATTCAGCGGAATACCGCTCAAAAGAAGATTGCTCATATACCCACCTTACAGAACGAATATTACCAGAATAGCTACTATCAACGCGTAAATTATAGCGGTTTCTATAAATACCAAGCCGAGCATCAAACCCGATTTTATCTGCGAAGTCGCTTCGGGTTGACGGGCTATCGCCTCGTTTGATTTAGCTATAGCCAAGCCCATCGCCAACGCGCCGAGCGCAGCGGCAAGACCAACGCAGATACCCGCCGCGATTGCCTTACTGCCTTTGGCGTCATCCGTCGTTTCCGTCGACGAGTTTTCGGTATTCTCCTGACCGACCGTCTTATCCGCCTGTTCGACTATTTGCGTCCGATTTTCGTCAGCGGCGTAAACCACCGATTTTACGGCGGGAACCGCGACGGCGGCAACCAGCGCGACGGCGCATATAACAAATGAAACTCGTTTTAAAATTTTAAACATTTTTCTTTACCTCTTTTTTATTTTTTAATTGAATTGTTTTCTTTTCGGATACTTCGCCGTAAAAAAGCGACGTCAGCATCGTCAAAACATAAGCCTGAATGAGCGCGTGCAGAATCGTGAACATTACGCCTACCACAACAGGCAGAACGAACGACAAAGCCGAAAAATAATACACCAGCTCGGTAACGAGCGCGCCCGACAAAAGCGCGCCGAACAGACGAAAGCTCATCGAAATCGGCAACGAAAAATCTTTGAGGGTTTTCCCCACGCCTTTTATTCCGTTGGAGACAAGTCCGCCGCTCAGAATAACAAGATAAGATATGCACCCCATCGTGATAGCTCCGTTTATATCCGCCAGCGGCGCGGGAAGCGATATCGGGCGGTTTAACGTTGTTACCGCCTGCGCGCCCAACAATTCAAACAGCGTTCCGACAAAGATATAAGCCGCAGCCGTAAAAATATACGCGCCTAAAAATTTGTTTCTGTCGGGGCTGCTCGTTTTTGCCATATCGTCGAAAGTTCCGACTGCGGTTTCAAGAACAAGCTGAAATTTTTTCGGAACGTAAGTAAATCTCGGAATAACGAAAATTCTTACTATCAGCGCGAAAACGAATATTATTCCCGTAACGGTAAAAGCCGATATAAGTCCCGGATTCACCTCAAGACCGAACAGGTTTATTTTATTCGTTTCATGCAAAACCTCGTCTCGCATAGCCTCGTTTATGCTTTCGCCGTTTTGATTTGCCGGGATAAGAAATATCCCCACGAGCAGCAAAACTATAATTATAAGCCCTGCGACGAGAACAATCGCCTTATTCTTTTTCATAAGTTCACCTCGTTTTTATCCGACTTTTCGTCGACTTCGCGTTTTTCTTTACCTATAAAGGCGAAAGACGCGATAAAAGTAAGCGCGGCGGAAAACATTATAGCGTAATTTCCAAAAGCCTTTTGCAGCAAATATCCCGCGCCCGCCCCGATTGCAAATATAAGAACGACAGCGAAATACAAGCCGAAACGTTTAAAAGCGGCTTTATCCTTTTTCGCTACGGCAGTTACCAACGAACCCGACATTCTTACGATATTACCGATACACATAGTGCTTGCGAAATCGTTACCGTATATTTGATCAAACGATAGAACCTGCATGGCGCAGGCGAAAGACACAAGCGCGTTCGCGTATAAATTCAAACTTTGCGGCATAAAACCTACGACAAACAGCGCGACGGTTTCGACAAGCAATACCGTCTGTTTCCAGAACACTCTTTTTTTATCGAAAATAAAAAACAATGTTTTGGCAAGAATCGCGCCGAGCGCGAAAAACGCCACGGGAACAAGGTATTTCAGAACACCCGCCCCGTCGCCGTTTACTATATTTACGCCGAGAAACACTATATTCCCCGTCTGAGCGTTGGCAAACACTCCGTCACGGCAGAAATACGAATAAGCGTCTTGCAGTCCGCCCGACAATATTATAAATACGAGCATCAACATCGACTGCGAAATTTCGTTTTTGGTTTTTTTCATAAAAACTTCCTTGACTTAATTGACAAAATACATTATAATCTTTTCATCGGTATCTGTAAAATATATATTTACAATACCGACAATATCTTTTTGATATGTTAAAAGGTAAAAATGAATACTAATTTCGAAAATTACAAGACGTTTTATTTCGTGGCGAAATACGGCAACATAACCGCTGCCGCCGAAGCTCTTTTTTCGGAGCAACCCAACGTAACGCGCGCGATAAAAAATCTCGAAAGAGATTTAGGCTGCGTATTATTCAGCCGTTCGAACAAGGGCGTTACGCTTACGCCGGAGGGTGAAAAGTTGTTCAGGCGCGTAGCTATCGCCTACGAACAGATATCCGCCGCCGAAGAAGAGCTTTCGAGATACAACGGGTTCGAAGAGGGTATTATAAGAATAGGCGTGTCGGAAACGGCTTTACACGAGGTTTTAATGAACGCGCTCGTCAGATACCACTCGTTATATCCGAAAATAAAGTTTAACCTTATAAATCTCACAAACATACAGGCGATAAGCGCGGTTAAAAACCAAGCGGTAGATTTCGCCCTGATTGCCACTCCGTTCGATTTGGATAAACCGATTAAATCGACGTCTATAAAAAAATTTCAGGACATAGTGGTCTGCGGAGAAAGATACAAATATCTGACTAACGAAAAAGTAAGTTTCCGCGAGTTATCAAAGCATTGCATTATAAGCCTTAACAAAGCGAGCAAGACCTATGAATATTACGCGAACATCTTCCGCAAGAACGGTCTTGAGTTCTCGCCCGACATAGAAGTTTCGACTTCTCACCAGATATTGCCTATCGTAAAAAATAATCTTGGAATAGGTTTTATACCCGCGTCGTTTGCCGAAAAGGAGTTGGCGGACGGCGAAGTATTCGAACTTAAAACAGAAGAGGCGATCGCCCCGCGCGAAGTCTGCCTTATAAAACGTTCGGATTTTTCGTTATCGGTCGCGGCGAAAGCCTTTGAAAAAATACTGGAAAATTTATAAAAGAGCAAAAATAAAGCGGACGCTTATTCCGTGGGTTTCTTCGCAAAAGCTCAGAATGACAGAAAAAAATTTTAAATAAACCGTCATATCAAGCTAAAGCGAAATATCCCGCCGAACAAGCGTCCGCTTTGTAAAGCTTATAACAAATGAATTATGTTTTCTTTTTGACTGCGGCGATACAATACTATCTTATGCCCTATCGTACAAACCGCTTCCGCATTTAATTTTTCGGCTATTTCGTCGGCTAAAAATCTCGCTTCGTCATCGGAATTTTTGAGTACCGTTAATTTTATGAGTTCGCGGGCTTCGAGCGCGTCGGACAAACCTTTCAACATATTGTCGCTTATACCGCCCTTGCCTATCTGCCCGATAGATTCTATCGTCTGCGCTCTGGAACGCAATATACTTCTCTCTTTAGTCGTCATTTTTATTCTCCTTTAATCGACGTAATCGAATTCGGTTTCGCCTATCAATACGGTATCGCCGTCTTTCGCGCCCGCTTTTCTGAGCGCGTCAAGCACACCGTAATCTTTAAGCGTTTTGTGCATATACGCAAGACTGTCCATATCGTCTAAAATTACGTTTCTTTCGAGTAATTTTACGATAGGTCCGTCGACGACGTACACGTTGTCTTCCTTATCGTAAGCAACGCTGAACTTTCTTACGTCCGCTTTCTCGTACTTAAACTCTTCGTGCGCTATCGGTTCGGGCGCAGGCATTTCCGCAAGCATACCTACAAGGTATCTGACGAGTTCTTCGGTTCCGTCGCCGGTCAGAGCGCATATTTTAAACACTTTCTTTCTGCTGCCGATTTTCTTTTTAAAGGCTTTCGCGTTTTCTTCGGCAGACGGCATGTCGCATTTATTAAGCACGACCACCTGCGGTCTTTTTGCAAGCTCTTTCGAATAACCTTTAAGTTCTGCGTTTATCTGTTTATAATCTTCGTAAGGGTCTCTCCCCTCAACGCCCGAAATATCAACGACGTGTACGAGTATTCTCGTTCTCTCGATATGCCTTAAAAACTCGAAACCAAGCCCCGCCCCCTCGGACGCCCCCTCGATAAGACCGGGAATATCCGCGCAGACAAAACTATCGTCGTAATATTTCACCACGCCGAGATTGGGGGACATCGTCGTGAAATGATAGTTCGCGATTTTGGGTCTTGCGCCGGACACTTTAGACAAAAGCGTAGATTTGCCCACGTTCGGAAAGCCTATCAGCCCTACGTCGGCAATGGTTTTAAGCTCAAGCACTACGCGGCGTATCTCTGTTTTTTCGCCCGCCTGCGAAAAATGCGGAGCGTGCCGACGGCTCGTACAGAAATGCAGATTGCCTTTGCCGCCGTTTCCTCCCTCCAGAACAAGCGTTTTCTGCCCGTCGTAATACATATCGCATATAATTTTTTCGGTCTGCGCGTCTTTTACGACCGTGCCGAGCGGAACTTCGATATACAGATCTTCTCCGTCTTTGCCGTGGCGTTTATTAGGTTCGCCCTTGCCGCCGTTTTCGGCAGTGTATTTTCTCTTGTACATAAAATCGATAAGGCTCGATTTATGGCGGTCTCCGACGAAATAAATGTTTCCGCCTCTGCCGCCGTCGCCGCCGTCGGGTCCGCCGTTGGCAACGCCTTTATAGCGCATAAACGACACCGCGCCGTCGCCGCCGTCACCCGATTTTAAAGTAATAACTTCTCTGTCTACAAACATATCAACCTCTTTTAAAACTCTCGCACAGAGCGTTTATCGCGCATGTTTCGCACTTTGGCGAACGCGCCGAACATACCTTTCTGCCGTGCCATATAAGGCAATGGTGCATTTTCGACCATTCGGACTTAGGTATTATTTTCATCAATTTCTTTTCCGTATCGTAAGGGTCTTTACCCTTGGCAAGCCCTATTCTTGCCGCCACGCGGAAAACGTGCGTATCCACCGCGATCGCGTCGCCGTTAAACGCCACGCTGTAAACTACGTTAGCCGTCTTTCTGCCGACCCCCGCAAGCGTGCGCAAATCTTCGAGCGCGGACGGAACTTGTCCGTTAAACTTTTCGCAGATAGTCCTGCTCGCCGCGAGAATATGTTCCGCCTTGGCGCGATAAAACCCGCACGAATAAATGTATTTTTCGAGTTCGCTCTGCGTAAGCGTAAGCATTTTTTCGGGCGTATCGGCGCGTTTGAACAGTTCGGCGGTTACTTTATTTACCCTTTCGTCGGTACATTGCGCCGAAAGAATAACCGCCACGAGCAATTCGTATGGGGTTTTGAATTTCAACGCGGGGCGCGCGTCGGGATAGGCATTTTCAAGCGCCTCGCACACCTTTAAAGCTTTTTCTTTCGTCATACATAATAATTTTAACACAAAACGCCCGATTTCACAAACAAAAAGGGGCGTTTTTATTATTTTTTTATAATCTCTTATAATCTTCCCGTTCTCACTCCGTAAGGGGTTTTTTCGTAAATATAAAAACCTTTAAACGACGTAAGCGAGTAACGGTTTATAACGTCTTCCGCGAAAGGTAAATTTATACGCGGAAATTTAGCGCAGACGCCGCAACCTATATGAGCGTCGGCAGGGGTGCTTACAACTTTACAGTTTACCCCGCCGCCGAGCAAAATATCCGTAAATTCGAACACCTGCGTTCGCGAACGGAATACAGCAAGACAATATTGCATAATAAATTTCTCCTTGGTTTGGCATTTATCCGCCGCGCCATAAATAGATTATTATTATCAAAGCATTTTCTGAGGTGTATATGATCTATCTTGACAACGCGGCTACGGGAGGCTTCAAGCCGTCGCAAGCAATCGAAGCGGCATTTTTCGCAATGAAATATCTTAACGCCAACGCCGGGCGAAGCGGTCACAGACTTGCAGTAACCTGCGCCGACGAAGTATACGAAACGAGAAAAACCCTTGCGCGGATATTTTCGGCAAAAATCGAACGAGTAATTTTTACTGCTAATTGCACCGCCGCGCTTAATCAAGCGATATACGGTTTGGCGACGAGCGGTTCGAACGTCGTAACCACAGTAACCGAACACAATTCCGTTTTAAGACCGCTTTACGACCTTGAAAAACGCGGAGAAATCACTCTTACCGTCGTTGCGCCCGAAACGGGCGGCGTTACTGCCGACGATATCGCAAACGCCCTTACCGACGAAACCCGACTTGTCGTGGTAAACGCCGTATCGAACGTTACGGGCGCGCCAAACGACGTATACGCTATAGGCGAAATGCTCGAAAAACGCAACATAAATTATATCGTTGACGGCGCGCAGGCAGGCGGACATATCCCCCTTGACGTACAAAAACTCAAATGCGACGCGCTTTGTCTTGCGGGGCATAAAGGCTTATATTCAATACAAGGCGCAGGCGCGCTTATATTAGGCAACAGAACGGTTATTAAGCCGTTACTTCGCGGCGGAACCGGCATCGACAGCTTTAACCCCGATATGCCCGACGATCTCCCCGACCGTCTCGAAGCGGGTACTCTCGCCCTGCCGGCAATACGTTCGCTTAAAGAGGGCGCGGCTTACGCCTGCGGCGCGTTATCTTACACCGCCGGGCAACTTACCGCCTTAACCGACAGACTTATTTCCGAACTTTCGGACAGACCGTATCTCACGGTATACTCTTTGCCTAACCCCTGCGGAATAGTCGCGTTTAAGCACAAAGAAATTCCGTCGCAGGAAGTAGCCGATTTATTATCGGAAAGATACGACATAGCCGTGCGCGGCGGATATCACTGCGCGCCGCTGATGCATAAGTTTTTAGGCACGGAAAAATTCGGACTCGTAAGAGTCAGCGCTTCGCCTATGAACACGCGGAGAGAAATAAAAGCGTTAATCTCCGCGTTAGACGAAATCACATTGAGTTAGCTCCTTTAGGGGAAAACAACAAGCCCGCGTCAGTTCTTTTTCAGCCTTTCGACTATAACGCCGAGCATTTTACGCTGCTTTTCACCGAGTAACGGCGAAACCGCTGCGGCAAAGCTGTCGATATCGGCGTCGGTAAGAGTACCGTTTTTACGACCTTTTTCGGCTTCTTTTATAATAGCAGCCATCATTTCGTCGCCGCTTTTACCCTCATACTTATTCGCGAGTTGTGAAAACCGCGCCATAATGTCGCCGTCTACCGCGGCATTGCCGCTTTCGTTAGGTTTATAATCGGAAAAATCTTTCAAAGCCTGAGCCTCCATACAATATAATATGATTTTATTAAGCATAAATGTCAGGAGATTTCAATGAATAAATTTTTACCTTTATTGTTTCTGTTTTTTGCGCTTGGCAAAGACAAGGCAAGTTCGCTCGGAGAATTTTTAAAGAACATAGATTTCGCTTCGTTCAAACCCGTTTTGCAGTTATTGGGTTTATCGGATAAAACGCTCGATTTTATATGTTCAGAACAATTTTCCGAACTACTCGACGGTTCGGGCGATTTGAAATCGCTGATACCCGTATTGACTTCGTTTTTAAATAATAATAATGAGAAAAAAACCGAAGAAAAAGAAAAGCCCGATAAATCATCGGGCGAAACTTATCAAAGCGGTTCTGTCACGCGTAAAAATTTACTTTCACCTATAGAGAACGTCGCGCCGACGGAAATAGAGACCTCGCTCGGAACTTATTTCTCATAGTAAATTTTTATCGCTTATTCGGTGGGATTCTTCGCAAAGCTCAGAATGACACACTTAAATTATTTTTTCCTTGTCTTATTGAGCGTTAGCGAAATATCCCATTGTATCAAGTACTCCGCGCTTATTCGGTGGGATTCTTCGCAAGGCTCAGAATGACACACTTAGATTATTTTTTCCTTGTCTTATTGAGCGTTAGCGAAATATCCCATTGTATCAAGTACTCCGCGCTTATTCGGTGGGATTCTTCGCAAAGCTCAGAATGACACGCTTAAATTATTTTTTCTTGTCTTATTGAGCGTGAGCGAAATATCCCATTGTATCAAGTACTCCGCGCTTATTCGGTGGGATTCTTCGCAAGGCTCAGAATGACGCGCTTAGCTTTTTTTCTTGTCTTATTGAGCGTATGCGAATACACTACATAGCCGTATTGTTTACTTCCGTATCGGCAGCGGCAACTTCCGCCATTGCGGCAGCCGCGTTCGTTTCCTCTGCCAAAGTTGGCTCGACTACAGTTCCCTCGGATATATCCGATTTACTTAACACTTTAAAAATCGTCATAAAAAATATTTTTATATCAAGCCAAAACGAAATATGATGTAAATAATACGCGTCATATTTTGCTTTTAATGTCGGGTGCGCGGCTAACAAATCTCTTCCGTTTACCTGCGCCCACCCCGTAATACCGGGATTTATCTGATATAAATTACATTCGGCACGAGCTTCGTTTAACTCATCTTCACAAGTAACGACAGGACGATAACCTATCAAATTCATTTTTAAAGTAAGTATATTATATAGTTGCGGTAATTCGTCGATAGAAAGTTTTCTGATAATTTTTCCTACGCGCGTTATGTATGAGTTTACTCCGCTATATTCATAAGTCGGACAATCGTGGTTCGCATTCTGAGCCATAGAACGGAACTTGACGCAATTAAATTCTTTTCCGTTTTTACCTATTCTCTTTTGTACGAAAAACACAGGACCTTTAGAGTCGATTTTTATCGCTATAGCGACTATCAGAAACAGCGGAGACAATACGACAAGCGCAATCAACGCGATTATGTAGTCCAATACAGATTTAAAAAACCTATAAATTTTTTGACCTGTTTTAAGTTTATAAGGAGCTAATTCGTCGACGAAAGCGGTTGGTTTTTTCTTAGGCATTGTATTCCTTCTTCACTATCTTAGCCGTTAGTTAAACTCTTTGACGGCTGCAGGTATATTCTATCACTTTTTTAACAGAAAGTCTACCGTATACGCATAATTTTACAGGAATTTTATGTAAATTCTCCGCAAATTTATGTAAGCCGATTGTTTTATTCTCTCTTTATTGAACTATGAAAAATAAAAAAATAGTTTAAAAAAACTCAAAGTATCGATATTTTTCTTGCTTTCCCCTTCGGGGAAAGTGTCGGCATTGCCGACGATAGAGGTCATTTACAAAGCAATATTTATTTGAAAGCTTATCCACTCTCGCCTTTTACTTATTTTGCTCGTAATATCCACTTCACCTCGACAGTGGACTCCACTCTTTGTCAGGCTTCGATAGCCGCATTTCCCGTTTTATCGAAAGAACACATAACCCGAAGCAGATAGCAAGTCGGGTATTTTAGCAACAATATAAAACTTGCTCTTAAACTTATTCATTCTGTTCCGTTCGGTTTTACCGAGGTTTCAATATCTTCTTGAATTCTGATTTTATTTATACCTGAAGAACAAGGCAACTCTTCTATCCTATTATAAATATCCTGACAAACATTCTTAAATCTGTCGCGTATATCTTTATTAGAGTATCTTATAACTTTTACTCCCAATTTATTTAAGAAAGCAGTTCTTTCACGGTCTTTAATTAAATTTTTTTCTTCTCTATGTTCTGTTCCGTCAACTTCTATCGCCAGTTGTTTTTCAGCGCAGTAAAAATCCACAATATATTTCGATATTACTTTCTGCCGTCTGAATCTCCATGGTAAATCACGCAAACATTCATACCAAAGTTTGCGCTCTTCATTTGTCATCTCACGTCTTAGCCTTTGCGCTCTTTTTGTTAATTTCGGATTGCTGAAATCATACATATCATTTATCCTCTTCCGACGGCTTTGCCGCCACCTTCCCCGAAAGGGAAGGCAAGTGCTAAATCATTATAAACTGCGGAATTGATAATTGTATAACGTCGCGTATATGCCGCCACGCGACATTAACTCCGTATGCGTTCCGCGCTCGGCTACACCGTCGGACGATATTACTATTATCTCGTCGGCATTCTTTACCGTCGATAATCTATGCGCCACGACTATCGTCGTTCTTCCTACAGATAAACGCTCCAACGCTTCCTGTATCTGCATTTCCGTTACGTTATCGAGCGCGGAAGTAGCTTCGTCCAATATGAGTATCGGCGGATTTTTAAGAAACGCGCGGGCTATGGCTATTCTCTGCCTCTGCCCGCCCGAAAGTTTAACGCCGCGCTCCCCTACATAGGTATCGTAACCTTTATCCAGCGACATTATAAATTCGTGTATATTCGCCCGTTTTGCGGCTTCGATTATCTGTTCGTCGTCTGCCGAAAAATTGCCGTATGCGATATTTTCTTTAACCGTTCCGCCGAAAATAAACACGTCCTGCGCGACGATACCTATATTACGCCTTAAATCGTTCAGCCTCATATCGCGCACGTCGATTCCGTCGACGGTAATTTTACCCGAATCTATATCGTAAAAACGCGGAATAAGATTGCACAGAGTGGTCTTTCCTCCGCCGGACGGACCTACGACCGCAATCGTTTTACCTGCGGGTATTTCAAGCGATAAATCATGTAAAATCAGATGCCGATCGTCGTCAGTCTCTTTTTTATATCTGAAAGAAACGTTATCGAAAACTATATCTCCGCGAAGTTCGCCTATACTGACGGGTTCGGGGCAATCTTTTTCGGGTTCGACAGCCATAACTTCAAGAAAACGTTTGAAGCCCGTCATACCCTCCTGTATCTGCTCGAATATCGTAATAAAAGTGCGTATGGGAGAAATGAGCATAACGACGTAAAGCATATACGACGTAAGCCCGGAAGCCGAAATTCTGTCATAACAGAAAAATATCCCGCCCGCAAGAAAAGCGGTAAGATAGAGTATATCCATAAACAACGTCATTGCGGTATGGAATTTACTCATCGACTTATACTGCATACTGCGCGCTTCTTTGAGTTCTTCGTTCGCCACGCCGAATTTTTCGAGTTCGTGCTTTTCGGCTGTATACGCCTTGGAAACTCTTATACCCGACACCGAGCTTTCTACCGCGGAATTTACTTCGGCGGTTCGCTCGCGCGATTTTGCGAAAGCGTCAAGCAGTTCTATTCTGAGTTTTACGGCTATAACGACTATTATCGGAATAATCGCAAACACGATAAGCGCAAGCCACGGGTCGATAAAAACAATCATTACAAGCGCGCCTATTATCGTCACTACGGACAAAAACACGTCTTCGGGTCCGTGGTGAGCAAGTTCGGACACTTCGAACAAGTCGTTCATAAGCCGGCTCATTATCGAACCCGTCTTAGTTTCGTCGTAATACGAAAACGGAAGTTTCTGCAAGTGTGCGAAAAGTTCTTTACGCATATCTGCCTGAATACGCACGCCGACGACATGCCCCCAGTAAGTTATAACGTAAGTAAGCGCGGCTTTCAGCAAAAATATACCGAGCAGCACGCCGGAAAATATCAGCACCTGTTCAAGCGAAGCCGAGTCTATCACGCTGCCCGCCAGCCGCGGATATACGAGATTACACACCGCGACTACGAACGCGCAGACAAGATCTATGAAAAATAATTTTTTATGCGGTTTATAATACCCCGCGAATTTCTTTAACGTTGACATTTTAATCCTTATAGAGTATATCCTGAGCTATGTTTTTATAGAATAACCGTCTTATCTCGCCCCTTTTACGGGTTACGGCAAGTATCCACATAAGTTTACACACAACCGCTTCGGGGGTCATATCGTAAGACTCTAAAAAACCGTATTTTTCCTTTAAGCTCTTACCGACTTTATAGACCGTCATATCGCTTCCCTCGTTGACGACCTGAGTACACATAACGGCTATTCTGCCCTTTTTACGCCATTTTTCTATCACTTCGTAAAAACCGAACCCGTCGCCGTCGGGTATTCCGCCCACGCCGAAACTTTCGACTATAACAGCGTCGCACAGTTCGAAATACCTGTCTAAAATACGCGCGTCGGCGCCCGGTATCACCTTGAAAAGTCCGACTTTATCGTCGAGCTTATCGTAAAACACGGGGGCTTTACTTTTACGCGAATGTTCGTAAGCGATGACCTTTCCGTCCTGAATAATCGCCTTATAGGGGTAATTTATGCTTGAAAAAGCGTTATAGCTTTTACTGCGGGTTTTCTTTGCCCTCGTACCCGCTATAACTTTACCGTCGAACACTATCTGAACTCCGCTCGCATACGGCGATACGCAGTAGAGAAAACTGTCGTAAAGGTTTGTTTTCGCGTCGGTTATTTCAAGGTCGATAGGTTTTTGCGACCCCGTAACGACTATCGGTTTAGGGCTTTTCTGTATGAGATAGGAAAGCGCGGCGGCAGTATAAGCCATAGTATCCGTGCCGTGACAGATGACAAACCCGTCGTAATCGTCGTAATTATCGCGCACCGCCTTAGCCATTTCGAGCCATTTTTCGGGCGTTACGTTGGTAGAATCGATATTCATCAGTTGAATTGCCGATACGTCGCACAGTTGTTCGACGTTTACTCTTGACAGAATATCGGAAGTCGTAAGTTCGGGTTCCAAGCCGCTTTCGCTCGCGCGGGAGGCTATCGTTCCGCCCGTCGCTATCATAAGTATCTTTTTACGTTTCATATATAAAATTTTACCACATTCGGCTTTAAAAGTCTATTTTTTAAACCGTAATATATTAAAACTTTTAAAACGAGCATAAAGCGATTGACAAAATCGCTTATTTCGTTTATACTATCTCTTGTTTTTTCAGGAGATTTTATATATACTATGGATACGAGAAGCAACGTAAGAAACATCGCCATAATAGCCCACGTCGACCACGGCAAAACCACCCTTGTAGACGGACTTTTAAAACAGAATAATATTTTCCGCTCCAACGAAGTCGTGGGCGAAAGAGTTATGGACAGCGGCGATATCGAGAGAGAAAGAGGAATAACCATTCTCGCCAAAAACACGGCGGTAATTTACAAAGGCACGAAGATTAACATAATCGACACCCCCGGTCACGCCGATTTCGGCGGTGAAGTAGAACGTATACTGTCTATGGTAGACGGCGTAGTTCTTCTCGTAGACGCTGTCGAGGGCTGTATGCCGCAAACGAGATACGTTCTTAAAAAGGCGTTATCTTTAAACAAAAAACCGATAGTCTGCATAAACAAAGTAGACAAAGGCGGCAACTTAAACGAAACTATCGACGGTATAATCGACTTATTCATAGAACTCGGCGCAAACGACGAACAGCTCGATTTCAAGGTCGTATACGCAAGCGCGAAACAAGGTTGGGCGACCAAGGATATGAACGTCGCAAGCGACAATCTTAACCCGTTGCTCGACACGATACTCAAAGAAATTCCCGCGCCGACGGGCGAGCTGAACGCTCCGCTTCAGGCGATTATCTGCAACGTCGACTATGACGAATACGTCGGCAGAATAGGCATAGGCAGAATCGTCCGCGGAAAGATTGCGGACGCCGAAAACGTAACGATAATACACACGGACAAAACCACCACGAACGCGAGAGTCGGTAAACTCTATCAGTTCGAGGGGCTTAAAAGAGTCGAAGTTACCAGCGCGGAAATGGGCGATATAATAGCCGTTTCGGGGCTTGACAAGATAAATATAGGCGAAACGATATGCACGCCCGACTGTATAGAACAGTTACCTTTCGTCGCAATCGACGAGCCGACCGTATCTATGTACTTTATGGTAAACAACAGTCCGTTTGCGGGCAAAGAGGGCAAGTACGTCACTTCCCGCCACTTACGCGCAAGACTTTTCAAAGAAATCGAGACGAACGTTTCTATGCGAGTCGAAGAGACCGACAGCGCGGACACTTTCAAAGTGTTCGGCAGAGGCGAACTTCACCTTTCCATTCTCATAGAGAATATGCGCCGCGAGGGGTACGAATTTCAGGTTTCGCGCCCGAAAGTTATCTTCAAAGAAATAAACGGCAAATGCCACGAACCTATGGAAGATCTCGTTGTGGAAGTGCCTAACGACTACGTCGGCGCGATAATGAACAAATTGGGCGCGCGCAAAGGCGAGCTTATCGATATGACCGCCGACGACAGAGGCGGAACCAAATTACAGTTTAAAATCCCCGCGAGATGCCTTTTCGGTTACAGAAGCGAAATGCTCACCGACACAAAGGGTTTCGGTATTATGAGCCACGTTTTCAGCGGTTATGAAGAATACAAGGGCGATATTCCCGGCAGAACCCGCGGTTCGCTCGTAGTATTCGAAACGGGCGTAACCACTCAATACGGCTTATTCAACGCTCAGGAACGTTCGACGTTATTTATCGGAGCGGGCGAAAAAGTTTACGAGGGCGAAGTCGTCGGTGAAAACAGCCGTGAAGACGATTTGGTAGTAAACGTATGCAAGCTTAAACACCTTACGAACAGCAGAGCATCGGGCAGCGACGATGCTTTAAAGCTCATTCCGCCCACTACCCTTTCGCTCGAACAATGCCTTGAATTTATCGCAGACGACGAACTTGTGGAAGTTACCCCCGTAAGCATAAGACTGCGCAAGAAAATTCTTTCAAAGGATCTCAGAATGAAAGAATGGGCTAAAACAAAAAAACAATAACACAAACGGGCGTTTGAAAAACGCCCGTTATTTTTTTATGTCGATTTTAAATTTCGGTTATATAAGTTTGTCTGCGTTTAATTACTTCGTGCGGAATGTTCTTCCATTGCGCGAGTATCGGCAAATTCGTCGTAAGCATCGGGTTGCCGACTATATCGGTGATACCGCTCTTTCTTACGTTACGCCATATTCTGTCGATTATCATGGCGTTTACTCCCGAATTTCTGTATTCGGGCGCGACGCCTATAAGCGTAAGTTCGAGCGCGCTCGGCTTTTTAATCTCTTTCATTATGCCTGGTAAACTTTTAAGCGCGCTGCCGCGGTGCTTGTTTACTATTTTACCGAGAGACGGAATAGCCACCCCGAACGCCGCCACTTTATCGGTGTTTTTATCGATAATAAGCGAAAAATAGTCGGCGTTTATAACGGAAGCGAAAGTCTTTAAAACGTTCTTTTTCGCGTCGCCCGTAATTTCTATATAACAATCGAGATCTTTATAGGCGTCGTTATAGCAATCGAAGAATTTATCGCCGTAAAGCTTAATAATCTTTTTAAGCGGCATAGTACCCGCAATTTCTTTAAATCCGTAACGGCGGGCGACGGCTTCGCCTATCTTACCGTAACGCGGATCGTAATCGTTTACGGGGAACTTATACTCTACCCACTCGCTCTCTTTTTTATAACCGAGTTTATCCATTATCGCGGGATAATACGAATAGTTATAATTAGTAGCGAAAGTCGAAAGTTTATCGAACCCGAAAGTAAGCATGCCCTCTCTGTCGGCGTCGTTATAACCCCAAGGACCGTGCATTTCGGTCATACCTTGCTCTCTGCCGTAGTCGGCTACGGCTTTAAGAAGCGCGGAAGCAACTTCTTCGTCGTCGATAAAATCGAAACGAGTAAAACGTATTCTCTTCTGATTGTATTTCTCGTTGCTTGCGCGGACTATAACCCCTGCCACTCTGCCTACGATTTTACCGTCGCGATAAGCGAGAAAACACTTTGTATCGCAACCGACCGACGCGAAATTGACTTTGGGGTTTTTAATATTTTTTTCATCAGCCGTGAAAGGCGGTACATAATACGAGTTTCCTTTATAGAGTTCCAAAGGAAAAATCGCGAACTTTTTCATTTGCGCGGACGTCACCGCTTCTATTATCTCTACCATAAATTCTCCCGTCTGCAAAATATTTCACAGACGGAGAAATTATACCATATATTCACTCAAAAATCAACAACTTTGTGCCGTTTGTCGTTTTATTCGTCATTTTTATCGCTATCGACTACCACTTTAACCGGGCGTTCGTCTTTTAAAGACATAATATAATTTTCATAATCTCTTTCCGTCATCTTTTTGACGGGGTGTTTTTTCTTTTTACTCATTTAAAAATACCTCCCGTATTATTTTAACCCGAAAAGCCGATTTTATTCTATCCCGCCGAACCGGAACCGAGTGCAAGCCTCGACCTTATCTCTCCGACGACTTTTTCTCCGTCGGCAGTAACCACTCTGTCTACTATCTGCAACAGTCCCGTAACGTCGCTTTTCCCGCTTTTATCGAAAGCTATCAGCTCGCAATCGGTTTTTATAAACGAACGCATAATTTTATATTCCGTACCGTCGCCGCGTTTACAAAAACCCGTTCCGCCGCAAAAACTCTTTACGCCTATAGCAGACAACATTCGCGTTACCCGTTCGATTTCTTCGGCGTTCATTTCTCCGCTTTCTATAACAGCCGTAAGTTTCAGCGTTTTATTGACCTTAAGGCATCGCTTTATTTCTCGCCTTATAAAATCGACATTGCCGCTTTTAATCGCGTTCACGCCCACGGCAAGCAACACTCCGCCCGCGCCTACGGTCGACACTCTTTTTACCGCAAGTTTTTTGACGCCCGCTCCGTCTTCTCCGAAAGGATAACATACGGCGGCGATCACTTCGATATCGGCTTTGCCTATTTTTTCTTTGGCGCGTTTTATATCGGTAGGAAAAACCAGAACTCCGCCGAACCCGTAACTTATCGCATCTGCGATTTTACCGTCGAATTCGTCGCGGTCTCTCGACGCGGTAAGGTCGAAAATGAGCTTACGGAAGAGTTTCAACGCCTTGAATTCTTTAAATTCCCGTCTTAAATCGTCTTCGCTCTGACCGAAGACCAACGCGGTTTTAAGCATTTCGGCTTGTTCGTCGGTTTTTACCAATTCTTTGGCTTCGGTTTCTTCGGGATTGATATTTTCGTTTAATTCTGCCATACGCTAAGTATCTGCTTTTTATCCGATAACAAAACGGGCGAATTTTACGTTATTTTGTATTTTCGACAATGTTCGACGTTTTACGCCGTTATATGCTCATTTTACGCAACGAAAATATGTTAATATATAGTCGGAGGTGAGTTATAATGGTTACTCCGTTGGAGGGTATATTAGCGTTGGCTCTTATTTTCGCGTTGTGTTTTACGGGAGTCGTTTCCGTAAAGATTTTGCTTGCGTATTCGGAATACAAAAAACAATTAAAAAACTCGCCCGAACCTCAGGAAGAAGTACAAAGGCGAGAAGAGCCGAAAATTTATTACATTACCGACAGGCTGAAAGAACGTAAAAAGCGTAAAAAACGCAAAAAACCGAATATCGCACTTGACGGAATAGTCGTGCGACCGAAAGAATTTCAGAAACTGTCGGATAAATAACAATATATTATTTACGCCATATTTCGACGGGATACTTCGCTCCGTCCGATACGACGATAAATTTAGATAATTAAGTCGGCAAATAAAACAGCCTGCCGGGATATTCTCCCGCAGGCTGAGTTTTTTTATAACAAATAAGTCGGCAGTTCGACTACGCGGCGTACCGCTTCGAATTTTGCTTCTCTTATTTCGTCCGTCTTTTCTACGGTTTGCTTTCCGCAGTTCTCGGCGCATTTTTCTTCGCATACTTCGGTGGCTTTAAGCGCGCGTTTTACTTTCTTTTCGTCTTTGTCGACGACGACTGCTTTAACGCTGTTTATGCCCAACGATTTTAACGCGGTCAATCTCTTCGCGCCGTCTATAACTTTAAGCCCGTCGGCAGTCTTTACCGCTATTACGGGTAAAATCACCCCGACTTCCTGTATAGACTTCTTCACCGCCGAGCAGCTCTTTACTTCTTTGAATTTAAGTTCCGCTATGGGAACGACTACCTCGTTATTCTCGATAACGGGTTTTACTTCCGCGGCTTTGGTTTTCGTCGCCGCTCTTTTTACGCTGTCTTTTCCTACCGCCATAATATTTTACTCCTTTCGCGTATTATTGTTTTATACGCGCTTTAACCCTTTTTAAAATTTCGTCGGTCAACGCCGCGTATTCTTTAGCCGCGCGCGCCGACTTTTTATAACTGCCTACGGGCATAGAATTATCCTGCGCCCATTCGATACTGCTGTCAAGATGAATAACGCTGTCGAAAACGTCTATTCCGCCCTCTTTAAGAGTTTCCAAAGTCTGCTTAAGATAATTTTTTCTGGAATCCGCCTTGGTTATGGCAACGCCGAGAACTTCGGGCGTATCGGAAATCTCTTTTACCTGTTTTATAAAGTCGAACATATTAGCCAGACCAAACAGACCCCACGGGCTTGCTTCTACCGGCAACACCACGAAATCGGAAGCAATCAACACGTTCATAACCCAGCAACCGAGCGTCGGCGGAGCGTCGATAAGTATATAATCGTATACGCCCTGATCGCGTACTTCTTTCAGCAGTTTTTTAAGTATGAACTCTCTTTGCCACTTAGAAAACAACTCGTATTCGATACCGCTCATAAGCGTAGACGACGGCAAAAGGTCGATACCCTCGTAATCGGTGCTTAATATATAATCGTCAAGCGGTTTCTGGTCTTTTACGGCAGTATAGAGATTTTCTCCGCTTTTGGCTATTTCGAGCGACCTGTCTTCAGAAAAATACGACAACGTAAGGTTCATCTGCATATCTCCGTCGATAAGCAACACCCTTTTACCCTTTACCGCAAGCGCGTATGCCACGCTGGAACAAGTCGTGGATTTTCCGCTTCCTCCTTTGTTGTTTGCAAAACAGATCGCAACAGATCTCGGCATTTTTATACCCTCCTACTCTTCGGGATAAATACACTCAACCCCGTATTGTTTGAATTTTTCCAACCACTCGTCGCGCGGGCGCACGTCGGTTACTATTACGTCTATATCCGAAAGCCCCCCGACCACGTTGAACGCTATACGGTCGAATTTCGAACTGTCTACCGCAAGCACGCGCTTATCGCAATTTTCGAGCATCGTTCGCTTAGTGGAAGCGTGCATATCGTTGGAATCGGTAAAACCCTTGTTTATATCGAAACCCTTACACGATATTATCGCCGCGCCGACGTGAAAGCTCGACAACATTCTGTTTGCCTGACTGCCTACCAGAGCGAGCGAATCTTCGCCCAACTGACCGCCGCTGGAAAAAATCTTCCAGTCTTTTCTGTCTTTGAGTTCGACTAAAATTTCAAGCGAATTAGTAATGATGACCATATTTTTACGGTCTTTTATTCTCTTCGCAATGAAAAGCGCGGTAGACGAGCTGTCAAGCATAAGCGAACTGTTATCGGCTATGTAAGACGCGGCAAGTTCGGCTATTTTCTGCTTACCAAAAACGTTCGTGCGTTTTCTGACCGCAAGCGGCATATCGCTGAGCGCGTTATCTGTAAGCACCGCCCCGCCGTACGACTTCTGGACAAGCCCTTCTTGTTCGAGCTTTTCAAGGTCGCGGCGAATGGTTTCTTCGGATACTTCGAATCTTTCGGCAAGTTCGGATACGACTACGCGTTTTTCGGTCTGCAACAAGCTCAGTATGCTATTTTTTCTCTCTACTGCGAGCATCTTTTCTCCCGTTTATAAGTCGGATATAATTCCGATTAAAATAAAAGCAGACCCGAAATACGCGCCGAAATATAAATTCATATTTATATTATATCACGCGTTATTCAAATCTGCAATAAAATCACAATAAAATTAAAGTATTTTTTCAATCAATTTTCTGTCGGGGCGAGCGATGACCGAACTGTCGAGGAACATTCCCGAAGAAGATACTATATCGCGCGCTCTTTCTACCGCGGCAGTAACCGCAGCGACTTCGCCCGTCATTATAACGTATGATTTACCGCACATTCCGCGAGCAAGCCTTATTTCTATAAGACTTATTTCGGCAGTCTTTACGGCGTTATCCGCCGCGACTATTATCTGCGAAGCGTCGAACGTCTCCAATATACCGAGCGCGTTTACTTCGTTTGCCGAAACGTTGGTAGTACCCATTATCGCGGGGAAAATGCTTTCGTCGGGGTTGCCGAGTACGAAACTGTCGATACAAGCTTCTTCGAAAGAACTCTTCGCGTTATCGACTGCGGCGCGCACCGCGCTTAAATCACCGGTTATAATCGAAATGTATTTACCGGGGCATACCGTCTGAGCTTCGATTATGTCAACGTCTGCCGTTTTTACCATAAGATCGGTAGCCGTAATACCTGCGGAAACCGTTCTGTATTCAATCATTCCTATAGCTTTACTCATTTAGTCTGCCTCACTTACGCCTTAACAATAGTTATCGCTTTGTCTCCTACTTCGGTTACAAGCCCCGTTACCGAAGCGTGTATGTTTACCGAAAGTCCGTCGGCGGCTTTCGCTATAAGCTGCCCTTTTTCTACCCTGTCTCCGACCTTTACGACAGCCGAAGCGGGAATACCGATATGCTGAGAAAGCGCGATTTTTACTTCTTTAAAAACGTCTTTAAGCTCGTTATCGAGCGGAGCGTCAACCTGATATTTCTTTACTCCGAGTCTTGCGACAAGTCTTTCGAGCGGAACTCTTCTGTAATCGCGTTTCGGGTCGACGGGTGCGACTTTTACGTCTTTAGGCGGTCTTACGCCGTTTGCCCTTAACCCCGCTTTTACTCTCTGTATGAGTTTTCTCGGAGACAACCCCTGCGGACAGGAAAAATTTTCGCATACTCCGCACGCCGAACAGTAGAACGTATTGACAAACGCCGCGGTATCCTGAAAATCGTTACAAGCCGCCGCGTGCATTATCTTATGCGGTTCTATCGGATGACCGAGTTCGTGACGGGGGCAAAGATCCGTACACATTCTGCACTGACAGCAACTTGCCGCCGCTCTCGCCTTTTCTATCTTCCAGTCGCTTTTAAGTTTTTCGACGACGCGGAGATTTTCGGGGAAAACGAATATCGAGTTGGTCGTTTTAGTTACAGTTTCGTTTCTGTTCGCAAGCCGTCCCATCATAGGTCCGCCTACCCAGTAAACTCCGTCCTTTATAGTCTCTTTACCCGCAAGCGCGACTACGTCTTGTAATTTCGCGCCGAGCGGCACTCTCACCGTACACGGTTTTTCTACTTCGCCCGCAATAGTCACGAGTTTACTCGTAAGGTTTTCGCCGTTAAGCGCGTGATACGCGTTATACATAGTTTCTACGTTGAAAACCGCTACCCCTTGTTCTATCGGAAGCCCGCCGGGGCGCACGACTCGTTTAGTCGCTTCGTATATCATTACGACTTCGTCGCCTGCGGGGTAAACCACGGGAAGAAGACATATTTTAAGATTTTTATATTGCGGAAGCAACGCAGTTACCGCTTCTATCGCGCCTTTATAATGCGATTTTATACAGACTATCCCCTCTTTCGCGCCTAATATTTCGCGCGTTTTATCGAACGCCTTTATTATCTCTTCGGCGTGATATTTAAGAAGCTGTCTGTGAAGTCTCAGAAGCGGTTCGCACTCGGCGCAGTTTAAAAGTATAATCTCCGCTTTGTCGCTGAGCTTTGCATAGGTAGGAAAGCCCGCGCCGCCTGCGCCGACTATGCCCGCTTCTCTGTAAATTTTACTAAGCTCGCTAATGTCCATCAAAGTAATCTCCGATTAACCGCTTTATTATAAGCCCTGACCGTCGTCGATGATACCGACGATTGCCGCGTCGATAGGCGCGCGTTCGTCTCCGCAACCTATTCTCGCCGCGCTGCCCTGAGCGATAAGCACAAGTTCGCCTATACCCGCGCCGACTTTATCCACCGCCACTATGCGGTTTTCGATTTTAAGGCTGGGGATAGGTTCAACTATCATAAATTTATTTCCGACAAGGTTGTCGCACTTTCTGGTAGATACGACCGACCCGACGACTTTTCCTATCAGCATTTTTACCGTCCGCCTTTAATTATTGACTATTACAGCCGACATACCCGTAGCGATTTTCGCCGCGTTTGCCTCGTCTGTATCGATGTGCATTTCAAGCGTGAACGAGGGGTCTACCCTTATAGTCACGTTATTGAACGTAGTGGCTCTTTCGTTTTCCACCTTGACGGAAACGATATCTCCGTCTTTTACGCCCGCTCTTTCGGCGTCTCTCGGAGACATATGGATATGTCTTTTTGCGACTATGCAACCCTCTTTAAGATAAATCGCGCCGCAAGGTCCTACCAACGCTATCGGAGCAGAACCCTTAATATCTCCCGAATCCCTTACAGGGACTTTAATTCCTAATTTAACGGCGTCGGTAGCCGAAATTTCGACTTGCGAAGCCTTTCTTACAGGACCTAATATTCTGACGTTTTCTATCGCGCGCAATTTAAGCCCGACGATAGTGACCTGTTCGTTCGAAGCGAACTGCCCGCCCATAAGGTCTTTCTTTTTGGTAAGCTGATATCCCTTACCGAAAAGAGTTTCAACGTCCGCCTGAGTTAAATGAACGTGTCTTGCGGAGACGCCGATAGGTACGGCAAATCCGCCGGTCGGTGCGGACGGTTTATTATTTGCAAGGCTTTCCATTACAAGCCTTGTTATTTTTTCTATTTCCGTATTTTCCATAGAAAATTTCCTTGTTTTTAAGTACGCTACAATAAGGAGTAGTCCGAAATCTCTCCTTTTGCCAAAAAACGATATGTATTGACGTCTGCAAGCGGCGGGCTATAAATAAACATTTACAGCCCGTAACCTGCCTTTACCGATTATTTCAATACGGGTAAAATTTTCTCGACGTCGCTGTGCGGTCTCGGTATAACGTGAGTAGCAACGAGTTCTCCGAGTTTCGACGCGTTAGCCGCGCCGGCTTCGACTGCGGATTTAACCGCGCCTACGTCGCCTCTTACCATAACGGTTACAAGTCCGCTACCGATCTTCTCGGTTCCGATAAGTACTACGTTTGCCGCTTTTACCATAGAATCAGCCGCTTCGATTGCTGCGGTAAGTCCTCTGGTTTCTACCATTCCCAATGCTTCGAGTGCCATTTTTTTGTCCTCCGAAATTAAATTTCTTTAATATAGCTTTCGCTGTTTTTGTCTTGTTTTGCAGTCTTTTCCGCCTGCGCCTGCCGCGATTTATTAAATCTGTCCGCCGATTTTTTAACGATTTTCCACGTCTCTTCGTGCGGATTTGCGATAACGGCTTTTCCTACGGGTTTTTTTATTCCGTTTTTATCCGCCGCTTCTATCGCCGCTTTTACCGCGGACACTTCGCCGCGTATTATTATAGTGACGAGTCTGCCGCCGAGTTTCTTCTCCCAGGTAACGAACTCAACGTCCGCCGCCTTGCACATAAGGTCGAGAGCGTTCACTGCGGCGACTACGCCGGATATTTCGAAAAAACCGAGTGAGTTTCCCATCGTGAGTTTCCTTTACGATTATTTATTGAAAGTGGGTAAAATCTTCTCGACGTCGCTGTGCGGTCTGGGTATAACGTGAGTAGCGACAAGTTCGCCAAGCTTCGACGCGTTAGCCGCGCCCGCTTCAACGGCAGCCTTAACTGCGCCTACGTCGCCTCTTACCATAACGGTTACAAGTCCGCTACCGATCTTTTCGGTTCCGATAAGCGTAACCTGTGCAGCCTTTACCATAGAATCAGCCGCTTCGATTGCCGCGGTAAGTCCTCTGGTTTCTACCATTCCCAATGCTTCGAGTGCCATAATAAATATCCTCCGATTTATTTATAAATTTATTTTTTTATTTTTCAAGCGAAAATATTTTATCTTTTGTCCATTCCGCTTAATTTGAGCATTTTTTCCGTATCTTCAGACGGATTAGCTATAATATGCTCGGCTACTACGCCCGTCATCTCTTCAGCGACTCTTCTCGCCGCCTCAAGCCCAGCCTTTACCGCCGACACGTCGCCGCGTATTTTTATCGTTACGAGCAACGGTACGGGGAGTTTATCTGCGTTTGCGGGTTTGTTTTTATCGAAATTTTCAAGCGTTACGTCCGCCGCCTTGCAAGCCGCGTCCGCTGCGACGAAAGCCGTCGTCAAGCCAAAAACTTCAAGTATGCCTACTGCCTGTGCCATAAGTTTTTACCTTACTTATTTATAACCGCTATTTTAAGACCCTGCATAGAAAGGTTAGTCTTTAATGCTTCGTTGATCTCTTCAAGCGGGAAACGGTGCGTTATAAGTTCCTTTATCGGAAGCCCTATAGCCTGCGCGCGTTTTAAGAAGTCGAAAGTCGTCGCGTAATCGCGGAGAGTGTAAACCCAGCTGCCGACAAGCGTAATTTCTTTTGCGCAAAGGTCGAAATGCGGGTTAATCGTAGCGTCTCCGCCGTTGATGAAGAAACCGAGTTCGCAAAGTCCGCCGCCCTTTCTTATCATCTTATAGATATTCGCGTGCGCCATCGGGTTACCCGTACACTGGAACGCGAAATCAGCGTAATGTCCGCCGAACGCTTCTTTAACGGCTTCTCCGAGAGCTTCCGCTCCCTTATAGTTTCTGAAATCAACCGACTTATCCGCTCCCATACGTTTAGCGAAAGCAAGTCTGTTTTCGTTTCCGTCTACGGCAACGATATTTTCGATACCCATTGTACGAAGAACGGCTATACATATAAGACCGATAGGTCCGCAACCCTGAACGACTACTCTCGAATTGAAACGGAGTATTCCCGTCGTTTTAGCTCTTTCTACCGCGTGTACAAGAACCGCGCAGGGTTCTATCAACACTCTCGAATCGAGATCGAGGTCGCTTACGTTAAATACCGTAGAACCGCCCTTTATAAGGATATAATCCGCAAACCAACCTGTGAAATAATCGTTTCCGATAGGTTTGATAAGTCCGTAAACGTCGGCTTTTCCTACGTTCTGTTTATTCAGGTCGTACATGGTGATTTCGGGGTCGTCCGAGAATATCATACAAGTTACGACTTTATCGCCTACGGCGAGCGATTTACCCGCGCTGTCTTTTCTGACGTTTTTACCCATCTTGACTATCTCGCCGGTACCCTCGTGACCGAGAACTACGGGGATAAGCCCGAACGGGTCTTTCTTGAATTCGTGAGCGTCCGTTCCGCAAACGCCGCAACCCTCGACTTTAACGAGAATGTCGTCGTCTCCGACTTCGGGAATTTTATATTCCTGAAGTTCGAAACGCTCTTTTTCTACGAGCATCGCGACTCTTGCCTTTTCGGGAATACCCGCGCTCGCCTTAGGAGCGGAGACGGCGGAATTTCCGTTATTAAGATCGTTCAATACTCTTCTTACAATCTCTTCGATATTCTGATTGTCCATTATTCGATCTCCTTATTATCTTATGCAGAGATTTTCGACCATAACGCACCTTCTCGACTTTGTAAAGGTGTGAGCGGCTGTAAGCCCCTCGCCGGTACGACTTGCGATAGTGAACGTGCAGTACCCCTCTCCGCCGAAGCCGAGAGCCGCGTAAGACGGACCGTTTTTAACGAGTATCGCCGTATCGATCGCTTTCGCGTAAGTCGTGATATGGTCTATATTTTTGGAATGTATGTGCGCGCTGTGTCTGTTACCGTGTTCGAGCCATACGGCTTTTTCGACTGCGTCTTCGAAATCTTTGGCTCTTACTACGCCGAGTATCGGCATCATAAGTTCGGTAGCTATAAGCGGATGTTCCTTTTCACCCTCGAAAGTTATACACCTTATCGAATCAGGAACGTCTACGCCGACCATGGCGAGCAACGCTTTCGCGCTTCTTCCGACGCACTTTCTGTTAAGCCCCTTAGGCGTAAGAACGGTGGCGATAAGTTTATCCTGAACTTCTTTCGAAGCGAGATAACAACCCTGTTCTTCGACCATATAGCGCATGAGATCGTCGCAAATATCGTCTACGGCAACGATTTCCTTTTCGGCTATGCAGGGGAGATTATTATCGAATGTGCAGCCGTTTACTATATCTTCGGCAGCTTTTCTTACGTCGGCGGTTTCGTCGACAAGCGCCGGGGGATTGCCCGCTCCCGCGCCTATGCCTCTCTTACCCGAAGAAAGCACTGCGGTAACTACGCCCGGACCGCCCGTCGCGACAAGCAACGAAATGTCCTTATGGTGCATCATTATTCCGCTGGATTCCAGAGTCGGATGATAAAGCGAACAACATATGTTTGCAGGTCCGCCCGCTTCGACGCTGGCTTTGTTTATCATATCCACCGCGTAGTTGGAAGTCTTTATCGCAGCCGGATGCGGATTGAACACTACCGTATTACCTGCGGCGAACATTCCTATCGTGTTACAGATAATCGTTTCGCTCGGATTAGTACAGGGAGTTATCGCGCCTATTACGCCGAAAGGACCCATTTCTATAAGGGTAAGCCCTTTATCTCCCGACCATGCGGTCGTTTTCAGATCTTCCGTACCGGGAGTCATTTCCGCGGTAAGTCTGTGTTTTAATATCTTGTGTCCTACGTTGCCCATTCCCGTTTCTTCAACGCCCATACGCGCCAGAACTTCGGCGTTTTCGATCGTCTTTTTACGGATGTTGGCAATAACCTTTTCTCTTGCGTCAAGCGGCATTTTCTTGACTATCTGCTGAGCGGCTTTAGCCGCGGCGATAGCTTCGTTCATATCGTCGAAAAGCCCCATACTTCCCGTAGGTTCGGAAAGATTGAGTTTCGCGACGACCTGCTTGACGATAGAGGACACGTCGTTTTCGTTAAATTTCATAATTACTTTCCTTAAAAGAAATTACTTGCCGAGTTGTTCCATAACCTTTTTGGTTATTTCGGCAATCAAATCTGCTTCGCTCTTATCGGCGGTTTCGCTTCCGCCGCAATTGCAATTGTCGCAGCTATGGCAGCTGAATTCGCCTTTCTTGTTGTTAAGGCAGATATTAGCGGGGTGCTTACCCTTTAAGCCGAACTGTCTTCTGATTTCGTAAAGTCTTTCAACCTGAGCCTTGGAAAGTTCCTTAGGCCCGCCGAGAAGTCTCGAATTGAAGAGAAGTTTAGCGTAGAACTCAACGGATTCCATCTTGTGGTATGCGTTAAGAAGCGTATCGGAATAAGTCAACGCGCCGTGATTTGCAAGCAATACCGCGTCGAAATACTGAAGATACTTAGAAACGGCGTCGGGAATTTCTTCCGTAGACGGAGTGCCGTATTCGGCAATGGGTACGCAACCGAGCGCGATAACGGCTTCGGGCATTATCGGCTGAGTGAGCGGAATACCCGCGATAGCGAACGACGTAGCGTAAATGGGGTGAGCGTGAACTACCGAATTTACGTCGGGTCTTTCTTTATAAACTCTCATATGCATCTTGATTTCCGAAGACGGCTTGAAACCGGGGTTAGCCTGAATCACTTCGCCTTTTTCGTTGACCTTGCAGATGTATTCAGGGGTCATAAAGCCTTTCGATACGCCCGTGGGGGTGCAAAGAAATTCGTGATCGTTGAGTTTTACGGAAATGTTACCGTCGTTGGCGGCAACCATGCCTTGTCCGTAAATTCTTTTGCCGATGTCGCAAATTTGTTTTTTGATTTCAAATTCGTTTACCATTATACTCTCCTTATAATCGATTTGATTATTCTTTTTTATTTTGTACAGTTTACATATAATTATCGGTTTTGCTTATCGCTCGCCGTATAATCCTTATTTATTCGTTCCAGCCGAGATAGGCTATGAGTTCGTCAAGCCCCTCGCGCGTTACCGAATCGACGAAAAAAACTTTTTCGCAACCCGCTATTTCAAGCCACTCTTTGGCAAGTTCTCTGTCCGCGCCGTCGGAATTTATCTGAGTTACTATCCCGATAACCTCTCTCGTCGTGGTGGCCGTAGAAGCCGGCGAATACAGCGAAAAGGGTTCGTTTGCCGCAAGCACGAAACCTATCACGTCCACTTCGTAAGAATACAGCGCAAGCGCAAAGCCGAACTGCTTGTCCTCGATATATTCCCCCGGAGGGTCGATAATGTATTCGTGGTAATTGATATATTGCGTTTTATGATAGGCGATATCCTCGCCGTAAAGAGCCTGCGTAAGCGTCGTTTTTCCCGCGCCGCTTCTGCCCATAAACATTATCTTCTTTTTCATATTATATAATGATTATGTTTTGGTTAAATCGCAGGTGGTGAATTTAAGAACGTTTTTCGCATAATCGAGAATAGCTTCGATAGAAGTCGAAACCTCGGAAACCGTGCCGAGCAGAATAAGCGTACCGCTGAATCTGTCGACGAACCCTATCTCCGCGCCGCTCGACTTAATCGCTATATCGGCGGTAACTATCGCGGACTCGGCAGGCGTCATACACACTATGCCGATCGCGTTTTTAGAATAATCAACCGCGGGATTAAGCCCTAACTTACGGTACATTATCGGGTCGGGATTTGCTATGACGTGCGCCAAAGTGATTTGTTTGCCCGGAACGAGTTCCTGAACTATACGCAGTTTTTCTTTGCCCTTTAAGAGCTTTTCGTCGAGTTCCATCATATTCACGATTATATTGTATCATATAGAAACACAAATGTCAACACAAAACAACAAAAAAACTTAATTTTTTTGTGTCTAAATGTTGTTTTATGTTGTTTTTAAAGCAAATTTTTATAAAATATGTTATTTTTATTGTTTTTCGGAAAGATTTGTAGTATAATATTTTCTATGAATACGACGGTTGATTTACATACCCACTCTATAGCGAGCGGACATCATACGACGGACACCGTTACCGACATGGCGCGCGAGGCTGCAAAAAGAGGAATTACCTACTTAGGAATAACCGAACATGCCCCCGCAATGCCGGGCGCGTGCGGTAAAAGTTATTTTACGTCGCTGTTATACGCGGATAAAAAACTTTTCGGCGTAAATATTCTTTACGGCGCGGAACTCAACGTACTGAACGCCGACGGCGACGTGGATTTAAACAAAGGCGACTGCAAAAATCTGGTATACCGCATAGCTTCGCTTCACAAAGACGTTATCAAGCCGCAGACCGAAGAACAGAACACCGCCGCGCTTATAAACGTTATGAAACGAGACAACGCCGATATTATAGGACATCCCGACGACCCGACTTTCGCAATAAACTTCCACGCGCTTACCGACGCGGCGAAAGAATACGGCAAGACGTTGGAATTCAACGCGGTAGGCGTTGCGGAAAACGGCTACAGAAAACATAATATAAAAGGGCTTATCGAAATGCTGACCTTATGTAAGAAGAAAGGCGTTAATATATCGCTCGGCAGCGACAGCCACGGCAAAGATCATATCGGAGAGTTTAACAATATATATAAGGTATTGAAAATAACAGACTTCCCCGAAAACCTTATAGTGAATAACGACATAGAAACTTATATAAAACATTTAAAACACTGAAAAAGCGTAAAAACGGCTGAAAACGCCCTAAAACACAGCCGAAACGAGCAAAAAAACGCTTCCGAAAAAAAATAGAAAAAATCTTAAATTTTTTTCTGAAAAATGCTTGACAAAAGATTACGCATATGATATTATATACGAGCGTTGAAAATTCGTTGACGGGGTGTAGCGCAGTTGGTAGCGCACGAGGTTTGGGACCTTGGGGTCGGGAGTTCGAGTCTCTTCA
>CAKQME010000001.1 GCA_934254815.1 uncultured Clostridia bacterium | reverse complement strand
ACCTTATTTATTCCCGAAAAAAGCGTTTTTTGCTTTTTCGCTAAAACCGGCATTAACTGCGCGCGGTATCTTATATCGGCTACCTTGTCGAGGTATATCCCTATCGTCGTTATAAACGGCTCGCCGTTATTCTTTATTGTAACGTCGCCGCGCTTTCCGTTCTTGCAGATAAATTCTGCTACTTCTTCGATGTTTTTGAGCTGTTTGTTTTCCGTTGCTGAATAACCCGTAAGGTTCAATTCCTCTGTTAAATTCATATTTTCATTCTCCTGATTTTTTGCATAAAAAAGGCGCATACTTTTTATCGGTATGCGCCTTAATTTTATGTAATTTTAATGAGTGAAACCTATTTAATTTCGTATGACGGGAGTTCGATTCTCGCCAGTTATGAAAAATCGCATTTTGGCATCTACGAAAAGTGATAGTAGTTTTCCGCCGTTTTGATATGAAAAAAGTCCGATAAAATCGGACTTTTTCGGGCAGGTATCTTTTTTGTAGCCCTAATATGGTGGAAGTGAGGGGAGTCGAACCCCTGTGTTGCATAAAAACCGATAAATTTTCTACATACTTAGTATTCTGTTTATCTCTTTTATCGGCTGTCTGAATACCGGCTACCGATAACGTCGGTCGATAAATTCATTAAATAAAACTCGACTACTCTTTATTTAACGTTCTCCGTCTAAAATTATGCCGCGCTACTTCCCCGACGGATCGGAAAGCGACGACATCGCCGCGTTTAATTAAGCAGCGAAAGCAAGATTGTTATATCTTACCGTGTTGTTTTCATTTTTAGCATTTGAATTTAGCCCGCGTTTTAACGCAGCCGCAGCCCTGCGATATGCTTATATTTACCCTTTTCTACACAGTCGAAACCGTTGCACCCCCATTTTTAAAATTTATAATTCTTTATATCCCTGCTCGCCGCCCTGTCAAGATCACGCTCGCGTATGCTCTGCTTTTTATCATATGTGTGCTTACCTTTACACAGCCCTATGTCAACCTTGATAAGCGACTGCTTGAAATACAACTTTAACGGAACCAACGTATAACCCTTTTCTTTTACTTTTCCGATAAGGCGGTTTATCTCCGATTTATGCAACAACAATCTTCTGTCGCGGCGGCTGTCTTTAACGTTAAAGCTTCCGCCTTTATCGTATACGGCTATATGCATCCCTTTTATGAAAACTTCGCCGTTATAAACAGAACAATACGCGTCTTTAAGAGAAACGTTACCCGCCCTTACGGACTTAACTTCTCCCCCGTCGAGCGATATGCCCGCCTCTATATTATCTTCGACGAAATATTCAAATCTCGCCTCTCTGTTTTCGGCAATAATTTTCATACAATTATTTTATCACATTTAATAAGTAATTTCAAGCGATTTCGGCGTTCATTTTTTCGCAAGAATAATAAAATCAATCCTTTTCGACGAAATGTCCGCGCCGATTACGCCTACGCGCACGCGCTCGCCTATCGTATACGAATGTTTTCCGCTTCTCAGCGTAAACGTCTTTTCATCGTATTTATACTGTCCGCGCGGCAGGTCTTCTATACGCGTCAACCCCTCTATTCCGTTTTCCAGCTCGGAAAACACCCCGAAAGAAGTAACTCCGCTTATAACCGCGTCAAACTCTTCACCGACATGGTCGAGCATATACGCCGCCATATACAAATCGTCGACCGCGCGTTCGGCTTCGTCGGCTTTACGCTCGTTTACCGAAGAATTTTTAGCGGCTTCCCGCACGAAATTTTCATATGACCCCGTCAACGCTCCGAGATTTCCGTCAAGAAGATTTTTAATCACTCTATGCACAACCAGATCGGGATAACGCCTTATAGGTGAAGTAAAATGACAATAGCATTTACTCGAAATTCCGAAATGCCCAAGATTTTCTTCGCTGTACCGCGCTTTTTGCATAGAACGCAGCATTACTTTATTTACTATCGGATAAATAGGCTCGCCTTTAAGTTTTTCCAGAAGCGCGGCGAAATCGGACGGACGACACTCATCGGCTTTCCATTTAACATTTATTCCGAGCGTATTTAAAAAGTCTATAAACGATTGCGCTTTTTCGGTTGACGGCTTTTCATGTATACGATAAACGCACGGCATTTCGAGATAATAAACGTATTGTGCGATCTCTTCGTTACATAATACCATAAATTCTTCTATTATCTTATATGCGTCGAGACTCGTCTGCGGTTCTACGTCAACTTTACCGTCATGTACGGAAATATGATTATCACGCACGTCTAACTCTATGCTTCCGCGCTCGCTCCGCTTAGCGGTAAGCAAAAGTTGAAGTTTGCGCATATTCGCAATCATAGGAACGAGTTTTTTATATTCGGTTATAGCTTTTTTATCTCCGTCGAGTATAGCCTGCACTGCGGTATAAGTCATACGCTTTGTCGATTTTATAACCGATTTGCATATTTCCCTGCCGACGACTTCGCCTTTTTCGTCTATCTCCATAATACAGGACAGAGTAAGTCTTACTTCGTTTTCGTTAAGCGAACATATTCCGTCAGACAACTCTTTCGGCAACATAGGTATAACTCGGTCGGGAAAATATACGCTTGTGGAACGTTCGTAAGCTTCTTTATCGAGCGCGCTTTTCGGCGTAACGTATTCAGACACGTCGGCTATATGTACTCCGAGCAGAAAATTTCCGTTTTCGAGAATTTCTACTTCGACCGCGTCGTCAAAATCGCGCGAATCTTCCCCGTCGATAGTTATAATCTGTCTTTTCCGAAAATCTTTTCTACCGATAATCAAGCTATCAGACACTTTTTGTTCGATTTTCGAAACTTCGTTTTCAACGGCTTTCGGAAATTTTTCGCTATAGCCGAACGACTTGATAACCGATTCTTCTTCGGCTTCGAGATCGCCGCTTCTGCCGATAATTTCTTTCACCCGCCCCTCAGGGTTATCGTTTTCGGGGAAAGCGATTATTTCGACAAACACTTTATCGCCTTTTTTCGCGCCGCCGCTTAACCTGAACGGCACGCGGATATCGTTATAATAATTTTTATCGTCGGGGCGTACAAAACCGAAAGTCTTTTCGAGATAATACGTTCCGCAAACCTCGGTAACTCCTCGAGAAAGAATTTTTACCACTTCGGCTTCGTCGGAGTTGCCTCTGTCGCCGTCGCATTTGCGAACCAGAACCAAATCTTTATTAAACGCGCCGTTAAGCCTTTTATGCGGAATAAAAAAGTTTTCGCCGCTGTCGGCAGTTAAAAACGCAAAACCTCGTTCGTTGCCGCGTATAGTTCCCTTATATAGCCCGCTTTGCGAAAGACTTAAAAAACGCCCGTCTACATATGCTACCGCGCCCTCGTTTTCAAGCCTTTTAAGAATATCTTCAACGGCTTTACGTTCGAACGAAGACTTTACGCCCAACTCGGCAAAAATCTGTTTTTTGCCTGAGCCGAGCCATTCTCCGCTATTAAATTTTTCAGAAATAAATTCATATATATTCATAGATTATCCGCAAAAAATAAGGGCGACCCGAAAGCCGCCCTTTTGTAATTTCAATTAAAATTCGAAATGGAAAACAACCGTACAGAAAACGATCATAAACACAGCCATAATCGTAACGGCTATAACCGTGAGTTTTCTGAGTTTATGTTCCAAAGTTTTACCCTTGTTCTTTCCGTAGAAAGTTTCCTGCTGACCGCCGAGAGCGCTGATACCGCTCGAATTGCTCGGCTGAAGCATTACGACGACTATTAAGAATATTGCGCAAAGCGCGGAAATAATAAGCGACGGAACACAAATATATTCCATTAACGCCCAAGACATTTCAAGTAAATTGCTAAGCATATTTATATCTCCCGTATAAACGATTTAATCAAGTATTTCTATTTTAGCATAATTTTCGTTGCAACGCAAGCGTTTTTAACAGCTGAAAGCGAAATTTTAATATTTTTATTTTGCCATTTTAGTTGCACGATTTTGTTCACCGAATATGTTATTCGGTGAACAAATAAGCTAAAAATGTACACCGAACACATTAAACATGAACAAATATTTAAAAATTTTAGTCGGTTTTTAATATAAAACAGCCAAAAAATAATATTTTTCTTGACTTTTTTTCTTTTTCTTATTATAATTTGCTCATCGAATAACATGTTTTAAACATTTTAAACGTGAAAAGTTCACCGTACAGGAGAGGTTTTTAATGAGAAAAGGAACTATTCATTAACATTACTACTTGTTTTTTGCTTTTTAGTTAAATTAAGTTTTCTACAAAAACACATTTAAAATGAACAATAAAAGTTTAAATAGACGGAGTATAATTATGATCAGAAAAAAATATTTTATTTTGTTAATATTAAGCATTGTTTTTTGTCTGCTCGGACTAACATCTTGTAAAATTAGTAAAAAAGCATTTGCAGAAGAAGCCGCTAAACAAATTATTTCTAATGAATTAAAATCTCCTAGTTCCGCACGTTGGAACGAAGTATCATATATGGAAAATGATGAATATGGACAATATGTAGTATATGTTGATGTAGAAGCAACTAATTCATTTGGGGCTTATATTCGAAATAGATTTTTTGTTATTGTCGGCAATTTAAATTTATTAAAGAAAACATTTACATATAAAGTTTGTCCATACATCGAATGCATGGGGAAAAATGATACTTTTAATTTAGATATATTAAAAAATATCAATGCTTATGGTAAAGAACAAGAAACAAACAATAATGAACAGCAGCCACAACAAGTTTTGGTCGAGTTTGTTTCCGACGGAAAAATTATTACATCCAACAACTATAACATAGGCTCAAAAATACAAGAAATTTCTACCCCTACAAAAACCAACTATACTTTTTTAGGATGGTATATAGATGAGTTGAAGATAGAATTTCCTTATACTGTTACCAGTAACACAACATTTACCGCTAAATGGATAGGAAATGAATGTCACTATAAGTTAGACGGTGATGAAAATGAGTATACTGTAAATTATGGTCAACAAGCAAAAATTGCTTTACCCAACAAAAAAGATGGTTATGATTTTGTCGGTTGGTATTACAATAAGATTCAAATTACAAATAGTAATGGCGATATAATTAATTCTTGGGACAGCTCTTTAATTATTATTTTAAAGGCAAAATTTGAATTAATAACATATCATGTTATATTTACGGCAGCCCCAGGAGGAACAATAAACGAACAAATTCAAATAACTGAAGATTGTAGTATAATTAATAACTATGAGACTAACCAGGTTACTGCAAAAGCTGATAGCGGATACCGTTTTGATAAATGGAGCGACGGACTTACAAGTCCAACTAGAAAAATAACAAATGTAAAAGAAAATAAAAAAGTCACCGCATTATTTATAAGATGTTATGAACTAATTTTTGAAGCTCAAGATGGAGGAAAAATAGAAGGCGAAACTAACCAAATTATAGATATCGATAATACTTCATCTACCGTCACCGCAATTCCTGATGAAGGATATGAGTTTGTCAGATGGGAATATACAATAAAACTGCAACCAACATTTTATTTTTGGACGGATAAAATTTCATTTCAACCAAATGATTTATATTCAACAAAAATTGTATTTACAGCTATATTTAAAAAATTGGTTTATAATATCGCCTATGATTCGGTTTATGATTCAGGCAATTATTGGGAAACAAAAATTTATCATGTCGCCAAATTAAAATATAATTATTCACCAAATAACGGAGATACTAATCCTAATGGGTGGAGCGAAAACGGTGTCGATACCGCGAAATTTAATATTTCAGTCGATACTAATTTTGAAGCACCGATAATTACGGCAGTTCCCGAACCCGGATATCGTTTTGTAAAATGGAGTGATGGGAATTCTTCCCCAACAAGACATGATGTTAATATTCACGAAAATATGAAAATAACGGCAGAATGTACTAAAATATTAGAAGTGAAATTTTCCGCAACAAACGGTGGAATGATTGAGGGTGAAAAACATCAAATTTTCGACATAGATAAAACATCATCCCCTGTTACTGCTAAAGCAAATTCAGGCTATGAATTTGTTCGTTGGGAATTTATAGATATATATAATCGTCCATTCTACTTTTTTAATCCGACTTTAACGGTGGATAACTCTCTTTATTCAAATTATACTATTTTTTATGTGATGGAAATTAAAGCAATATTTAAAAAGTCAATATAAAGGAGAAAACAAAAATGAAAACCATTGCACTTTACGGAAAAAGCAATTGCGGCAAAACGTCTGCGCTTAAAGCTGTATACAAGAAAATAAAAGAAGACAACGCCAAAGAAATCTACTTTAAAGATTATGAACAAGGCGATATAACCGCAGTATTTAAATATAAAGGAAAATATATAGGTTTCACCACTTACGGAGATAACGATATTACTCTTAAAGAACCATTAGAACAAATTTGCGGGTACGATTGCGATATTTGCATAGCCGCAAGCAGAACAAGCGGAAGTTCGGTTGAAGAAATAAGAAAAATCGAAAGCGACAATTTAATATGGCTTAAAAAAGCCGATTTGGGTTATATAGGCGACATATGCCCCACGACTGAAGAGTATGACGCGGTAAACGAAATTCAAGCGCGAATGATTTTCGAACAAATACAGAAATTATTATCTTCTGACAACTGAAGTGACAAAATTACAACAATATTATAACCTTATGTCATATTGAGCGTAAGCGAAATATCCCACGGTGTCAAGTAGTCCACACTTTTTTAGTGGGATTCTTCGCAAGCTCAGAATGACATACTTAGTCTAAATTTTTTCTGTCATATTGAGCGTGAGCGAAATATCCCACTGTACAAGTAGTCCGCACTTATTCGGTGGGATTCTTCGCAAGCTCAGAATGACATACTTAGTTTAAAATTTTTCTGTCTTATTGAGCGTAAGCGAAATATCCCACTGTATCAAGTAGTCCGCACTTATTCGGTGGGATTCTTCGCAAGCTCAGAATGACAATAATAGTGGAATTCTTCGGCTAATCATTGCAAGCAAGTTTGCTTTCTAAGTATTGACATAATGACTATAATATTAAAGGGGCGTTAAAAACGCCCCTTTTTATTTATTTCAAATTTGCAATCGCCTCCGCGCGGTCGACGGCATTGAATACCGCACTGCCCGCAACAAGTACGTCGCACCCCGCCTCTTTTGCATATTTCGCGGTCTCAGCGTTTATTCCGCCGTCTATTTCAAGCAGACAATCGGGATTTTTTTCATCTATTATCCGCCTAATGGCGCGACATTTATCCAGAACGTCGGCAATGAATTTCTGACCGCCGAACCCGGGAAAAACGCTCATTGCCAAAACCATATCGCATATCGGAATTTCGTTTTCGACTTTTTCGACAGGCGTATCGGGGTTTATCACAAGTCCGCATTTTACGCCATGACTTTTAATGAGTTTCAGCGTATCGGCAAGTTTATCGCCGCAGGCTTCGTAATGCACTGTTATATAATCCGCGCCGGCTTTTGCGAATTTTTCAACGTATTTTTCGGGGTTTACTATCATCAGATGACAGTCAAACGGCAAAGTCGTAGATTTTCTTATATCCGCAACCATTTTTATACCGAAAGTTATATTCGGAACGAAAACTCCGTCCATAACGTCGAGATGAATGATATCCGCGCCCGCTTTTTCGACGCTTTTTATTTCTTCGCCCATTGCGGAAAAGTCCGCAGACAACACCGACGGCGCAATTTTAACGCTTTTTGCCATAATTCTCTTTTTCCTTTAATTTATTAAACAATTCGACGTATCTCGAATATCTTTCGGAATTTATTTCGCCCGCTTCGACGGCTTCGCGCACGGCGCAATCGGGTTCGTTTATATGTCTGCAATCACCGAATCTGCAATTTTTCGCCGCTTCGGCAATTTCGGCGTAACCGCCCGACAAATCTTTTGCCTCTCCGTTGAACTCGAACGCCGTAAAACCCGGCGTATCGATTATATCCGCGCCGTTTTCGGAAAAAATCTCAGAAACGGTAGTGGTTTGTTTGCCGCGCTCGGTTTTTCTGCTTACGTCACCGACGCGCATATCTTTGCCGAAAAGTCTGTTTAAAAGCGAAGTCTTACCTACTGCCGACTGCCCGGTAAACACGGTGAGCTTACCTTTCAGGTACGCGCCGAACTCTTCAGTTCCGTCGCCCGATTTTGCAGAAACGCAAAATATTTTATCCGCCACACTTTCGTAATTACTTTTGATTTTTTTCAACGTTTCGTCGGAAATATCCGTTTTATTTACGGCTATAACGGTATGTATATTCTGCCGTTTAACCGCGGCGATTATTTTATCGATTAAATACAAATCGGGAACGGGCGGATTCGCGACGACTACCGCCACAGCGTCTATATTAGCTACATTCGGTCTTTGCAAACGGTTTTTTCTGGGCATAACGCCGACGATAACGTCGTTTTCGGTCTCGACGAAATCGCCCGTAACTATTCCGTCGGCTTTGATTTTAAGATTGCCTTTCGCCGTACATTCGCGCCTTTTACCGTTACAATCTACGGTATAACGCCCCGAAACGATTTTGACTACTCTTTCCAAAAGTCGCCGTCCTCCGAATTCAGATAGTTTATTCTTAACTGCCCGCACGCGCCGTCTATATCTGAGCCTATCTGCCGCCTTACCGTAGCCGACAGTCCGCCTTTTTCCAAAAGACCGAGAAACGAATACGCCGCTTTATTATCAGTAGCGAGCAAATTTCGTTCCTTTACCTCGTTAAGTCTTATAAGGTTGACGTGGCACGGTCTGCCGCGAAGCAGTTTTATAAGCTCGTCGGCGCACTCTTTCGTGTCGTTCTGCCCCTTGACGAGCGAATATTCGAATATATATCTTCTGCCCGTTTTTTCGAAATAATACGAGCAAGCGTCTAAAATTTCCGATACTTTATAGCTGTTGGCAATCGGCATAAGTTCTTTTCGCCTTTCGTCGAACGGATTATGTAGCGATATGGTAAGGTTCACGCTGACGCCCGCGTCTGCAAGAGCGTAAATTTTCGGCACTATGCCGCAAGTAGAAAGGCTTATGTTTCTCTGGCTGATATCTATGCCGTTTTCAGTTGATACGAGTTTTAAAAATTTAAGAGTATTATCGTAGTTATCGAGCGGTTCGCCGCTGCCCATAAGAACTACGTTAGTAACCGCCCTTTTATCGAGCGCGCCGCCTATAAGACGATTAACGGTAGTTATCTGTGATAAAATTTCGCCCGCGGTGAGATTTCTCGCAAGTCCGTTTAAAGTGGAAGCACAGAATTTACACCCCATACGACACCCCACCTGCGTGGAAACGCATTGCGTATTGCCGTATTTATACTTCATCAACACTCCCTCTATAACGTTGCCGTCGCTGAGTTTAAACAAGAATTTTTCGGTACCGTCAAGTTTCGATACCTTTTTGCCTATGACTTTTACGGGTTCGTCGACAAATCTTTCGAGTAGTTTTGCCCGCAAATCTTTACTTATATCGGTAAGTTCCGATATTTTTTTACCCGATTGCAGACCGCGAAAAATCTGCCCCGCGCGAAATTGTTTTTCGCCGTATCCCGCAAGGAGAGTTTTTAGCTCTTCGGGCGAATAGTCCTGTAAAATTTCCATAGGTCAACTCCTTTTCAATTTACAGACGTAAAAGCCTGCGCCGAGAGAAATATCGGGGAAAAAACTTATTCCGTATTCGGCTCTTTCGTGCGGCAACGCACAGGTTATTTCCTCCGCCGCGTAACCGTCGTTTTCTTTTAAAAACCGCCCGACGATATCGGAGTTTTCCTCTTTTAAAACCGAACAGGTAGAATAATAAAGACAACCGCCCTTTTTAACGTATCGCGAGCAGGTTTTTAAAATCTCGTACTGAATTTTATTGAGCGAGGCTATATCTTCGTCCTTTCTGTTCAGTTTAATGTCGGGGTTGTCTTTTAAAACGCCCGTACCGGAACACGGAACGTCGCAAAGGCAGACGTCGAAACCGTCGGCATAGGTCTCGTCGAAAACCGAGCTGTCGCGGCAGACTGCCGTTATATTATCTTTTTTCATTCTGCGAGCGTAAGCTTCGATAAGTTCTACGCGGTGAGAATGGAGTTCGAACGCCGTTACGCGTCCGAATTTATCGGCAAGAGCCACGGCTTTGCCGCCGGGAGCGGAACAAGCGTCGAGAAGTTTTTCTCCGCCGTCTACAACGGAACATATCGCCACGCTGCCTATCGACTGAAAAGTATATACTCCCTTATCGAAATCGTCGTCGCGTTTAAATCCGTTTACGAAAAAACAATTTTCGAAAGGCGTTTTTTCGAATTTCCACCGCCTTTCGGTAAGGTATTCTTCTCCGTTTACGCCCGTATTGAATCTGACAGCCGTTTTTTCTTCGTCTGTCGAAAGTATACCGAGCGTTTTTTGTTTGCAATAGTCGGCTATAAGTCGATTTACGAGCCATTCGGGGCAGGAATATTCCACGGAAACGCGTTTTATTTCGTCGTTAGGCAACGGTATCTGCGTATTTACGAATTTCCTTAAAACGGCGTTTACAAACCCCGCGTTACCGCCCTTGCCGAGCTTTTTCGTAAGTTCCACTGCGTTATCCACCACAGCGTAGGGCGCGGCTGACAGATATTTTACAGAGTACATACTCTCTTTAAGAATTATCCGTATCGCCTGCTTCGGGTTTTTGGCGCACAGCTTCGATAAATAATAGCCGAGTTCTATATCTTTTTCGAGTACGCCGTATACAAGCTTGGTCGTATGCGCGCGGTTGAGTTCTTCTATCGGCGTATCGTTTAACGCTTGTTTTACGAACGCCCCTTCGGAATAGACTTTGAACAACACTCTGTAAGCGTCGTAAAGCTCGTTAAGCATTGCTTTCTCCTAAAACGTCGCCTGCGACGATTTTACGACCGAGCAGAAAAGAGCGCGCGTCCATTTTCTTGCCGCCCTCTTCCTGCAATTCGGTTATCTCGATATCGCCGTTGCCGGTCTTTACTATCAACCGTTTATCGGCTTGTATAACCTCTCCGATTTTTCCGTCGGAAACCGCGTTTACTGCCGCCGCCCTGTATATTTTAAGTTTTTTACCGCGAAGATAAGTAAACGCAACGGGAGACGGGTTCATTCCGAGTACGAAATGCTCGATTTCTTCTCCGCTTTTCGAAAAATCTATAAGCGCGTTTTCTTTTTTTATGGTTTTAACGACGAAAGCTTTCGAATCGTCCTGCTTAGTCCTTGTCACGTTGCCGTTTTCGATTTCGCTTAATACTTCGCAGATTTTTTCCGCACCGAGTTTCGATAATCTTCCGGCAAGTTCGCCGGCTGTTTCGCCCTTTCTTATTTCGGTTTCGTACTGCTCTATAATATCGCCCGTATCAAGCCCCGCCTCGGTCTGCATAATCGTAACGCCCGTCTTTTTTTCTCCGTTTATAACGGCGAACTGAATCGGTGCAGCCCCCCTGTACGCGGGGAGAAGCGACGCGTGAACGTTGATTATTCCGAATTTACAGATATCTATAATCTCCTGCGACAAAATCTGCCCGTATGCGCAAGTTACCATAATATCCGCGTCAATGCTTCTGAGAATTTCTACGCCCTCGGTTCGTATTTTTTCGAACTGATAAACGGGTATGCCGTATTTCTCCGCCGTCACTTTCACGGGAGGCGGAGTTATTGTATTTTTTCTGCCGACGGGTCGGTCGGGTTGAGTTACGACCGCGACAACGCTGTGATTATCGCTGTTTATAATACTTTCGAGCGCGGGAACGGCAAATTCGGGCGTTCCCAAATATATTACTTTCATTTATTTTACGCGTCGTCCCTTAAATTATTAGCTTTATCGACGTACAAAACGCCGTCTAAATGGTCGTTCTCGTGGCAGATTGCTTTAGCAAAGAAATCGCGCGCGACTATCTTGAATTTCTTTCCGTAACGGTCGTAAGCTTCGACGGTAACTTTTTTCGGGCGTTTTACGTCGCCCCACTTACCTTTTACCGAAAGGCAGCCCTCCACGCCGTACTGCGAACCCGAAGAGCCTAATATGACGGGGTTTACAAATTCGAAATACCCCTCGTCTACGTCCACGATAAAAGCGCGTATGGTTTTACCGACCTGCGGAGCGGCAAGTCCCGCGCCTTTGGCTTCGGCAAGCGTCTGTTTCATATTGTCTAAAAGTATTCTGAGTTCGCCGTTAAATTCCGTAACGGGCGTACATTTTTGTCTTAAAATTTCGTCGCCTATCTGTAATATAGGTAAAATCATTTCGTCACCTCTCGTCAGTAAAGATTGCTTGGATTTTCTTCGACGTATACGAGGGTTTTAGGCGTTTTTTCGCTTAAAGCAAGGTCGTATATTTCGTCTTTCAGTTTGGTTTCTCCGCTGTTTATACGCATTAAAATCTCATAACGGAATTTATTTTTAATGCGTTTAACGGGACATTTCATCTTATTGAAAAATAAAAACTTTTCCGTGTTTTCGTCATAGAGTTTTTTTATCTTGAGATACGCGGCTTTCAGCGTTTCCATAGTCAAAGCGTCGTCGTCGCCCTCGAACATTATTCTTAAAATCAGCGAATAAGGCGGAAAACCCGTACTTTTTCTGATTGCCTTTTCGCGTTTGAAAAAGCCATCGTAATCATAATGCACCGAAAAACCGAGTATGGGGTTATCGGGGTTATAGGTCTGAAGCACAACCACGCCTTTTTTATCCGCTCTGCCGCTTCTGCCCGCGACCTGAGTTATCAGCTGATAGGTTCGCTCACCGCTTCTGTAATCGGAAAAATAAAGGCTCATATCGGCATCGAGTATCCCGACAAGCGTGACGGCGGGGAAATCATGCCCCTTAGCGACCATCTGCGTACCGACCAGAATATCGGCTTTATGTTCGGAAAACTCTTTGAGAATTTTAAAATGCCCCTCTTTGCCCTGCGTTGTATCGTTATCCATACGGAGCAACCTTGCCGACGGAAAGAGTTTGCCGAGTTCGTCGACTACTTTCTGAGTACCTATTCCGTTATAACTTAAATTTACCGAGCCGCATTCGGGGCAAGCGCGAAGCATCTTATACGTCGCGTTACAATAATGACACTTTAAAACGCCGGCGTCTTTATGATAATTCAGCGCGACGTCGCAATTTTCGCATTTGGCGACGTAGCCGCAATCTCGGCATATAACCTGGCGGGAATATCCGCGACGGTTAAAGAATATTATCGCCTGATTTTTATTTGCAAGGCAGTTTTTCAGTTCGTCTTTCAGGTCTGATGAGAAAACGCTTTCGTTTCCGCGCCTGATTTCGGCGCGCATATCCGCTATTATAAATTCGGGCAGATTTTTGCCGTTTATCCTTGTTTTCATCTCCGCGAGATAATACTCGCCGGATATAGCTTTATCGTAGCTCTCGATTGACGGCGTCGCGCTGCCGAGAACGATTTTCGCGCCCGTGAGTTCGGCGCGTTTTTCCGCAACTTCTATAGTTTTATACCTTGGGCTGTTTTCGGCTTCGTAACTGCCGTCGTGTTCTTCGTCTATCACGATAAGCCCCAGATTCGCAAGCGGAGCGAATATCGCGCTTCTTGCGCCTATGGCGATTTTCGCTTTACCGGTTTTAAGCCTCAGCCACTCGTCGAACCTTTCGCCTGCGGAAAGACGGCTGTGAAGTATGGACACTTCGCCCCGAAACCTCGCGCGGAGTTGTCTTAACATCTGCGGAGTCAAAGATATTTCGGGAACGAGCATTATCGCCGTTTTCCCTTTTTCAAGCGTATCGCTTATCAGCCTTAAATACACTTCGGTTTTGCCGCTGCCGGTAACACCGAACAGCAAACTCGTGCGTTTATCCGTCGTCTCTATGCCGTACGCCGCGCGCGCCTGTTCGGGCGTAAGTTTTACATCTTTCGCGTTATTTTCGAGCGAAATATAAGGCACTCTGTCGGCTTTTTCCTGAGTTATGGTTAAAAAACCGCGTTTTTCAAGGTTTTTTATTGCCGCGCCGCCGAATTTTTCGCTTAAAGCCGTAAAACCCGCGATTTTTGTTTCCGCAAGTTCGGTTATTATGCCTATCTGCGCGGTAGCGTTCTTTTTTATCTCCGCAAGCATTTTTTCTACGGGGATATCCTCCGCGATTTTTACCACGGAGACTGTTTTTTCTTTCACCCTGCCGCCACGGAGTTCGGACGGAATGAATTGTCTTAAAGCCAACGCGAACGGAACGTGATAAGTATCGCGAAGAAATTCCGCAAGTTTAAGAGTCTCTTCGCTCAAAGCCGAAAAATCGTCGAGCGGGCGGATAATGCTTTTTAATTTTTCGACAGGCAAATCCGACGTATCGGAAAAACCCACGACAAAGCCCTCAAGAGACTGTCTCCCGAACGGAACTTCGACGCGGCAACCCAAAGACACGCCGTCAATCGCTATATAATCGAAAACTCTGTCGATTTCGCTGGTCGCTACGTCGACTATTACTTTTGCTATCATCCGTATACTCTTTTATTTACACAATATTTTACGCCGTTTCAAAGCGTCGGATAAAACGCTCGGTTGTCCGCCTCGCCCGAATGAAAAAGAGGTCGTTAAAAGACCTCTTTTATCAATATTTGGATACGGTCACTTTGCCGTCCATTATTTCGACGGCGGCTTCCGTCAACGGTTTCTTGTTATCGGGAAGATCCGTAAGCCCCTGATTTTGCGCATGGTCTATAAGCTGTCTCGCTCTTTTCGAAGCGATAACGCAAAGACCGTATTTCGAACCGACTTTATCGGCAAGTTCGTCTATCGGCGGTTGATTTATCATATTTTTGCTCTCCTTTATTTTTACTCTATATTCTGCACTTGTTCGCGCATTTTTTCTATTTCGTTTTTAAGCGCAAGCCCTTTCTGCGTTATACCGACGTCGCTCGCTTTACTGCATATGGTATTGGTTTCGCGGTTGAATTCCTGCATTAAAAAGTCGAGTTTTTTGCCCGCGTCGTTATCGGCGGCTAAAATTGCGCGCAACTGCGACAAATGACTTTTAAGGCGGGTTATCTCTTCGGTTATATCCGATTTATCCGCAAACAACGCAACCTCCTGCAAAAGTCGCGATTCGTCGTAAGCGGCGTCGCCCATCACTTCGGCTATACGTTCTTTGATTTTTCTTTCATAAGAATATTTCAACGTCGGCGCAACCTGCGATATCTCTTCGACCAAGGCTTCGACGGTTTCCGAACGAGAAAGCACGTCGAACTTAAGTTTCTCGCCCTCCATTCTGCGCATTGCGTTTAACGCGTCGAGCGCGTCGGAAAGCGTGGAAGTCAGAATTTTACCGAGCTTTTCCGCATTTTCGTCTTTAATACGTTCGGTTATAACGTCGGGAAACCGCATAAGACGAGTAACGGTAAGGTCGTTTTCGATACCGAATCTGCCCGAAAGCGTATCGGCCGCCTGAAAATACTGTTCGGCAAGTTCCTCGTCGACGACGACGCTTTTGCCGTTGTCGGTGACGTTTTCATAAGTTATGAACAGTTCCACCCTACCCCTTGCGAGTTTGCTCTGTACGGTTTTACGAATAAGATCGTCAAGCTGAACAAAGCAACGCGGATATTTCGGAATAATATCCAGAAATCTGTTATTTACGGTCTTGACTTCGACCGTCAGCGTAACTCCGCCCTTTGCATATTCGGCTTTACCGTATCCCGTCATACTCTGCATAGCAATACCTCTTGCCTATTTTAACATATTTTTTGAAAAATATCAAGTATATTAAAGACTATGCCGTATTTTTATTAGCCGTGGTATAGTAAATAGTATTTAAAATTTTCGGATAAAGCGCAGGGTGTTCTTTATTATATTTTTCTTCGGCTTTATCTCTGTCTTGCGGAAACCGACCGTCGTCTTCGCATGTAAGCGCGTACAGCCTTCCCAACTCAAATTCTTTTTTATTCATAGACACTACTTATTAAAAAAATACGCAAGGCAACATATAAGTCATCGTAACCGACCTTATTATACCCGATCCAAAAAGACGATAGCTTGCCGTTTTTTTCTTCCAATGCAAGCATAACGGAATCGTCACCACGCAAATCGCCCGTAAGTTCTACGGTCGGAAGTAAAAATATCCCCGCACAAAGCGAATCGGAAACCGTATCGTCGGTTTCAAGACTCAAAGGGTATTTCTCTTTTTTCAGCCGTTTATCGATATGTTCGCAAAACTCGGCAACGGAAATTTTACGCGCGAAATATTTTTCGGTTATGTATTTTATCACGTCGTCGATTCCGTAATCTCCGTCAACCTTATCGCCGGAAATAAGGCGAATATCGCTTAAAACTCTATCGCGATTATCTTGATAATACATTTCTGTTTCTTCATTACGTTTATCGACTTCTTCAGATTTTCTTGCATAGAACTTTAATTCATCTTCGGTTTCTAAAAAATAATACTTTTTTCTATTAAACATAATCGCCCCTGAAAATACGCAAGGCAATACACAAATCCGTATAGCCGAAATTGTTGTACATAAATCGCCATGAAATCTTTCCGTTTTCAACACCTAATGCAAGCAAAGAAATATGTTCGTCGACGGCAGGTGCAGAGATATTCTGCCCCAACAAAAAGCGAACAAGGCATTTCGTGTCGGATATTTCGCCTTCAGTAATATATTTAAGCGGTCGTTTCAAATCGTATACGTTTTTAATCCGCAATTTAGGAACATAATGATAAAATCTATACGTCGGAATAATCGAGACGTCATACTTTATCATTATGTATTTTACCACGTCGGCAGGCGTATAGAATTTTTTATCGCCGGCAATGTCGATTACGCTTTTATGCACCTTATCGTATCTTTCAGGCTGTTCGTCAAGCAATTTTTCGATTCTTTTTTCTATATTTTTGCTCTTTTGACGAATCTGCCACCAATCGTTTTTATCGACGATATTATGCGATAAATCTTCATACGAAGAAACCATGTAAGGACTTAACGGCGACAATTTTTCGTCTCTGCCCTCGAAAATTCTTAAAGCTACGAGAATATCCTCGTAGCCGTTATCGTTATCCCCCTCCCACCAAGAGGTAAGTTTGTCGTTTTTACTTTCGAGCGCAAGCAGGAATTCGTCGCCCGATTGTCTGCGAAAAGCAAAAATAACACAACAATGCAAATCGGAAACAATTTGCGTCTGAAAAGCTATCGGGTACACTTCACGTTTTAAGCCTTTTTTGTGAATCGCATTGCAGAATTCTTCGACGGTAATTATTTCGGGCGAGTATTCGGTCATAAAATATTTTATTATTTCCTCTATCGAATACTCGTCTTTTCCTCCGACGATACGGCGAATATTTTCTAAAACTTTTCGGTAATTTTTAACGTAATATTCCTTGAAAAGTCGATATTTTCGTTTGCAATTTCCCATTTCTGCCGCATGTTTTTTATGTTCCCTTTCTTTTATGCGAAGTACCTTTTTCGAACTAATGATCATAATTAACCTTAAATATTCTCCAACCTTGCCACACCATAAAATCCATGTATGCTTATTTTAAAGCCGTCAATATGTCCATACCTCTTTTTCTCATCACCATTTGAATCCTGATAACAAGGGTGAAAATGAGGATATTTACCAATTTTCACTTCAGAACACCGCTCTTCCTTTACATAACCGTTTCTAAAAGCATTTTTAATCACAGCTTTAGCATCATCTCTTCTATAAGTATATATACTATACCCTTTGTTTACATAGTTTATAGCAGTAGAATATGAAACAGGATAATCAGAAATATATAAATCACCGTCAGCCGCATCGACCCCGAATTTACGTTTATAGTAGGATTCATTATTTGCGGTAATAGGCATTGCAATATAATATTTATCATAATCATTCTTTTTGCGATTGCTTTCAGCAATTGCGTCCGATTCTTCCCTTATCTTCCGCAATTCATATTTTATATTTTTATCATATACAGGAATCGCATCCCCAATTTTACCAGTAACAGCACTTAAATTTGAGACAACGTATGTAATAATTTTAGCGGCAGCATATACCGTAGTAGCAGCAACAGCGGCAAGAACGGCAATTTTTATCGCTTTTATGGCAAAAATACTTAACGCAATACCAAACAATCTTTTCGGACCATTCACAATCGCCTGACACTCTTCACCTGACGATTCTTCGTCTTGAAAAACATTGATTTTACCATAATCAGCAAGTAATATTTCCCCTACGAATTTATCACTTTCATAATCTAATACATCAAATTCATAAATTTGAGCATTTTCCCCTAAATTAATTATACAATGACAATTACTATTTGTGTATATAGAACACTCAGTTTCTCCTTCTTCCGATTGAATAATAGCATTTATATACAGTTCCGAACTATCTTGATCTAAATTAACTTCAAAAACAACAGCCCCATAATTGCTTGCCAAATAGTCAACATATTCCTCAATGGAGCTAAAAAGTTCAGGTTTTTCAAGTTTATCTATTTCATTTGCATAAACCAAACCGGGTTGTACGTTTCTTCCGAATTATCTCATTCCCACACTAAAACAGCAGAAAACAACGGCAAGTAAAACAGAAATCAGTTTTTTTCATTCAATATATCCTCCATAAAATTCTATAACATTAAAGTCGCGATTTAAATTCGGTTTCGTCGATGACTTTTATTCCGAGTTGATGGGCTTTGTCAAGCTTGCTGCCCGCCGATTCGCCCGCCACGACAAGCGTGGTCGCCTTTGTTACCGACGACAACACTTCGCCGCCGCGCTCTTCTATGAGTTTGCCGGCTTCGCTTCTCGTAAAGCCCGAAAGCGAACCCGTAAGAACTACTTTTTCGCCGGTAAAACTCCCAGCCCCGATCTCGGTCGGATTTTCGATTTGCACGCCGAGCGAAATAAGTTCTTCTATTTCTCTTTTCTGCTTTTCGTCACGGAAAAATTCGTATATCGACTTAGCGGTAATTTCGCCTATATCGCTTAAATTTTCAAGTTCTTCAACGCCCGCCGACGAAACGGCGTCAAGATCGCCCAACTTTTTTGCTAAGTCTTTGGCGGTCTTTTTACCTACCCCGTCGATACCGAGCGCGAATATGAAATTAGCGAGTTTTACGTTTTTACTTCTGTCTATCGCGCCGAGCAGATTATCCGCCTTTTTATCCTTGAACCCGTCCAGCGACAATAGTTTTTCGCGGTCGAGTTTATACAGATCGGAAAATTTTTCTACTCCGAACTCGTCGAACAAAATTTCGGCTGTTTTTTCGGAAAATCCGTCGATATTCATTGCGTCTTTCTGCGCGAAATTGACAAGTCTGCCGACGACTCTCGGTCGACATTCTTCATTCGGGCAGAACAGATTCGCGCCGATTTCGACTACGGGCGTTTTACAGAACGGACAGACCGAGATTTTTTCTATCTCTTTACCCGTAGGCGTTTCTTCCGTCGCGCCGAGTATTTCGGGAATAACTTCGTTGCTTCTGCGAATAAGCACGGAGCAGCCGAGTTTTACGCGTTTTCTCAGAATATCGCCGTAATTGTTAAGCGTGGCTTTTCCGACGGTAGCACCGCCGAGATCGACCGGCGCGACTATGCCGAGCGGGGTGAGTTTACCCGTTCTGCCCACCTGCCACTTTACGCTTTTAAGGGTGGTTTCGGCTTCTTCGGCTTCGAATTTATAAGCCGTAGCCCAACGCGGAAATTTATCCGTATAGCCAAGTTCGGCGCGTTTCTTTACGTCGTCGAGTTTAACGACCGCTCCGTCGGTAAGCACGTCGATATTTCTTCTGCCGACTTCTATCTCGTCGATAGCTTCTTTAACTTCGTCGAGAGTATTGCAAATACGCAGGAAATCGAACACTTTAAACCCGTTACGTTTTAAAAAATCGAAAATTTCTTCCTGCGAGGAAAGTTCTCCGTCCGACATATAGTTGACGTTATAAAACAGAATTTCGGGTTTACGTTTTTCGGTAACTTTCGGGTCGAGGTTTCGTATAGCCCCCGCGACCGCGTTCCTTGCGTTTTTAAGCTGCTCTTCAGCCGTTTCGTTATATTTTTCAAGCACGGAAAGGCGTATTACCGCCTCGCCCTGAACTTCTATTTCGCCTTTATAGCCTATCGCGAGCGGAAAGGTCTTTATGGTGAGAACCTGCGCCGTAACGTCTTCGCCAACTATTCCGTTGCCGCGCGTCGTCGCCCTGACGAACGAACCGTTATTATAAGTCAGACATATAGTAAGCCCGTCGAACTTATATTCTACGGTATAGACGGGGTCTTTTACCACTTTACGCACTCTCTCGTCGAAAGCCGACAGTTCTTCGTCGGTAACGCACTTATCGAGGCTGTAAAGTCTGTTTATATGCTCGTGTTTTTTAAACGCCGATATGGGATCGCCGCCGACCCTGCGCGTCGGGGAATCGGCAAATCTTTCGGCGGTTTTGCCCTCTAAAACACGGAGTTCGTCGTACAATTTATCGTATTCCCTGTCGGGTACGGAGGGATTGTCGAGAACGTAATATTCGTAAGCGTATTTATTGAGAACGTCGACGAGTTCTCTCATTCTTTGTCGTTGTTTATCGGTCATTATTTAATCACCTCTATCGGAGCGAATCTCACCACGAGCGATTTTATACCTATGCCCTTGAACGCCACGTCGATAACGATATCCTGCCCGGACATCTTCCTCGCGACGATAACTCCGTCACCGAATTTTTTATGGCGGACGAGCGCGCCCGTCTTATACTCGTCGCCCGAACCGACAGTTTTCGCGGCGGGTTGAGCAGTCGCTTTTTGTCTCGATTGCATATATGCGCTTGCGAAACCCTTTTTATATCCGCCGTAAGACGGCGACGACGAAAACTCTTCTCCTCCGCCGTAACCCCCGTAGGAGTTTTTCTCCGAATTACCGCGATAACCGCCGTATCCGCCGCCGTTCGAACCGTAGCCGCCCTGAGCATATCCTCTGTTTTCGGTTCTGAAATCGTAGCCGTTCCGAGCGGGAACAAGCCCAACTTTATCCGCTATTTCGTCTAAAAATTCCGATTGCACGGTCGGTCGTCTCGACCCGTAAAGATAACGGCTTCTGGCTCGCGTAAGAAACAGTCTTTCCCTTGCGCGCGTTACGGCGACGTACATAAGCCGACGTTCTTCTTCGGTGTCGTCGGTAAGCGAGCCGCTGCGCTCTATCGGGAATATCTCTTTATCGAGCCCGCACACGAACACGGTTTTATATTCAAGCCCTTTGACGGAATGAACCGTCGCGAGCGTAACGAAATTTCCGTCGTTAATCTCGTCCGTATCCGAACTCAAAGTAACGCTGTTAAGATATTCCGAGAGCGAAGCGTTCGGGTTCTGTTTTTCGAATTCTTCGACCGACGCCATAAATTCGTTTACGTTGCGTTTTTTATCTTCGTTTTCTTCGGTTTTCTCTTCGAAACAAGACATATAATTCGTGCGTTCTATAACCGACCCGACAAGCTCGGTGAGACTCATACTCTCTTTATCGACTATCAAAGACGAAATTATATCTTTAAAACTCTTTATTTTATTTTTAGTACCCGAATTTACTTCGAGTTTATCGTAATCGAACACCCCGTCGAAAACCGAAAAACCGTTTTCAAGCGCGTAATTATTGAGCGTTTCGATAGATTTATCGCCTATACCCCTGCGCGGAACGTTTATAACTCTTAAAACCGCTTCGTTATCGAGCGGATTGCAGAGAATACGAAGATACGCGGTAAGGTCTTTTATCTCCTTTCTTTCGAAGAATTTAAAACCGCCGTAAACTCTGCACGGCAAGCCGTATTTCATAAATTCCTGTTCGTAAGAACGCGAAAGCGCGTTGATACGCATAAGCACGGCGAAATCGGAATATTTATAACCGCGCGACAGCAGGTTTTTTATCTGAATGGCGGTATATTGCGCCTCGCCCGATTCGTCGTCGGCAACATACACTTCGGGATTTACGCCGTCGTCGTTATCCGTCCACAACGTTTTATCTTTACGATGAACGTTATGGTGAATAACAGCGTTAGCCACGTCGAGTATCTTTTTGGTAGAACGGTAATTTCTTTCGAGTTTGAATACTTTTGCGTTTCTGAAATCTTTTTCGAAATCGAGAATATTGTTTATATCCGCTCCGCGCCAGCCGTAAATACTCTGATCGTCGTCGCCCACGGCGAATATATTGCCGTGTTTTACAGACAGCATTTTTACTATGTTATACTGTACGGAGTTGGTGTCCTGAAACTCGTCGATATGTATATATCTGAATCTCGAAGAAAATTTATCGAGCGTGTCTTTATCCGTGGCTAAAAGTTCGTAAGCTTTTATAAGCAGATCGTCGAAATCGAAAGCGTTACTCCTTTTAAGTTCGGCTTCGTATTCGTTCATTATTTTGACAAAATTGCCTATATCGCGCATTTTCGCGTTTTCGTTTTCGAATTCTTCTATAGACATATTTTTGTTCTTTCTGCCCGATATAAGGTTTTTTGCCGATTTATAATATTTATCGTTTTCAAGCCCCAAGCCGACTATAACGCGCTTTAAAACCTTTTCTTTATCGCTTTCGGAATATATCGAGAAATCGCGTTCGTAGCCTATTTTTTCCGCGCCGTATCTGAGCAGACGCACGCACATTGCGTGAATGGTACATACCCACATATCTTCGACCCCGTCGAAAAGTTCGGAAAGTCTTTCTTTCATTTCGTCGGCGGCTTTGTTTGTAAACGTTATCGCGAGAACGTTATACGGCGGAACGCCGAGATCTTCGACGATATGCGCTATACGGCTTGTCAGAACGCGCGTTTTGCCGCTGCCCGCGCCCGCTATAACGAGAACCGCGCCCTCGGTTGCGAGGACGGGTTTTATCTGTTCTTCATTAAGTTTATTCAATATTTCAAGCATACAACCTATCGATAACTATAAGCGTTATTCTATTAAAAATTTTTAATCACCTGATCAGTGGGATATTTCGCTTACGCCCGACGCGACAAGAAAACTGCCGCCGAAAGTCGCGAAATATCCCGTTGTTCAAGTGATTAGTTTTTACAGACCCTTGTTATTAAAATTCGAATTATTCCAAAGTTTCGTTATTTTCCGCATTACCCGCGTTATCGACCGCGCTTTCGGCTCCGTCGGTTGCGTTTTCCGCGTCGGTCTCTTCACCCTCGGTTATTTCTTCGGGTTCCTCCTCTTCATGCGGAGCAATAGTGACCGTCGCTATCGACGAGCCGTCAAGTCTCATTACCTTAACGCCCCTGGTCGCCCTGCCTATAAGCGAAATTTCGTCTACGAGAACTCTTATCGCGATTCCGCTATCGGAAATCATCATTACGTCCTCGCCCTCGCTTACGGGTTTGATACCGACGAGATAACCCGTCACTTCGTTGAAGATACCTGCTTTTATACCTTTACCCGCGCGGGACTGCAATCTGTAGTCGTCAAGACTGCTGCGTTTGCCGTAACCGTTGGAAGAAACGGTAATAACCGTATCGCCCGCATGTACTACCTGCATATCTATCGCGAAATCGCCCTCGTCGAAGTCCATCGACCTTACGCCCTGCGTTCCTCTGCCGGTAGCTCTTACGTCGTGTTCGGAGAATCTTATGCACTTACCGAGGTGCGAGCCGATGAGAATTTCGTCGTCGCCGCCTGTAAACTGTACGGATATAAGTTCGTCGCCGGGAAGAAGCGTAATCGCGATTTTGCCGCCCTTACGGATACTGTCGAACTGAGAAATAGGCGTTTTCTTGATAAGACCGAACTTGGTCGCCATCATGATATAACCCTCGGCGCAAGTTTCGTTTATTTCGGCATTTTCGCCCGTTTCGGTATTCTCGGTAAGTTCCGTGTTTTCGGTAATTTCTTCACCGTCGGTAATCTTTTCTTTTCTCGGAATTATCGCGGTTATTCTCTCGCCGTTGTCCACCTGAATAAGGTTGACTATCGCTCTGCCGCGCGCCGTCTTTTGCGCTTCGGGTACTTCGTAACCTTTAAGTCTGTACACCTTGCCGAGCGAACTGAAGAACAACAGATCGTCGTGCGTGGAGCATACGAACATATTCTCTACGAAATCTTCGTCTTTAGGCTTATGCGCCGTAACGCCCTTGCCGCCGCGGCGTTGAGCCTTACACTCTTTGGTGCTTAATCTCTTGACGTAGCCGAGATGCGTCATCGAAACGACTATATCTTCTCTTTCGATAAGGTCGGCTTCGCCTATATCCGCAAAATCGGTTGAAATTTCCGTCTTTCTCGGCGTGGGATATCTGTTTTTGATATCCTGAAGATCGTTCTTTATTATCGCGACTATTCTTTCGGGTTTCTGCAAAATATCTTCGAGATCGGCTATTATAGCCTCTAACTGACGGAGTTCTTCTTTGAGCTTGTCGACTTCCATAGAAGTAAGTCGTTGCAATCTCATTTCGAGTATCGCCGTAGTCTGCTTTTCGTCGAGCAGGAAAGCTTCCATAAGTTGCTTTGAAGCGTCGTCTTTATCTTTACTGCGCTTGATTATCGCTATAACTTCGTCGATATTGGCAAGCGCGACTACAAGACCCTTTACGATATGTTCGCGCTCTTTGGTTTTAGCCAGATCGTAACGCGTGCGGCGTTCGATAACGTCTTTCTGGTGCGCGACGTAACATTCGAGTATCTCTTTAAGATTGAGAACTTTCGGATCGGTGCCGACAAGCGCGAGCAGTATTATACCGCCCGAAGTCTGCAAATTCGTCTGTTTATAAAGCGTATTAAGCACGACCTGCGCGTTAGCGTCTTTCTTGACTTCGATAACGATACGCATACCGTGTCTGTCGGACTCGTCGTTGATATTCGAAATACCCTCAAGACGTTTGATTTTAACGTAATCGGCAATGGTCTCGATAAGTTTCTGTTTATTTACCTGATACGGAAGTTCGCTTACGATAATACGTTCTCTCGTTCCGTTATTGAATTCTTCTATTTCGCATTTGGCGCGAAGAACTATGCTGCCCCTGCCCGTTCTGTAAGCATTTCTTATGCCGCTTCTGCCCATTATAATGCCGCCGGTAGGATAATCGGGCGCGGGAATATACTGCAAAAGCTCGTCTACCGATATTTCGGGGTTATCGAGAAGAGCTATCGTTCCGTCGATGACTTCTCCGAGATTGTGCGGAGGAATATTCGTCGCCATACCTACCGCTATACCGTCCGCGCCGTTTACGAGCAGGTTGGGATATCTCGCGGGGAGTACGACGGGCTGCATGCGCGTATCGTCGAAGTTTGGATAGAAATCAACCGTGTCTTTATCGATTTCGCGAAGCATTTCGAGAGCCATTTTACTCATTCTCGCTTCGGTATACCTGTACGCCGCGGCGGGGTCGCCGTCGACCGAACCGAAGTTGCCGTGTCCGTCGACGAGCGGCATATTTATCGAAAAGTCCTGCGCGAGACGAACGAGCGCGTCGTAAACCGAACTGTCGCCGTGCGGGTGATATTTACCTAAAACGTCACCGACGATTGCCGCGCATTTTTTATACGCTTTATCGGGCGTTAAGCCGAGTTCGTTCATAGAGTAAAGAATACGTCTGTGAACGGGTTTAAGACCGTCTCTTACGTCGGGTATAGCTCTCGAACGGTTGACGCACATCGCGTAGTCGATAAAGCTCTGTTTAAGCTCTTTCTCTACTTCGATGTCTATAATTTTGGTCATATCGAGCGTTTTTTTGAATTCGCTCGTCAAAGCCTGATCAAATTCTTTCTTAGCCATAGTCTGTTCTCCTTGCCTCAGGTATCGAGTTCGCGGTTAGCGAATTTCGCGTTTTCTTCGATGAACTTTCTGCGCTGTTCGGGTTCTTCGCCCATTAAAAGCGCGAAATGCGCGTCGGCTTCGACGGCGTCGTCTATAGTGACTTTACGCAACGTTCTCGTGGCGGGGTTCATCGTCGTATCCCAAAGCTGTTGCTTGTCCATTTCTCCCAGACCTTTATAACGCTGAATATCGCTGCGCGGATTTTCGCGGCAGAACGCGTCTTTATCCGCGTCGTTATAGAAATAATAATCGACTTTATTTTTAGTCGCTTTATAGAGCGGCGGCTGAGCTATATACACATGCCCCTGTTCTACGAGCGGACGCATATATCTGAAGAAGAACGTCAACAGCAGAATTCTTATGTGAGAGCCGTCGACATCTGCATCCGTCATACAGATAACGCGGTCATAACGAATCTTCGTAACGTCGAAATCGTCGAGCATTCCGCCGCCGAACGCGGTGATCATAGCCTTGATTTCTTCGTTTTCGAGAACTCTGTTGACTCTCGTTTTTTCTACGTTTAATATTTTACCTCTGAGCGGCAGTATAGCCTGAAAACGTCTGTCTCTGCCCTGTTTTGCCGTTCCGCCTGCGGAATCGCCCTCTACGAGATATATTTCGCAGAGTTCGGGGTTCTTTTCGGAACAATCGGCAAGTTTACCGGGAAGAGCGGTGCTTTCGAAAGCCGTCTTTCTCGTAGCTTCTCTCGCCTTTCTCGCCGCTTCTCTCGCGCGTTTTGCCGTAAGGCATTTATTGAGTATTTCCTTTGTGAACGCCGGGTTCTCTTCGAGATAAGTGCCTAAGCCCTCGGTCATCGCTTTCTGAACGTAACCGCGCATTTCGCTGTTGCCGAGTTTGGTCTTAGTCTGACCCTCGAACTGCGGTTCGGGTAGTTTTACCGATATAACCGCCGTCAAGCCCTCTCTTACGTCTTCGCCCGCGAGTTTATCGTCGTCTTTGATAAGATTGAGTTTCTTGCCCGCGTCGTTGACGAGTTTGGAAAGCGCGAAACGGAAACCGTCGATATGCGTGCCGCCCTCTTTGGTGTTTACGTTGTTGGCGAAGGCTATGACGTTTTCGTTATAACCGTCGTTATACTGCATAGCGATTTCAACCGATACGTTATCGTATTTTTCTTCGAAATAAAGCACCTGACTTATGGGTTCTTTATTCGCGTTTAAAAATTCGACGTATTCGGTGATACCGCCCTTATACAGAAGTTCGTCGCGAGCTTCCTGCCCCTCACGTTTATCTTCTATAACTATTTTAAGACCCGCGTTAAGAAACGCGAAGTCGCGGAGTATACCTTTTATGGTATTATAATTGAAAACCGTTGTTTCGAATATCTCGTAATCGGGTTTGAAAGTAATTCTCGTACCCGTTTCGGTAGTATCCTCTAAAACGGCAAGCCTTGCGCGCGGCACGCCGCGGTCGTATTCCTGACGATAATGTTTACCATTCTGATAAACGTCTACCGACGCATATTCGGAAAGCGCGTTTACGGCTTTTAAGCCTACACCGTGCAAGCCCGACGAAACCATGTATCCGCCGCCGCCGAATTTGCCGCCCGCATTGGGTTTTGTCATTACGACTTCTACGGTAGACACGCCCTCTTTTTCGTGTATGCCCGTGGGTATGCCTCTTCCGTTATCTCTTACCGAACACGAGCCGTCCTCGTTAATAGTCACGGTAATGGTATCGCAGTAGCCTGCGAGAGCCTCGTCGACAGAGTTATCCACTATCTCTTTTACAAGGTGGTGAAGACCTCTTTCGTCGGTCGAAGCGATATACATTCCGGGGCGTTTTCTTATATGTTCAAGCCCTTCCAAAACCTGTATCTGGTCGGCGCCGTAATTGCCTTCGACTTTGGTTTCGATATCCATACTCAATTCTCCTAGGATACTTATAATAATATATATATTATATACTATTATATAGAATAAGTAAAGCGTTTAACGTAAATTATAAGTAAAGTCTGCGTTTTGTTTTTGTTCGGAGACGGAAAATCAAATTACCGAAGCAGCCGACTTTACATATTCTTTACATACAGCTTACTCAACTATGCTTGTTGACCGATTTTATAAATGTTATACTTAAAGGCGAACACAGGAAAGAGAGTCTCTATGGAAATACGTTTAAATCAGATATCGAAAAGTTTCGACAAAAAACAAGTCATATATCCGACGACGCTGACTATCGACGACGGAGGTTTTACGACGTTGCTCGGTCCTTCCGGCTGCGGAAAAACCACGCTGCTCAGAATGATTGCGGGGCTTGAAACGCCCGACGACGGCGAAATAACGTTAAACGACGTATGCGTTTTTTCAAAGCAACGTAAAATAAACGTTCCGCCCGAAAAGAGAAATCTCGGTTTCGTATTTCAGGACTTCGCGCTATGGCCGCATATGACCGTATTCGAAAACGTCGCTTTCGGTCTGCGGGCGAGAAAAGACACGAAAAATTTACAAAACAGAGTAAGCTCCGCGCTCCACACCGTCCATCTCGACGGTTTCGAAAAACGCTACCCGCACCAGCTTTCGGGCGGACAGCAACAGCGCGTGGCTTTTGCGCGCGCGATAGCCGTTAAACCCGGCTGTATTCTGTTCGACGAACCGCTCTCCGCGCTCGACGCGATTTTAAGAGACGAAATGCGGCACGAACTGAAAGAACTGACTTCTTCTCTCGGCATTACTTCGGTATTCGTAACGCACGATCAGACCGAAGCCATGAGCATGAGCGACAAAATAGCGGTTTTAAGCAACGGACACGTCGAACAATACGACACGCCCGAAAACGTTTATCACCGCCCGTCGAGCGATTTCGTGGCGCGATTTATCGGAAAGTCGAACTGGCTCGACGAAAACGAAATGTTCCGTCCCGAAGCCGTTTCACAGACTCCGTCGGACGACGCGCTTAAGTTCGAACTGCCCGTTCAGAGCGCGCAGTATCTCGGCAATTCTTACGAAATAAATCTGATTTACGAAAATTCCGTATGGACTTTTTACAGTCGCAACAAAGCTATACCGGGCGAAAAAACGTCCGTTTATATAGATAAAAAACAAATAATAAAATTATAAGAGGTTTTACGTTATGAAAAAAATTCTGTTAAGTATAATGCTCGTTCTCGGCATATGCGCAAATATGATTGCCTGCGGCAATACCGACGTTCCGTCGCAGAGCGGCTCGTCGGAAACGGGCAACGGCTCTCAACTTTCGGGTTCGATAACAGTTTATATGCCCAGCCCCGCAGGGCTTGCCGATAAGCTTGCCGAAGCGTTCACCGCAAAAACGGGAGTAAAAGTTAATCAGTTTCAAGGTACTACAGGCGAAATTCTCGCCCGTCTCGAAGCCGAACAGGCAAACCCCATAGCGGACGTGGTTATTCTCGCCTCCTGGTCGGACGGGCTTAGCATGAAAGCGAAGGATCAGCTGATAAGTTACGCCCCCGCGAACGCCGACAAAATAAACGACGGCTGGATAGACGAAGACAACACGTTATTCGGTTACAGCGCGTCCGCCGTAGGCGTAATTTACAACACGACGATATTTTCGGAGCTTAACGCCGACTGGTCGGAACTCGCAAACGCGCAGTATAAAGACAACATCGCTATCCCCGACCCCGAAAAATCGGGAGCCTGCAAAGACTTTCTCGCGGGGCTTGTCACGGGAATGACAGACGGCAAAGCTATTATGCAGAGCTGGGCAAACAACGGGCTGAGCGTTCCCGGAGCAAACAAAGCCGCGCTCGAAGCGGTGACTACGGGCGAAAAAGGTATTCTTATCGCGGGCGTAGACTACAACGCTTACTCTTCGATGAAAAAGGGCGAACCGCTTAAAATTTACTATCCCGCCTCCGGCACGGTAGTTAACCCGCGCCCCGCGATGATTCTCAAAACCGCGCCGAACAAGGACAACGCCAAGGCGTTTATAGACTTCCTTTTCTCCGACGACGCGCAAAAACTCGTAGGCGACGCATACCTGTTACCCGGTCGTAGCGACGTAAAATGCACCAACCGCACAAATCTTTCCGACATCCCGCAAATCGCCGTCGATTGGAATAAAATGATGCAAGTCGCTTCCGAAACCGCGGCAGAACTCAACAAACTCTGCAAATAAGTAAACGGAGGACTTTATGAGACGAATCAACCTGAAAAGCAAACTGCCGCGCGCTATTTTGCTTATCGTTCTTATCGGTCTGATTCTCTGCCCTTTGATTACGGTTTTCGCCAAGGCGGTCATAGTTGATGGCCGCCTTGACTTATATAACGCCTGGAAAACTGTCGCAAACGCCGAGAATCTTAAAACCATAGGCAATTCGCTTTTATTAGGCGTTTGCGTGGTATTATGCTCAACGGTTATCGCCGCGCCCACAGCGTTTTTGCTGGCGCGGACAAAGCTCGCAAAACACGGTTGGCTCGATATCGTGTTTATAATTCCGTTTATGACTCCGCCATATATCGCCTCTATGGGTTGGATTCTCTTTATGCAGAAAAGAGGACTGTTTCAGCAGATTTTCCCTATGACGGGATCCTGGTCGGAAAGCTTTTTCTGTTTCGGGGGGCTTGTGCTTGTTATGAGTTTACACGTCTTTCCGTTTCTTATGACGATACTCAAGAACGCAATGCTCAATATCCCCGCGAGCCTTGAAGAGAGCAGCGCGGTATTCGGCGCGAACGCCGGAAGACGGTTGAGAAAAATTCTGGCTCCGCTGCTTACAGGCAACTACGCAATAGGCGCGCTCCTTGTATTCGTAAAAACCATTTCGGAATACGGCACGCCGTATACTCTCGGCAGACGAATAGGCTTTTATGTGTTTACAACCGATATTCACCGTTACTCGACTACCGCGCCGATAGATTTCGGGCGTTCCGCCAGCCTTTCGGCGGTTCTGATTTTTATCTGTATGACTATGTGGCTGCTGCAAAATTACATTACAAACCGCAACAGCTATCGTCTCGTAAGCGGAAAAGGCAGCCGCAACGCCCATACCGAGTTATCCGTAGCCGGACAGATCGCGGCGTGGCTGTGGATAGCGGCTGTGATAATAGTCGCGATAGGCGTTCCTTATTTCTCGATTATCTCCACGTCGCTTATCAAGCTAAGAGGCTACGGTCTGGCGGCGGGCAACTTTACACTCGATCATTACAAAGAACTGCTTACGACCCCGAAAGCCGTCTCGTCTATCGGTAAAAGTCTGTTTCTCGCCGTATCGTCGGCAACTATCTGTTCCGTTATAGGCACGGCGGTCGTTATCGCCGTAAGAAAATCAAAAGGCTTTTTTAAAAAATCGCTTGAGGGCATAAGCCTGCTGCCGGAAATGCTCCCAGGCATCGTTCTGGTTATCGGCATAATGCTGTTCTGGAACGCGATATATAAAATCATCCCGCTATACAACACTATCGGAATAATGGTACTCGCCTACGTCGTATTATATCTGCCCTACACCGTACAATACGTCACTTCGGCTTTCACCCAGATAAACGACAGCCTGCTCGAAGCGGGGCGCGCGTTCGGAGGTTCTCCCTCTTATGTATTCCGCCGCATTACTCTGCCTATGATATTTTGCGGAATATTCGCGGGGTGGGTAATGATATTTATAATCGCTTTCCGCGAACTTATCACGGCAAGTCTTATCGCGCCGCCCAACACCCTCGTCGTATCGACTTATATCAACCGCGAATTCGAACAGGGCAGCGTTTCGCTCGGTATGGCTATGGCGGTTATATGCGTTCTTATAACGACCACCGCGTTACTGATATTCAACCGCTTAGTCGGCAAACAAAAGAGGGCATAATATGGAACTTTACATTGCGGGCGGCGTAGGCGAACACGGCAGAAACTGCTTTTATGTATATGGAGACGGTATAAATTTTATCGTCGACTGCGGCATAATGGCGGACGACTCCGAAAACCCCTATCCGAGACTGTCGCCCGAACAAATAAAAAGCGCGGAGGCGTTATTTCTGACCCACTCGCACGCAGACCATTCGGGAGCCGCGCTCTGGCTTTACGAAAACGGATTTAACGGCGAAGTTATCGCGTCCAGCGAAACGATAAGGCAACTGCCTTTTACTCTCGCAAAAAGCATATCTCTTGGCGAACTCTGTCCGTCGGGGCGCGGCAATTTCCGCAATATCGATATCCGTTACGGGCGAAGCGGTCACTGCGCGGGCAGCGTATGGTACAGTTTTTCTCTGAACGGCAAGACCATACTTTTTTCGGGCGATTACACCGAGAACACCCTTGTTTATGCCTGCGACCCTATCCGTAACGAATATGCCGATATCGCCGTTCTCGACTGCGCCTACGGAAAAGACGACGTTTCATACGAAAACGCTTGCGACGCCCTTGCGGCAGAGACGAAAAAGCTGTTATCCGAGCATCGATTACTGCTCTTCCCCGTCCCGAAATTCGGGCGCGGACTTGAAATTCTCAAATTATTTTCCGACCGCACGGAAAACGTTCCGTTTTATGCGGAGGAGCGTTTCTTACAGAATCTCATTCCCGACGAAACCGAAGCTTTCTGGTATCGTTCGGACAAAATATACGCAACCGTTCAGGCATACCGCGGACAAAGCAAAGGAATAGTTTTCGTCGGAGATCCGCAGCTGAAAAAACAATCGTCGCAAAACATCGCCCGACAGATACTCGACCTCGGCGGAAGCGCCGTAATGACCGGAACAACGGAAAAAAACTCGTACAACGAAAAACTTATCAACGACAATAAAATGGTGTCGCTCAGATATCCCGTGCATCTTAATTACCGACAATTCGAAGAGTTAAAGAGCAGAAACCGTTTTTCCGCCGTTATCCCCTACCACTCCGCCGAACTCGATCACGAAAAGACAATCGAATTCTGAAAATAAAAAACAAAGCCGTTTCGTCACACAACGAAACGGCTTTTTACGTCTTATCACGCCAATCTTTCTATCATAATTTTATTGAAACTTCCGTCGCCCGAAAAATACTCCTCTCCGCAAGCCTTTATCGCCGTTTTATACGCCGCGCCGAAATACGCTTCGTCGCCGTTATATTTCGCTTTGGCAAGTCTCAGTCTCTGGGCGTAAGGTTCGTCGACGGCATCGAGATACTCCGCAACGTACTCATAGCTTTCTATCAAGGCTTTATCACCCGTAAAATAGCCTATAAATAAAATTTCAGCCGCCAGTTCCGGGTCGTTTACCCGTATCCAGGGCGTTGCAGCCGCCTTTAAACGCGCGGTTTCGAGATTTCCGAGTTCTTCTTCGCGTCTGAGTTCAAAAAGCCGTACAGCCGATTTTAACGCGTCGGGACAGTTTTCGGAATCGAAATATTTTTCGTATATACTTCCGTAAGTCACCCCGTCGGAAAGCAACCTTAAAATATCGAGATAGCCCTCGTAGCCGCCGAAGTTTTTTTCTTTGAGCAAACTGCCGTCCGACGACGGTATTATACCCGCCACTCCGTTTATAATAAGCGTTGCGAGCGACAGGGTGAAAAACGCGAAAAACGAACGGACGTAAAAACTATCCGCGACAAGCAATACGACTATAAAAACAAGCGTTGCCAGCGCGTGACCTATAAGCCCGCCGACGATAACAGAAGCGTATCTTTCGCCGTTTTCTCCGTCGTCCGTCACCTTTTTGGGTATCACCGTTATTTCTCCCATTTCTTCGGGGAAAAGTTTAAAACGAAGTTTACGTCTTTTCGTTTTATCGTAACAAAAGCCGACTACGACGAATTTTATTATTTCGAAACCCGAAGCCTTAGCCGCGAACAGATGTCCGCACTCGTGAAAAAGCGACGTCGCGACCCATATCACGACAAGCCCCGCCGCGGATAAAATAAGCGAGTAAACATCGCGACAATAAAGCGCGGCAATTCCGCCGCCCAAGGCAAAAGCCAGAATATAAATCACGACGATAAGCGCGTTTTTCGATTTTCCGTTATCTTTCATAACTCTCTCCGTACACGCGTTTTTTCAAATAACCGAGCAAGTTGTCGCTTTCCTTTACCACGACTTTTTCGATGCCGAAATTTTCGGTTATACGTTTAAGCATATATGCGCCGCAGACGATTATATCCGACCGCTTTTTCGGTATATGTAAAAGCTCTTCTCGACGCGGTCTGTCCAACGCCTTTATAAGCCCGTAATCGCGGTCGATCGCCTCGCGGGTTAAAACGTAACCGTCTACCCTGTCGGCGTCGTATTTTTCAAGCCCTATATCCATTGCGGCTATAGTGGTCGCCGTTCCGCCGACGGCTCTGAAAGTCACGTCTTTCGGAACAACACCGTATTCGGGCAGTCTTGCGGAAATCATTTTATCGAGCTTTTCTTCGTCTTCGCCGCACGCGCCGTAAAGCCGCACCGCGCCGAGCGGCAGAGAATGGGAATATATTATTTTTTTATTTTTTACGACGCTTATTTCCGCGCTCGCGCCGCCTATGTCGATTATTCCGCCGTCGTCGTTGCCTACCGCGCCGAGCAAACCGAGTTCGCCCTCTTCGTCGCCGCTTACCACGTCGATTTTCAAGCCCGTTTTTTCAAGCGTAAGCTTTACGAACTCTTTGCCGTTATCCGCGCTTCTGACGGCTTCGGTGGCGAACGCGTAAATTTCATCGACGCTTATTTTTTCAAATTCCGCCTTGAATTTCGCAATCGCTTCGACGGTTCTTTCAATCGAATTTCCCGTCAATGCCGTACCGACTGCCAACCCCTCGCCAAGCCTTGTGGTACGCATATCTCCGTATAAAATTTTTCCGTCCGAAAACACTCTCGCGCGGACGGAATTTGAACCTATATCTATTATGCCGTATTTTTTCATCAGTCGTTTTTAAGCACCCAGCCGTGCTGACGGGCAAGAATACGCCTGCCCTCTTCGCTCATCCATTTATCGTATTCCGATTGTTTGTCGTCTCTATCCTTTACGAGTTGCTCGTATTCCTGCTGAAGTCTTGCTATTTCGCGTTTTTTTGAACTTAACGCCGCTAATTGATATATCAGCACGCCGAGAAGAATAAACAGCGTTATCACCGCGACCGCCGTTCCCGACGATACGAGTCTTCGCATTTTTCTTTCGGTCATATATTGCCCTCCGTAATCGTTTTACTATGGCATTATAACATATTTCCGTATATTTTGCAAGTATTTTATGCGCGCTTATACGTTCCAGACAAAACCCCGCCGCCGTGCCGAGCGGCATATACGCCCTGACGGACGGAAAGCGAAAATACACCGACGCATAAAAATACGCCGCCGCGACGACCGCAAAACTTAAAAAATCGGTTATATGGCGGACTACGGCGGCTTTGACCGCCGCCGTTACAAACGTAAAAATTTCGCACGCAAGCCCCGAAACCACACCTATAAACAGGCACTCCGCAAAATAATATATCTGATCTTTCGAAACGAACATTATTTGAAAAAGCGTTTAACCGATACGCCCTGAATATCTGAATATTTTATTCCGCAGACAAGCCCGCTTAAAGCGAGTTCGCCCGTCTGTTTGGAAAACCCGTCTATCGCGAGTTTATCGCCCGTAATTATTATTTTTCCGCCGCCGACAAGCGCGGCGCGCACTTCACGCTCGTTAAAGCCAAGAACTTCGGCAACCCCGCCCGCTTTAAGGCATTTGCGATTATCCAACGTGACTATATGATTTTTTTGCTGTTCCATAAAAATAACGCCCCTCATTAAAATATGAGAAGCGTTACGCGTTTATTCTAATTTCTGATCGCCGTCTTTTATCCAGCCGAGTTTTCGCATCAGTTCGGACAACCCGAAACATATCGCCGCGGGCAGTATAAACATCAAAAGCGCGATACCGAGCGCAAGCAGCCACGGCGCGAGATCACCGCTTGCCTCTATCGTTCCGAACACGCCGACAAGCCCGCTCGTACCCATTCCGCCGCCCGACGCGTTACATTTCAGACCGAAAACGCATGTCGAAACAGGGCCTAAAATCGCGCTGGCTATTATTTCCGGAAGCATTATCACGGGCTTTTTCATTATATTGGGTATCTGCAACATACTTGTACCCAACCCCTGAGATATAAGCCCGGAAACCCCGTTTTCACGGAAAGACGCCACGGCGAAACCTATCATATGACACGAACAGCCGACAACCGCCGCGCCGCCCGCTATAAGCATAGAATCGTCGGTAATACCGCTTGCGACAGATATCCATATAGCAGCCGACGAGGTAGGCATAGTAAGCAAAACGCCCATAATAACGGAAATTATTATACCCATAAAGAACGGAGTTATAGCCGTCGCTTCGGATATAAGCACGCCGAGTTTATTTATAAGCCATATAAACGGATAGGCAAGATAAATGCCGCCGAGACACAGAACCAGCGCACCGAGCGGAACTATCAGTATGTCGAATTTAGTCTTGCCCTCGTAAAGCGAAATCACTTCCGCCGCGAGAAGCGAAACGACGTAAGCGCCTATCGGGTTGCCCGGCATACCGAGCGTAACCGCCGTAAATCCGCCGGCGATTATCTTATCCGCGAACGCGCCGACGAAACCCGCCGCCGCGCACGAAAAAAGCGTAAGTTTCTTCGCACCGAGCGCGTGAGCTATGCCAACGCCTATACCCGCGCCCATCATCGTTTTCGCGATTGCGGATATCGTTTTAACCAGATTGCCGACGGCGTTATCGCCTATCCATTTTGAGATAAGTTCGAGTATAGTACCCGCAATAAGCGTGCAGAAAAGCCCCTGCGCCATACCCGAAAACGCCTTGATAAACCACCTGTCGGCTAAAAATTTAGCCCTTTCTTTAAACGTCATTTTTCACTCCGTCACCCGTAATCAGAGTCAACTTATTATCGACCTGATCGCAGGAAGTAAGATAATATTTTATACCGTTTCTAACTATCTTTCTGTCGGTACGGCTTTCGCTGCCGTGAAGATGCCCGTAAACGACTTTATTTACTCCGTGTTCTTCGAAAAGTTCGGTAAAAAGCGAATTTTCGCGTTTGGCGTTGAACGGCGGATAATGAACAAGCGCGATTATTTCGTCGCCGTCTTCGCGTACTTTTTCGACTTTCGAAAACGCAAGTCTGAGCCTTTCTACTTCGCGAAGATATATCTTCTTGTCCTGCTCCTTGAAATCGGGCGAACCCTCCACGCACCACCCGCGGGAACCGCAGATAACGCTGTTGCCGAATTTAACGCAGTCGTTCTGTAAAAAGCAGTAATCTTCGGGAAAACTGTCGCGGATACGGGTAATGCTTTTCCACCAGTAGTCGTGATTGCCGCGTACAAAGATCTTTTTGCCTTTCAGCGGAGACAGAAAACGTTTGATATCCTCCACCGCTTCGGGTAGATCCATAGCCCAGCTGATATCACCGCCGATAAGCACCGCGTCGTTATCGGAAACTTTCTTTTTCCAATCTTCGGCTATTTTCGGCAGATACCCGACCCATTTACCGCCGAACACGTCCATAGGCTTTGTACCGTCGTTATTTATATGCAAATCGCTTATCGCGTAAATACTCATAGGCATTTCCTTTACCGCAAAGAGGCTCTTAAGGCAAAGCAGACCCCGAAAACCGTACTTTTAGTACCGCCTGCGGCGAAAAACGCCGCGTAAATCGGTTTATTATCGCGGGATAACCGACGATAAACAATGCAATGCCTAATTTATAATATCACTTTACGCTTATTTTTTCAAGTCATTTACGGCAAAAACGGCAAAAAATAAACCGCCGCGCCCGAAACGCGACGGTTTATATTATGTTTTTCAGCCGTTGCCGGGATAAATCGGCAGATCGAAGAACCCCGAACATACTTCCTGAGTGTACTCCTGACACGGCGGAATCGTCGCGTAGCCGTAAGTCGGAACAAGCAGTTCGACGGGCATAACTATTTTCATTATCATAGTTATACAGCAAGTAACCGTAAAAGTAGGACCCTCGACGTATATTCCCTCCGGCGCGACGATCGAAACAACCGCGTCTACGTTGAACGGAATTATCGACGGTTCGGGTATGTACATTATTATATCCTGATCTATCGAAACGCTCGACTGAGCCGTACCCCTTACCCCGTTGGCGTCGGTGTAGACGACTTCCATCGGAACGGTAATGGTAGCCTGAACTCTCGCAAATCTTCTTCTGTCGGGCAAACGGTCTATTTTAAGATTAGTAACCGTACCCTGATTAGTGGTGCTTCTCGCGCTTAAAAACGTAAGCGGATATACGGGATCGGCGGGATTGAAGTCCGTCAGAGCCAAAGTTATACCCTCTTCCTGCGTCTGTCTTATACACGCGTCAAAGACTTTCTGAGCCTGAATTACCACTCTTTCGCAAAGCCCGTTCAAAGGATTGCCGTTTATTCTTCCGGGCCCTCTGTCCGTGGCGTTATTTGTAAAGAACGACATATATGACCTCCTGAAACGCTCTCACTTTAATATATGCCGTCGCTTTGTTAAAATGCTACTTTTTCGACCGTAACCCGTTCGGCAACGCTTTTTTTGAAAGTCGGCTCGGCTTTATTCTCTTTCGCCGCCCCGCCGACTATCGCCGCCGCAGCCACAAGCGCGGCGCAGAACTTTAAAAATATATCTCTTAAATTATTCATATTTTAAGTTTGCGCCGAAAAATAAAAAATAACCGTCGCTATTATCTTCACGACGGTTTGATTTTTAATCTATTAAGTTGTATCCGACAGATAAACTTTTACGACTTTGCATTATGTCAAGCGATTCCGTTTACGCCTTACGCGCAAATAGCGGATAAAGAATTTGTCTTTGTCTATCTATCTCTTCGACGCCTCGTCTTGCTGCATCGGACCTCTCCTTTACTCGTATTCTTTAAAAAGCGACCTTAAAAGATATATTTTCTTCATAATTTATTTACCTCGCTTTTTTCTAATTACGGTACAACTTAATTCATCGGCGGTCTCCTTTTTGCATTTTTCTTCGGCGCGACGCTCCTTATATTTCTCAGAATAACGCACCTCCTTCGAACCTTTCGGCTCTTCGTTTTTTGTACCTTTATTATACACCGCAAAAGCCAGAATGTCAATACCCTTTGCGATTTTTTCACATTATGAAATTTTCGGTTTCGGTATTGACAAAGCAAGGTTTCCGTGTTATAATATAAGGGTTGGGAAAAATTGCGATTTATATGTCGGGCGAAAAGTATAATTTCCCGCAAAAACATCTGTGACAGACAATACGGGCGGAGAAGTTTATTCTCCGCCCGTTTTTTATTACAATTCTTTTCTGTCGAGCAGTGCGCGCGAAATTGTAACTTCGTCGGCATATTCGAGTTCACTGCCGATAGGTATTCCGTGCGCAAGCCGCGTAACCTTTATCCCAAGAGGTTTTATAAGCGACGATATGTACATAGCGGTCGCTTCACCCTCGACGTCGGGGTTGGTAGCCATTATAACTTCTTTAACGCCGCCGTCGCCTATTCTCTTCAACAATTCCTTGATTCGGATATCGTTGGGCGTAACGCCCTCCATAGGGCTTATCGTTCCGTGCAGAACGTGATAAACGCCTTTGAATTCGTGCGCTTTTTCCATCGCCATTACGTCTTTAGGCTCTTTTACCACGCAGATAGTCGACCCGTCGCGTGCGGAACATATATCGCAGATTTCTCTGTCGGTAAAATTACCGCAGATCTTGCAATAGTGTACGTTTTTCTTTGCGGCGACGATACTTTCGGCAAACTCCGCAGCTTCGTTCTCCGTCATATTTATAACTTTATACGCGTAACGGAGCGCGGTTTTCGCCCCGACGCCCGGCAACTTCGTAAACTGATTTACGAGCTTTCCGATAGGCTCGATATAACCGCTCATTAAAACATTCCGCCCGCGCCCGAAAACGCGCCCATTTTTTCGTCGTACATCTTATCGGCTTCGGCATACGCATTGTTAAGCGCAGCCATGATAAGGTCTTCGAGCATTTCGATATCGTCGGTATCGACGACAGCGGGGTCGATAGATACGGCGGACACTACCTTTTTGCCGTTTACCGTAACCTGAACTTTTCCGCTCGCGCTCTCTCCGACTATTTCGGCTTCTTCAAGCTCTTCCTGCGCCTTTGCCATCTGCTCCTGCATTTTCTGAGCCTGTTTCATAAGTTGCTGCATCTGGTTTCCGCCGCCGAAGCCTCCGAAACCGCCTTTAAATCCTGCCATAACGTTCTCCTTATATATAGGTTATTTTATTTTTACGTCCGTAACCCCGAAAGTTCGTTTTATCTGATTAACGCCCTCTTCGAAATCGTCGACTTCCTTTTCCGTATTGAGTTCTACTTTTACGTCGTAATCACCGATCGATTTGACGGTGTTTACGAGCGTTTGCAAATTCTGTTCTTTTGTAACCGCGTTATACCCCGACTCGTCGGAAGCGATTATTTTAAGCGTTCTGCCGTCGAGTTTAGCCGTCATATCCTGACAAGCCACCCAAAGCATTATATTTCTGTCCGCGCGGAGTTTTCTGACAACCGTACCCCAAAGTCTGCCCGCGCTCATATTTCCGACCGGCGCGCTTGTCGCAAAAGTCGTTTTTTCAACTGCGGCGACGGGAGCGGCGGCGACTTGCGGTTCGGCAGCCTTTATCGGCGCGCGCGGCGCAGGCTCGTCGAACACAGGCACCGGTTCTTCCTCAGGCGGGGGCGCGGGATAGTCGAAATCATCGGCTATAATGCGTTTAACCGGCTTTTCGGTCGGTTGCGCATATGCGCTTTCGTTCAAAAATTGCGCTTTCGGCTTTTCTTCCGTCGAGAAATTACCTTCGGCTATTTTCTTTTCAAGAACCGATATTCTCGACAAAAGCGCGTCGATATTATAATCGACCGACGGCGTAGCCGCTTTAATGCACGCCGTCTCAAGCACCGTGCGCGGCGAAGCGGTATATTTTAAATTGCCCTCCGCTTCGGAAAATATCTCTATAATTCTGAGCAGTCTGTTACCGTCGACCTTTTCGCCCAACGCAACTATTTTTTCGTACACGTCGGCGGGAAGCGAAAGAATACTTCTGCCGTCTTTACATGTTTTACATACTACCGTTTCGCGAAGCCGCGAAATTATATCTTTACACAAAACGCCTACGCTCTTACCGCTGTCGGCAAGCTCTTCAACGGTTTTCAACGTTTCGCCCGTTTCGCAATCGAAAATATTACCTATAAGCGACAATATTTTATCGCCGTCCGTCGCGCCGAGAACTTCGAGAACGTCCGCATAAGTGAGTTTGCCGTCTCTGAAAGAAACGCATATATCGGCAATCGAAAGCGCGTCTCTTATACTTCCCGCGCCCGCGCGGGCTATTTCCGTCACAGCGTCGTCGTCGTATTCCTTGCCTATTTCGCGATAAATTTTACCGATAAGCTCCGCGATTTTCGGCGTAGGGATAAGTCTGAAATCAAAACGCATACAACGCGACAAGATAGTAGACGGAAGTTTATGAACTTCGGTTGTCGCAAGAATAAACACCGCGTGTTTGGGCGGCTCTTCGAGCGTTTTCAAAAGCGCGTTGAAAGCCTCCGGCGTAAGCATATGCACTTCGTCGATTATATATACCTTATACCTGCCGTTGACGGGCGGATACTGTATTTTATCTCTTATTTCCCTTACGTTTTCAACTTTATTGTTTGAAGCCGCGTCCATTTCGACTATGTCGAGACTTGACCCGTCCGCAAGAGCCTTACACACCTCGCATTTGCCGCAAGGCGACCCGTCGACGGGCGAAAGGCAGTTTATCGCGCGGGCGAAAATCTTCGCCGCAGAGGTCTTGCCCGTTCCCCTTGCGCCGCAGAACAAATACGCATGCCCTACTTTATCTGTCTTTATCTGATTTACGAGCGTTCTCACGACGTGATCCTGCCCGACGAGCGAAGCGAATCCGCTCGGACGGAATCGTCTGTAAAGAGCCAAATATGCCATAAATTTACCCTTTTATATTGTTACCGATAATCTTTTTTCTTATTCTCTGAAGCGCGTTGTCTACCTTTTTAACGTTTCCGCCGACAATCTCGGCTATCTCGGCGTAGCTCAGCCCTTTCAGATAATATTCGAGTATGTTTTTCTCCGTTAAAGAGAGTTTATCGTCTATCGATTTACGGAAAGTTTCGGCAGCTTCGTCGCTCAGCACTTTATCTTCGGGAGTACCCGGCGCGAAAACGCCGAAACACTCCGACAGCGAAACCGCGTTGTTAAGCGGGATATTCCCTTTATTATACGCTTTTTTTACCGCTGTTTTGATATTGCTTTCTATGCACAGATGCGCAAACGTCTTGAAACTCGCGCCGCCGCTCTCGCTGAAAGTTCTGACGGCTTTCAGAAAACCGAGCAAGCCCTCCTGAAAAAGGTCGTCGCCGTCACCGCCGACAAGAAAATACGCTCTCGATATACCCTTTACAACGTCTTTATATCTTTCGAGAAGCGTCTGAAACGCCTCTTCGTCGTCGTTTTCGCGATAAAGGGCTATAAGGCGGTTATCGCCGTATTCGTTATACATTTTTGCGTTGGCGCAACGCTTCGAAAACCCCTATTCCGCACGCGACCGACGCGTTTAAAGAATTGACGTTACCGTACATAGGAATAGAGATATGCGCGTCGCATTTCTTTTTGGTAAGCTCGTTTACGCCGCTGTCTTCGCCGCCGATAACCATACATATTCTGCCCATAAGTTTGTTTTTATAGATATCGCTTCCGCCGAGTTCGAGCGCGTAAGCCCAGATATTTCTGTCTTTGATTTCTTCGATCGCGGTATTCAGATTGGTAACTCTCGCTATTTTCAAATGATTCGCGCTGCCCTCGGAAATACGCATAACGGCGTCGGTTACGCTTGCGCTTCTGCGTTTGCCGATTATAAGCCCGTCTACGCCCGCGCACTCGCACACCCTGATGATACTGCCGAGATTATGCGGATCTTCTACCCCGTCGAGAAGAACCAGAAACGCGTCTTCTTTACCGTCGATATCGTTTAAAATGTCGTCGAGTTCGGCGTATTTATAATCCGAAACGTAAGCGATAAATCCCTGATGTCTTTTACCCTCGCTCTCTTTATCAAGCACCGATTTATCCGCAAACTGATATTTTGCGCCGGATGATTTAACGATATTTAAAAGTTGTTTGCTCTCTTCGTCGCGCATTCCGTTGGCGATTAATACTTTATCTATCGTTTTTTTACTTCTTATTAGTTCCCTTACGGAATTTCTGCCCTCGATTTTCATTAGTTATTCTCCTTGTAGTTCAAGAGTTCGTCTATACGTTTAGTGTTGCCGGTTATATACAGATAGCCTATAACCGCTTCGAAACCCGTGGAAGCGTTATATTCGGCAACGCCCGCGTGTTTCGCCCGCGTGCCTTTTTTGGCGTTTCTCGCGCGGCGGAAGATATCTTTTTCTTCGTCGGTATACGCTTTTTCAAAAAGCAACGAAGCGAGTTCCGCCTGAGCGGTAGCGCAGACGATTTTTGCCGCCGACGTATTCAATTCGCCCGATTTACGGTCGCTTTTCGCGGCGAGGTCTTTTCTCACATACAGAGTATACACCGCGTCGCCCACGAAAGCAAGCACGACGGGGTTCATATTCCGCGCTTTTTCGACAGGCAAAAATTCGTCAAAATTATACATAGATATATAATATCACAAAATTCGCAAAAAATCAAACGATTTAGCTACATGGAAACTTGGCAATATAAGTGCGGACTACTTGTACAGTGGGATATTTCGCTTGCCGCTATTCGGCGCTTAAACGCCAAAAGCGTTTAAACAATAGTTTGCCTTTATTGCGAACAATAAAGGCTGCGCCTTATGAATATCTTCGTTCGCATACCCTTGCAAGCAAGTCTGCTCTCTCGATATTGACAATATGACAGAAAAAAATAATTAAATTACGTCATTCTGAGTGAAACGAAGAATCCCACCGAATAAGTGCGGGCGCTTAACACAATATGCCGTTATAAAGTTAAAACCCCCGCAGCGTTCCGCTGCGGGGGTTTTGATAAATCATTATGCCCAAGGATCGATTTTATCTATATTGTTTAATTCTTCCTCGGTACTAATTTTCAGTATAACATCGTTATCGATTTTTACTATTATAACTTCGGGTTTTTTATATAACATATTTTCACCTCTCAACCTATATTACATTTCTTTTCCGTAAAGCCATTTATACACGACTTTAGCCGTAACTTTCGCCGCGCCGTTATTGACGGGGTCGCTCTTCGAGTAAAACAAACCCATTATGTTCTCGCGCTCGTTCCAATCTTTTTCGTATAAATCGCAAAGTCTGAACCACACTACCGCGTCGATATAATCGAGCTTATTCATTTCGTCGAGAAACTTAGTAAGGTTGGTATTTAACTGCTCGGTCGTCCACGAACTCGCGGTGTTGCCGCCGTCGTAAGGAATACCGAACTCGGTCAGCCATACTCTTACTTTATGTCCTCTGGTAGTCGCGCATAAGTTATAAATCGAATTAAGATCTCTTACCCATTGCTCGGTATTACCGTCTTTATACGGATACGGATGAACGGCGAGAATTTCGAAATAATCGTTAAAATTCGTAGAATATTCGTATGCGCCGTTATCTACTTCGCTTTTGCTTATAACGTTATAGACCTTTGTTAAAAACGCTTTCGCGGAAGTTATCTGCGCCGTATCGCCTGCGGCAAGACCGGGGAAAAGCACCTTGTTTGCCGCATTTACTTTCTTTATGGCTTTAGTTGCGCGAAACATAACGTCGGCGGTTATTTTCGCCGCGCCGTCTGAATTTATCCCGTCGCCGTTCGCCTTGATATAAACGTAAGTTTTTTCACCCGCGTTTTCGTAGTAAACCGAGAAATCGACTTCGTTGCCTACTTCGAAATAACTTATTTCGGGGAAAAGCGTTGCCAATTGATAATAATATTCGTATATAAGCCCAAGCCAAGCTTCATAATAGGTATCGCCTCCGTAAGGAACAACGTTACCGTTATTCGCATACGCGCTCCACGGATTATATCCGTAAGGCAACAGATATTCGTTAGACATAGCTATTATTTTATCGGTTCCGTTGGCTTTAAGTTTGGCAAAATAATTTTTATATGCTTCGACTTGAGCTAAATCAAAAAAAAGTTTATTGCTTGCAGAATCTCTGTAACAGAGTTTACGGCAAGAAATCCATACTCTCTGAACTTCGGAACCCATTTTATCCGAAAGTTCGGCAACGGTCGTTCCGGTAGTGGTCGAATCGTTGCTGCCGCGCGTTTCATAAATAACCTCGCCCGTTCCGAACGAGAAATTCTTTAAAACCGCTACTTTTATGGTCAGAATTCCGTCGGCGTAACTCTGTTCTAACTCTTTATACGAATAATTTACTCCGTTAAGCTGTAAACCGTAAAATTCATTGACGGTAGTCGTCGCGGTTATAGTAGCGGAATTATTTTCATAAGCTACCGAAACGTTCGTAACGTTGCCCGTTACAGCCGTATATCCGCCGTCGACGGTCTCTATGGCAAGCACGCTGTCGATATAACCTTTGGCTATCAGTTTTTGCGAAGCGTTAAGCTCGCTTTCTTTATCGTAAGCCGCTTTTGCAACATAATATACCGTTCTTTCGTTGCTGTCTTTAAGGTCGGCGTAAACTACTTTTTCGCTTTCGCCGTTTTCAACTACGACGTAAGCCCTTGCGACAAACGTTCTGTTATAGTTAGTCTGTCTTACGGTTGTTATCGTCGCGCGGAGAACCGCAGTATCGGCGGTTCCGAAATCCACGTCGGAATACGCCCAATAGAAATCAAGCGCGCTTTTTGCGGCTTCGGAAACAACGGACGCTTTCGTAAGTTCGCCGCTCAACATATCCTGCGGAATTACAAGAATACCTACGCCCTTTATATTAGCCATACCCTTTGCTATGTCGGCAGAAAATCTTATACCCGACGAAGCTATATCGCTTGAAATTCTGATAGCCGCGCCGTCTTGCATAGCGAAATCTGCATAAACGGCTGTAAGAGCCAGATCTGCAGTCACGTTCTCGATCTCGTCGCCCGCAAAATATACGTTATTCGCGCTATCTGTAAGGTAAAGGAAAGTTTTATTTTCGGTATCGGAAAGTTTCGGCACGGTAAAGCTTTCGCCGTAATTGACTTCGGTAGAAATACTTCCGTCAATCGTAACGGTAGCTTTCGCCGCAACGAATTTACCGTCGGTATATCTGAACGCCGCGTCTTCCGTTGTTCTTATAACATAAATCTTCGTATTGCTTTCAGCCCAGAAACAAGTTTTAAAACCTGCTTTTACTGTAACTATTTCATTTTCCGCAACAGTGAAAGAAATTATGTTATGCGTCACTTGCTGCTGTGAAGTAGTATCGTTATAACCGCCGAAAGTCTGCCATGTTCCGCCGTTGCTTCCGACTATTTTCTCAAAACTTACGGATGCGGGCGCACCGCCGAAGTTTCCTACCAACGAATTATATTTTATAGTAATAGAACTGTCGTTTTTAGTAATCGACGATATTTCCCTATCAATATAATTTACCATATCGCCAGCTTTTTCAAGAGCTTCTTCTATTGTCTTACCGCCGATATAAGTATTGTTTACGTCGTATAAAACATAATCTTCGGTAAGCTCGTAGACCTCTTCTTTATTTGTTCCCGCTTTTATTATAAGCCCGCTTTTCAGCGTTACGCGCTTATATCTTGTATTTCCGAGATTTAAGTTTATGAAAGCCCAACCGTTTCCGCCTCTGTTCGTAAAACCGTAAACGCCGCTGCCTTTGTCGGAACCCTCGGAATTAACGTCATTACTTACCGAAACATATCCTTTTGCCGAGATATCATAATCTCCGGTTTTAAACGAAACGCTTTCCGCGCCCTTAATATATAAACCGACAAGCGCGTCGGAAGTTTTCATTCCCCAGCCCGTATTCTGATAAGGCATAGCGAAACCGATATCCATAACGTGATATTTACCTGCGGCTTTCGCTATCGCGACGGCTTTTTCGTTATCTCCTAACGCGACGAATTTTCCGCCGCTATATTTAGCGTAAAAATCTTCGGTAGTTCTTACTACATAAATCTTCGTGTTGCTTTCAGCCCAGAAGCAAGTTAAAAACCCTGATTTTATAATAACTTTTTCATTTTCCGCAATAGTGAAAGCCGCTAAGTTATTATGAAAAACTTCTTGTTTTGTTGTTGTATTAAAATAACCGCCGAAAGTCTGCCACGTTCCGCCGTTCTCTCCGACTATTTTTTCAAAACTAACGGAAGCTGGCGCACCTACGGCTACTAAATCTTCAAGCGTAGAATCATATTTGATAGTAACAGAACCGCTGTCTTTAGTAACCGAAGAAATCTTCCTGTCGTAATAAGTTACCATATCGCCCGCTTTTTCAAGGGCTTCTTCTATAGTCTTGCCGCCGATATAAGTGTTGTTTACGTCATATAAAACGTAATCTTCGGTAAGTTCATAGACTTCATCTTTATCAGTTCCCGCCTTTATTATAAGCCCGCTTTTCAGCGTTACGCGCTTATATCTCTTACCTCCGAGATTTAAGTTAATGAAAGCCCAACCGTTACTGCCTTTATTTGTAAAGCCGTAAACGCCGTTGCCTTTATCCGCGCCCTCGGAATTTACGTCATCGCTGACGTAAACGTAGCCTTTTGCCGAAATATCATAATCTCCGGTTTTAAACGAAACATTTTCTGCGCCCTTTATATACAGACCGACGAGCGCGTCGGACGTACTCATTCCCCAGCCCGTATTCTGATAAGGCATAGCAAAGCCTATATCTAATGTGTGGTATTTTCCCGCCGCCTTTGCCGCCGCCACGTCGGAAGCGTTATCCGCGTATGCAGTGGGCGTATTCGCGCCTATAGCAAACGCCGCAGATAGCGAACCTATGCAGACGAGAGCAAAACAAAGCAAAAATTTTACTATTTTTCTCATCATCAAAACTCCTTATAGTTTTTACCGCAAAACGCGAGAAAGTATCGTCCTACGGCGCAAATATGGTAACACGGATTGTTTTGATTGTCAATAGCAAATCGAATAGAAGTCAACGGAATACCAAAACAAGTCAATATTTATATTTTTTTAACAAAGAAAAAGCCCCTTTCCGTATGTCGGAAAAGGGGCAACGCGCGTAAAAATATTTATTTTGCAGTGTGAGGTTACATTATTTTATCCGCCCTTAAACAGTGGGATATTTCGCTTACGCTCAATATGACATACTTATTTTATGTTTTATGTCTTTCTGAGGCTGTGCCGAAGAATCCCACTGAACAAGTGATTATTTCGACCGTGTATTTTATCCGCCCTTGAACAGTGGGATATTTCGCTTGCCGCTATTCGGCGCTTAAACGCCAAAAGCGTTTAAACAATAGTTTTGCCTTTATTGTTTCGCAATAAAGGCTGCGCCTTATGAATATCTTCGTTCGCAGACCCTTGCAAGCAAGTCTGCTCTCTCGATATTGACAATATGACAAGAAAAATTAAACTAAGTATGTCATTCTGAGTGAAACGAAGAATCCCACTGAAAAAGCGCGGACTTGTATCGTGAGATTTTCGGCTTACGCGAGAGAAATACGGTCGGATACGGAACGGACAAATAATCCTTTCTCTTCTCCGAGCGTTATACACTCGTTGACGTATATGGCGAATTTATCGCTCGGTCTGCCGACGCGCATTATTACGCATACTATATTCAATATCTCTTCGGTATACAATGCGACTTTATCTTCGAGCGCGGCGCGTATCAATGCGATTATCTCATACGGAGTAAAGTCCGCTTCGGCTTTTCGCAAGGCTTTGTCGCTGTTTTCTACGCGGTATTTATCGAAACCGACGGGTTTATCGCTTTTACGATAGAAAAACGCGCCGACAGCTTTTTCTCGCTTAAGACCGCATAAAGCGATCAATGTCTGCATTCTGCTTTCGACTTTAGAACCGTATTTAACTATTCCGAGCGTCGAAAGCGTTCTCCTTATAAGGAAATCTTCCGAAATCGGCTCTTCCGCGCCCGCGATAGCTTTTATACGCGAAATAATTTCGGCGTCGTTTTCGCCCGATGTGACGTAATTCGCGTTTTCGAATTCCTGCGGTAATTTTGCGTATTTATACGGTTTCTGAGCTTTGTTTATTCCGCTGCCCGAACGCTTGTCTTTGCCCGTTATCTTATCGAGCAAATCTTTAAGCCGTTTTATTTCGCGTTTGGGGTTACAGTAATAATTGACGGCGTAAACGCGGGTAACATTCCAGTTGTTTCGCTTTAAAGTCTGCAACTGCAAAACGTTTCTGTCTTTAACGGAGAACCGCTCGGTACTGTCGCACATTATGGCGAGAACGTATCTGTGTTTATTCTTCGGGTCAAGCACGGCTACGTCGATTTTGAAATCGGACGCGCCTACGTCGTAACGACATTCATAACCGTACTGCGAAAGCGCGTCGGCTATATATTTGCCTATGCCGACCGTCTTTGCGGACAGATTATCGGAAGAAATGGCGAGCGTCGTTTTGCCCTTTTCGGCAAATTCGAGAAAGGCTTTCAAGCCCGCCACGCCTTTACTGTTCGTCTTTGAAAGGTCTATCATCGCGCCGCGAATCGACGAGAACACGACCATTTCTTCTCTCGCACGCGACGCGGCTACGTTAAGTCTGCGCCAACCGCCCGCCTGATTGAGCGGTCCGAAATTAAGCGATATTCTGCCGTTTTTATCAGGGCCGTAACATACCGAGAACAATATAACGTCTCTCTCGTCGCCCTGAACGTTTTCAAGGTTTTTGACAAATATCGGTTCTTCTACGTCGTAAGCCTTTTCTTCAAGCCCCGCCGCAAGTATCGCCGCCGACAACTTTCTGTCGATATAATCGCGCTGTACGTTGGAAAACGTGACTATACCTATACTCGAACGGCTTAAAGCGGGGTCTTTCAGTCTGCGTATTACGTCTTTTACGAGAGCTTCCGCCTCGGCTTTGTTACGTTTGGTAAACCCTCTGTCGTAAACGCCGTCTTCTACCAGATTTAACCGAACGTGACTGTCTGGCGCGTCGGGCGACGGGAAAGTACAGAGTTTATTGCCGTAATACATATTATTTGAAAACGCGATAAGGCTTTCGTGTTTACTTCTGTAATGCCAGGTTAAATGCTTTTGTTTTACGCCGAGCGACAAACAGTCGTCGAGAATACTCTCCATATCCTCGTTTTCGATATTTTCTTCGTCGACGTAATTCGCGTTGAAAAAGCTTGTGGGCGGCAACTGTTTCGGGTCTCCGACGATAACCGCGCTTCTGCCCCTTGCGAGCGAGCCGATCGCTTCGGCGGTAGGCATCTGCGAGGCTTCGTCAAAGATAACGAGATCGAAAAGTCCGTTTTCGGGGCGCAGATATTGCGCCACCGTCGCGGGGCTCATAAGCATACACGGCGCGGCGGTCTTTAAAAGTTCGGGTATTTCGTCGAACAATTTTCTCACGCTCATTCCGCGCAGATTGTTTTTGGCGAAACGCGAAAAATTCATAAGTTCGATACTGCACTTACCCTCGGTAGAAGCCGTCGGCAGTCTTGTTATAAGCTCATAGCGAAGCTGTTTGCGGCAAAGCGCGGCGTACTCGTCGAGCGCGTAGCGCAGAGCTTCTGTATTTTCTTCCTGCAATGCCTGAGAAAAGCGAGCGAGAACGGGGTCGAGCGGAATAGCTGTCTGCAAGAAATTTTTATAAACGTTCTTTTCGAAGCTGGCTATAACGTTATCGGCGTTTACTCCGCCGTTTTCAAGCGCGTCGGTAATAAACGTAAGACCCTCTTTTTTGAGTTCCTCCGCGTCGGCGCGATACGAACACCAGTTCGCCAGCATATCGACGTTTTCTATCAAAGCCCCCGCCTGAGCGACGTACTGTTCAAGCACCTCTTCTTCGGGTATTTTATTTTTATCGGCTTTAATCGTCTTATTGAAAGCCTTTTCTGCGGAGGCAAAGCACGACAACGACCTTAAAAGCCCCTCGTTTACGGGCGAAGCGTAACCGCTTTTCGCCTCTATGCACGTTCCGTTGAAACTGTCGGCGTTATAGTCTACGAACACGTCGGCGGCAAGCTCGTGCAGTTTATAGAGTTTTTCGAGATATTTTTTTCTGCCGTCGATAAAATCGGTTTTACCGAACGCGGAAGAAAACTTCTCGGATAATTTCGTATTGTTTTTAACGACATCCATATCTTCCGCTATACCCGAAAGCAATTCGAGCGACGGCAGACGCGCGTCGTCCGGCAGACCGTCTACGGAGACCTTTGAAAGTCTTTTTACTATATCGTTTACCGTTTTAGACTTTGAAAAATCGCTTTCGCCGCGTAAAAATTCGACAAGTTCGCGTTTTTCCTCTTTTTTGAGTTCGACGAGCTTTTTGAACCGTCTGAAATACGCCGCGAGATTTACGTCTAATCGGCGGTTGGCGTTAAAGAACGCGTGGAACTGCTCTTCGTCTTCGTTGAAATATTCGTTAAGCGAACCGTCGGAAAGCATACGCGCGAGTTGTTCGAGCGATTTCAGCTTTTTACGCGTTAATCGACTTATACGCTGACGATACAAATCTAAAAACAGCGCGAGATAACTCTTTAAATGCTTTATCTCGGCAATTATTACTTCAGACGAGCAGTAAACGGCGTTTCTTACGTCTTTATCGTATTCGGTAAGGTAGACGTTAGAGAAAGGCGAGTTATACACGCCGCCGCACTCCTTTGCCGAAACCGCGGCTCTGCGGATAAGTCTTTCGTAACGTTCGATTTTTTCGCGCGTGAGTTTATCGTAAAACACGCTTTCGATATTCATTACGTCGGGAGCGTCGGCGTTTTCGAAACAGATAAGCATCGCTTCGTACACCGAAACGCCCAGACGGCGTTTTTTATGCAGCGCGGCGAGCGGCTGATACAAACTGTCTTTAAGTTCGGTTATTCTTTCTGATTTTTCGTACACCGAAGCTTCTTCGCCGCTACCCGCCAGCGCGAGAACCGACGACAGTTTCTGCAACACTTCCGATTTATTCGTTTTATCCGAATGAAGTTCGAGGCAAAATTCGCCTACGCCGGACGCGTCCAATCTCTTTTTGACGACGGACAGCGCGGCTTGTTTTTCCGCGACGAACAACACCCGTTTGCCGTCGTGCAACGCGTTACATATAATATTCGTTATAGTCTGACTCTTACCCGTTCCCGGCGGACCGTGAAGAACGAACGTACAGCCCGTTTTCGAAAGCGCGATGGCTTCCCACTGCGAAGAATCCGCCCAGAGCGGAGTTAAAACTTCCGCGGGCGAGGTTTCGTCCTCCTTTTTCACGGCGACTTCGTCGGTATCGGCGTACGCCTTATTGCCGAGCATTGCCGCGACTATCGGATTTTTCGAAAATTCGCCTACGTTTTTACGGATATCCTGCCACATCTGATAGCGGGAGAAGCTGAACGCGGCTATAAAGCAATCGTCGTATACAGCCCAGCCTTTCATCTCCGCGATTTCCATTCTGACCATGGCGAGAATTTCAGAAATTTTAAGCCCCTGAAGTTTCCCGTCAAGCCCGCGGATATCTATATTGAATTCCTGTTTCAAAAATTCGAGCAGGGTTGAGTTTACGGCGTATTCTTCGTCGCCCGCGACGAGTTCGTAAGTCGTTCTGCCTTTGCCGAATTTAAGTTCTACGGGTTGAAGCACGAGCGGAGCGTATTTCTCTTCGCCGGTCTTTGCGTACCATTTAAGCGCGCCGAGCGCAAGATAAAGTATTTTCGTACCCGATTCTTCGTCGGCAACCTTACTCCTGCGGCGTAATTTTTCAAGAACGTCGTCAAGAGCGTCGCCGCCCTCGTAAGTTCTGAGTATTCCGCCCGACATATCTTCGGCAAGAAGCTCTTTCATTCCGCTCACGGCTTTGGCAAGCCCGAACGGAGTTGTTCTTTCCGCAATACGGAAAGCGTTAAGGTCTACGGGCGTAAGTCTTACGGGCGCGCCGAGTACGGTATTTAACACCATATCCGCGTCGGAGGAGACTATCTGAACGGCGTTCCCTTTGGGTTCGAAGCTCAAAAGCGCGTTTTTCATCGACAAATCGAGAAGTCTGCGTTCCCACTGCTTGTCCCTTGTGAGTTTACCCTCTAAGCGCAAATCGCCTTTCAGCAACAAATCTTTGGGGGCTTCGTCGGGCGAAGTCTCGTTTTCCGAGAGAATTTCATATCCTTTGACCGTCTTATTTCTGAGAGGCAACGGCGTTATGCGGTTTAATCTTGCTCTGCGGATATCGAGAATACGTTCGTATTCGCCCGCGCCGAGCTTCTGCGCGAAATGGTTTTCAGACGTAGAATAGGCTACCGTCTTATCCGAAAACAAGTCTTCCGTTTCGAAACAGCTAAGCCCGTTTATACCCTCCGAAATATACCCCTCCAATCTTTCGGTATCGTCGGAAACGGTATCGGGGAAACAACTGTCGTACAGCCACACGCCGCAGGTTATCCCCTTTTCTCCGTAAACGATAACGGGGTCGAGCCCCGCGCTTTCGAGCGTCGAAGCGACTAAAAGCGTCATTTCGAGTTCGCTTGCGTTCCTGTCGCTTAAAAGTTTTACGCCCGCGCCCGCCTCGACGGGTTTAGTTATATCGCACGGCTTTTTTGTAAAAGAATAATGCCGCAAAACGGTAAAAAGCGACGCGATGACCTTTCTCACAGTGTTTTTATCGCTGTTATCGTAGCCGTGCCATTCGTCGGAAACGTTCCATTTTTTAAGCTGAGCGCGCATCTCGGTTTTCAGACGCGAGCAATCTCCGAGTTTCGGACGAACGAACGCCGCGAGCGTTTCCTCGTTACCGCCCACGCCCTGCCAGAATTCGAACGGCAAAGCCGTAACGCAGGCTTCGACCCTTGCGACGGGCTTTTTATTCTGCGAGAGTTCGATTATGAGTTTTTCTTCTTTTATCTCGCTTAAATCGGCAAAGTAAAGCGGCGAAACGATATCCCCGACGTTCACTTCCACCGAGCTTTCGAACGGCAGTTCGTCCACGGTTTTTACGCAGGGCGAAACAAGCCCGTTTTCGTTAGTGACGGATATTTCGAAATCGTAAAGCGAATTCGCGCCCTCGTTGTTTATTCTGAGCGACGTAAAAAGCGGAGTATGTAAGTAATAATCGACGAAAGAAACGTATTTTACGGTTTCGACGGAAAGAGAAAGCAACTCTTCGATTTTCTTTTTCTTTTTATCCATGGTTTCTCCTGTAAGTATCGGTTTATATATATTATACTTTAAAGGCTCGCGCAACGCAACCGTTTCGACAGTTTTCGTCAAAATTCATTTTTGACAAAGAGCGACAGGTTTTTTAAAAATTATGTCGAAATCGGTCGAAATTTTTTTTCGCTTAAATACGACAATCTTTTTAAAAATAACGTCGGAATTTGCCGAAAGATATTTTCGGGAAATTCCGACGCGTTCCGCGTTTTAATTATCGCCCTGCGCGATACGTTTTCCGTTAAGATAATAAAGCGGAGAATTTTCGGCAAAATGAAATATCAGTTCCGTAGCGGTAAGTTGCTGATACTTAGCTTTATACTTTCTGTTTATCCGCTCGTCGCCGTACTTTCCGTCTCCTATTATAAAATGCCCTATAAACGCCAGATGAGCGCGTATCTGGTGAGTTTTACCGGTAATAAGCCCCACTTTCAACACCGAAGTTTCGCCGTCCGACGATAAAACCTCATATTCCGTAATTATTTTTTCGTAGCCGTTTTCAGGCGTTGCCGAAATTTTCACTTCGCTTTTAACGCTGTCCTTTTTCAGGTATGCAGTTATTCTCGCCTTATCGGGTTTCGGAGTTCCGTAAACCGTAGCGGTATAATATTTTTCGAACGTTCTGTTTTTAAAACCGTTATACAATTCGCCGTAAGCCCTTTCGTTAAGCGCGAATATCATTATTCCGTCGGTATTTCTGTCTAATCTGTGCGTAAAAATCGCGTTTTTGTCGACGGCGGTTTTGACTTTTTCGTAAAACTCCTCCGAAGTAATTCCCTTAGGTTTATACGCGGCTACAAGATCCGCGCACGAAAACAAAATCTTTATCCGCGGCGTTTTTACCGCAGAGCCGTCGTAAACGCATATTTCGTCGCCCGCCGCGGTATCCGTATCCTTGCCGACGCGTTTTCCGTTGAGCTTTACGTCTTTTTTGCGAAGCAGCTTCATTACTCCGCCGTAACTTATGTCCGTGCCGTAAACGCGCAGAATTTCTCTGGAGAGTTTATCGCCCTCCGACTTAAAAATTTTCATATAAACCAACCGAAAACAAAATAGACGACGTAAGAAAACGCAAGCGCGACCGCAAACTGAACGACCGCCGCAACGAGCATGGTTTTAGTTCCCAACCGTCTTTTCATAGCCGACAAAGCCGTTACGCAAGGCGTATAGCAATAAGAAAACGCAATAATGCCCGCCGCCTGAGCAAGATTAAGCGTAAGTCCGTCGGGAAAGAGCAACGCAAGACAGGAAGCTATTCCCTCTTTGGCAAACAAGCCCGAAAGCATAGCCGCGGAATATCGCCAGTCGCTTATTCCCATAGGCTTAAACATAAACGAAAAAAGTCCGCTTAATTTCGCAAGGCACGACTCGTCCATTCTGTCTGCGGGCAGAAATTCGAGCCCGAGCGAAACAGAACGCAGAATATACGCCGTGACGGAAGCTATCAGTATAACCGTTCCGAGTTTTATTATAAACTGTTTAAGCGTTTTTAGCAAGTTATTTAACGCTGCTTTGAAATTCGGAATTCTGACGGAGGCTATTTCCGCAATCGTCGGTCGTGGCGGAATTTTCAAAACCGTTTTATACAGCAACAACGACCACAATGCGGGCAGTACCGCCGACAGCAGATAAATTATCGCCAGCACGACAAACGCATACCCGCCGAAAACCCTTACGGCAATAAAAGTATAAACGGGCGTTCTTGCCGAACAACTGACGAAAGGCAACGACAAAACGGCGCGTTTTCTCACGTTTTCGTCGTCTACGGAAAGCGAAGCGGAACAAGCCAAAGCCGTACAGCCGAATCCGCTCGCCAGAGTATACGCAGCCCTGCCCGACAAACCGACCTTGTTTAAAATTCCGTCCGTAACGGCGGAAGCGTATGACAGAAAGCCCGACGTATCGAGCAGATCGAGACAGAACGTAAGAACGGCTATCTGCGGCAAAAATGCCAGCACGGACGACAAACCGCCTATTATCCCCTCGGTTACAAGTCCCGCCGAAAACGGCGAAACCCGCGGAGCGAGAAATTCCGCCGCCGCTTCGGTCAATTTCACGCCGAGAAGAAAATTTACGCTTTCGCTTAAAAAGCTACCCGGAGAGTATTTGCCGAAAGCGAGATAGAAAACGGCAAAAATCGTAGCCGCCACCAACGTATACGCGACAATCGGATTCAATCCGATTTTTTTCGCGCGCTTTATCGGCGCGGGAGTATAATATTCGTCGTTTCCGTCGCCTTGCGTCGGCGCGGGGAGATTATACAGCCGCGTTTTGAACTCGTCGACATCGCGTTTATCGGTCGCCTCGCCCGCAAACACGGGTACGCCGAGCGACCGCGATAAATTTTCCACGGAAAAATCTCCGCCGCCCGACCTGAATTCACGGCAGAGGTTGACGAATAAAATTATCGGTTTTTTAAACTCTTTCAGTTCGTTTACCAGCCTTGCCGAACGCCTTAACGTTTTCGCTTCGCAAATCACCGCTATCGCGTCGAAATCTCTTTCAAGCAAAAACTTTTCGGCAACAAGCTCTTCGTCGCGGCTGCCCTTTACGGTATACAGTCCGGGAAGATCCGTTACAAAACATTTATCGCCGTCTATATAAAACGGAGCGGTCGCGCCGTCGACCGTAACGCCGTGCCAATTGCCGACTTTTCGGTTTTGCCCCGTAAGAGAATTGAACAACGTCGATTTACCCGCATTCGGATTTCCGACAAGCGCGATTTTAAGCATTCTCTACCTCGATATTTTCCGCCGCGCCTTTACCTATCGCTATAATCGCGCCGTCCGCCTCGACCACGACGGTATGCCCCGCAAAAGTTCGCAATACGGTAATCGTCGAGTTTTCGTAAATGCCGAGTTCCCATAATCTCGAACGTTCTTTTTCGTCGCCGTAAAGTTTATATATTTTTAAATTCGCCCCTACGGGGCAATCGGTAAGCTTCATATTAAATTATATGAAGTCCGCAGTATATACCATTCACACAAATTTTAATTCCGACGTAAAATAATATCGAGGTCGTAAATGAGTATCGAAAATATTTTAAACGCCGTAAAACCGATTGTGGAAAACCGATGTTTTTCGGAAATCTCCCCCGTTTTCTTTATTCTCGACGACGGCGATTCGAAAGACGATTTAATAAACGCTCTCGCGCTTTCAATCGCCCTCTTCGGCGGAAACTCCGTCGTGGCGAGAGGTTCGAGGCAAAATATTGCGCGCGCTTTCGAATTTTACGAAGCGGAGGGACTTTTCGAAATAACCGATAACGGCGATTTACGCGACCTCGTATTTACTCCGAGGGGAAAAATCGAAGAAAAAATTATAATCGCCTCGCTCAATAAAACTACCAGAACAGGAAAAATTTCGACCTTTTCAGTCAAAAACAACTAATTTTTGCTATTGTAAGACATAAAATATATAAAATAGGACATAAAATTAAAAAAGGTATTGATTTTATTTTACTTTTGTGCTTTAATGGAGTATTATATGGGTGTAAATTGAAGTTAGCGAAAGCAAGCTTCAATGAGGAATAGCTCATCATTTTCCCCCTTATCATATATTTTTCAGAGAGCAGTTTGCGAAGAGTTCGCGGACTGCTCTTTGAGTTTTTGAAAAAGTCGGTTTAATTTTCTTGCAAAAGATTGTAATATATTATATAATGTATTTATAGCGATTACATTCGTCATCACTAAACTAAAATTTTATCGGGAACGAATTTATAATATGAGAATAAGAAACGTAATAAGAATTGTTATGAGAAACTACGCGCTCGTATTCAAAACGCTGGCGTACAAACTCGTAATGTTTGTTCTTTTTGCCGTCGCAATCGGGCTTACGCTCAAAATAAGGTTACGCGGGTTATACGAAGTAACTCAACCCGTAATTAACGACGTTATTTCCGTTATACGAGACCTGTTTACTTCGAACGCCGAAGCGAAGACCTTGACGGCGGGGCTTAACGAGCATTTTACCGATTTATTGAATTACCTTTCGGGCAACGTCGGCAGTATGGTTTTAACTGCGGCAATCGCGTTCGTACTTATTTTTCTTTACAGGTATTTCAGCGAAATAAGCGACGCGGTGGCAATGATTTCGCTCGATTACCACATGTCGAGCCTCACAAAAAAACCGTATTTCGCCATATTATTCGAAAACCTCAAAACCATAGCCGTTTACGAACTCGTCGAAGTCGCTTTCGCCTGCGTTTACGCGCTGGCAGTCGGCGCGGCATGCTACGGTTTAACCGCAATATTATGGAAAGTCCTCCCCGCCCTTCTGCCCTGTCTTTTACTCGCGTTTATCCTTATCTGTCAAGGATTTTACAACACGATGATGAGCCAGTTTATGGCTAAAGCTCTGCTCGAAAAAAAAGGCATACGGGCTTCGCTTAAAAACGGTTTCCGCCCGCAAAACGGCTATTTCGGTAAAATGTATATGAGTTATACCCTTGTAAATCTCATAATCTATTACCTTATCATAACCTCCGCCGTGTTCACGTTCGGCGTAGGCACGTTATTCCTTATTCCGCTCGGCTCGATTGTCGTTGCGGGCATGAAAACGATTGACTATTACATAATCAATACAAGAAAATACTTTATCGATTACGACAATATCGTCGTTCCCAAGGAACTCCGCGAAAACGACGAACAGCTGTTGAAAGACGTAGAAATTTAAAATGGACTTCAAAAACAGAATTGCCGAGCTTAAAGAGCGAAGCAGAATAAAAAACATATATACTTTTACAGATTTCCTTTCCCCTACGGAACAATCCGAAGCGGGAAAGGATAATGTTTTATTCTGGGGCGGACACGAACTTTCGGAACGCAGAAAAGCCTGTTTCGGCAGTATCGAAGAATTCGGTTACGAACCAGATTTCGGCATAGTATTATTAAAAATTACCCCGTCGGGCGCAAAATTTCAAGAGCCGATAACTCATCGGGACATACTCGGCGCGGTACTCAATTTAGGCGTCGAACGGGCGAAAACGGGAGATATTTTCACTTCGGAAAAACAGTCGTTCATATTCGTCGACGAAAAAATGGCGGAGCTTATAAAAAACGAACTAAAACGTGTAGGGCGCGCCGTTGTCACGGTTGAAGAAGCCGAAAGCTTGCCCGACGAATTACGACCCGTTATAGAAGACAAAAAAGTTTCTGTCGCCTCGCCGCGCGCGGATTCGATCGTAGGCGCGGCATACAATCTGTCGCGAGAAAAAAGTTCGGAGTTATTTTTAAAATCGCGCGTGACGGTAAACGGCAAAGAATTTCCCGACGGAAGCAAAAAATTAAAAGCGAACGACGTTACAGCCGTTCGCGGTTTCGGTAAATTTATATTTTACGAAGAATGCGGAGAAAGCCGCAAAGGCAAACTTTACGTTCGTTTAGGCGTTTACAAATAGACGCCGTGACGGCAACGTGACGTTGCATCCAAGTATTATCCGGCAGCCTGAGGCTGTGCGCGAGTATTAGTCCGACCTTATATATTTTTGTCATTCTGTCAATATCGAGAGAGCAAACTTGCTTGCAAGGGTTTGCGAACGATGATATTCATAAGGCGCTGCCTTTATTGCGAAACAATAAAGGCAAAACTATTGTTTAAACGCTTTGGCGTTTAAGCGCCGAATTACGAAGTGAAGAATCCCATTGAATAAGTACGGATAAATCGCTTAAACAGCGCAATTCTTCACCACGTTTAGAATGACACACTATAGTTTTCCGTCATTTTAAGTCTGCAAAATACCAATCGACTAACCCAACGTAACGTCAAGTAAAAGCATAATCAAAAAACCCGCGCACGCGCCGAACGAACCGAATAACGGCTTTTTCGATACTTCCCCCGAAAGCTCGGAAAACACCGTGTAAATCATCGCGGCGGCTGAAAACGCCATTAAAACAGGCATAATCCACGCCGCAAACCCCGATAAAAATAACCCGATCGCTCCGGCTATCGGCTCAACCGCGCCGCTTAACATTCCCAATAAAAAAGCTTTTATCCGACTGTATTTCTTCCTTGCGGGAACGGATATAGCCGCGCCCTCAGGAAAATTCTGTATACCAATACCCAAAGCTATACCAAATGCCGCAGATACAGATATCTTTCCTATAGACGCCGCGCCGAACGCAAAACCAACGGACAACCCCTCCGGAACATTATGCGCGGTCATGGCGGTAAACAACTTGACAAATCCGCCGCTTTCATCTTCTTTTAAAACCACGCCGAGCAATGTAAACAACAACGTTCCCGCCGCAAAACCGACGGTTACGCCGATAACGTTTTCTCTCTCGCCGCCGCCTATCGCCGGAATCAACAACGACCAGACCGCCGAAGCCAGCATTATCCCGCCGGATAACCCGCCTATAAGCGCGGAATGCCTTTCAATCGTTGCATTGCCCATAAAACAAGCGACGGCGCTACCCGCTGTAGTCATAAGGAAAATGAAAACTAAACCCAAAACGGCATAAAAATAAACGTTTTCCATAATTTCTCCTTAGTAAAACCTAATTTATTATATGAGAAATGCACGAAAAACGTTTTCCGAATTATTTATCTTCTTCTTTTAAACCGTCAAATAAACCTATATTTGTAAAAAAGTCTACAACTTTAGGGTTGTAAATCTTATTTAAACGAATAAGAAAATCTTCAAGGCTTTCACCTTTCTTAAACTCAATGAAAATTTCCTCTCCTTGGTTCACAGGTTTTTCACCCACTCCAAGTCTTACAAAATTACTATATGATTGCGGAGATTTTTTAACTTTCGCTCTCATTTCTTTGCCGATACGTTCAAATTCTTTCTCTGGTATTTCTTCCATAATTTCTTTCGCCTCTCAATTTAAGCTTTAGATTTATTTTTTGCGCTTAAATTTATTGTCTAAAAGTTTACACCTATTTATAACAATTGTCAAGTATTTTTACAAAAGTTTTTGAAAAAAGTTAAAAAATTTTTTATTCGTCGAAAATAAGTAAAATTTCACTTTAAAACAGTCGAAAAACTGTCAAATTCTTCCAAAATTTTCCTATACAAAAAATTCCGTTATTCGACACGCTTGTCGACGATAACGGAATTTCCGATTATAAAAGTTTTTCAGTGTTTAAAAATTCTTACGGTTTTTCGATAAAGACGCCCGCAAAAGCGGTAAATTTTTTTTATAAATGAAACCCGGCAGTATCTTTTTAAAGCTTTTTCTAAACCGTCGGTTTTATAACAAGCCCAAAACCTGTCGCTTTTCTTTGGTTTCCCGCAAGGATTTTCAAGTGCAGGATTACCCGCCAATACCGAGTTATAACTTACACTTTGCAATACCAAACACGGCAAAACTTCTACCCGACAAATCATCAAAATCCTTATAAGCAAATAAAAACTTTTGAACGGTACAGATAATGATTCTCTTTTTGTCGTTGATAGCATCTTTAAGTCCTCTTGAACCTTTCTTTTCATCAATAGCTTCAACAAGTCCCGGAGTATGGTCGAATCCGTTGATTGTATCCTGCAATTGCGAGTCTAAAACGACTCTGTTTGTAACAACAATGACAGAATTGAAGACAGGTTTGTTTTCTGTATCAAAAAGGGAGGCAAGCCTATACGAAATCCACGCTATAGAGTTTGACTTTCCGCTACCTGCCGAATGTTCAATTAAATAATCTTTACCTGCACCATTCGTTTTTATATCATCCACGACTTTAGTAACACAAACCAGACAAGGTATATGCTATATTTTGCGGAGTGGTCTATACTGTGAAAACCATATAGATAATTTTGGTAAATAACAATATAGCACATAGGATTTGTAAGGCGTTGTGTGCCTCTTTTCTTATGCTCTGTTTTTATTTCAATGAAAGGAATATAATCCGATGTATTATTACTCTTTCTTACAATTTATGAGAAATTCTTCTAAAATGAAAATGTTGATATGGCTTTTTACCATGATTCTAACATTAAGTTCATTTATTGGTTGTGGAAATAATGAGACAACTATGAAGAATTCTGATATATAAAGTCGAATTGTTTTATGAAAAAACTATTCCCTATGGTTCTTCTTTTGTGATTCGTGTTAAGAGCAAAAATATATCAGGCAAGGATTTACAAAAGCAAACATGTAGTTCTCTTTATAAACTTGGGGCAACTATTGAAGTTTATACTATTATTGAAGGCAAAAAAATTGTATTGCAAGATGAATTTGAAACTTTAACAGACGATATTACCGTTGAAATAATAAAAAAAGATGAGATTCTTTTTCATGAGTGGTCATTTGACGGCTCTCTTAATGCAATACAACATGGAACTGTGCTTATAGATGGAACTCTACACAGACATCCAGCCCCAAAAGGTATTTATAATATATCTGTAAGTACCGGAGAGCTATATGAATCAGCTTTTGAAATAGTTTAGCTTTTAGGAAGTCGAATATCTCGTGTTCTTTACAAATTATGTTTTAATCGAAAAAATAGCCAAAATTCAATATATAAATCTAAATGCCGATTGTAAATGTTGTACAATCGGCATTTAGATCGTTCCTATAATATAATTATAAACAACCTATAAGGTCAAGCGTTATGCCGTAATAAAGGGCATTAACATGAGTAAAAAAATTAAATAAGCTGAAATTATAATGTCATTCTGAGGCTCTGCCGAAGAATCCCATTGAATAAGCGATCAGCACATTAGATCAAAGGCGAAACATTCTTAAATGTAACGTTTTTACCCTAATCTTTTAAACTCTTTTCTGAGTTTAAATACTATCTTTTTTTCTAATCTCGATATGTAACTTTGAGATATTCCGAGCATATCCGCAACTTCTTTTTGAGTCAACTCTTCCTCGCCGCCAAGACCGAACCGCAAGTCCATAATCTGTTTCTCTCTCGGAGATAATCGCTCTATTGCCTCTCTTAACATCTCCATTTCGGCGTCGTTTTCCATATCTTTATACACAACGTCGTTGTCGGTGCCTAATACGTCGGATAAAAGAAGCTCGTTACCCTCCCAGTCGACGTTCAAAGGCTCGTCAAGCGAAATTTCGCCCTTTATGCGCACTAACTTTCTTAAATACATAAGTATTTCGTTTTCGATACACCGCGACGCATAGGTGGCAAGTTTTATGTTCTTGTCCGTATTAAACGTGTTTATCGCTTTTATAAGCCCTATCGTACCGACGGAAATGAGATCGTCGAGTTCTACGCCCGTATTATCGAATTTACGCGCGATATAAACCACAAGCCGCAGATTATGCTCTATAAGCTCCTGCTTTACCTGTTCGCTTCCGCGAGAGAGTAAGGCAAGCTTTTCCTGTTCCTCGTCAGGGGTAAAAGGCGTAGGAAGAGCGTCCGCGCCCGATATGTAATGTACATAATTATCGTTTCCGAAAAATATGCGACTTATTATTCTTTTCAACTTTTCAAACATTTTCCACCTCACGCCAGAGCGGGATTTAGTAACAGGTCGTACTCGCCGTCGCGGTCGAATTCGAAGTCGGACAAACCCATAACTACATTATTTATTATATTCGGCATATCGCCGCGATATATCACGATTCCGTCGATTTTATAAATTTCTATTTTTGCTCCGCCCGACACGGTATTTACGTCGATTTCCCCGATTTTCGGCAGATTTTTCGCAAAAAACATCTTCTTTGCCGCCGACGGCGAGCATAAAACAACGGGGCTGCCAGTCTTTTTATATACGAGTCTGTTTCCGCTGTCTATAAAGCCGCGCATTAAAAAACTTTCGCCGTCGAAACGAACGGAGCAATTAACCAGAAACGAAGTCAATTCTTTACGCTTATATATTTTATTTACTACTTTTGTCGTTAAAAAATATAAACCTATGCAGGCAAGAACGGAAAGTCCGAGCGGGAAATTCGCCGCGTTTATACCCGTAAGCATATCGTAGCGGATATTTGCCGCATAAAACAGCGCCGCAACGCCGCCTCCGAATAAGAAAGTATAAAAAATAAACAGATAATAACAAAATATGTACTCCTTAAAATTTCTGAATTTTCCCGACAGAGCGACCATAACAAGACCGAGCGTAACCCGAACGAGAAGCAGCCACCCCGCGCCAAGGCTCACAAGCGGCATAATAGCAGCTACAGTTGCGCCGACGGCGGACGGAATTAAAAGAATCAAGATCCGCGATTGTATTTTCAGCGTTTTTCTCGCCAAAGCCAGCAAAAGCAAATCTATTATGATATTGTCTATGAAAACATATTCGACGTAAACGACCATACCCGAATTATAAAGCATTTATAAGCGTGAAGTAAGGTAAGTTTTGTTATTTAGTGAACGTTTTTGTCGACTGCATTGTCTGTATATTTTGGCTAATACTTGCGAGTAACACTTGCAAAATAAAAAAAAATAGTATATAATATATAGAAAATGCGGATATGGCGGAATTGGCAGACGCGAAGGACTTAGAATCCTTTGGTACACCCGTGCAGGTTCAAATCCTGTTATCCGCACCAAATTCAGCGGTCTGTAAGTTTTTTCTTACAGACCATTATTTTTTACACCTGCGCAAATGATTGAAAACACCGCGCAATATGCTAAAATTAAGGCAAAGACAAATCGGAATTTATCAAGGAAACGGTATGAACATTAGATTATTATCAAAAAAATATGATGTGCGTACATTAAACATAAAAGATGTAGACACTATTTACGATATGAGTTGCAAAAACGAAATTTACTATAAATATCATCCGCCATTTGTTACTAAAAAAAGTATTACAGAGGATATGAAAACATTACCACCTAACAAGAATTACGACGATAAATATTACATCGGTTTTTTTGATGGCGATTCGCTGGTTGCTAATATGGATTTGATTTTAGGTTATCCAACAGACGAAATTGCTTTCATCGGAATGTTTATGTCAAACATACATTATCAAAATAAAGGAGTCGGCTCCAATATTATAGGAGATGTTTGTAACTATTTAAAACAATCTGGCTACAAAAAAATACATATTGGAGTAGATAAAGGAAATCCGCAAAGCAATTCTTTTTGGCAAAAGAATGGATTTTACATTATTTCAGAAAGGGAGTACAATGTTATGGAATTGACATTATAAATTCCTGTTTGTCGAGATAGTTGATTGTCTTGCCGACCGTTTTTTTTGTTACAACGACATAAAGTATAGCATAAATCCGAGAAATATCTTATAATCGATATAAAGAACACAGAGGTAAATAATATGAAAAGAAAAGTCATTAACGTTATAATCGACCTTGCGTTGCTTGTCGGCGTATTTGCAATCGTGGATATATAAGCAATGAAAGTATTTCATAGCGAAAACGTCTGGCTCGATATCGGCTTATACACGGCGGCTTATATTGTAGTATTCGGAATAAAGCACGGTATTATCGTTCTTTGGAAACGGAAAACACAGAAAAAGAACGCTGCCGTCGGCAATGAGGAATAATCAAAATAAACGAGATCTCGCATATATTACGAAGCCGATAATACACCAACGAAAATCGCCTTATAGGCAAGTTTTTATTCTATTTGCAACCGCGGCGGACCGTAAGTCTATTCTTACAGTCCGCCGCAATTATTTTTCGGTCTGTACCGATTTTTTATATTTATTGTTATAAAAATACTTGACAAACCGAACGGTCGGTAGTTATAATATAATCAAGTATTTTAAGTAAATTTCAAAGGATACTATGGAAAAAGGAAATACAAAACAGGAAATATTAAAAGTCGCGCTGGATTTATTTTCGGTACAAGGTTACGAAGCCACTTCCGTTTCGCAGATCGCGGACGTCGTCGGCATACGAAAAGCCACAATGTACAGTCATTTTACAAGCAAGCAGGAAATACTCGACGCCCTGACTAAAAGCGTTATGGAAGAATACGAAAAACATTCTATTTTTGCGCGAACAGACCGAAACGACTCGTCTTTTACGAAAGATATGCATGACATTACGCCGGACAGCGCGTTACGAATAATTAAAGGACATATCGATTACATTCTGCACGATCCGCAAATCAGCAAATCCCGCAAAATGCTTACCATCGAACAGTTTCGTAACCCTACCCTTAAAGCGTTGCAGACTAAGCAGAACTATACCGACATTATGAAATATTTTACGGGCTTTATAACTTCCCTTATTCGTCAAAAAAAATTAGCTGACAAAGACGCGGAAATTATGGCGGCGCAATTTTGTCTTCCTATTTCGGTATGGATAAATTTATGCGACCGAGAACCCGAACGAGAAAGCGAAGTGACAGGTTTAATCGAGCGGCACGTCCGTCAATTTTTCAGGCTGTACGGCTTAAACGGATAAAAAATTTCCGATTTTTGGAGTTCTGTATATGAAATACAACAAAAAAATCATTACAAAGAGCGGTAAAGAATTACATATACGAAACGGAGAATTTGCAGACGGATACGCCGTACTCGAAAACTATAATATAACGCACGAAGAAACGGACTTTTTACTGTCCTATACCGATGAAAAACAGTTCGATTCGGAGCAGGAAAGCCGTTTTCTTAAAGACAAAGCCGACAGTCCGAACGAAATCGAGTTGATTGCCTTAATGGACGGCAAAGTTGTCGGAACGGCGGGAATAAACGCAGCAGGAACAAGATACAAAGTAAAACACCGCGCCGAATTCGGTATCGGGATATTAAAAGATTACTGGGGGCTTGGCATAGGTCGCGCGCTGACGGCGGCTTGTATAGAATGCGCCAAAAACGCGGGGTATGTTCAACTTGAATTATCCGTAGTTGCAGACAACACAAGGGCTATATCTTTATACCGCAGTCTCGGGTTTACAGAATACGGCAGAAATCCAAAGGGCTTCAACTCACGGACGGCAGGTTTTCAGGAACTTATTTATATGCGATTGGAGTTATAACTCTATCGGCGGAATTTTTGCAAAAGACAAAGCGGAAAAGCAAATATTTTTATGATTAAAACAGACAGATTGATATTGAGAAAATGGAAAGAAACAGACGCGGAAAGTCTATTCGAATATGCAAGCGACCCCGACGTAGGTCCGATTGCGGGCTGGTCGCCCCACAAGTCCGTTGAAGAAAGTCTTGAAATAATCAAAAACGTATTCAACGGCGCAGAGTGTTATGCCGTTTGCGAAAAAGAAAACGAAAAAGCGATAGGAGCTATCGAATTGATGTTGAACGGACATACCGACATGACAGAACGCGACGACGAGTGCAAACTTGGTTACTGGCTTGGTAAACCGTTTTGGGGCAAAGGCTATATGACGGAAGCCGTAAACGCAATTTTACGCCACGGCTTTATCGATCTCGGAATGAATACAATTTGGTGCGGATATTACGACGGCAACCAAAAATCAAAAAGAGTACAGGAAAAAGCAGGATTTTTATATCATCACACCTGCCCTGACGTTCCCGTTCCTTTACTGAACGAGACCCGCGTCGGTCATACCAATATTTTGACGAAAGACCGTTGGGAGAAAATACAATCGAAATAATGTCGGAATTTAAGGCGTTATCCGGCAATCTGAGGTTGCAGGTAGCTATCCGACATTATATTTACTCCGTCGTTAAACAATGGGATTCTTCGCAAAGCTCAGAATGACATACTCAGTTTAAATTTTCTGTCTTATTGTCAATATCGAGAGAGCAGACTTGCTTGCAAGGGTCTGCGAACGATGATATTCATAAGGCGCTGCCTTTATTGCGAAACAATAAAGGCAAAACTATTGTTTAAACGCTTCGGCGTTTAAGCGCCGAATAGCGCCAAGCGAAATATCCCAACGCACAAGCAACTAAAGATTTTATTAAACAATATCAAGGGTTTATACCCTTATTTATTTAAATAATAACCTACCGAACGTTAGGTCGTCAATATAGAGAAAATTTATTATAACGGAATTGTGTATACATAAAAAACAGACAAATGAAAATAAAGATTGCAATAATTACGTTTTTATTATTACTTGACGCGGGGCTTGCCATATTTCTGGCGGTTTACAATCAGGAAGAATTTACGGGAAGCCGAGAGCGATGCTTCGATACTTATATCGCGGATATCGAACGAATGAACGGTTCGGACCTGCACCCGCTTACATTAAACGCGGGCGAAGATCTCGAAATCAGATTCGAAACGCAAAAAGGTTCTCTGCGTATGGCAATTAAAGCTCAGGACGGCACGATATTGTATTCGGGCGACGGAAAATACGCTCCCGCTTTTACACTTTATATCAAAGATAGCGGAATTTACACCGTAGAAGTAAAAGCCAGACACGCAAAAGGCAAAATTTATATAAAACCAAAGGAGAAAACACTATGAAAACTCTTCAGACAATTCAGAAAACATTCAACGTATTTCGCGTCATAGTCAAAGTCGCGTTCATTCTGTGCATTATCGGAGCGGCGGTGTTCGCCGTCGGCGCGCTATGCGCCTTAACGCAACATTTCGGCGGAACGGTTTTTTCATTACTCGGAGAACCGCTAAAGCTATTTGACGAAAACGCCGACCTGTTACAAAAATATACAGAACTATTATCCGCTGCAATTACGCTGACTGCAGACGCAATTCTTCTCGGATTTACTCACGGTTATCTGAAAGCCGAGTCGTCGGACGGAACTCCGTTCACCGAAAGCGGCGCGGAAAAGCTTAAAAAACTCGGAATACGCTTTATTTATATCCCGATAACAGCCATTGTCGTTTCGCAGGCGATTGCGATTTTACAAGGAGTAAAAAATATCGGAGTTACAGATAACTTATGGAGTATAATAACCGGAATCGTTCTGATTATCGTTTCAATTATTTTCAGGTACGGTTCGGAGTTGGAAAAGCGCGATAACGTCGATAAACCCAACGAAAAATCGGAAATCAGATTTTGACGACGCTCGGATAATATGATATAATATAAACAAAAACAACTATCCACAGAGACAAAATAACCGAAGTTTACGCCATTTCGCGTAAAGAATGGCAATCGTTATAACCCCTGCGCCCGCCGTCGCTTGACAATAGATTTTATAACAGACTTAAGGAGAAGTTAAAATGAAGTACGGATCTTTGAAAGGACATGGCTACGGCGCAGATCTGCTTAACGCCTGTATCGAAGACTGCAAAGCAAAAGGCAAAAAGGGGCTTTGCATTATATCTGCAAAAAAGAAAAAACCGTTTTTATCAGACCCCGATTTTTTACGTTACAAAGGTTTTACGGTTTGCGACGAAGCGGATAACGGAATTCAATTATGGTATTTACCGTTTACGGAAAACGCGCCGCAACCCGAATTTAAAGAATGCGCAAAACACCCGCATATCGAAGAACAAGGTTACGTTCTATATTATACCGATCAATGTCCGTTTAACGCCAAATATGTTCCTGTTGTGGAAAAAACCGCCGAAGAACACGGCGTGCAATTCAAATCTGTTCGATTACAGAGTAAACAAGCCGCGCAAAGCGCGCCTACTCCGATTACGACTTACGCGCTATTTTTCAACGGAAAATATCTTACGAACGAACAGATGAACGATAAAAGATTTTTAAAATTATTAAACAAATAATGTTTACTGTTAAAATATGTACGGACAGAAAAAACGCCGCGTTTTACCGCGACGTTTTTTCTATTTAAGGGGGATTATGGGTGGTCTGTTTTATACGCCGCGCATACTCACGCTCGGCAAGCATATTTTACATTATTCATATGTTAATAATATGGTGAAACAATAAAACGTCTGTTAAACGATATATTTCTCGATAACGCTTTCGATTATAGCTTTTTCTCTGCCCCGCACCGCCAGAAAATATCCGTCGGATAAGCTACCGAAATACAGCGGTTTAAGCCGTTCCGCCGCCTCGGAAACGAACTTTCTCCCTTTATCGCCAGCCGTCGCGTAAAATAGCGTTACGTCGTTCTCGATATATTCGCCAACTTCCTGCCCGAACCCGATTTTATCGGGCAATCGCTCTTTACACACCGCTTCTAACCCGTCGCCCGTGACGGTAAGCGCAACCGCGTTTATGTCACCCGAAAACTTTTCGGCAATACTTTTGCCGCAATTCGGTTTTTCAAGTCGAACATAAAACAGATTATCCGTCGCGGCGACCGCGAAAACGTCGCTCGGAGCGTATGCGGAAATTCTTGTACCGGGAGCCGACGGCTCGAAAGTATTTTTTATGACTGCGGGTATGCCTTTTTCGGAAAGCGGAAGAACGCTGTCGGGGTGAAGAACGGACGCGCCGAACTCGCCCAGCCGACGTATCTGCGAATAGCTCAGTTCATCAACGGGCTTAGCGTTTTTTATCCTGCGCGGGTCGTATTTATATACGCCGTTTACGTCGGTATAATCAAGGAACACGTCTGCGGTTACGGCGCGCGCGGCAATCGCTCCGCTGACGTCGCTTCCGCCGCGCGAAAAAGTCCTGATAAATCCGTTTTCGTCTTCGCCGTAAAATCCGCCGGTAACGAAAGTTCCCTTTTCTTTAAACGCCCGCCGCAACGAATAATATGTAAATTCGCTGTTCAAGTTACCGTTTTCGTCGAACTTATACAGCTCTTTAGCGTCGATAAACGGCATGCCGATAAATTCCGCGAACAATTCGGAATATATACGTTCGCCGCGGGATAAAAGAAAATCGGGAGCGCGACCGCAATCGGTCTCGTTCTCGATCTTCATAAGTTCGTTTTCAGGCGTTTTTTTCAGCCTTAATTGTCTTTTTAATTCGCAAACCCGCTCGGCTACTTCCGACAAGTTCTTTCGCGGGCTTTGACCGCCTTTTAATGCGCCGTATGCGTCAAGGAGCATATCCGTGGTCTTTTTATACCTCGAAGTTTTCCCGCCGGCGGACACCACTATAATTTTTATGTCTTTATCTTTAAGTATCGTTTCGGCAACAAGTCTGAACGCGTTCGCGTCCGCCATAGACGTGCCGCCGAATTTTGCGACCTTTATCAAAGGCTTATCACCACGAATACGAAGAACGCAAGCGCAAGCGCGAGCAACGCGCCCAACACCCTGCGGACGACTTTCGTCGAAGTTGTTTCCTTTCTCTCTGTTTTCATATTCTCTGCTCCTTATTTATGAGGTAAAAATTCCTGCCAGTAATACTCTTTAAGCGTCTGGCGAAGCATTTCCGAATCGGCGTAACGCTTTATCTTGCCGCCCTGCGCAATCGAAATAATGCCCGTCTCTTCCGAAACGATAAGCGCGGTTACGTTTATGGTTTCGGTTATGCCTATGCCCGCTCTGTGTCTTGTGCCGAGTTCTTTAGGAATATTGGTCTCCTGCGAAAGCGGCAAAAAGCACCCCGAAGCGAGAATTTTAGTGCCGTTTATTATCATAGCTCCGTCGTGAAGAGGGGTTTTCGGGAAAAATATACTCTCTATAAGCGCGGAGGATATATCCGAATCGACGACTACGCCACTCTCGATTATGGCGCGCGGCAGATTGCCGTTGGCAAGAATAATTATCGCGCCGACGTCGTTTTTAGACATATTCTGCAACGCCTTTATAATCTCTTCGATACAGGTATCGGCGGTGTTCTGCTTGGGCGAACCCTTTTCTATATGTCTTATCTCAACGCTCTTTTTGGAAAAAGTTTCCCATATATCGCGTTTTATTTCGGTTGCGAAAAGCGAGGTCTCCGCAACTATGAAGAGCGCGGGTACTATCAGATAGGCGTAACGCTCGGCTGCGGTTTTTTCTATCCCCGCAAATATATAGCCGGTAACAAGCACATACGCCGCGAATACGAATATAAGCCACTTCGCGTTGTTTCGCTGCAAAACGCTTATCGTGTAATAAAACAAAACGAACAACGCGAGTATCGTAAGGCACGCCGTAACGGGCGACCGAGAGAACGCGTCTTTGACATTTGCAATGATTTTATCGATATTCATTCTTCTCTCCTCTATTATATGACGAAACAGATAAAAGCTGCAACTATAAACCGCATTTATCTGCGACTAACCTATAAGTACCTCTAAAATCCCGTTCCATACAGCCGAAGTCTGCTCCGTTCTGCCGCTTTTGAACGCATAGTCGAGCGCGGCGAGTTTATCGGTTACGGCTTTTAATCTTTTAGGCGAAAAAGCTTTCGCCTGTCTTTTCGCCATCGTCACGGCGAACTCTTTCACTTTCAGCGCTTCGGCTATTTCCGCGTTTGTCGCGGAGGATATCGAAGCGTACAAAAGCCTGCGGAAATAATAATACAACGAGACGAACAGTTTTTGCCCGTCGCCCGACGTTTCTAGCATATCGGTAAAAGACGCATAGGCTTTGTCGTAATTTCTCGCCGCGATAAAATCGACTATTTCGTAAAGCCGATAATCGCTTTCTTTTACGCAGAGCGCGTCAACGTCGTTTTCGGTTATCGTTCCGAGGTCGGCGCAATACGCTATAAGTTTAGCCGTCTCTCCGTTTATTCTGGTCATATCCGAAAGACAGTACGAAATCAGTTTACTTATCGCCCCGTCGGTTACGGTAAGCCCTGCTATCTTCGCCTGATTTTTTATCCAGGCGGATATGAGCGCGTCGTCCCCGCGGGAACAATCCACCACGGTCACGTTAGGCAGTTTTTTCAAAGCGTCGCTCGAAGACGTATTACATATCAGCAATACCGTGGTTTCGTTGGGCTTGGCGCAATACTCTTTGAGTTTCGCGATTTCCGAACCGGCGGGGTTGAGTTCCTTAATCATAACGACGCGTTTTTCGCTCATAAACGGATAGCTTAAAAGAGCGGAATTAAACTTGTCGTAATCTTCTTTCAGAATATTGCTTTCGAAGCGGGTAAGATTCATTTCGGGCATTTTAAGGCATGCGTCGCATATGAGTTTTGCGGAATATTCCACAAAAAACGCGTCGTCGCCGCAGACGAGATAAATCGGTTCTATTTTCGCCGTCAAGCTTTTTTTGAGTTCTCTGAATTTCATCTGTCTGTATTGTATCATTTTTAATCGCAAAAATCAACGATTTAAACGACATAGCTCGCAAAAACGGAAACTACGACCGCCAAAACACAAAATATAGCGGCAAATCTTTTAACGGTTTTACCCGCGTTAACCAAATCGGAAGCAATAAACAACGCCGCGAAATACGCGACCGCCAGCGCGTCGGGGAAAAACGTTGCGGAAAGGTTTATTTTTGCGAGCAAAGACGCAAAGTATTCGGTACCTGCCAGAAGCGCGCCTGCAACGTACAGGGCTACGGCAGGCGGAACTATTACGGATAACGCCAAGCCCGCTGCCAACGCATAAAACGCCGCCGTGACCGACGGAACGACTATAAGGTTGCCGATTACGGATGCAAGCGGGAACGAACCGAAATATTTTACGCTGAGCGGTATCGCCGCTGCTTCCGCCGAGACGAGCGTCGAAACCGCGCCCGTGAATCCCTCTGATTGACTTTTTATTTTCGCAGCTACCGCCGGCGCCAACGCAATCATCGACAGACTCAACGAAAAAGACAAAACGTAACCGACGCCGAACAAATCGAACGGGTTTGCGATAAGCGCAACTATACTTGCCAGCGATAACGCGCTTAATCTGTCTTTCTTTTCGTAAGACGCGGAAGTTAAAAGATACGTCGCGCACATTATCGCCGCGCGAAGCGACGAAGCCGAAAAACCGCATACAAACGAATAGAGAACAAGCAGACAGGATATTATGACCCCTTTAATCGCTCTATGTACAGGTATCGGGCGGAAAATCAACGACAAAAGAGCGCACAGCAAGCCGACGTGCAACCCGGAAACCGCAAAGACGTGAGCTATGCCCGTCGCGCGGAAAATTTCAACTTCGTTTTTCATTCTCGTCGTATCGCCGCACACCAGAGCGAAAGCCGTCGCTCTCGCGCTTTCGTCTATGCCGACGAGCTTTTCTGAGACGAAATTTCTGAATTTATACGGCAGACACACTTTTACGCCCGTCTTTTTAAGTTCTCTATAACTACCCGCGACAAGCGCGACGTTATTAAAGACGTAATTTGTATACCGACCGTTTTCGCTTATTCCGGGCGATTGCAGAACGCACTGAACGCTTACGCAATCGTAGAGTTCCAATTTTTCTTTTATGCCGTTAATCGCTATATCGCCGCACTTTTTACCGTCGGAACGGCAGTCTGTAAGGCGGACGTTATATTTCCCGCCGACGAACGAAGAATAACGGACGACGCCCGTAACCAGATATTCGCCGTCGGTTCGGGCAGCGGAGATTTTATTCGCCCTATTAACGACCGACGCGCCGCCGACAAACGTAAAAGCTATACAACAACACGCAACCGAACAACAGAAAATCCGTTTGAAAGTTCCTTTGACAAAGAGCGTAACCGTACCGCCGACAACGCTTACGACAATCAGCGGTATAACCCTTGCCCACACGCCGAGCGCGGGCGTAAACGCCGCGAGAAATATCCCCGATATCTGCGACAACGCTATCGCCGCGAGAGGGCGCACGTTGACGATTTTTTTCATACGGTGTAACTCTTGCCCTCTTCGGCAAAGACGCAGCCGTCATATACGGAGTTTGCCTCGGACTGCATTTCTTCCGTCGTATATTCGGGGTTAAGATGCGTAACAATGGTTTTTACGTTAAATTTTTTAGCGTGCGCGGCAACCCGTTTAATGCTTAAATGAGGTTTATTCGGGGCGTAATCTCTTTCGAGAAGTCCGCCGTCGAGCAACGCCAGATCTGCGTTTTTCAGCATTTTATCTAAATTTTCGCACTCGTTGGTATCGCCGCCGTAAACGAAGCGGGAGATACCGTCGGTAGCGACGAAACCGAGACACGGCACGGGATGATTTACGGCGTAAAATTCGAATTCAATGTCACCGACCTTTATCTTATCTCCGTATTTTACTATGTGAACGTTAAACGCCCGCATGTTCTTTATCGCGGAGGCAAGCGGAGAAGTATCTTCGGGGCAATAGACGTCGAGCGGCTTATCGCGTTTATTTTCGGCAGAAAATCTTTGAAGAGCGTAACCTAAAACTCCGACGTCGGAACAATGGTCGAAATGAAAATGCGACAATATAAGCGCGGAGATATCATTCACGTCGATTTTTGCGGAATTTTCGGAATACGCGCCCGCGCCAAACTCGAACGCGACGAGCGTTTTATCCGTACTCAAAAGATATGAACTTGTAGCCCCGCCCGCGGCGGGAAAAGGTCCGTATTTACCTGACACCGTAATTTTCATATATATAATCCCTTAAAGTTGACAATCAACCCTGTAATAAATATAATATTATTGTAAACCAAACGGCAAAGATTGTCAATAATTCGAGCAAAAAAGCCTTTATTTTGTTTGCTATTATTTTAAAAGTCTGTTATACTAATGCCAAAACATAGTTATCAGAGAGTTAAACTCTTTAGAGACTGACCGTAAATTATTATACGGTTTATCGCAAGGCTTATCCTGCGGTGTTCGCCACAAAGACCTTATCGTATCCACAAATCAAAACAAGGGAGCGGGGATAAAGTCGAGCGCGATACGCACAGCCCGTGGTTGTGTGTTTAGTTGCAGACCTATATGACGGGATAGCGGATTCGCGGTCGCACCGCACCCACCTGCTGCAAGCGGGTTGATTTTGTCTTTGAACGGCACTCGCAGGAGATTTTTTATAAAAAAAGAGTAAAAACAAGCAAAAAATAATCACTTGCACGGCGGGATATTTCGCTTACGCCCGATATGACGTATATTCATTGTAATATCGTACGAAGTAGCCCGTTGAACAAGTGATTAAATTTTTAATTATATATTATTTTACTACGTTTTATATGGTTTTATTTACAGAGCCGAACAACTCCATTTTATGTTTTACGGCTTCTTTTATATATTCGACTTTTAAATTACGCGTTTCTAAATAACCGAGTTTTTTCTCTTCTCCGTCTTTATAAGCGCGTTCGCCCGCAAGACACAAATCGGTAAAAATGTTTACTTTAGCTATTCCCTCGCGAATGGTGTTTTTAAAGTCGTCGTCACTTAGGCCGCTGCCGCCGTGCAATACGAGCGGAACGTCCACCGTGTTTCTGATTTCTTTAAGCCTTTCTATATTGAGCATAGGCTTCTTTTTATACACTCCGTGCGCAGAACCTATCGCGACCGCCAGAGCGTCTACGCCGGTTGCCTCAAGATAGGCTTTCGCTTCTTCGGGCGTGGTATACATATCCGTAAGCAGATTATCTTCTTTCGACGCTTCTCCGACGTGTCCTATTTCGCCCTCTACCGTCGCGCCGAACGCGTGCGCTATCTTTACCATTTCGCGCGTTTCGGTAATGTTCTGCTCGTAAGGTTTAGCCGAACCGTCGAACATTACCGACGAAAATCCGAGTTTCAACGCTTCTATACACCTTTCGAACGTAAGACCGTGGTCGTAATGCACTACTACGGGTACTTTCGCTCTCTTTGCCGCCGCGATAACGCTCGGCGCGATGAGTTTCAATTCGCCGTAAGGCAATAACACTTCCGCCGTGCCGAGTATGACGGGCGAATTGCTTTCTTCAGCCGCCTCTATTACCGCCTGCAACATATCCGTATCGGTGGTATTGAAAAGCCCCACCGCATATTTTTCCTTTTGCGCTTTTTTCAAAACTTCGTTTAAATTTACTAACATATTTTACCTCTTTCTGAAATTTTTCGTTATCTCGTAAATTTCGTTTCTGGTCTTTACGCCGTCCGTCGCGCTCGCCGCGGTTATGCTTGCCGCCGCCGCTCTTACGCCCGTTTCGAGTATTTTTTGCGGCGTGGAATTCGCATATATTTCGGTTAAACAACCCGCGCAAAACGCGTCGCCCGCGCCCGTCTTTCCCTTGAAAAGTTCGTCGGGAACGATAAGCGAATTTATTTCGGCGTAACTTTCGCCAAGATAACAAGCCTTATCTTCTTTATGAATAATAACGCTCTCTTTAACGCCCGCATTTTTTAATTTTTCGGCTAAAAAGCGTAAATCGTCGGTATTGTCCGACTTACAAAGCGCGGCGGCTTCGAGTTCGTTTATTATGAGATAATCGACGAACGGCAGGCACGGCAAAACTTTTTCGTAGGCGTCGGCGGTAGAACTCACCAGGTCTATGGAAGTCTTTATTCCGCGTTTTTTCAGTTCCCTCAAAATCTTTACGCCGTCGCCGTTATCGACTTTTTCAAGCAGCAAAAAATATCCCAAATGAAATATCTTTGCGGTTATCTCGTCAAAGTCTATATCGTCGTAACCGAAATCCGCGCTCGCGCCCGTGTAAGTGAAAAACGTGCGTTCTCCGCCGTCTATGCTCATTACCTGCGTAAAACTCGTACCGAGTGTTTCGGCTCGTTTTATCCCGTCGGCGTTCACGCCGTTTTTTCGGAGAGTATCGAGCAGGAATTCGGCTTTATCGTCTTTACCCACTTTGCCGTAAGCGTACACGCTTAAATCGGGGTTGATTCTTTTTATATCCACTCCGACGTTAGGCACCAGCCCGCCAACGGAGCGATTAACGCCGTAAACTTGCGTTAATCGCCCCATAGCGGGGTATTCTTTAATTATATTTATCTCGTCTACAAGCGCAGAGCCCGCAACCGCTATACCGCTCATTTCAGTTAGCGTCGGGGCAAAGCGGACCCGCAAGTTCTTTAAGATAGAAGAGTTTACCCGCAAGCGTGGGGATATAAGTAGAAGTTATATATCTCGTAGGACCGTAGCGGAGAGTCATCCAAAGGCTCATTCCCTGCCATTGCATTCCGCGCGACAACGCGCCGTCCGCGCCGCCGATTGCGTAATCCGCCGCAAACATCAAAGCGGGTCCTATCGTGTTTGCGCGACAGGGAACGAGCGTCGTTCTGCTACGGAAAGAAGTTATGGCGTTTTGCTCTATCGTGAGCGGGTGAAGTTTTACGCCCACTCTGTACGGCTGTTTAAGCCACTCTTCGTCGGAATTGAATTCCGCGCCGATCATAGGTTCCCAGAACGCTATATGGCACATTCTGCCTATACCATAAACGAGTACGAGTTTCGCGCCCTCCGCTTTAAGTTTAGCTATCTTTTCGGGGTATGTGGGAAGATTATCTTTAAGCGCGAAATTTCTGTGCGAAACGGGTACTGTGTTTTTGCCGAGCGGATTATAAAACGCGTTTTCCATCGCGCTCTGGAAAGAAGCTTCGCCGGTAATGGTGTTGCCCTCGCCGTCTGCCCACTCGTCCATATTAAAGCACCACACGTTTTCGCAGGACTCGTTCCACTCTTTCAAAAAGTAAACCGCCCACTTATACATTCCCATAGGTCCTACGGGAAGAATAAACGCTATTTTACGCTTTTCGGCGTTAGCCTTGCGTATTTCGTTGGCTATTTCGTGCCCCATTTTCACATTGAATTCGTCAAGATTTTCGCACTCTACGGGCGCGAAATCTTTATTCCAAAACGATTGTCTTTCGGTAATGCTTTCGGGCGCGTTGTCGCAACAAGCGTCGATTTTATCCAAATCCCACCCCTTGGGGAAGAAATTTTCAAGCAAACTGCCCTCTATGGTTGATTTTAAGTTCATATAGTTCTCCTTTACGACTTTTTCTCGTCGTCTTTATATATTTTTTCAATTACTTTCTGAACGTGTACCGCTTCGTCGGCAAATTCGTATTCGGTTTTTCCCGACATTACGGTTTTTATAAAGTTTTCTATCTGTTTAAGGTACAAATCCGAGCCTTTTCCGCGATATTTGCGCGGCTTGGCAACCGTGCGCGACTGTTGCGCGTCATACGCGCCCTGCGGAGCGTACAGGTAGGACATTTCGCCGGTTTCTTCCTGTCCGAGCGTGCCTTTGAGAATAATATAACCGTCGGTTCCGTATAATTCGAGTTTGGATTCGCTTGCCGCGTCGGGAATATTAAAGTTTACGTCTATATGCCCTTTTACTCCGCTTTCGGTGCGGAACAAAATCACCGCGCTGTCCTCTACTTCGTAAGAAAACGTACTCGTATTATAAAAACTCTTTACTTCGGCAATTCTTTCACCGAGCAAATATTCGATAAGTTCTATCGCATGTACGCCGAGATCCATCGCCGCGCCACCGCCGCCGAGCGATTTCTTTTGCCGCCACGCGCCCGCAATATCGGGATACCAGCACGAGAATTGCGCGCGTATATCCACAACCTGACCAATTTTTCCGCCCGCAAGCATTTTCTTTGTCTTTTCGTGCAAATTATGATACTTCATCATATAGCCGATAGTAATTTGCCTGCCTTTCTTTTTAAACGCCTTTACGAGTTTTTCGCCCGCAACCGAAGATATGGTTATGGGCTTTTCCATAAACACGTTTCTGCCCTTTTCCAAAGCGGCGTAAGCTTGCTCTTCATGGCAACTAACCGGCGTACCGATATATACCGCGTCGCACTCGCACTCTTCGAGCATTTTCTTTTCGTCGGTATACGACTTTACGCCGTACTTCGCGCCTATTTTTTCGGCAACCGCAGGCACTCTGTCCATTACCGCTACTATCTCGCTTTCTGGGTCTTTAAGTATTGCGGGAATAGTTCTTCTGTCGGCTATGCCGCCCGCGCCTATTATACACCATTTCATATAAGTTTTTCCTTTCCCTTGTGATTTTTAAGGCAACAATCTTTGCGCCGTTCCTTTAAGATATACCTGACATTGTCTGAACCCCTCGGCATAAGCGACTCCGCACTGATAGCCGCGATATTTACTGCAAGTACGCACCATATCCGCAAAGTCTATTCCGTCGTGTTCGCGCATCCATACGAGCTGGCTCTCGTGACATTCGAGCATTTTTATCTTCAAGTCGATTTCGTCGGTTATATCCACAAACTCCGTCGGGTTAAAGTTTACGCCCGCCAAAGTATCCATATAATATATAGGCACTAACTTAGCCGCCTTTTCGCCGCCGACGTGATAATTAGGCAAAGTCGCCGTAAAACTCGCGTCGAACACGAGTTTCGACACCGCCGTATGGTCGGGCATGTAATCGTCGGGGTCGTGAGTAATGATAAAATCGGGTTGAGCGTACTTTATCACTTCAACCATTTTATCTCTCGCCTCTTTGTTGTCCGAATAAATGTCGAGGTCGTTGAACATTCCGCCTATAACCTCTATTCCGGCAAGACTACCCGCTTTTTCGGCTTCTTTTTTTCTTATTATCGTCAGTTCGTCGGGCGGAATCACGACGTGACCCAAATTACCCGTCGAAGCATGGCATACTATTACTTTATCGCCGCGTTTTACGCATTTGGCAAGCGTGCCGCTGCAGGCGATTTCTATATCGTCGGGGTGCGCCCCTATAGCTAATATTCTCATATAAGCCTCCTTCCGAGCTTATTATATAACGGCTAAGTTTTTGTGTCAAGGTCAAAAAATACACAAAAATTGTAATATAGTCTACAGATAAATAATATATATTAAGTTGTTTTTTAACCCGATATATGATACAATAAAGCTATGAGAACGAAATATTACAGATACAAAGCCGAAAATTTGATAAACGTAAAAAATATCGTAACCGTACACGATTTTATTTTCGAAAAAGATTTTAAAAGTCAGAAAGAAAGTCACGATTTCTGGGAACTTGTTTACGTCGACAAAGGAAACGTGTTTTACAGTTGGAACGGCGTCGCGCGAAAGGCGGAAAGCGGAGAAATACTCTTTCATAAACCTAACGTAGAACACGCGCTTTTTGCCGACGGCGAAAAACAATCGCGTGTGATAATAATTTCGTTCGGAACAAAAAGCGCGACTATGAACTATTTCGAAAATTACGTCGGAAAGCTTTCTGCAAGGCTTAAAAAATACATATTCGAAATTTTAACCGAGAGCGGAAAAATCTTCGACCTGAAAGCTTCCGCACCCGAAACAAAAAAGATGCCGCTTCTGCCCGACGCGCCCGTCGGCGGGTTACAAATACTCAAAAACACGCTGGAATTGTTCCTCATTTATCTGCTTGAAAGAGACACCAGAAAAAGCGATCCGCCCGTAGTGTTTCTGCCTGCGGAAAACGGAGCGGAAGAACTGACTTCAAAAATAAAAAAGATAATGGAAAATTCGGTTTACGGAGGTTTGAAAATAGACGAATTATGCGAAAAAACGCATTATTGCCGCTCGTATTTATTCAGAGAATTCAAAAAATCGACGGGCGTAACAATAATGGCTTATTACGACGAACTGAAGATAAACGAAGCGAAAAAGCTATTGAAAAGCACGGACAAAAGCGTGGCGGAAATATCCGAAATTTTACGTTACGACACGCCGAGTTATTTCTGTAAACAGTTTAAAAAAACAACGGGGAAAACCCCGTTGAAATTCAGAAAAAATATAAACGAATAATTACTTGATTACGTTCGAATTCGGTCTTGCTTTGCTAACTATCCCAAAGCACAACGCAAAATCGGGTTCGAACGCAGTCATCTGTGGCTAGGTTGAGTCATCGAGAACGGATTCAGCAACTCGTCTAACGACTTTTCGTCCATTATGCCTTTCTCTATAACCAAATCGCGGATTCTCACGTTACGTTTAAGTGCTTCTTTTGCAAGGTCCGCCGCCTTTTTATAACCTATTATCGGAGTCAACGCCGTCACCGTGCCTACGCTCGAATATAACAGTTCTTCGCAATGCGCTCGATTCGACGCTATGCCCTCGATACAATTTTTAGTCAGGGTCTTGACTGCGTTTTTCACGCATTTCAACGACTCGAACAGTTTATAGAATATTACGGGTTCGAACGCGTTAAGTTCGAGTTGCCCCGCTTCCGCCGCGAGCGTTATCGTCGTGTCGTTTCCTATAACCGCAAACGCGACCTGCGATACCACTTCGGGTATTACCGGGTTTACTTTGCCGGGCATTATCGACGAGCCGTTCTGTTTTGCGGGCAACACTATTTCTTCAAAACCCGTTTTCGGTCCGCTTGCGAGAAGTCTTAAATCGTTGCACATCTTCGAAAGCGTAACCGCAAGAGTCTTTATCGCGCCCGAAACGCACACAAAACCGTCCAGATTCTGCGTAGCGTCGATAAGATTTTCGGCTTGTTTCAGCTCTCTGCCCGTAACTTTGCACAATTCGGGTACTATTCCGTCAAGATATTCTCTCCTGACGTTTATAGCCGTTCCTATCGCCGTGCCGCCGAGGTTTATCGTATACATTTCGCTTACGGCGTTTTCGAAAAGTCGCAGACATCTCTTTACGCCGGAAGAATACGCCTTGAATTCCTGCCCTAAACGGATAGGAACGGCGTCTTCGAGCTGTGTTCTGCCCATCTTGATTATTCCGTCGAATTCAACGGCTTTTTCGTCGAGCGCGGCTATAAGCTCGTTTACGTTGGCTATAACGCCGTCGGCAAGTTCTATAACCGTAAGTCTGCCTGCGGACGGTATAACGTCGTTTGTGGACTGCGAACAGTTTACGTCGTCGTTCGGGTGGCAAAGATATTCGCCTTTTTTGCCGCCGAGAAGCTCCGTCGCACGGTTGGCGATAACTTCGTTTACGTTCATATTTACGGTCGTACCCGCGCCACCCTGAATGGCGTCGGTTATAAACGCGCTGTCGAATTTACCCTCTAAGGCTTCGTCGCAGGCTTTAACGATCGCTTCGCCCGTGGCTTTTTTTATCGCGCCGGATTTCTCGTTGACTATCGCCGCCGCTTTTTTTATTCTTACAACGTTCTTTATAAAACGTTTTTCGGTCTCTATTCCCGTTATGTGAAAGTTTTTATATCCTCTGTAACTCTGCACGCCGTAGTAGGCGTCGGCGGGTATTTCGAGAGAGCCTATCGAATCGCTCTCTATTCTCATATCGTTCATAAAATTTCCTTTGTTTTTATATTCGGAGTAATTATATATTATACGCGATTAAAAGTCAACGCTTTTTCAGACGAATTTCGCGTAAGAGCCGAAAAAGCGACGAATATATTTTTCGTCAGTTTTATCCAGCCTCTGTCTAACGGCTACGCTCCCGCTTGCGGAAAGTATAACCTCTCTGACTATTTTTCCCTCGCTCATATCGCATGTGAGCGACGTTCTGTCGAGTTTATTGTATTTGGAATCGTAAACCCCGTCGTTTTCGACAAGCACGCGTTTGTTTCGCTTTTCGCCCATAAGGTAGCTTACGAATTCGTTCAGCTGTTCGTCCGTAAAATACGGCGGAATATATCCTACGATATCCCGCCATTTCTTTTTTAACGGCGCGAGACGAAAATTATATATTCCGTCTATCGCATACTCGCCGTAACTTCTCAGTCGCCTTACTATATACCGCTTATCTTCGTCGAGATCGGCGGCAATCAGCGCGGCGCGCAGGAGTTCGGTTTCGAGTTCGTTAAGACCGTCCGTTCTGACGTAACGTTTAAAAAACGCGTATTTATATCTTACGGCGATAACGTCGGCTATTCTGTCCTCTATCTCGCCCCTGAAAATATCTTCGTATTCCTTAGCCACTTTAAGGGTAAGCGCGGAACGCTCGCTGTCGCCGCTGAATTTCTCTCTGCCGCTTAAATCTCCGAGCAGCCCCGATACGCCGCGGCTGACGTATCCGAGATTCTTCGCCCCCGCTCCGCTTTCGGTTACTTTTATTTCTCTCATAATTATAGTGTATGCCGAATTTTCGGTTTAATTTGCCCTGTTTGAATTTTCCGCCGCGCGAATTTTCGCGCGTTGTGTAGAAATTCCGGCAAATATAAATTTGTACCCCTCGGAAAACAGTATCGTAGTAAACGCAAGCCCAACTATTTTAAGCCATTCGCTCGCGGCAAGCGGGATTATACCGAAAAATTTACCGAGCGTCTGAGTAAACAAAATCTGAAACGCAAACGCGAAGGCAAATACTACGAGCATGAGTTTATTACGCGTAAAGTCTTTGAAAATGCTTTCACGCCCCGATTTGCGGCAGTTGAACGCGTTGAACAGCTGGAACGTAACGAACAGGCAGAAAACCGTCGTAGGCACTTTTTCGCTGCCCGCGCCGATTATATCGAACGCGTACTGCGCGATAAGCACGAACGCCATATACGCCCCGTGCAACGCTATACGGATAAACATCGTTTTCGTAAGAATATTATCCGTCCGCTTAACGGGTCTTTCGTGCATCACCGATTCGTCGCCCGCTTCGAGCGCGAGCGTAAGCGCGGGCGGTCCGTCCATTATAATGTCTATCCACAAGAGTTGCACGGCGTTGAACGGGTTATCGAAACCGAGAGCAAGACTTATTATTACCGTAAGCATAGACGCAACGTTTACCGTAAGCTGAAAACTTATAAAACGTTGAAAATTCCGATAAATATTTCTGCCGAAAGATACGGCTTTTACTATCGTCGAAAACGAATCGTCGAGCAGAACTATATCGCTCGCTTCTTTTGTAATCTCCGACCCCGACCCCATAGATATACCTATGTCGGCGTGTTTTATAGCCGGCGCGTCGTTTACTCCGTCTCCCGTAACCGCAACGACTTCTCCGCCCGCCTTTAAAGCTTCCACCACTCTAAGTTTCGTTTTCGGCGTGCTTCTCGCTATCACGGAAACCGTTTTTAATCTTTCCGCAAGCGCGGACGGCGAAAGTTTATCGAGTTCGCTTGCCGCCACGGTATCGTAACCGCCGCTTAACAGTCCAAGCTCTGCGGCGACCGCCGACGCGGTCGCCGCATTATCCCCCGTCATCATAAGGACTCTCAGCCCCGCGTTTTTACATTCGCGAACAGCTCTTTTAACGTCTTTTCTCACGGGGTCGCTTATCACGGCGTATCCGTCGAACGCGAATTTATCCCCGCCCGCCCTACGGCTTGCGAAAGCTATAACCCTTTTACCCTCGCGTTGATATTTTTCTATTTCGCGCAAAACGCGCGCCGCGCCCGCCGCGCTCATATCGCTTTTGGCGGTCAGAACTTCGGGAGAACCTTTTATATATTCTTTTCCGTCGTATTCGCTCGACATAAACTTATACGCCGACGAAAACGGAACGACCTTTCCGTAAGGCTTTGCCGAACGCAGAAGTTTATAATCGAACCCGTGTTTCTTTGCGTCGATAAGCAACGCACATTCGGTGGCAGAACCGAAGAAAACCATTTTGTCGCCCTCTTTTTTTAATTCTGCGGACGAATTTACGGCGGAGTTCAAATATATTTTTTCCGCGCTCCCCGAATTTACCGCGACAATCTTTTCCACCGCCATTTTATTCTCGGTAAGCGTTCCCGTTTTATCCGAGCATATAACGCTTACGCACCCCACCGTTTCCGCCGCCACAAGTTTTCGGATAAGGGCGTTCGACTTTGCGAGTTTCAGAACGTTAAGGGTAAGCGAAATCGCGGCGGTTGTCGGCAGTCCCTCCGGAACGGCGGCGACTATTAACACTATGGCTTCGATAAAACAATCCTGAACGGTGAAAAAATTAAACTCCCCGCTCACTACAAGTTTTACAACCGACAATATGAAAGCAATTGCGGCGGCAATCGAACCTATTATAGTAACCGTTTTTCCCAGTCGCGTCAGTTTTTCGTTAAGCGGAGCGGAAACGGCGGCATTATCCCCCAGTTCGGAAGCGATTTTGCCGAGTTCGGCGTTTGAGCCGACCGCCGTAACCAGCATTTTACCCGTTCCGCCGCCGACAAACGTCCCGGAATAAAGCATATTCGTCCTTTCGGCAAGCGGAGTATTATCGCTTAAAATTACGCGTTCGTCCTTTTTTACGGGCAGACTTTCGCCCGTCAAAGTCGATTCATCTATCACAAGCCCGTTATTTTCGATAATTCTGCCGTCCGCGACGATTTTATCGCCCGTTCCCAGCAAAACAACGTCGCCCACGACAATCTCTTCTTTCGGGATAATCTCCGTTCTTCCGCTGCGGATAACTTTCACGCTTATGCGATCGTACGTCTTATCGAGCATTTCAAACGCCCGTTCGGATCTCCCCTCCATAAACATCGTAAGCCCCACAGACAGCGCGATCGCCACGAAAATGCCTATACATTCGTAAATATCGCACGAACCCGTTTTAAGGTATTTACCGACGTTCACGCCGACGGTTATCGCCCAGGCGAATTCGAGTATTATAAGCGTAGGTTCGGAAAGACTTGCTATAAGTCTTGCGAAAAAACCGCGTTTTTTAGCCTTTGCAAGAACGTTTTCGCCGTATTTTTTGCGGTTTTCTTCTATTTTTTTGAGTTCCAAGCCGCGTTTAGCCGAAGAGTTCAACGCATTTTCTATTTCAGTCAGCTTTGCCGAATAGTATTCCATTTATCACCTTTCATTAAAATATATTAAGCGACGGGGTTTAATATGTTTTAAACACTTGAAATATTTAGCGAAAAGTGATATTATATAGTAGTTGTGAATTCCAAAGAGGTAAAATGATATGCAAGAATATTTCGAACTCGATATAAAAGGCTTAACTGCCAGACTTCCGATACTTCCGCTTCCGAGCGGCGTCAACATAGCGTTTTTCAACCTGCACGGCGACGTTGAAATGACAGAACATTGCGGCAAAGAGCTGGCGAAATTTCTTACCGATTGCGACGTGCTTATAACAGCCGAATCAAAGGGTTTACAGCTCACTCACGTTGCGGCGCGCGAACTCGGTCACAAATATTACGCAGTCGCGAGAAAGGCGAGAAAACTCTACATGCAGGACGGTATAAGCGTAGAATACGGCGCGTCGATTACGACAGGCAAGCCGCAGATGCTGTTTCTCTCCAAACACGACGAAGAGCTTCTCAACGGCAAAAAAGTCGGTATTGTAGACGACGTCGTTTCGACGGGCGAAAGTCTTCTGGGGCTTGAAGCCCTTGTCGAAAAAGCGGGCGGAATTATAACAAAAAAAGCGTTCGTTCTTGCCGAGGGAGCGGCTGCCGACAGAAAGGATATCGTATATCTCGGAAAAATCCCTTTACTTTAAAATTTTATAAACGGGCGTATAACGCAAAAACGGCGCGGCTGAAATTCAGCCGCGCATTATTTTTGTTTTTCGCTATTTATCTTTTTGTTCGTCGTCGGCGGGTTTATTCTTGTCTTCCGTCTCGCCCGATTTCGGTTTTTCCGTTTTTTTACCCAATTGTTTAATCATCTGGTTAGTTCCGACAGCCGTAAATCCGCTTGCGCCGCCTATTACTATAGCGACGACTATATTATCGGCAGGCATAACGGCGGGCAAAGCGTAAAAACAGATCACGCCGAAAATAACGCCCATACCCGCGGACATAAGCGGAATAAATTTATCGAATTTTTCGTTTTCGCCTACGGCGTATTTAATCAGTTTGACGACGAAGTACACGACCGCGGCAATCGCGGGTACGCTTACAGAACCGATATACTCTTCCATATTCTTCCTCCGTATACTTCATTTTATGTTTTTTCCGACCGCTCGATGTAACTATTTAAGTATAAAACCACGGCGGGGCTAAGTATTCTTAGCCCCGCCGTGGTTTATATGATATTAACTTTATTTTCTGCATATACCGCCGTAATAAAAGCGGAGTAACTATAATGTCGGATAATTACTTGAATGCAACGTCACGTTGCCGGAGTAACTATAATGCCGGATAATTACTTGAATGCAACGTCATGTTGCCGGAGCAACTATAATGCCGGACAGTCACGCGGCGGCAGCCTCAGGCTGCCAATGTTAAAATAATTGCTTTAATCTGTCTTTCTTGGATAAATCGGATAATTTAGTTCCGTCGGCAGTCACACTCGAATTGAGATTGTAAGTCGATTTGGCGACCAACTTCTTCATCGAATATACTATGCTGTAATGCTTTACGCCCGCGCTGTACACCGCCAGCAACGCTTCATAACCGTCGGCAATGGTAGTATAAACGGTTTTAGTTTTACCGTCTTTTATATCTTTTACGGCAAAATCGAGATTTGCGGTAGTTTTTCTCGGCGGTTCCTGCGCCGCAAGCGAATCAAGCATTTTCTGATTATCTTCTTTCTTGCCGACAGGCTCGACCGTAAAAGTAAGTCTCGCTTCGGTTACGTCGCTTGTCTTATAAGTAGTTCCGTTAATGACTATTTCACGAGGTTTTACTTCGACAAGCGGCTCGTTCTTTACGGGATATTGTTTGAACGCGCTCGGTATCATACTTATCGCAAACACAAGGCACACAAGCGTAAGCACGCCCGAAATAAACGAAAACGTTCCGCCCTCTTTATTGCCGAGCAGTATAGTAACGCCCATTCCGCCCATAAGCAGAATAAGTAACGTAGACAAAATAACGGTTTTGTTTCGCTCTTTTCTGTTAAATGCTATATCCGGGTAAAATTTAGTAGCTTGTTTCTTTACTTCGGCGTTTTCGCCGTTTTCGATTTTAGTTTCGTTATCGTTCATAACTTCCTCTCAATATAATTTTAACATTCTGCCGCAAATAATTGCGTTTATCCTTTGCCGTAAGCGTTTTTATATTCCATAGGTGTCACGCCCAGCCGACTGCGGAACACGTTGGAAAAATGCGCCGCAGACGAAAAACCGCACTCCAATGCTATTTCGCCAATGTCGCGGTCGGTAGCAACGAGCTTTTTAGCCGCAAGATTTATCCGCATAGCTATAACATATTGCTTTATGGATATTCCGAACGCGTTCTTGAATAGCGCGGACAAATACGAAGCCGAAATATTGAATTTTTCGGCAATACCCGTAACGCTTTCTATATCGGTCGGGTTTTCGTTGACGTATTTAACGACCGCCGCTATTATCGGGTTGACAGAATTTTCGTCGGCTATTTCGCAGGAACGCTGATTTTTCAGCAAATCGAGCAACTGACCCAATATAAACGCGCATTGCCTTTCGTGCTTTTCCGAAAAAGCCATTCTTAAAGCTCTTGCCAAAGTTTTTATCGCGTTTATATCCGCGTTGGCGATTTTAACGCAATCGTCGAAAACTTTTAAAAGGTCGGCGCAGGTTTCGGCATTAAAATATTTGCTTAAAAACTCTTCGTCAAACGAAATAACGGTGCGCGTCGCGTTCTCGCTGCCCTTAGTCGCATGCTGAACGCGCGGCTTTATCATTATAACGCAGTTCGGATAAACGTCGTAACAATCGTCGCCCAATAGATAAACGCGACTTCCGCGCTCGAAATAACAAAGTTCGTAGAAGTCGTGAAAATGGTTGGTCGAATGTTTATCGGTACATTCGCAATAATCGACGTCGAATACGGGTGTTTTCATATCGAAAAAATTAAACAGGCGGGATAAGCCTAAAATTTATCCCGCCGCGCAAACCGTTTATATTATTCTTCGGTTGTTTCTTTTGCTTCTTCGGCAGTTTTATTATAATAATAGTTATAATAACTTCTGTTCTTTACGGCGTCGGTAAAATTGAAAACCGTGCCTATGAGATTTGCTTTAGAAGAATCGAGTTCTTCAACCGCATACGCTACGTCTTTCGCGCTTACTTTCTCGTTAGCAACGACAAGCAAAGCCGCGTCTGCAAGCTGAGAAATATTTATATAGTCGGAAACGACTTTAACGGGCGCGCAATCGAACAGAATGAAATCATATTTTTCCTTGGCTTCGGCAAGAAGAGACTTGAATTTATCCGAAGTAAAGAATATAGTGTGGTTTTCTATTCTCTCGCCGCAGGTTATTACGTCTACGTTTGTATAGGCGGTAGTTTTAACTATTTCGTCGAAAGTTTTTTCGCCCTTGAAATATTCGGTTATGCCTAAATGTCTGTGCAGTAAAAACTTTCTGTGAACGGTCGGGTGCGAGAAATCGCAATCGACTATAAGCGTTTTTCTCTGAGCCTTTCCGAGCGCGATAGCAAGGTTTGCGACTACCGTGGTTTTACCCTCGCCGCTTAAACACGACTGCACCTGATAAATCTTGTTACCGGTACAGATATTATCGTAAATGAGCGCGTCGGCAACCTTGGTGAGTTTGAGTTCAACCAACGCGTCGGGGCTTTTCTGTTCCTTTTTATCGGTTTTCTTCTTTTCTACCGTAGCAAGGTTTTTAATGCCAGAAACGCTTTCAAGTCTGTCTACCGACGCAACTTTATCCGCGATAAAATACACGCAAAGCGTATAGACGAACATAGCCGCAACGCCTATAACCGCAGCAAGAACGACGACCGTTCTCTTTTTCGAACCCGCAGTTACAACGGGAACCTGAGTTATTCCGTCAGACTCGAACGCGGCGTATTGCGGACTTATCTTTAATTTTTTATTTAAAAGCGGGTTGCTCGAATTTCCCTCGCCCGTTTCGTAAAACGATTTAAGCGCGGAAACTACCGCCATCAGCTTCACTTTTGCGTTTTCTTCAGAACTGTCTTTATATTTAATATTGATAATAAGGCTGTTTTCTTCGTTATTGACGGTTATTGCAGAGGCAGAACATTTTTTACCCGATTCTCTCGAAGCCGTACTTACTATATAATCGCCTTTGATCGAATCGCATATCGACGGAACATAATATTTTGCAAGCGAAGCGTCGGTCGTAACCGAGCCGCCGCCGTCGGCGTCTACAAACACATCGACCGAAGCGACGTAATATCTCGGCGTAAGGTAAGCCGCAACAAAGCCCGCTATAATACAGACTAAGAGAATTACAGCCTCTATAATTATATGTTTTTTAAAAACATAAAAAAATTCGCCTAAGTCAAGTTTCTTTTCGTTTTCTTTCATCTTCCTTAAGTACCGCCTTTAAAATATGCGTTAAAAGGCTTATTTTTCTAAGCCCGTATTTAATTTTAACACAATTATAGCTGTATGTCAATGAATATCGAGAAAAAACCGACTTATTCGGATATTTTTGTCGTTTTGGATATAATTTTTGCAGTGGCGAAGTACAAAGCCGAGCCGAGAGTGTAAACAACGCCGGCTTCTTCCGCGCCGATAATAAGAGCTTCTATTATATACGCGCGTTCTGCAATTCCGCACAGAATAAAGATAAGGGGAACAGCAAGCGCATTGGCGATAACGGGAAAAATGCCGCCGACAACAAGCTTCAATACATTATTTTTTATTGATTTCGAGCAAAAATAAGTAGCGGTAGCGGCTATTAAAGTCGCCAACGAACCGATTATCACGTCGTATACGCCGTTGCCGAGAATATTTGAAATAAGACACCCCACAAACAGCGCTGGAACGGCTTCGGGAAAGAATATCGGTAATATCGTCAACGCTTCGGAAATTCTGAACTGAAAAATCCCGAAAGAAAACGGGTTGACGAGAGTCAGCAGAACGTATAAAGCCGCTATCAGCCCCGCCCTGCAAAGCGATTTGGTTGCATTTGATTTAAACATAAAAAATACCTCGGTTTTTTACCGAGGCATTTTTTAAACACACAAATAATGACCTCGGTTTTTTTAGTGAAGTGTTATCCGAAAACCTTCAATGATATGGTACAACTGAGTTTGATTGTATATATTATAACATACAATTAAAAATAATGCAAGCTATTTAATGCTATATTTAAAAAAGATTGTCGTCATTCAGAGCTTGGGAAGAATTCCACCGAAAATATTATTGTCATTCTGTCAATATTCGATTGCTTTCCCCTTCGGGGAGAGTGTGTTTTACGAGCAAAGCGAGTAAAAGACGAGAGAGGACTTGCTTTAACTTAAATTCGGTTAGTTTTTGATTTAAATGACCTCTATCGTCGGCTACGCCGACACTTTCCCCGTCGGGGAAAGCAAGAAATTTAGATTGAGGTTATTTACCTCTAAAGCCAAAAATGAATTTTTTACTGCCTCAAACTATTATTTAAACGCCTAGAGGTTTAAGCGCCGAATAGTCAGCGAAGAATCCCACCGAAAATATTATTGTCATTCTGAGTGAAACGAAGAATCCCACTGAATAAGAACGGAACACTTAATACAATGGGATATTTCGCTTACGCTCAATACGACAGAAAAAAATAAACAAAGTATGTCATTCTGAGTGAAACGAAGAATCCCACTGAAAAAGTGCGGGCTACTCAATACAGTGGGATATTTCGCTTACGCTCAATATGACAAGAAAAATAGTTGTATAAAAAAACAAACCTTGCTATGAATATCTCATAACAAGGTCTTAATTATACTTTCGATTTGATTAAAATAAATCTGAATGAGTTCCTGTTCTGTTCAAAACTAAAACTAAACAATCTTCGAAAATTTCATATATCAATAACCAGTCCGGTTCAATATGACATTCTCGACAACCTTCAAAATAACCTCGTAAATTATGGTCTTGAAATTTTGATTCAAGCGTTTCTCCGTTTGCAAGTTTTTCAATGACCGCAAATAGTTTTGAAATATCTTTTCCCCTTTTTATTGCTAACGCAACATCTTTATCGAACCGTTTAGTTCTTTTTAACTGATAAATCATAACCCCATTGCTGCCTTTAATTCTTCTACGGAATTATAAGCGGGTACAGATTTATCCCTTGCAATTCTTCTCCCCTCTTCAATTGCCTCTGCGGTAACGCTGTTAGGTACTCTTGTTGTTACTTCAAAAGGAATTCCACCCTCCATCAATATTCTTTTAAAATATATATTTATTGCCGCAGTCATATTCAATCCCATTTCCGCTAAAATGCTTTCAACTTCCGCTTTTGTATTTGCGTCAATACAAACATTAACTTTTACAGTAGCCATATCAAATCTCCTTTTATACTTATTTATACATATAGTATACTCTATTATATGTAAATTGTCAATTATTATGCATATATAATCAACTAAAATAAGTATTAACCTACAAATAAGCGAACTGAAAAAATAAATATAAAAATCGAGCGGGGGTTTTACAACCCTCGCCCGGTTTTATTTAGTTAAAGTAACTTATTTACTTTCTATAACGTTAGTAGGAAGCTTTAACTCATTCTTAATATAGTCATTAACTTCTGTTTGAGTACCAGACTTGACAACTATAAACTGCCAGCAGCCTTCGCAATAGTAAGCCAAATTGAAATTAGCACCATCATAGTACTTAACCCACTTCTTAGCATCCGCTATAGCAGTCTTATGCGAACTCAACTTCGGAAGAGTTATAGTCGTAGAAGCAACTTTCTTATCAGCAGTCACGCCATCGCCATACCAGAACTCAACGACAACTTTACCATCAGCCCCACAAGTAGGTTTAACTTCACCAGTAAGCTGATAACCTTTATGATTTGTAGTTGTATATTTCTGATTATCTACTGTAGACAAAGTTGCAGAGCATCTAGAACACTGACTTTCAGCATAACCAACATGAGTTACAACTAATGCTCCATTGGCATCTGTTGCTATTACAGTTTCACCCTTTATAACCCATTCACCATAGTCATGACCAAGCGCAGAAGCAGTCTCAACCAAAGTTCCACAATCTACGCAAGCCGTCTTCTCAGCAGTCGTGCAAGTTGCAGGAGTTACAGCACCAGTAAGATCATGTTTGCCAGAAAGTTTAATAACTATAACTTCACCACAATCACCACAAGTAAATACCGCGAAATTCTTAACATTACATGCAGCAGGCTGACCTTCGTTCCATCTAATTACATTAGATTTAAGGAATTCTTCATAATTAGCATTGAACTCAACTTCAGCATTAGCTTTAAGTCTAATTGTTTGATTATTGATCTTTCCAACTAAATGGTCACCAACAGTTACGGCATTATCATAAGCATACTTGAAAGTCAAAGTTTTCTTAACTATTGCATTATTTACTTTGATACCCTGTTCAACTTGATAAGTATAATCAACACCAGCAGCAGTCTTGAATTCATACTTAGTTGTTGTCGTTATACTACAACCTTTTTCACTTGTAACAGGCTTACCAGCTTTAGCTATCAACGTAATAGTTTCATTACAATCACTACATTTGAAAGTTACACTTGCACCATCAGCAGGAGCAGCTTTAAATGCATTGAAAGATTCCGTTACAGGAACAAATTTATGACCCTTAGCATCAGTAGCTGTCTGTTCAATATCAACACCACAAGTATCACACTTCTTAGTAGTATAAGAACGAGTCGTACAAGTTCCTTCATGTTCTACTTCAGGGTTAGTACCGTAATTATGTTTACCCGAAAGGCTAAATACAACCGGTTCTTGACAAACATCACATTTGAGACCTACTGCAAACATATAATCAGAGCAGGTTGCAGGAGTTCCTTCATTCCATCTCAAAACATTTGCAGCAAAGAGTACATCAATGTTTTCAGTATATTCATACTTATCTACTGTGTTAACCTTAACAACAACACCGTCCTTACTGAAAGTATGAAGCATCTTTCTTGTTTCATCAACTACTTTGAACGTTACAACTTGTGTTTTTCCAAGACCGTTGTCAATAGGTTTGCTTGTATAAGTAGTATAATATTTCTCTTTGCAATTTTCCGCATCATGAGGCTCTGCCTTTGCGACTTCAGCAGTTACAGTTTCATTGCACTTAGTACAAATAGCTGTAAACTCAGTTTTATCCTCATTTAATGTATTTGCCTTGTAGATATAATTATGACCCTGGGCTTTAACTATATTATACTTATAAACGTATTCACAGTTAATGCACTCTTTATAATCATAGGAATCAGCAGTACATTTACCGTCAAATTTTTTCTCTTCGCCTAAAGTATGTTCACCGGAAAGGCTGAATACTATAGGTTCATTACAAACAGTACATTCAAATACCGCAAGTTGGTGAGTTGCACAATCAGCCGGCATTCCCTCATTCCAACGAATGATCTTTTTATCCACGAAAGGTTTAATTACGTCATTAAACTCTTTTGTCTCATTTGCTTTAATTTGAAGAAGTGTACCATCAGCCATCTTACCAACAGTATGATTAGTCGTTTTATCTACTTTCTCAAGTTCAATAGTCTCTGTAACATCCGTTAAAATACCCTTTACATAGTTCTTGTAAGTGTATTTATAGATTGAAGATCCACCCTCTTTACAAGTAGCCTGCTTCTGAGATTCTTTTGTTGCATAAGGTTTGATAACTTTATTGCAACCTGCACGCTGACAAGTAAGCGTTATCTTATACTTTCCTGTATTATCCTTTTCAGTTGCCGTAACCTTATACTGATGTCCTGCAGCAGGAACAGATTCAACATAGATAAAGTTGTTACCCGTATATTTTGCAGAAGCCTTAGTCTTATCGATCTCTGTAAATTTCTTATTAAGTTCACTTTCTTCGACATAAAGGAATACTGCCTTACAATTCGGGCAAGTGTAGTAAGTGGGGTGAGTTTCCTCACATACATTCGCTACAGATTGTTCGATAAGAACAGGTACCCAATTTTCTATTTCAACATGACCGGGAGCAATAACACCTTGGCACAACTCGCAAGTCGCTTCAATACAGCCGCCAGACGTATATTCAAGATTCGTCATCTTGCCATAAGCATATTTAGTCTTAAGTACATAACCAGTAGCACCAGAATCCGCTTTCTCATAGGTTATCATACCGTTATCTAACTGAACCATTTTAACATCGCCAGGTTTAACATCACGGTCGAATTCCCATTTACCGTGAGCCTCTGCATCTTTTTCAATGGATTGAGTTAAAACAGCACCACAATCTTTACAAACGACAAGCTTAATACCTTCTTCAGCACAGCTTGCAGGTTTTACGGTTGCTTCACTTGCAATTTCAGTATGCTCACATTTAGCACCGGTAGAAATGCCAAGTTCTCTAGTCGAACCATCATAGAACGTAACAACAAGCTTGCCTGCCTCATTTACGCTAAGATCAAGAACACCTTTAAGTGCAACTTCGTCTTTCGTTCCATCGTTATAAGTAACAACAAGCTTACCATCTTTATACTCGGTCGACTTAATGCTCTTCAACGTACCAAGTTTACCTGTTGTACCATCGGTGTATGTAATGGTAATTTCACCGTTTTCAGCAGAGACTATCGAGGTAACACCCTTTCCGTCTTTACCATCAGCACCATCTTTACCTTTTACAGGACCAACTTTCTTAGTGGTATTGTCAGAATAAGTAATTTCTAATTCGCCATCAGCATTAAGCCCGGCTTTAACTATACCTATTCCATCAGTACCATCTTTGCCGTTGTCACCCTTGTCGCCCTTCTCACCCTGAGCGCCCTTAACTAAACCGAGATCCTCTTGGGATTCATCTTCATAAGTGGCGATCAAGTGTCCGGCGTCGTTAATAGTGACAGACGTCAGTTCTTTTCTCGCAGATTCGGTCTTACAACCGGTAAATGCGAAAACCATTGCCATGCAACAGACTATACAGATAACTGTAAGCCATTTTGCAAATCTTTTAGCCATTTTTTTTCTCCTTCTAAAAATTTTTTAATTTGTACAATGTTTGTGTGTTTGTTGCTTCTCGTTGTTTATCAAATCAAACTCATGCTCATCTCACTCTGATACCTCCCGAGAAAGGCTCTCGTCCGTCAACTGTGCCTTAGTTGTGGACAAAAACAGACAACACGCCCTTTTGTAATTATCATTTTAACTCATTTAATAGTGATTGTCAACTATTTTAACTCAAATTTTTATTTAATTTATTGTGAAACTATTTTTTTTTCGGTTTTATGTTTTATAGCGACGAATTTTTTACTCTCTTATATTATATAATAATGAATATTCGTTTGTTACCCGAGCTTACAATTCAGTTAATTTTTTACATTCGATTTTATACTTTCAAAGAATTGTTTTTTATTGCCAAATCACAAAAATTTATGTATTTTCATGTATGATTTTAGTTATCAACAGGCTATCCACAGTGTATCCACAGCGTTTTTGCCATTGTGTACAAATAAAGCTTTACAAGGCAGTTACCCGCGCTTATATTTGCCCGTGAAATGTTGCGTTGACAGCCCGGAGTTTTATCCGACCGCATATTTACTCCGACCCTTTTCGGTGGGATTCTTCACTTCGTTCAGAAAGACATACTTTGTTTATTTTTTTCTGTCTTATTGAGCGCAAGCGAAATATCCCACCGTGTCAAGTAGTCCGCACTTTTTCAGTGGGATTCTTCGTTTCACTCAGAATGACATACTTTGTTTATTTTTTTCTGTCATATTGAGCGTTAGCGAAATATCCCACCGTGTCAAGTAGTCCGTGCTTTTTCAGTGGGATTCTTCGTTTCACTCAGAATGACATACTTTGTTTATTTTTTTCTGTCATATTGAGCGTAAGCGAAATATCCCATTGGACAAATAGTCCGTGCTTTTTCGGTGGGATTCTTCACTTCGTTCAGAAAGACATACTTTGTTTATTTTTTTCTGTCATATTGAGCGCGAGCGAAATATCCCACCGTGTCAAGTAGTCCGCACTTTTTCAGTGGGATTCTTCACTTCGTTCAGAATGACAGTAATATTTTCGGTGGGATTCTTCGCTGACTATTCGGCGCTTAAACCTCTAGGCGTTTAAATAATAGTTTGAGGCAGTAAAAAATTCATTTTTGGCTTTAGAGGTAAATAACCTCAATCTAAATTTCTTGCTTTCCCCGACGGGGAAAGTGTCGGCGTAGCCGACGATAGAGGTCATTTAAATCAAAAACTAACCGAATTTAAGTTAAAGCAAGTCCTCTCTCGTCTTTTACTCGCTTTGCTCGTAAAACACACTCTCCCCGAAGGGGAAAGCAATAGAATATTGACAGAATAACAAAAATATATTAGGTCGGACTAATATTCGGATGCAACGTCACGTTGCCTCAAGGCATTACTCCAAAGGTGCGCACCGCATCGGCTAATACCTCGATAACCACCTTATACCCGCCCGTTATCGGTATTATACTCATTCTCGGCTTATCCCTTAAACTGAAATAATCGTTTAATACATACCCTATATCTTTTATAATCAATTCCGTTCCCTCGGCAGTAAAACTCATTCTGTCGCTTTCTATTATCCGTTTAAGGCGTTCGGTCTGACTTTTCATAATTCGCTTTTTATTCTCCTTTTAATATATCCGAAAAATCCGCGATATCCCGCGGAACAATTAAATATTTTCGTCTTTCCGCCTGCAATGCTGCCGGCAAGCAATTTGAACGCGCGATAACTCTTAGCGTCGGGCGGAATAAAACCCGCATTATTCAAAAACACGCTGTCGTCATCGGGAATCACCCCCACAAGCGGAACTCTCAACGTTTTTTCTATTTCTTCCGGCGAAAGCATCGCCCCGCCCGCTATCAGATCGCCCCGCGCCCTGTTTACCACGAGTTTTACGGAATTTAATTTCGCTCCGCGCAAAATAGACGACACTTTATCGGCATCGCGTAAACTCGTTATCTGCGGCGTTGTAACGACCAACGCTTCGTCGGACACACCGACCGCAAGTCGAAAGCCGTCGCCTATACCGGCGGGACAGTCGGTTATAATATAGTCGAAAGACGAATCCAATCCGCCGTACAGTTCTTTGAGCGCCTCGGCGGAGACTTCCGTTTTACCCGCGTTTCTCACGCACGGCAACACGAACGTGTTTTTACTTGACGGACATTCGATAATCGCCTGCTTTGCGCGGCACTTTCCATCAAGACAATCGATAAGATCGTAAACGACGAGATTCTCGACTCCCGTCAGAACGTCGAGATTATTAAGCCCCATATCGAGATCGACAACGCAAGTTCTTTTTCCGAGCGCGCCGAGCCTTGCGCCGAGATTACCCGCGACGGTCGTTTTACCGACCCCGCCTTTGCCCGACGTAACGACGATTTTTCTCGCCATAAAAACTCCTTTCCGCAGCCGTTCGACCGCGAGTTTTAATTGCCGATTTCAATTTTACAATCATTTAAGCGCAAAATTTTAAGAGTTTTTAGCGTTAAATAATATTTTTTGTCACACGCGGAAAAAACGCCCTTTAAACAGTTGAAAAAAATTTAAAAACGTGATAAGATATATGAAGAGTTCGGAGGTATGGCTCAGTTGGTTAGAGCGTGTGCTTCACATGCATAAGGTCGCAGGTTCGAGTCCTGCTATCTCCACCAAAACAATAATAAGCCCGTGGCAAAAAGCCACGGGCTTATTATTGTTTTTATATATTCAGGCGCAATGCCGTTCTGTCAAATCGGCATATAAAATCATATCGCGCCTTTCGCGTCGAAAATTTCCGTACATAATCCGTCGGCAAATTCAGGCTCGTGCGTTACAAGCAACAACGCCCCCTCATAGGCGCATAACGCTTCTTTCAACGCTTTCTTCGCCTTTATATCGAGATGATTAGTCGGTTCGTCCAAAATAAGAATATTCGACGACTGTTTGCCCGTAATCGCAAGTTTTAAACGCATCATTTCTCCGCCCGAAAGTTTATCGACCGGCTTAGTTGCCAACTCGCCGTCAAGCCCGACTTTCGCAAGCGCGGCGCGAATTTCTTTCTGCGAGGAATGAGGAAACGCGTCGAGATACACTCCGTAAGCCGACAAATTACCGTTATCGAAATGCAATTCCTGCTCGATATAGCCGATTTTAGCCGCAGGATGAAAAACAAACGTTCCGCCAAGCGACGGAATTTTACGAAGCAAGGTCTTGACAAGCGTAGTCTTTCCGACTCCGTTAGTACCGCGTATCCAAACTTTGGCGCGCGAATTAAGGTGCATATCGACCGCAGGTATAAGTTGACGGTCGTAACCGACTTTCAACCCCTTTACGACAAGCATATCTTTTGTATTAAGTTCGGTATACGGGAAACCGAACGAGCAATCTTTTTCAACGAGCGGCTTAGCCATAACTTCGATTCTGCCGAGCATTTTTTTACGCGAATTAGCCATACTCGCGGTGGAAGCCCTCGCGCCGTTTCTGTCGATATAATCCTGCAATTTCTTTATTTCGGCTTGCTGACGATTATAGCTGTCTTCGTATTGTTTATTGAGCATTTCGCGCTGTTCAAGATACTTATCATAATTGCCCGCAAACTTTCTTATCATTCCGTTTTCGATACTGACTATCGTTCTCGCCACGACGTTTAAAAAAGCAGTATCGTGCGAAATCACAAGAAAAGTCTTTTTATACGAATTGAGATATTTCTCAAGCCACTCGACGTGTTCGACGTCCAAAAAGTTGGTCGGTTCGTCGAGAAGCATTAAATCCTGCTGTTCCAGAAGTAATTTGGAAAGCATAAGTTTAGCTCTTTCGCCGCCGGACAAAGTGCCGATAATCGCGTCATAGCCGAACTTATTAACCCCTAAACCGTTAGCGACTTTCTTTATCTGCGCGTCTAAATCGTAATAATCGGCATCATCGAGCCTTTCCTGCAATTTTGCCGATTTTTCTATAAGCGCATTAAGTTTATCTCCGTCGGCTTCGCCCATCTCGTTATACATTTTTTCGAGTTTGGCGTTAAGTTCGTCGAGATAGGAAAACGCTCCGCGCAAATATTCCATTACGGTCTGAGTTTTATCGAGCGTAGCGTGTTGATCGAGATAACCTATACGAATATTAGGCAAACGTTTTATTTCGCCGTCGTCCTGCAACAACTTACCCGCGACTATGTTTATAAACGTAGATTTACCCGCGCCGTTAAGACCGACAACGCCGATATGCTCGCCGTTATTAACGGTAAGGTCGGATTTTACGAATAAATCGCGGTCGTCATACCTATGCGACAGCCCTTTTATTTCAAGAATACTCATAATACAACAATTTTAACATATTCGACCGAAAAATGCAATTTTATTAAGCGCGGGCGGTTGCATTTAGCAAAAAAATAATGTATAATAGGCTTAATCACAGATGGTAAACGAGGTTAAAATGAAATTCAGATATAAATTTACGCGTTCTGTTTACATAACCGCATTGATAGCGGCGGTTTCGCTGGTTTCGATACTCTGTTTTGTCTTAAATCTTATACGATTGATCAACATTCTTCAGTCGACGGAAGTCACGGCAAGCGCATACAACTATATTTCCGTAATACTCTGTCTTATTCTTCCGATAATCTGCGCGGTCTTTATTATCGCGATGCTGACAAATTCGTACTACAAGGTAGACGGCGGAACGCTTATAGTAAGACTCGGATTATTTAACGACAAATACAAAACTCAGGAAGCCGAAAGTATTATATTAAACGTAAAAACCGACGTTCTGACGGTAGTTTTTAAAGACGGTTCGCCGCTCAGAATAATTATCGACAAGAACAGTTTTAACGAATTTTCCGCCGAACTTATGAAATCAAACAAAAATATAGTTTACGGCGAAACCGACGAGACGGACAAAAAGAACAAAGATTAAAATTTCACGCGGCTGCAAATAAATTTGCGGTCGCGTAAAAAATAAGGCGAAACGCTGAATTTGCGTTTCGCCTGTTTGTTGCTTTGAAATAATTATCTCTTGCTGAACTGAGGAGCGCGTCTTGCTTTTTTCAAGCCGTACTTCTTTCTTTCTTTCATTCTCGGATCTCTCGTAAGGTATCCCTCTTTCTTGAGAGCCGCGCGAAGTTCGGGTTCTGCAACGACCAACGCTCTCGCTACGCCGTGACGGATAGCGCCCGCCTGACCCGTAAAGCCGCCGCCGATAACGTTTACGAACACGTCGTACTTGCTTTCGGTTTCGGTTAAAACAAGGGGTTGTCTTATAATAAGTTTCAACGTATCGAGATCGCAATATTCGTCGATACTTCTGCCGTTGATAGTGATCGCGCCTGTGCCGCCGGGAATAAGTCTTACTCTCGCGATAGCGCTCTTTCTTCTACCCGTTCCCCAGTATTGAAGTTTCTTTTTAACAGCTACTTTTGCCATACTTCATATCCTCCGTTACTTTACGAGCGTCAACTCGATAGGCTGTTGAGCCTGGTGATTATGTTCGCCGTTCTTATAAACGCGAAGCTTAGTGAGCATCTGTCTGCCGAGACTGTTTTTGGGAAGCATACCCTTAACAGCTTCGTAAACGACGAGATCGGACTTTTCCGCCATCATTCTGTCATAGGGAACTTGTTTAAGTCCGCCGATATAACCGGTATGATAAGTGTAAAGTTTCTGATTGAGTTTTTTACCCGTAAGAACGACCTTATCGGTATTAAGAACTATAACGAAATCGCCTGTATCGACGTTAGGAGTGAAAGTCGGCTTATTTTTGCCTCTCAGAATAGAAGCGACCTGCGAAGCAAGTCTGCCGAGCGGCATTCCCGAAGCGTCGACGACGTACCATTTTCTTTCAACAGTCTGGCTGCTTGCCATAAAAGTTTTCATCGTGTAATCTCCAAAAATATAATTATGTTTTTAATTATATAAGAAGAGTCGCCGTCGGAGGGGCTAAGTCGTCTTGCGCACCTTTCCTTATAATTGCCAAAATATTTTATTAAATTTTATAATTTTTGTCAAGCATTTTTCGTCACTTTCCGCAAAAAATATTAAATCGGGCAAATTTGCCCGGAATTCTTATATTGAAATGCTATATTATATTGATTTAATCATAGTAGTAAAAATTTCACTTAAAAAGATATAACCGACAGGTTGACAAATCCGAAGCAATTCTATATACTGTAATATACAGTATAAAACTAGAAAAAGGAGAGAGATTATGGGAAAACCACCAAAAATAATCGCGATAGTCATGAATATAATTGTCGTCGCGATTTGCGCGGTAGCAATTTCAGCATTCTTTATCAAACCGTTATTCAGTTTTTCGGCTAACGTAACGCTTACGCCCGAAATGATGGATATGGTAAAAAAACAACTACCCGAAGATTCCGGCAGCGCTGGCGACGGAGAAATTTCGGAACGCGAAATAATGGAGGACGTTTTAACGCAGATAGGCAAAGACAACATCACCGTATCGGCGGGAATAACGTTACAGACGGCAGAGGTTCTCTCTTCTCTTTCTGCAAGCGAAGAAGAAACCAAAACGACGATTTCTTCGATAATAGAAAACAACGTAAACTCTATTATAGACAACTTTTCGGGCAGCATCGACAAAGTAGTAGAAAGTCTTTCGAAGTCGGTTGTTAAAGTAAGCGTTAAATCCACGCTTAAAGCCGAGATAGAAAAACAGGAAATAAAAGACGACAACGGCAACACGATGACGGTTGACGAAGTTCTGACCGATCTCGGTCTTACCGACGAATATCTTGACGACACGACCCAGAAGTTACTCGACGCGATGAAAGACGAGAACGCCACTACGGACACCATTGCCGACGAAGCCATAAACGTTGTAAACGAAGTTTTAAATAAAGTCAACGAAAACGCCAAAGCCGAAGACGCCAAAGAAGCCTACAAAAATCTCGAAATTCCCGCAGAACTCGACGACGCAAAAAAGCAGGAAGTCAAAGACGCGGTAACTAAAATTCTCAACGATTACGCCGACGAAGACGGAAAAGTAAATCTCGACAACGTAATTTATACGCTTATCGGTCAGGCTCTCGACAAGCAAAACAACGAGAACGACAACACCGAAGAAGCGGCGGCAGACGAAGAAATACTCGTAACCATGTCGACCGAAAGCGGAAGTTCCGAAAGCGGCGAAAGCGGTTCGTCGGGCGAGAAAAAGCAATATACCAAAGAAGACGTAAAACAAATGCTTCACGACCGCGTTATGGAAAACGTAACCGATCAGGTTCTTAGCGGAATAACGCTTGCCCTTAAAATTCTTTCGGGAGTTATAATATTTACGTTCGCGATATGGGGTTGGCTGGTATTCAAAATAATAGTCAAACTGATCGCGCGCAATCCGATGATAAAATTATGGCCGCCGATCTGGTTCGGAAACGTCTTGTTCCCGATTTTATACGCCATTCCGTCTGCCATAGCGTTTTTGTTCGGTAATATAGGTTCTCTGCCCGCGAATATATCCGCTCAGTTACAGAGCGCGTTGGGCGAAAGCGCGTACTCGTCGTTTATAAGCGTAGGCAGCTCGATATCGCTGGAAGCTACGTCCTGCACGTTTATAACGTTCATAATGACGATAGTTCTCTTCGTATATTCGATAGTTTACTGGATAGTAAGAAACAAATACAAACGCGCCGTTTGAAAACGACGCAGCAAACAGGGGTTGAACCGTTAAGGTTCAACCCCTGTTTTTGCTATATCTGTTTAATTTCTCTTATAAACCGTAAGCGAATTGCCGTCGTAATCGACCACCGCGGTATCGCCCGCATTGAAGAAGTTACCTATTATCTTCTTGGCAATGAGCGTTTCTACGGAGTGCTGAATAAATCTCTTGAGCGGTCTCGCGCCGTAAACGGGGTCGTAACCGTTATCGATTATATAGTCTTTTGCCGCGTTCGTAACGTCGAGATAAATCTGCTGATCTTCAAGTCTCTTTTTAAGGCTTTCAAGCATAAGGTCGACAATTTTGCCTATTTCGGACTTCTGAAGCGGCTTATAGAACACTATTTCGTCAAGTCTGTTCAAAAATTCGGGTCTGAAACTCGACTTCAACAATCTCGTCACTTCGTCTTTAGCTTCCTGTTTAATCTCGCCGTTTTCGTCTATTCCGTCGAGAATAGCCGACGAGCCTAAGTTGGAGGTCAATATAATGACTGTATTTTTAAAATCGACCGTTCTGCCCTGCGAATCGGTTATACGCCCGTCGTCAAGCACCTGAAGCAACACGTTGAAAACGTCGGGGTGAGCCTTTTCTATTTCGTCGAACAACACGACCGAATAGGGTTTTCTTCTCACGGCTTCGGTAAGCTGACCGCCGTCTTCGAAACCGACGTATCCCGGAGGAGCGCCGATAAGACGCGAAACCGAGAATTTTTCCATATACTCGCTCATATCGAGCCTTATAAGGTTTTTCTCGTCGTCGAAAAGCACCTGAGCGAGAGTTTTCGCAAGTTCGGTTTTACCTACGCCCGTAGGACCTAAGAACAAGAACGAACCGAGCGGTCTCGTCGGGTCGGCTATGCCCGCCCTTGCGCGGAGTATCGCTTCCGCAACGGCTTTAACGGCTTCGTCCTGTCCGATTACGCGCTTATGAAGTATATCTTCGAGCGAAAGCAGTTTTTCTCTTTCGCCTTCCATTAGTTTCGAAACGGGGATACCCGTCCAGCGGCAGACGATTTTCGCGATGTCTTCTTCGGTTACTTTATCGTGTAAAAGTCCGTCTTCGTCGCGGTTCTCGGCTTTCGCTTCGCTTTCGGCAAGTTGTTTTTTGAGTTCGGGCAATTTACCGTAACGAAGTTGCGCGGCTTTATCGAGGTTATACTCGCGTTCCGCCCTTTCGGCTTCGCGGTTGACCTGTTCGATCTCTTCGCGGAGTTTCTGAACTTTATTGATATTGTCTTTTTCGACCTGCAATTTTGCGTTCATAGCCGCGTATTTGTCTTTAAGTTCGGCAATCTCTTTACGCAATCCGTCGAGACGAGCTATCGAGAGTTTATCCGTTTCCTTTTTAAGCGAAGTTTCTTCGATTTCAAGCGTCATTATCTTACGCTTTACGTCTTCCATTTCGCTCGGCATAGAATTCATTTCCGTCTTGATATTCGCGCAGGCTTCGTCCACAAGGTCGATAGCCTTATCGGGCAAAAATCTGTCGGTTATATATCTGTCGGAAAGAGTCGCCGCGGCAATAAGCGCGTTGTCCTGAATTTTTACGCCGTGGAATACTTCGTAACGCTCTTTAAGACCTCTTAGTATGGTTATGGTATCTTCTACGGACGGCTCGTTTACCGTAACGGGTTGAAACCTACGTTCCAAAGCGGGGTCTTTTTCAATATATTTTCTGTATTCGTCGAGAGTAGTCGCGCCGATACAATGGAGTTCGCCCCTTGCAAGCATAGGCTTCAACAAGTTGCCCGCGTCCATTGCACCCTCGGTTTTACCCGCACCGACGATAGTGTGAAGTTCGTCGATGAAAAGAATGATTTTACCCTCGCTTTTCTTGACTTCGGAAAGCACGGCTTTCAATCTTTCCTCGAACTCGCCCCTGTATTTCGCGCCCGCGATTAAAGCACCCATATCCAGAGCGAACAGTTTTCTGTCTTTAAGGTTTTCGGGAACGTCGCCTTTCATTATTCTTATCGCAAGCCCCTCGGCAATAGCGGTTTTACCTACGCCGGCTTCACCTATAAGCACGGGGTTATTTTTTGTTTTTCTCGAAAGAATACGGATAACGTTACGGATTTCTTCGTCTCTGCCGATTACGGGGTCGAGTTTACCCGTTCTCGCTCTTTCCACGAGATCGGAACCGTATTTGGTTAAAACGTCGTAAGTGTCTTCGGGATTTTCGCTTGTCACTCTCACGTTGCCCCTTACCTCCATAAGAGCTTTCATATAAGAATTCTTATCGATACCGAACGCGTTTAAAATCTTAGCGACTTCCGCGTCGGGCTTTTCGATAAGTCCGTAAAACAAATGCTCGACGGATACGAATTCGTCTTTCATATCCTTAGCCTGTTTTTCGGCTATATCGAACGCGCTTGCAAGCGACGGAGAAATATATTCGCCGTTGCCGTTGCTAACCTTTACCATGCGGTCGACAGCCTCTTTAGCCATACGTTCGATATTCGCCTTATCTACGCCCATTTTAGCAAGCAACTGCGGAATAAGCCCGCCGTCCTGCGTGATGAGCGCGAGCAGTAAATGCTGCTGATCGATTTCGCGGTTTCCGTTCTGCCGAGCGAGCGACTGAGCAGAGTTTACCGCGTCAATACTTTTTGCCGTCATATTCTGCGTGTTCATAAAATCACTTCCTTTTTTCTTATATTGTCTGCGTAGACCTTTTCGATTTCTCTTGCGGCTTTTCTTCTGTCGTCGAGACCGGAAAAGAAAATACGCAGATATTTGTCGAAGTCCGAAACGTATTCCGCGATAGCTTTGCCCGTTTTTTCGTTAGATACTTCGGGGCGAAGCATAACCCGCACGAATCTACCCCCGTCGTAGCCGTAAGCGCGCTCGCCTATATATTTACGTTCGAGAGAGATAAAGAAGTCGTAAAACCTCTCCATCAGTTGCATAAGCTCGACGTTTTTCGACCTGAGAGAAATTTTCAGTTGCCCTAAATCTCCCGCAGGGAACAACTCTATGGAATACTTGACCGTAGGATTATACTTATACGCGAGAGCGCTCTGTACAGACGCCATATAGCCCGACGGCTGATCGATAAATCTCAGCCCCGCGCACCGCTCTATAAGCCTGCCGATTTCGGTGAAAACGTTATTCATCTTCATTTCGGCGGTTTCCACGGTAAGATATTCCGCAAGCAGTCTGTCGAGCATAACCGAACGGCTTACGCCCTTTTTATAGGCCACTTCGTCGAGTTTATCGACGAGTTCGTCGCTTAAAAGCACACTGTATACGGATTTATTCATTTCGCACCTCTTTTCTTTTACACCGATATTGTACACCTTGTTATATAATTTGTCAAGCATTTTATATAACTTTGTTTACAAAATTTAAAAATTATTAGAGACGAAAAAAACCGCCGTATTAAAATAATTTTAACACGACGGCTTTTTAATTGAATTTTTATATTATTTCTATATCTGCCGGGGCTTCGACGGTCTTTATAAGTTCACCCGAAGCCGTAACTTCGACTTTTACCGAAATATTTCCGTAAGGAGTAGGATAAACGCCCTTAACATATCTGAGGTCGGACAAATGCGGCTCGAAAGTAAATTTACGGCTGTTTCCCTCGACGGGTCTGATACCTAAGATATTTTCCGACATATATGCCAGAATTCCGCTCGCCCAACCGTGGCACAGGCTGTGTCGATAACCCTTATAACAGAATTTACCGTAATCGCCGTGAACGTCTTTCTTGCCGGCAACGGGTATTTCGTCTATGCGGTTTGCATTTTCCGCCCAGGCGACGTCGAAATCTTCCCAGAAAGTAGTCGCGCCGAGCGACAGCATCTTTCCGTAATATTCGCGTATCATAGCCGCCGCCTCGTCATACTTTCCGTATTCGCCCAAAGCCGTGAATATGAAATAGTTCAGAAACGTGGTAAGTCCCTCGCTACCGCCCCTTTCCATAACTTCGAGCATATGTTCGTTCTTCTCGCCCGCGAGAACGCCGAGCGCGGCTATCTGTTTATATTTACGGATTTCGTATTTTTTCTTTTCGAGTTTAGCGACGATATTTTCGGCAACTTCGGCGTTTTCGCCTATTCTTCTTAAAAGCTTAGCCGTCTTTGAAAAGATTATTCTCAGCAGATAGTTAGTACCTGCAATTTCGTCGTAACGTTTATCTTCGTCGCCGTCGCCGTCATAATGGCTGGGCCAATCGATGAAATCGAACGGGAAATCGGTTGTGCCATCAGCTTTGACGTGTTTTTCCGCGTCGCCTATAATTCTCTTGATAAATTCCGCGTTATCTTTGGCGAATTTTTCGTCGTCGGAACGGTTTACATATTCGCAGAGATTTAAAAGCCACCAGAACGAGTAGTTCGGTATATTATTCATCCACGCGCCCTCAGGCGTCTGATCGCGGCAGAAAATAAGCGAATTTTTAATTTCGGGAACGTCCTTGAAAAGACAGAACGCCGTTTTTGTTTCGGGATATATATCGCCTATCCATACAAGGCGGTCGCGTTTTACGCCGTCCCACACATAGCCGTTTTTAAGGCACAGTCTTAATGTATAAGCGGCGGTAGCCCAGACGGTATTGAGAAGTTCGTCGTTACACTCGAAACTACCCTGAGCTTCTCTTTCGTCGATATCTGTCGCCGCAACTACGCATTTAAGCCCGATATCGGCGTTTTCTCCGAAATCGATTCTCAAAAATCTGAACCCGGTCTGAGCAAAAGTCATATCCGAAAGTCTTTGAAGTTCGACTTTCATATCTCTGTCGGAATGGTCGTTGGTAGCGTTTTTTTCGCCAAGGTCAGCCATGGTTTCGCCAACGGATTCTCCGAAACGAAGTCTTACGGTTTTATTGCCCTCGGCAACGTAGCAGAGTATTCTCGCCCCGCCCGTAAGCTCTTTACCGAAATCGAAAATAATATGTCCTTTGCCTTTAATAACGGCAAGTTCGGGTTCTACAAGCCCTATTTGCAGGGTTTTATTTTTTAAAAGCGTTTCGGCGTTAGTAATTTCGCCTTTCGCTTCAACTATTTTTACAGGATAAACAACTCTCATAATTTTCCTTATAGCCGAAAGTAAATACAATTCGGTCTTGTCCGGCTATTTTAGTTTAATATGTGTTAATTTTAGCCGTTATTTATATTTTTGTCAAGCAAAGTTATAAAAAATTATGCCGTCGCAAATTTTAATAACTATTTAGCCGCAGGCGACTATGATAAAACACAATCATTAGTGTTTAATCGTGCGCCGCGCCGATTAAATCTTTTATATCGCTTACGCCGTATTTTTCCATAGCGGCGGGCAGATTTTCGACTATATTTTTACAAGCGTAAGGGTCGATCAAATTTGCCGTTCCCACGCCGACTGCGGTCGCGCCGGCGCACATCATTTCGAGAACGTCTTCCGCCGAACTCACCCCGCCTATACCTATAATCGGAATTTTAACGGTTTCGTAAACTCTGTAAACCATTCCGAGAGCGACGGGGAACAACGCTTTGCCCGAATACCCCGCAAGCTTATTCGCCGTTATTACTTTACGGCGTTTCAAATCGATACGCATGCCTTTCATTATATTTATAAGGCTTATTCCGTCCGCCCCGCCCTCCTCGCAGGCTTTCGCTATCGCCGTTATATCCGTAACGTTTGGCGATAGTTTTATATACACCGGTTTATCGCAGGCGTTTTTTGCGGCTTTCGTAGCCGCGTAAGCGTTTTCGGGCGTTGAACCGAGCATATCGCCCGTACTTACGTTGGGGCAACTGACGTTTACTTCTATTATACCCACTTTATCGCTCGAATTCATTTTTTCACACAAAAAAGCAAATTCGTCAACCGAAAAGCCGCACACGTTGGCTATGACTTTTTTATGAAAAAACCGTTCTATATCAGGTAATTCGTAAGCGAGAACGTGATCTATGCCGGGGTTTTGCAAGCCTATCGAACTCAACAGCCCCGTATCGCTCTCTGCTATGCGCGGTTGATTGTTTCCGAAACGAGGTTTAACGGTAGTACCTTTCATCGAAAACGTTCCGAGTATATTTAAATCGTAAATTTCGGCAAAGTCTTTACCGTAGCCGAACGTTCCGCTGGAGGCTATTACGGGGTTGTCAAGTTCCCAACCCGAAAGGTTGACTTTAGTGTTTACCATATAATTTCCTCCCTTTTAAAGACGGGACCCTCTTTACATACTCGTTTCGAGCCGTTTTTCGTCTCTATAGAACAACCGAGACACGCGCCGAATCCGCAACCCATACGCGCTTCGAAACTGTATTCGCCCTTAGTTTCGGCAATTTTTTCTATCGCCCTGAACATAGGCAACGGACCGCACGCGTAAAAATATGTGTAATCGATATTTTTCATAGCGTCGGTTACGAAACCTTTTATTCCCGCGCTTCCGTCGGCGGTAGCGACACAGACGGGTACGCCGAGAGCCTTAAATTTATCGACGTAAAACACTTCGCTTTTAGTATTGAAACCGAGAACTACGGAGGGTTTGGCTCCGCCGGCTATCAGTTCTTTACACAGTTTAAATAACGGAGGCACGCCGACTCCGCCGCCGATAAGCAACGGTTTTTCTCCGCTTGCCGACAAATCGTAGCCGTTACCGAGCGCGAATAGCGTATCGAGGCTTTTACCGGCTTCTAAACCGCTCATTATCTCCGTACCTTTGCCGACCACTTTATATATTATTGTCAGAATATCGTCTTCGGTATCGCATACGGATACAGGGCGGCGCAGATAGCATCCGTCGACGGCGATATCGACGAACTGCCCCGCCTTTGCCGTATCGCGGATATCGCCTTTTAATTTCATTTCAAAAGTTCTGTCCGCTATCATTTTATTACTTATTACAGTTAAAGCCACTTTTTTCATATCAATAATTATACACTTTTTTTAATTATTTAAAAATAAGCAATTTACGCGCGAGATAATTCCATACAAGCACGATTGCGGTCATCACGACTTTACATATCCACCACTTCCACTGCTCGGATAAAAACGTGGCGGAACCGAAAATATTTATTTCGGGCAATAACGTAACGCCGAAATACATTCCGACTTCCGTCAAGCCAAGACCTATCAGACCGATGAGAGTAAACAGCAAAAACGATTTACCCGATCTTGATTTTTTCTCATCCGTCAGCGATTTATACACAAAAGTTATAGACAGCAACCAGTTTACCGTAAGCCCCGCCGCAAAACCGAGCGCGGTAGATATTATTATAGCCCACGTGTTGCCGACAATAGCGGGCGGCAACAACCAGCGATAAAACAGATACGCAACGGCGTAATCGATCAACGTCGCGCAGCCGCCTACAAGCAAAAACCTGAAAATTTCCCAAAATAGTTGTTTTTTAGTCTGTTTCATATCAGATACACACCAGATAAAATATAGTAGTAAACGCAACCGAAGCGAAACTCGTGAATTTTGCAACGGAATACAGTTTTTCGATAGACCTTATACCGCACGTCCGCAATCTTTTACCGAAAAGCATAAACGACAGCGCGATCGCGGGAATAAGCGGCATTATATACCTGAAATCCATCGTACAGCCGTAAGGCATTTGTATGTAAAAATATATTTCCGACAAGACCTGCGACAGCGTCAGCGCGACGGTGAAAACCGATAATTTAAAATCGTCGTCGTTATACTTTTCTTTATTCTTTATTTTAAGAACCACCGAAGAAACCTCGCACGAAAAAATCGTCAACGCCGCGACGAAAGCGGTCAATAAGGCGGCTATCGCGAAAGTACATATTATCACGAGCCTGACGATATGCTCCAAGTCTCCGTAAGCAAATTCACCGAAAAGCGCGGAACGCAGACTATAATTGAACAAATTGTACTGCCCGTCGAAAGGTTCGCACCAAAGCCAGCCGAAATATTCGCGCAGATCGAACGCGATAAAAAAGCGACCGAAAAACGGCTTGTCGCCGGTATAGAGTTTTCGGTTGAGATTGGAAAACACAAAGCCGAAACTCTGACCGAATTTCGCTTTCGCGTAAAACTGAAACCACAGACCAATCGGCGCGCAAACGAGAAGAAAACAGGCGTACAGAACAATTATCTTCGATAATTTTTCCGCCCCGTCAACCCTGAACGCAGAACAACAAAATTCATATATAAAAATCACCGCAATCGGCGCGCACACCGTAGCGGACGAAAGTTTTGCGGACATTCCAAGCCCCACGGCGAGCGAACACAGCATTATATCCGTAAATTTTCTGCCGTTTTTCCACCATTTCGCGGCAAAATACAACGCAAGCGCCGCAAACATATACGACAACGCGTCGTTATTGAGTTGAGCCGAAAACTGTATATGCCGCGGAAAAAACACAACGAAAGCAGACAACGCGACAAACGTTTTTCCCTCGGCGCCGAACAGTTTTATGAGTTTTACGAGCGTAACAGCCGTAACTACGGAATACAGAACAGCCTGACACTGACACGACGTATACAAAAAATATCTGTATTCTTCGGTATAGCTCGGCTTACCCGCCAGATAGCCTTGCGGAATAACGCCGTTAAGACCGAAGAGTTTATCAAGCCCGCCCGCAAGCCAATCGGTAAAGTGCATCAAACACGCCTGCAAAAACGCGTTAAGCGGAGGATGATAAAACTGATAATCGTTAGTTTCGGGCAGTTTACCCGTCGAAAAAACAGTATAGGCGTAGGCCTCGTGACCCGTTATCGACTTAGTATAAGTATCGTGCTGACGAACCGCCGCGGGGGTATAAAGCATATACGCAAGTCGTAATACAGTCCCCGCCGCTATCAGCAATATCACGGCTTTATCCGCCGAAAGTTCGTCTTTTTTAAAAAGCGAGAAAGCGTAAACCCCTATCGCAAGCAATATAACCGCCGCCGATATCTGAGCTATAAATCCCTCGTAAACGACGTAATAAAGAGGCTTTATCGTTAAAAACAGCAGATATGCGACAAAGAGCGTCGCGGCGTAAAACGCAAGTTCGCGCAGCGGTTGTCCGCCGCAGAAATTTCCGCGTTTATAATCAATAACCGTTCTATCCATTGCTTTTAGCCTCGTGATAGCTCTTTTCGGTATTGACGTTCCACACGGCGTTTTTATCGATTACGCCGCTTTTTATCTGCTCGGCGGCAAGCATTGCCGTACACATCGAGTGATCCATATTGTTATATCTGTGCTGACCGTTTCTGCCCACGCAAAACAAATTTTCGAATCCGTCGAGATACTCCCGCACCTTTCCGAAATTCTTATACGAACCGAAATATGCGGGGTAGGCTTTCTTCACCCTTACGACGTTGCCGTCGAGAACGTTTTCGCTGCTCTCGATAACCCCGATTTTCACGAGTTCGTCGGTCGCGAATTTTATAAAGTTCTCGTCCGGCATATTCCACATTTCGTCGCCCTCGGCGCAGAAATATTCAAGCCCCAGATATACGGTATTTTCGGGGTCCGCAACCATATACGGCGACCAGTTGTTGAAAATCTGTATACGCCCCAACTTAACTTCGCGTTCCTGAACGTATATCCAGCAATCGGGTACGATATTGCCGAGTGTTTTTATCTTCGTTTTATTCTTAACCTTAAGTTTATTCACCAGGAGCGCGGCGGTCATAAAATCACGGTAAGGCAGAGCGACAGCCGTTTCGTACACCTCCGCGGGTACGTTCTCCTTGCCGATAGCTTCTATCAGATCTTTTACAGGCATAGACGAAACGAAATAATCTCCGCGATAAATTTTCTCTTCTCCGTCTGCGTTTTCGGTCGTAACCGAAATTATTTTTCCGTTTTCGGCGGTAATTTTAACGACTTTTTCGCCGCGTTTTATTTCGCCGCCCCTTTCGGTAACGATCTGAGCCATTTTTTCGTACAGTTGCCCCGGTCCCTTTTTCGGATAATAGAACTGCTCGATAAGGCTTGTTTCCACTTCTTTGCCTTTACGGTTGAATATCTTGCCGAACGCGTTTTTTATCGCTTTCGACACAGACAACCCCTTAACTCTCTGTGCGCCCCATTCGGCAGATATATCGCGGGGATGCACACCCCACAATTTTTCTGTATACCCCTCGAAAAACATTTCGTAAAGCGGCTTTCCGAAACGATTGATATAAAAATTTTCAAGATTAATTTCGGGGCGTTTTTTAATACAGCTGCCTATGTAACCGAAACCCGCTTTCATCGTTCTGAAAAAGCCCATATTTATAAACGTCTGCGGTTTCATCGAAACGGGATAATCGAAAAATTTATGAAGATACATTATTCTCGACACCCTGCCCCTTATAAGCATTACGTCGTCACTCTTTTCGGGGTCGGGTCCGCCGCTTTCGAGCGGTTTTTCCCTGCCGAGCAGTTTATCGTCGAACGACGGTTCGCCCTGCACCGGCATAAGTTCTTTCCAGAGCGCGACGACGCGTTCGTCTTTGGAGAAAAATCTATGCCCGCCTATATCCGTTCTGTTACCGCCGAAATCTGCCGTGCGGGATATTCCGCCGAAAAAGTTCTCTTCTTCAAGTATCGTCACTTCGCGGTTTTCGTCTTTTGTCAGTTCGTAAGCGCAGGTAAGCCCCGCAGGTCCCGCGCCGATTATGACCGTCTTTTTTTCGCTCATTCCGTTCTCCTTATCAAAAATCCCATTTCGGGATAAAACTTTCTTTTGCCGAGCCGAGTTCCTGCGCGAAATAGTTCTCTATTCCGCGGTTTAAAACTTCTTCGTACACCCTCTGATATTCGCGCGCGGTTATGCGGCGTTTAAGTTCGGGATATTTTTCGATTTTTCCGAAAGGCGTATATTGCGCCATAAGCGAAAAATACGCTTTATCCGACAAATTTTCGGCAAACCAGCCGACTATTTTTCTGCTGTCCTCCACGCACAACGGCATTACCATATGCCTTACGATAACCCCGCTTTTCATCGTTCCGTCCTGCGCAAATTCGGTTTTCTTTACGCTCGCCATATATTTCACGGCTTCGCTCGCCACCGAAAAATAATTTCTTTTACCGGTATACCTTTCGGATATTTCGGGAGAATAAAATTTAAGGTCGGGCAAATAGATATCGACGTATTTTCGCAATATTTCAAGGGTTTTTACGGGTTCGTAAGAATGCGTATTATAAACCACGGGTATGGCGGGGCGATAAATTTCGAACGCCTCCGCTATTTGCGGCGCGAAGTGCGTCGGCGTGACGAGGTTTATATTGGTCGCGCCCGTATTTTCGAGTTCTCCGAAAATCTCCGCAAGTTCTTTCGGCGTAACTTCCTTTCCCGTTTGCGACCGCGACAGCGCGTAATTCTGACAGAAAACGCATTTGAGCGAACAGCCGCAGAAAAAGACCGTTCCCGACCCGTTTTTACCGTTTATTACGGGTTCTTCGAACTTATGCAGATAATATTTGGCTATGCGAACTCTGTTCGTCTCGCCGCAATATCCCGCTTTTTCGTCTCTCTCGGCACCGCACCCGACGGGGCAGAGAAAACATTTACTTTCCATATATCGATTATATCATACTTTTACATAATTGACAAACGAAAAGTTATGGTGTATAATACTTGTGATTACGGAACGACCACAAATCTTTTCCGTAAAAAAGAGGAAAACAATGAACAAATTTTTCACCAGCGAAAGCGTGACCGAAGGGCATCCCGACAAAATCTGCGACCAGATTTCGGACGCGGTTCTCGACGCGATTCTCGCAAAAGACCCCTACGCAAGGGTGGCTTGCGAAACTTCCGCGACGACGGGGCTTGTGCTCATTATGGGCGAAATAACCACCGAATGTTACGTCGACATTCAGTCTATAGCCCGCGAGACTATACGCCGCATCGGTTACGACAGAGCTAAATACGGTTTCGACTGCGACACATGCGCGGTACTCACCGCCATACACGAACAGAGCGCGGACATCGCTCTCGGCGTGGATAATTCCGTCGAGCACAGAGAAAGCGGAGACGTTGCAGACACTTTCGGCGCGGGCGATCAGGGTATGATGTTCGGTTACGCGACCAACGAAACCGAAGAATATATGCCATTACCCATAACTCTGGCGCACAAGCTTACGAGGAAACTCACCGAAGTCAGAAAAACGGGCGAACTCGATTATCTCCGTCCCGACGGTAAAAGTCAGGTTACGGTCGAGTACGAAAACGGCAAAGTCAAACGCATAGAAGCGGTGGTGGTTTCGACTCAGCACAGCGAGCGCGTAACCACGGAACAACTCCGCAAAGATATCGAAAATCGCGTTATACGAGCGGTTCTACCTGAAAATCTTATTGACGAAAACACCAAGATCTACATTAACCCGACGGGCAGATTCGAAATAGGCGGTCCGCACGGAGACAGCGGGCTTACCGGCAGAAAAATCATAGTAGACACCTACGGCGGTAGCTGTCCCCACGGCGGCGGCGCGTTTTCGGGCAAAGACCCGACCAAGGTCGACAGAAGCGCGGCGTATTTCGCGAGATATATATGTAAAAACGTAGTCGCGGCGGGGCTTGCCGACGAATGCACGTTGGAAGTAGCTTACGCAATAGGCGTCGCCCGCCCCGTTTCGCTTTTCGTAAACACCAAAGGCACGGGCAAATTGCCGGACGAAAAAATCGCGGACATAATATCAAAGGAATTCGATATGCGCCCGTATTCGATTATAAAGACGCTCGACTTACGCCGCCCCATATACGAAGCGACGGCGGCTTACGGACATTTCGGCAGACCCGAATTCCCGTGGGAAAAGCTCGACCGCGTAGCCGACCTTAAAAAGTACCTGTAATTACGTCTCTTTTTCGCGACAAGCCGAATTTTCTTTCGGCTTGTCTTTTTTTTCTTCGATTTTCTTCATTATTTCATCGGAGAAAAACTGAAATACCGATAACAGCAGCAAAAAGCCGCCGAAAATGCGTTGCAAAACTTTGCCGTCGGTAGCGGAAGCGAGCAGGCTTCCGCCCGCGGACAGAAGCGCGGCGGGTATTATTATCCATAACAACCCTTTTTTCTCAACAAGTCCGTTTTTAAAATGTATTATCAGCGAAACTATCGCCATAGGCACGAACGCCGCAAGGTTTACCGCCTGAGCCTGTTTCTGCTCAACGCCGAAAAAGATAGTAAGCAACGGTATAAGCAGAGTTCCGCCGCCCATGCCCATACCTCCAAGCACGCCCGCAGCCGCGCCCGCCAGAACAAAAAGAATAATTTTCCACATATTAAAAGAACAACAATTTAACTCCCGCGGCAAGCATAACTATAGCGAACAATCTCGTAACCCACTTCGCGCTGAGTTTTCCGAGCAGCCACGCACCGAGCGCACCGCCCGCGACGACGCCTATCCCCGACGGGATTCCGCTCTGAATATCGAAATAACCTTTGGCGATATATATACCCGCGCTTATAAGCGTAACGGGCAGTATTACCGCCAGCGCGGTTGCGTGCGCCACCTTGGTTTTCATTTTAAGCAAAAACGTCATCAGCGGAACGACCACCATTCCTCCGCCGCCTCCGAAAAAGCCGTTGGCTATTCCCGTAGCCGCGCCCGTCAGTATAAGATACAGTTTTTCTTTGATTTTCTCGTTCATAACGACGATATTATCGACCTTAAAAACAAAAATAATTCTCTTTCACTACTTTTTTTATATATTTTTATATTATCCCTTTAAAAAAAATTGCAATCGACAAAAAAATATAGTATAATAATAGGGTATAAAATTATCGTGCGCTTCGACGCGGCAACGCAGAAAGCGTACAAACAAAAGGTGCAATATGACAAGACTTAACAAAAAGTTCAACTTCAAAGCGTTTCTCACGCTACTGACGGTTCTTACGTTATCGCTTGTTCTCGCGCTTGCGGCGGCTTGTTCGTCGACGGGTTCGAGCAGCAGCGATTCGACGAGCGAATCGGAAAGCGAAAGCACGGAAACGAAAACCGATAAACAGGCTATCGCGAACGGCGACTTCGAATGGTATACCGACAAGGTAACGTCGTTCCCCTATAAGTCGTCGATCAAGTGGACGCTTTCGCGCGAGGGTTCTTCGCCGCAGCAGGCTCCATACTCCAACGGAACTTACGGTATAATCGACACCAAGACCGAAACTTACGAAAAACTCTCCGACGACTATAAGCCGACGGACAAGTTCAACCCCGGCACGCCCGTTTCTTCCGACGACGAGAAAACCGAAGCCAAAGAAGACGGAACGAAGATCCTTATGATCTACAACAAGGCGGACAACGGTACAGCTCAGTATATGACGTCCACTTCGACGGTTACTATCCCCGCCGAGGGCGCGGGCTATATCTCGCTTTGGGTAAATACCAAAGACGTGACTTCGCCTGCGGGTAACAAGACCGGCGCGTATATAAAAATAAAGAATACCGTCAACACCGAAATAGACCCGCTTATAATAGAAAACATAAACACCGACGGCAAATGGGTGCAGTATAAAATCTATATCGCTCCGTCCGAAACCGCCGCAACCAAATTTTCGGTAGTAGTGGGTCTCGGCAGAGGCACGGTATCCGCCGAACATTTCGCCAACGGTTTCGCTTATTTCGACAACGTCGAATACGAAGCGGTAGCCACCGATAAAATTCCCGAAGTAGCGACGGAAAACGTTGCGGATTATTACGCAGCGGACAAGAACTTCACTTTCGACGAAAGCGACAAACTCGGCAGCGCGACGGAAAGAGTGTTTAAAGTAAACCTTTCCCGCAACATCAATACTACCGATAAAATCACTGACATCGGCGGAAGCGGAGATTATAACAAAGTCCGTTTCGACAACAACGAGAAAAAATACGTTGCCGTTACATCCGATAAATACGCGGCAGGCTATACGGCTACCGATAAAGAACTCGACCTTGACGGAGTAAAAGAGACCGTTTCCAACGCAATTTATATGAACTTCCCCAGAGCGGAGGGCAGAAACTTCGGTTCGTCGTACACTTACGTCACCAAGACTTTCAACGTCGAGGGCGCAGTTTATCCGACCGACGGCGAAGACGAGTTCCACTATTACAGATTTACGTTCCTCGCTAAAGTCAAATCTTTAACGAGCGCGTCTACAAACGCTTCCGTCGTTATCGTCGACGGAGACGAAAACAGCTCGACCGGCAAGTTCGATTCGTTCACCACTACAGGCACCGCGAACGAATTTACCAACGATTACGTCAGATACACCTTCTACGTCACTACCAAATACACTAACGATATGTCTTTTGCGGTTAAGTTCAATTTCGGACCTACCACCGAAAAAGATTGCGACAGCGTAAACAAACTTCCCGCAGGTTACGCCGTATTCAAAGATTTCGCGTTCGGTGAAATCGAAAAAGACGATTACGACGCGGCTTCTACCGAAAACGCGGTTAAAGTTTCGCTTATAGGCGACCATGCTTCCGATTATAACAAGGATGAAGACGATACCGCTAACGACAGCTATTCGTTCAGCCTTTCCGACGAAGACAAGGTTACGCTTAAAACCGACGTCGTACCCGTTTTCAACGCAAGCGGCAACACGCTTAAAGTTATCTCGCAGGATCCGAAAGCCGTTATCGGTATAGTAAACAGCAACTATTCGGACGCCTACGACACCAACTCCAGAATAGACAACATCGGCGGATATCTCCGCACGCTCGAGGGATTACTTAGCAACGACCCGTCGGCAACGAACAAACACGTTCAACCGCTCATAATCAAACATTCGGACATCACGACCGAAAGCGCGACTATTCTTGCGGGAAAGACGATTTCCGTCGCGAAGAACAGCACCTATGAATTCTCTGTAAGAGTATACGTCGCTTATCTTCTCTCCGACGCGAAAGCGTTCGTCAATATCAATAAGATAGCCACTATCGAAAGCGGCGAAAACGACGGAACGCTCACCTACACCAACGCTAAGTTAAACGGCGAAAACATTCAGGTTGCAACTTATATAACCGACAACACGAATAAAGACCTTGACGGTTACACCACTATTCGTTATATAATAAAGACGGGCGAAGACGCAATGAATCTTCGTATCGAGTTCGGTCTTGAAGGTCTCGGTCTCGTAATGTTCGATAAGATAGACGAGGGAACTACGGCTACTTACGACACGGCGGACGCGCTTAAATCTTCGCTTGAGGATATGAAGTTCGACGACTCCGTTAAGATGGACGGCTTCACGGCTTACTACTACGCAAGCAAAGACGACGTAAACAACGAAAGCAAACGTCTTAAAGACGAGAACGGCAACGTTCGCGAAAAGGTTTTCGACGCGCTCACCGTAGTCGCTTTCGCTAAGCCCGATTCCGACGAAAATCACGAAATTGCCCTCACCTATGAAAACGCGACGGTCAAGTACTTCAGATACGACGTTGAAGATTACGTCAACAAATATCTTATAGACGCAAGCTCGTCGTCAAACGAAGATACTTCCGAAAGTTCGTCCGACAGCTCTTCGTCGAGCGACAGCGCGACGGCTGCGACAACCAACGTATGGCTTCAGGTTGTTTCGATTATAATCGCGATAGTGATAATAGTCGCGCTCGTAGCGGTTATCGTAAGAAAGGCTCTTGAAAACAAGAAACGCAAGAAAGCAAAGACAGACTCCTACTACAAGGGTTACGACAAGTCGACCGCGCATTCCAACGGACAGAGATATTCCGTAAGAAACGCAAAGAAAACCGCCAACAGCACGGAAGATAAGAAAATCGACATTCAGGCTCCCGATAAAGAGGACGAAGAAAAAGCTTACGACTACGGCGACGGCGAAGAAACAGACGACAACACAAACAACGATAATCAATAATCGCTAAATCACAACGCCCTCGGCTTTTCGGTCGCGGGCGTTTCCATTAGATAATCGAACCGATAATATAAAGGAGAAGAATTCTTATTATGGATTGGAATCAATTCTGGGCAACTATTCAAAACTGGCTTATGACCACGGGCATAAAAATAGTAGTAGCGATAATTTTATTATTCTTATCTTTCTATATCATAAACAAGATAAGCAACAGTATCGCGAAAAAAGGTAAAAAGCTCGAAGAGAACAAGAAACTCGACAAAACCGTTTACAGAACGCTAAGTTACGTTTTTAAAATAGGATTAAAGATACTTGTAGTAATCGCGCTTATAAGTTATCTGGGTATAGATACAAGCGGTATGACCGCCCTCATAGCTTCGCTCGGCGTAGGCGTCGGTCTTGCAGTAAACGGAACGCTTTCTAACCTTGCGGGCGGAGTTTTATTACTTCTTACACGTCCGTTCAGAGTCGACGATTATATTTCCGCATGCGGTTACGAGGGTACCGTAGAAGACATTCTTATCTGCCACACGAAATTACGCACCACCGACAACCGCGTAATATATCTGCCAAACGGAACGCTTTCGACAAGCGAAATAGTAAATTTCACCGAAAAAGACACCCGCAGGGTCGATTTAACCTTTTATATTTCTTACGACGCCGATTACGTTCACGCCGAAAATGTAATATTACAAGTTGCGGGCAAAAACGAGAAAATACTCAAAGACCCCGCCTGTTCCGCCAGAGTTTCGAAACACGGCGACAGTTCTATTGAAATAAGTTCGAAATTCTGGTGCAAATCGGAAGATTACTGGAACGTTTATTTCGATATGCTTGAACAAGTAAAAACGGCATTTGACGAAGAGCATATAGAAGTACCCTACAACCAGCTCGACGTACACGTCAAAAACGATTGATAAACGTATTTCAAGGTCGCAAGCGACAGAGTTTTAACTCCGTTGCTTGCGACTTTCGTTTTACTGAAAAATGTTTTATCGGCTTTTCATTTATAAATATATCTTTTCGCTTGATTTAATTCGTAAATTATATATAATATAAGTATGGAAAAATTAAATTCGGCATTAAAGAAACGTTTGGCAATCTCAATTTTATCCGCTTTCGCGTTTGTCGGCGGAATAATTATGATTATTCTCGGCGCAGGAAAAATCCCCGCGGTAATGATTACGGGTATAATACTCACGGCGTTTGATTTTTACGCCTGTCCTATTCTGTTTGTCTCATACGGTTCGCTCGTTTCGCTTAAACGCACCGTTAAAGCCGTAAGCGAAGAAAATATCTACTCCGTAGATAAAATCGCTACTCACACGATGAAAAACCCTGACGTAATTAAGCAGGAAATAACTAAAGCGATAGAAAAGGGTTATATTACGGGGCTTCTATTTGACGGCGAAACGCTTTCATACAATTCAAACAGAAAAGCAAGCCGCTCGCTTTTAACCGCCAAATGCCCTAATTGCGGTGCAAACGTCAACTACTATTCCGACGAAACACCCATATGCGGTTATTGCGGCGCTGCGCTTGAGGAGAAGAAAAAATGAAAGTTCTTATAATAAACGGCAGCCCAAGAAATGGCGGCAACACAACTATAGCTATAGCAGAAATGGCTAAAATATTTACAGCCGAGGGCATAGAGACGCAAATAGAACAAATAGGCGGAGAAGCGATCAGAGGTTGTATAGCCTGTAATTCCTGTTCAAAAACCGGAAAATGCGTATTTGACGACGCCGTAAACCGTATCGCGCCGATGTTCGAAGCTGCCGACGGTCTTGTTTTCGCGTCGCCGGTCTATTACGCTTCGGCAAACGCAACGCTTATCGCTTGCCTTGACAGGCTGTTTTACAGTACACATTTCGATAAAACCATGAAAGTCGGAGCAAGCGTTGTCTGCGGGAGAAGAGGCGGTTGTTCCGCCACTTTTGACGAACTGAACAAGTATTTTACGATTTGCGGAATGCCCGTCGCTTCAAGTCAATACTGGAACAGTATTCACGGTCGCGACAAAGGCGAAGCGGAATTTGACGAAGAGGGCAAGCAAACCATGCTCACATTAGCGAAAAATATGGTATTTTTAATGAAAAGCATTGCTCTTGGAAAAGAAAAATACGGACTTCCCGAAAAAGACCCCCGCAAAGTCACGAATTTTATTCGTCCTTAATTTTACACTTTTTTTGCGACATGGCAGCCTGAGGCTGGAAATGTTACGGCAGCCTATGGCTGCGCGGCAACGTGACGTTGCTTCCGAATATTAGTCCGACCTTATATTTACTCCGAACTTAATACAATGGGATATTTCGCTTACGCTCAATATGACAGAAAAAAAACAAATTACGTCATTCTGTCAATATCGAGAGAGCAAACTTGCTTGCAAGGGTTTGCAAACGAAGATATTCATAAGGCGCTGCCTTTATTGCGAAACAATAAAGGCAAAACTATTGTTTTAACGCTCCGGCGTTTAAGCGCCGAATAGTCTGCGAAGAATCCCACCGAATAAGGGCGGACTACTTGATATAGTGGGATATTTCGCTTACGCTCAATATGACAAAAAAATAAAATATGCCATTCTGGGTGAAAAACAAAATTCCACCAAATAAGTGCGGACTACTTAATACAATGGGATATTTCGCTTGCGCTCAATATGACAGAAAAAATAAACAAAGTATGTCATTTCTGACGATTACACATAACTTATATATATGCCAAAAGCCCCCGCTTAAAAAGCGGGGGCTTTTATAATCTTTATAGAATAATATCTTATTCCATAGCGGCAGTTGCGCCGGCAGCTTTGAGCTGTTCAACCATCTTTTCAGCTTCTTCCTTCGGAGCAGCTTCTTTGATAGTTCCGAGTTTTTCAACAAGGTTCTTAGCGTCAACAAGACCAAGACCGGTGATTTCTCTTACAACTTTGATAACGGCAATCTTGTTTCCGCCGACTTCTTTCAATACAACGTTGAATTCAGTCTTTTCTTCTTCAGCGGGAGCAGCAGCGCCTGCAACAGTGCCTGCAACAGCAACGGGAGCAGCAGCGCTAACGCCGAACTCCTCTTCGATAGCCTTTACGAGACTGTTAAGTTCCATAACAGTCATACCCTTAATCTCTTCAATGAATTTTGCGATATCAGCCATTTTAATATCCTCTCTTTTATTATTTTTGCTCTTAAATTAAGCGTTCTGCTCGTTTTTCTCCGCGACTGCGTTAAGAGCGACTGCAAGTCCGCGTATAATACCGGATAATGCACCGGCAAGTTTTGCAACGAGAACCTCTTTCGAGGGTATCGAAGCAAGGGCTTTGACGCCTTCCTTGTCAACATAAGCGTTGTCAACGTATGCGCTCTTAAGCGAGATCTTATCGTTAGTGGTCTTACACATATCTGCGGCAATCTTTGCTGCGCTCGTTTCATCGGGGCAGAAAGCAATAGCCGTAGGACCGTTAAGATCCACGTCGAAAGCGGTAACGTTGAGTTCGTTGAACGCGCGCTTTACAAGCGTATTTTTCAATACCTTATATTCGGTGTTCGCCTTTCTCATATTGCAACGGAATTCGGTGTCTTCGGCAACAGTCAGACCTTTATAATCGATAAGAACTACCGACTTGCTTGCCTGAATCTTAGCCTTGATGTCTTCTACTATTTGCTGTTTGGCATCTCTGTTTGCTGACATATTTACCTCCGTTCGAATTTAACCGCAAAACAGCCCTCGACCGCCGGCAAAGCAATCGAGGGCTGTTAATTTCAACAAACCTTGATATTTTTACCTCGGCGGGTAGCGAAAACGCTTTACAACCTGCTGTCTTAGGTTATTAACTTAATCATTATACCTCATCAGCCGAGGTTTGTCAAGCGATTATACGCCCTTGGGCGCAACTTTTACGCCGGGACCCATAGTCGAAGTGAGCGAAATGCTCTTGATGTACTGACCTTTAGCGGCAGCGGGCTTAGCTTTGATGATGGCTTCCAGAAGAGCGTTGTAGTTCTCTACAAGCTTTTCTTTTCCGAAGCTCTTCTTACCGATAGCGCAGTGAATAATAGCTTGTTTATCAAGTCTGTATTCAACCTTACCTGCTTTAATATCGGCTATAGCCTTAGCTACGTCCATAGTAACCGTACCCGACTTCGGGTTGGGCATCAAGCCCTTAGGTCCTAAAAGTTTACCTATTCTACCTACAACGCCCATCATATCGGGAGTAGTGATAACCGCGTCGAAATCAAACCAGTTGTCTTTCTGAATTTTAGCGACAAGGTCTTCCGCTCCGACGTAATCGGCGCCCGCAGCCGTAGCCGCGTCAGCTTTTTCGCCTTTCGCAAGAACGAGAACCTTAACGGTTTTACCCGTTCCGTTGGGAAGTACGATAACGCCTCTGACCTGTTGGTCTGCCTGCTTCGGGTCTACGCCCAATCTGCAGTGAAATTCAACGGTTTCGTCGAACTTAGCTTTCGCGTTATTTACGACGATACCCATAGCCTCGTCGGCGTCGTATTGTTTGCTGCGATCAAAAGTCTTTATGCTTTCGGCATATTTCTTTCCGAATTTCATTATTTAAAAGTCCTCCTTGTGGTATTAGCGAGATTACTCTCTCCCACTTTTATATTATTCCTCGACGGTTATACCCATACTGCGCGCAGTACCCTTGATCATGCTCATAGCGGCTTCTAAAGAAGCGGCGTTAAGATCGGGCATCTTCTGCTTGGCGATCTCTTCTACCTGAGCTTTCGTGAGTTTTGCGACCTTATCCTTGTTGGGCTTCGCGCTTGCCGTCTCTATTCCGCACGCTTTCTTGATAAGAACGGGAGCGGGAGGAGTTTTCAGTATAAACGTGAACGAACGGTCCTGATAAATAGTGATGACGACGGGAATTATAAGCCCCGCTTCGTTAGCGGTTTTCGCATTGAATTCCTTCGTAAAACCGGGAATATTGATTCCGTAAGGTCCGAGGGTCGAACCTACCGGTGGTCCCGGAGTTGCCTTGCCCGCAGGTAATTGTAATTTGACCATAGCGGTAACTTTTTTAGCCATAATTGTCCTCCATAGACTGTGGTGATAACGGAAACGCCATAGAAAAATTTAACGCTCCTCCCACTTTATAAAAACGGCTCGCGCCGATTTTACGCTTCGTAAATACCCTTGATTTTGTCAAGCTGTATGAAATCGAGTTCGACTTCGGTTTCTCTGCCGAACATCGAAACTCTGACTTTAGCTTTCTGAGCTTCTTCGTTGAGTTCGAGAATTTCGCCCGTAAACGACGCAAGCGGACCGGAAATAATATTGACTTTATCCCCTACCGCGAGATCGCTTTCGACAACTTTCTCTTCAAGACGCATTTTTCTTACTTCGTCGTCGCCCAAAGGTATAGCTTTACCCTGCGGACCGACGAAACCCGTAACCCCGCGCGTGTTGGTTATCAAAAACCACATATCGTTGGAATATACCATTTTAAGAAAAACGTAACAAGGCAGTATCTTTCTCTGAACTACCTTTCTTTTACCGTTCTTCTCTTCGATAGTCTCTTCCATCGGGATCTTTATGTCGAAAATGGTATCGGCTAAGTTATTGTTCTCGATAAGTTTTTCGATATTGTCTTTTACGAGAGCTTCATAACCCGAATAGGTATGAATGACGTACCATTTTGCAAGTTCGGCGTTGCTCATCAGAGTACCTCGGTAAGATTTGCGATCGCGCTCGTGGCGTTATTGCCCTGAACAAGCGTTAAAAGTTCTTTAAGACCGAGGTCGATAACAAGTATTATAACCAATACGAGTACGACCGTGACAAGCACGCATCCAAGCTGCTTCATTACGGTTTTAAACGACGGCCACGTCACCTTTTTAAGTTCGGAGAAAATCTCCTTTACTTTACGCCCGAAGCGAACGAAGATATTAGGTTTCTTATTCTTGTTCTGCTTTTTAACTGCTTTTTCAGCCGTTTTAGCGTTGTTGTTTTCCATAATACGGACACCTCTCAATTAGTTGCGCGCTTACCTATTATATAATAGGTTATATAACGGGCGCGCGAAAGCGCGACGAAGTTATTACTTCGTTTCCTTGTGCGCGGTGTGCTTTTTGCAGAAAGGACAGTATTTATTGATCTCTATTCTGTCGGGATCGTTTTTCTTATTTTTGTATTCGTCGTAATTTCTCTGCTTGCACTCTGTACACGCCAAAGTGATTCTCGTTCTGTTTCCTTTTGCCATTTGTCTTCACTTCCCAAAAAATTAACACCCCCAAGGAGTGCTAATTTATTTTACTATAAGTTTAAAATTTTGTCAACGCTTTTTACAAGAAAAATCGTCAAACGCAAAGATTTTCACTAAATTAGCTCTATTTATATCAATTTGCGAACAATTCGGGATGCAATTGTCTGAATTTATCGTCTTTCTTCTTCTGACATACCGCGGCGAGTTCGAGCGCGTCGACCTGCTTTTTCTTACGGCGCAATTTGAAGCCGTGTTGCTCCGCGCAACGATCTATAAGAATCTTCGCGTATTTCATACCCCTGTCCGACTTGATACGGAGCATTACGGGTACGGTTGCGTAACTTACCTTTCTGCTTACGTCAACGCAGTGGAATTTCGGGTCGGCAGCAGCCATATCCATATTGAGATACAGTTTGAGCGTTTTCCCCGCGACCGAAATCTTGACGAAATGAAGTCTGCCGAGATTGATACTGTCGAATTTTCTCGACAATCTCGATTTGAGTTTCTGAAAACGCAGAGCGTAGTTTTTAAGCTCGTCGTATCTCTCCTGCATAACTTCGTCGCAGGCAAGTATTTTCTGAGTAAACGTGGGCGAGATATACGCGTGCTTGTAAACCTTTACGGGCGCAACCGCAACGTTCGCGGCGGCGGTTTCGTCAGCCGTTTCGACTATCTCTTCGTTTCCTAAGCCCATGCCCCTGATACGACGCAATTCCTCGCTTGCGGAAAACTTCTCTTCGCTAATCGAAGTACCCGTTCTTCTGAGGTTTGCGTTTGCAGTTATTTTTTTACCATGGAACGTTCTCATATTCTACCTCGTTACGACAACCGAGAGCATACTCCCACGTTGTTCTTTACACTATTATATCAAGAACGCGAAAATTTTTCAAGCGTTATATCCCGAATTTCCGAAATTTTTATCTCCGTAGACAAATTTTATCTTTTTTCGCCGTTTTATCGCCTTTTCGCCGTCAAAACATTGACAAACGTTTCGCGCGGGAGTATAATATGACGGTCGTCGGACGACTTAATACTTTTTACTTAAGGAAATAAGACAATGGAAATAATAAATATATTCTATTACCTTGCCGTAATACTTCTGTTTGCCAAGAGCTTCGGGCTTCTGGCGAGAAAACTCGGTCTGCCGCAGGTCGCGGGCATGGTCGTGGCGGGGGTTCTTATAGGGCTTCTCGGCGCGTTTCACAAAAGCTGGAACGAAAATCCGTTTTTATGGTTTTTTATAAAACCCGACGGAGAAGAAAAAGAGGTTTTACACGCGTTCAGTCAGGTCGGCGTGGTGTTGATTTTATTTTCGAGCGGACTCGAAACCAAATTATCCGACCTTAAACACAGCGGTTTAGCCGCTACCGTAATCGCGCTTTGCGGGGTTCTTATCCCCATGCTGTTCGGTACGCTCGGCACGCTGGCGTTTATGAACGGCTACGCGGAATATACACACGACAAATTTTTGAACAGTATTTTCGCAGGCACCATTCTTGCCGCCACGAGCGTAGGCATTACCGTAGAAACGCTTAAAGAGCTGGGCAAGCTCAACGGCAAAGTCGGTCAGGTCATCGTCAGCGCGGCGGTTATCGACGACGTTATCGGCATAATCGCGCTGAGCATAGTCACGAGCTTAAAGGGTAACGGTTCGGAAGCCATACTCGCAACGCTTCTGAAAGCCGTGGGTTTCTTCGTTTTCGCGATAGGTCTCGGCATACTTTTAAGATTATATTTCAACTGGGAAGAACGCAAGTTTCCGCACAAGCGCAGAACGAGCATTTTCGCGTTCGCCATGTGCTTTTTCTACGCTTTCTGCGCCGAAAAGTTCTTCGACATAGCGTCTATCACGGGCGCGTACATCGCGGGCATAATGCTTTCGGGGCTTGACGACACGTCTTTCGTCGACCGCAAAGTGGTAGTAAGCGGATATATGATTTTCACGCCAATATTCTTCACTTATATAGGGATAAGCGCGGACTTTTCGGCGTTTACCTGGAGTTATCTGGTATACGGTTTAACCTTTGTCGCATTGGGCATACTCGGCAAAATCGTCGGTTGTTCGCTTGCAGCCAAGCCGTTCGGGTTCAATATGAAAGAGAGCGTGACGGTAGGTTGCGGAATGGTCGCGCGCGGAGAAGTCGCGCTTGCGGTATACGCGGCGGGCAACTCGCTGATAGCCGCCGAAAACGGCATAGACCCGCTTGTGGCGACGATTATGCTTATAATCATATCGTCCATCACCTGCCCGATACTTCTGAAACTGTTATTCAAGGAAAAACACCCCGACGAGCCGCAGGTTTTATCCGACCCGAAAGAGGTATAAGCCCTGCTTATAGCCGCTATATAAAAATATAATAGCAGACAAGCGTTAATTTCCTTGTCTGTTCGGTCTCACTGTGGTATAATAGAGAGCGGTGAAGAACTTTTTCTTTACAGAGGGCATAATGAAAGATAAATACGTCAGTCCGCTTTGCGAAAGGTATGCGGACGAAAAAATGCAGAGAATATTCTCCCCCGATAATCGCTATTCGACCTGGCGAAAATTATGGGTCGCTCTGGCGGAAAGCGAGCGCGAACTCGGTCTTAACATAACCGAGCGGCAGATAGCCGAACTCAAAGCGCACGTCAACGACATAGATTACGCGAAAGAAGCCGAATACGAAAGTTCGCTCCGTCACGACGTAATGGCGCACATTTACGCTTACGGCGACGTATGCCCCGAAGCTCGCGGCATAATTCATTTGGGCGCGACGTCCTGCTACGTTACGGACAACGCGGACATAATTCTGATGCGCGAGGGGCTTAACGAAATTAAAGCCCTGCTGGTAAACGCGATCAAGGCGGCAAGCGATTTTGCCGAAAAATACAAAGGTTTACCCATTCTCGCCTACACGCATTTTCAGGCGGCTCAGCCGACGACGCTCGGCAAACGCGCAACGCTCTGGATAAACGACCTTGCGGAGGACTACAAGCGCCTGGAAAACGAACTTAACAATCTTAAATTTTTCGGGTGCAAAGGCACGACGGGTACGGGAGCAAGCTTTTTACAGCTGTTCGGTAAGGAAGAAAAAGTTTTCGAGCTTGAAAAACTTATAGCCGCAAAATTCGGTTTCGACGAGGTAATACCCGTATCCGGGCAGACTTACTCGCGTAAAATCGACAGTTATATACTCAACGTACTTTCCGGCATAGCGCAATCGGCGGCAAAATTCTCGTCGGACATAAGGCTGATGTGTCATATGAAAGAAGTGGACGAGCCGTTCGAAAACAAGCAGATAGGTTCTTCCGCTATGGCTTACAAGAAAAACCCCATGCGGAGCGAAAGGATAGCTTCACTTGCCCGTTACGTCATGGTAGACGCGTTAAACCCCGCTATAACCGAAGCTCAGCAATGGCTTGAACGCACTTTGGACGATTCGGCAAACAAGCGCATATCGGTACCCGAAGCTTTTCTCGCGACGAGCGGAATATTAAATCTCTATATCAACGTTATATCAGGGCTTAAAGTTTACGACAAAGTCATAAAGAAAAATCTCGACCGCGAACTGCCGTTTATGGCGACGGAAAACATACTTATGTATCTCGTCGAAGAAAAAGGGTTCGACAGGCAATGGGCGCACGAAAAAATCCGCGTTCATTCGATAGCGGCGGGCAACAACGTAAAACTCGATGGCGGCGACAACGACCTTATCGCAAGGTTACTTGCCGACAAAGAGTTGAAGCTTACCGAAGACGAAATCAAGAAAATATTCGACGCGCACGGTTTTTGCGGGCTTGCCGAAAAGCAGACGGAAATATTCCTCGCGACGATAAAAACCGATATTTTAGATAAAAACGCCGATTTACTCGGCATAAAAGCTCAGGTAAACGTTTAACGACGTCGAGCGCGTCGGTCAGTATCGTACAAGTTGTTCAGCTTGAAACAACTTACCGCAAAAATATTCAATCAGTTAAAAATATAAGGAGATATATACAAATGCTTACTGCAATAGTCGGTATCAACTGGGGCGACGAAGGAAAAGGCAGAATGGTTGACCTTCTTTCGGACAAGTACGACGTTATCGCTCGTTATCAGGGCGGCAACAACGCCGGACACACCGTAATCAACGAAAAGGGTAAATTCATACTCAACCTGCTTCCGTCGGGAATTTTAAGAGACGAAACCGTAAACGTTATGGGTAACGGTATGGTTATCGACCTCGAACACTTATACGGCGAAATCAAAAGACTTCGCGACGCGGGCATCGAAATTACTCCCGCTCACCTTAAAATCAGCGACAAAGCGACGATCTGCATGCCTTACGACAAATTGCTCGACGGGCTTGAAGAAGACAGACTCAAAGACAAGAAATTCGGCTCGACCCGCAGAGGTATCGCGCCGGTTTATTCCGACAAGTATATGAAAAAGACTTTCCGTATGGGAGATCTTAAACACCTTGCCAACCTTAAAGACAAAATTAAGGATATCGTCGAGTGGAAAAACCTGCTCGTAACGGCTTACGGAGTAGAACCCGTCAAGGCGGAGGATATGTACGACTGGCTCGACAAATTCGGAACGCCGTTCCTCGATTATATCTGCGACGTCGGAGATTATCTCGACGGCGAAATCGCAAAGGGCAAAAACATTATGTTCGAAGCTCAGCTCGGCGCGCTCCGCGATATCGATCTCGGAATATTCCCCTACACTTCGTCTTCTTCGACGATTGCGGCTTACGCGCCTATCGGCGCGGGCATACCCGAACACAAACTCGACGAAGTTATCGGAATTATGAAAGCCTATTCCACCTGCGTAGGCGAAGGACCTTTCACCTGCGAAATGTTCGGCAACGAAGCCGAAGAACTCAGAAAAGCCGGCGGCGAATACGGCGCGGCGACGGGCAGACCGAGAAGAGTCGGCGGTTTCGACGTGGTAGCTTCGCGTTACGGCGTAAAAGTTCAGGGCGCGACTTGCATTGCCCTCACAAAAATCGACGTGCTTTCTTATATGAAGAAAATCCCCGTCTGCGTCGCTTACGAAATAGACGGAAAGAGAGTGGATAAATTCCCGTTCGGTGAAGATCTCGAAAAGGCTAAACCGATATACGAATATCTCGACGGTTTCAACTGCGACATATCGAAATGCAGAAAAGTTGAAGACTTACCCGAAAACGCTATCAAATACATACGTTATCTCGAAAACGCCGTCGGGTGCAAAATCAAATACGTTTCCGTAGGCGCGGAACGCGACAGTTACGTCGAAATGTATTGATAATCGGCTATCCGCAGGCGGATATGTCAGAACGCAATAAACTAAATACCAAAATTTGTATGGATTTTTCTGAATAAATTTCATTTTTCGCCATACGCCCGATCGGGCGTATGGCTTTTTTAATGCGAAAAACAAAGGATGTAATCAAATGAAAAAAATAAAAATTTCAAGCGAAATAACTTACTTACTCGCAATAGTTCTGCTTGCGTTGGCGGTGGCGATTCTCTCCGCCGCGAATTTCGGAATATCGATGATAGTAGCCCCCGCATATTTACTGAGTTTAAAAACCGGAATATTGAGTTTCGGTCAAGCCGAATACGTTATTCAGGCAGGCGTATTCATATTGCTCTGTATTGTTTTGAGAAAATTTAAGTTTATATATTTGTTTTCGTTTTTTACCTGTGTAATTTACGGCGCGGTTCTCGATTTATGGAGAAAAATTCCTTTCTTTAATCCTACGATAACTCCACCCGGCAGTATGTCATTATGGCTTAGAATAGCTATGTTTGTTACCGGAGTTATTTTAACCTCGTTTTCAGTCGCGCTGTTTTTTAAAACTTACCTCTATCCGCAGGTATACGATTTTTTCGTTAAAGCAGTTTCTTTCAGATACGGAATAAAGTTATCATTGTTAAAAACAGCTGTAGATTTAACGTGTCTTACGGCAAGCGTTATTATGACGTTTGCGTTTTTCGGCAGAATAAACGGAATCGGTTGGGGAACGCTCGTTATGGCGTTGATTAACGGTACGATAATAGGCTTCTTTTCGGATTTACTCGATAAAGCCTTTGATTTTCAGCCGAGTTTTAAAAAATTTTCCGAACTGTTCAATTTAAACTACGATAAAAGCAAATCGGATACGAATAACGTCGCAAATAAGACAATAAAATAATTGGGTTAATGAAAGAGTAAACCAAATTTTACAGCGGAGCAGCCACCAGAACAGAATATAAAACCGAGATTTCGCTGATTTGGCGAAATCTCGGTTTTTTTCTTTTTTATAACAATAATTTATTCGGAAATATCTTTTGTTTTACAATATAATTTATCCGCGTCTTCGGGCGGAAAATGCAATAACGAATATATGACGTATACCGCCACGGCTACGCCGACGACAGAAGTTATTATTACGGTCGGTATTCCGCCCCAGCCGCCCGCGCCTAAAGTATCGACGAGCGTACCGCAGAAATTAAACGTTCCGTGAAGCAACGCGCATACTATGACGTTGCCCGTTTTTAAAAGCGCGAACGCGCACAACCCGCCTATCAAAAACGAATAACCTATCTGCAAAAGCACCGAAAGCGGACTTGCCGCAAATAAATTTACAAGGTGTACGAGCGCGAACACCGCCGACGATATAACCACAGACAAAAATATCTTTTTGCCGTTTTCTCTTCGATTTTCAAGCACGAACGTAAACAACGCGCCCCTGAAAAGCAACTCTTCGAAAAAGCCGACCGCCAGACACTCGGCGGCGAGCATTACGATATACGCGGCGAGTTCCGCGCCTCCGTAATTAAGTTCGGCGTCACCGAAAATAAGCCCTTCGAGCGGCGGATTACATATCACCGCCAAAAAACACGGCAAAACCGCTAATATCGTTTCAGGTACAGGCTTATTTGTTAAATTGACGCCTACCCCGCCCAGAATCGCAACGACGGCGATTATTCCGAGCAGTCTCGTAACAAGCCCGTCGAACATCTCCGTAACGGGCGCGGAAAAGAATTTTCCGCTTAAAAAGGTTTCGTATACCGCGAGCAGGACGAGAAAAGTCGCCGCTACCGCCACGCGGATTTTTTTCTTACGATTTTCTTCCATATGCGCTAATTTCCCGCGTTAAATAAATTGCAGAATATCCACGAGTATCGCAAACCCGAGCAACATAATCAGCCCTACGGTGTGTATAATCGCTTCAACCTTACGATTGACGGGCTTTTTGAATATCCATTCTATCAGGCAGAACACTATTCTCGCGCCGTCGAGCGCAGGTATCGGCAACAGGTTGAACACAGCCAGATTTACGCCGATAAACGCCGTTATCTGCAACGCGAAAAACGCGCCGTAACTTATGAGCTGACTCGCCGTTTTTATCGTTGTAACGGTTCCGCCCACGGCGTTAAGACCTATTCTGCCCGTTATAAGCTGACCGAGACTTCTGAACACCGTACCCGCTATTTTAAACGAATAGACAAACGATCTGCCTATCAGCGGGAAAAATCCGAGCCGGGCGTAAGCCGAGCCGAGATAATACTCTTTTTCTCCGAATTTCAGTCCGAAATAATTCTCTACGCTTTCGGCAGAGGTTTTATCGACCGCCGCCCATTCGTCGCCCAACACAACGTCTATAACGACGCGTTCGGTCGCGTTCGGTCTAGATACGAAAAACCAAAGGGTATCGCCCGAAGTTTTATCCTTGACGAAATTGTAAAATTCGGTTTCGTCGTTTATAAAGCTTGCCTCTTTATAGTCTTCGCTTCCGCCTATTTTAAGTAAATAATCGCCTTTTAAAAAACCTTTTTCGCTCGTTTCGTCGATACTTAAAGCCGAACCTATGCCGAGCGCGGAATAAGCCTTATATACTTCGAGCATATTTTTACATTCCACGTCGTTTGCGAGAACAACCGTTCTGTACTCGCTTTTACCGCCCGCTTTACCGTTTTCGCCGCGAACCACTTCGACTGTAACGGTATCTCCTTTTTTGGAATGATTGAGCGCGGTTATAAAATCGGTAGTGAGATATATACCCGTCTTTTTTCCGTTGTTTTCTATAGAAAGAATATAATCGCCGTTACGGAGCGAACTCTCGGTACTTACGCCATCGTTTACTACGCTTGCGCCCATAACCTGCTGACCGTAAATACCGAACGTCATCATGATAACGATTACGGCTAAGACATAGTTCATCGTCGCGCCGGCTAAGAGAACCAGTATTCTCTGCCAAGGCTTTTTCTTATCGAACGAGTTTTCGTCCTCCGCTCCGCCGTCCTCGCCCTCGAAAGCGCAAAAACCGCCCAGCGGGAATATGCGTATCGAAAAATATTCGCCGCTTTTAAGTTGTTTTTTGAAAACGGCAGGTCCCATACCTATAGCGAATTCGTTTATTTTGAATTTAAACAATTTACCTACGAAATAATGCCCCGCTTCGTGTACGGTTATCATTACGAGCAGTATAAGTATCGCGATCGCGACGTAACCCACGTTTTTCATAACCGATTGTACGCTTAAAAGTTGATTTATCAAATGCCGCCTCCGATAATTTCCGCCGCAACGGCTCTCGCTTCGCGGTCGGTTTCTATAAGTGCCTCGAAAGTAGGCGCGGCACGTCTGCATTTTTCGGTCGCGCGCCCGATAACTTTCGGTATATCGTAAAATTTTATTCTGTCGTCAAGATAGGCTTTAACGGCGATTTCGTTCGCCGCGTTCATGGCGCAAGGGTAATTATCGCCTTGTACGAACGATTCCAAGGCAAGCCCGAAACACGGAAACCTATCGTTGTCTATTTCTCTAAAACTCAGCGTTTTACCCGCAAGCGACAAAAACGGAACGTCCGTATTAAGCCTTTCGGGGTAAGTAAGCGCAAGCTGAATCGGTATTTCCATAGACGGAAAACCGAGTTGCGCCATTATCGCGCCGTCGTCGAATTCCACCATAGAGTGTATTATGCTTTCGGGATGAATTATAGCTTCTACCTTATCGAGAGGAGCATTATACAGCCTGCACGCCTCGATAACCTCCAACCCCTTATTGAGCATCGTGGCGCAATCGATAGTGATTTTTTTGCCCATAAGCCAGTTGGGGTGTTTTAACGCGGCTTCGGCTTTAAGCCCCGCGATAGTCTGTTTATCCAAATCGCGGAACGCACCGCCGCTCGCCGTAAGAATTATCTTACGGAATTTTCTGTCCGTTTCAAACCCCAGACACTGAAAAACGGCTGAATGTTCGCTGTCTACGGGTATAATCTTAACCCCTTTTCTTTTCGCCTCGTTCATAACGAGTTCGCCGCCCGCGACAAGTGATTCTTTATTTGCAAGAGCCACGGTTTTTCCGCACTCTATCGCTTCAAGCGTAGGCCTCAGCCCCGCAAAGCCCGAAATCGCGACGAAAACAACGTCGGCATTTTCGGTTATCGCATGGCTTACGGCGTTTTCGCCCGTGTACATAAGCGTGTTCTTCGGCAGTTCGGTTATCATACCCGCTTTCGAAGAATCGGTAAGCGCGACTACTTCGGGGCGGATAAGCGAAATTTGTTCTTTCAATATATCCGCGGAAGAATTTGCCGCAAGCGACACTATTCTGAATTTATCTTTATGGCGGAGCGCGGTATTAACAACCTGTCTGCCAATCGACCCCGTAGAGCCGAGCAACGCTATATTTATCATATCCGTCCGATCAAAACCGAAAATAACGGCTAAATTTTAAGGGGCTTAAAGCCCCTTTAATAAGTTTATTCCTTTATGCTTTAAATTATGAATTGAGGCAAAATCACGCAGAAAATAAGCGCGGCGACGGGAGATACGAATAAAAGCCCGTCTATTCTGTCCATCATACCGCCATGACCCGGAAGTATGTCGCCCATATCTTTTATGCCGAGTTTACGTTTTATAACGCTTTCGGATAAATCGCCTATTTCGGTGAGAATCGCAAACACCGCGCCCGAAAGCGCGAAAATCACTACGTCGAGCCATACATAGCCGCAGGAAAGAATACTGCCCTCTATCGCCCCGCATGTATAAAACCAGCGAGCGAGAAAATATGTTGCCACTCCGCCGAGCATGCCGCCGACGATTCCGCCTATCGAGCCGCTTATCGTCTTATTAGGCGATATTTCGGGGCAAAGTTTCTTACCTTTCAGCGCACTGCCGACAAAATACGCCATAGTATCGCACACGGGTGCGGTCACGAACACAATGAGCAACCCCTCGAACTTGGCGAGCGAATTTACCGCCACGAGCGTAAGCAACAAGCCCGTAGGATAGAACAGGCACAACAAAGTCAACGCGACGCTTTCAAGCGTTGCTTCTTTAAACGCGAACACGAACAATGCGAGCGTTAAAAGAACGTAAAGCGAAACGACTATAAACGTATATACCACGCCGATAAACGACGCAACCGCGAATACGACGGGCGGAAAGCACATCGCGACTATTTTTTCGGTTAAAATCATACGTTCGCCAAACGCGCGAACCATTTCGAAACAACCGATCCACGCCATCACAAGCAAAGCAAGATCGAACACAAGCATACCTGCCGTAACGGGTTTATCGGTTATAAAAGTCGTGACGACGGTAGTCGTCCAAAACATTTTTGCTAAAAACAAGCCTACGAGTAAGATAACTATTCCCGTACCCGTAATAATTCTTTTACGCATTATTCACCCCGCCGAAGCGTCTTTTTCTGTTGCCGAACCATTCAAGGGCTTTATCGAGTTCGGCTTTGCCGAAATCCGGCCACAAAACGTCGGTAAAATACAATTCCGCATAAGCGCATTGCCAAAGAAAGAAATTACTGAGCCGCATTTCGCCGCTCGTTCTTATAACGAGGTCGATATCGGGCATGCCCGCCGTATAGAGTTCGGCGGAAAGATTTTCTTCGGTAACAGCTTCGTTTTTCGCTTTAACGGCGTTAGCGGCGCGGACGATTTCCGCGCGCGAGCCGTAATTTATCGCGATATTCAACGTTTTATTTTCGAAAATCGCAGTCTTTTTCGTTACTTCTTCGCAACGGGCGCGCAGACTCGCGCTTATTCGGCTTATATCGCCCGAAATGACAAGTTTTATACGTTCTTTTACGAGTTTACCCGAATACCGCTTGAGAAATTTGTCCAAAAGGTCGAAAATAGCGTCTATTTCGCTTTTCGGTCTCGACCAGTTTTCCGTAGAAAACGCATACAGACTTACCGCTTCGGCGCCGCAGTCGAAAGAATGAGACACCACTTCTTCGATAACGTCCGCACCTTTTTTATGCCCGTAATTTCTCGGCATGCCGCGCTTTTCCGCCCACCTGCCGTTACCGTCCATGATAAAGCCGATATGCCGCGGCGCGGCTTTTTTTTCTTCCGCCATTATACGGTCATCAATTCCTTTTCTTTCTCGGCGGTAGCTTTATCGATAGCTTCCATAGTCTTTGCAACCTGCTTTTCTATCTTCGCTTCGTAATCGGCGTACTCGTCGTCGGTCATCTCTTTATTCTTGTTCATTTTTTTGAACACGTCGAGATAATCTCTGCGGATATTTCTGACGGCGACTTTGGCTTCTTCCATCATCTTTTTGACCTGTTTTACGATATCTTTTCTTCTCTCTTCGGTCAAAACGGGGAAAACAAGCCTTATAACGTTACCGTCGTTAGTCGGATTGATACCGATATCCGAAACCTGTATCGCCTTTTCGATCTCTTTTAAAAGCGATTTATCCCAAGGCGAAATAACGAGGCACTGTCCGTCCTGAACGGCGATATTGCCCACCTGATTTATGGGCGACGGAGTACCGTAGTAATCGACCTTTACTTTGTCGAGAATGTGCGGATTAGCTCTGCCCGCTCTGACCTGAGTTAAGTCGGATTTATACATTTCAGCCGATTTTTCGAATTTTTCTTCGGCTTCGAGAACATAAGTTTCTACTTTTTCTATATCGAGCGCCATATTAGTCTCCTTTTTATATCTATATTATATACGATACTTTGCCGCCGCGCAAGCGGAAAAGCAAATTAACTGAATTTTTCTGTATAATTTCGTTTTTCGTTGACTTAATATACAACCGTACCCGCAGTCGACGAACACACCGCGTCTACTATCGAGCGGTCGCCCGTATTGCCGAAAGCGTGAATTTTAAGTCCGTTTTCTTTACACATAACCACAGCCGAAGTGTCGAGAGCTTTAAGCCCTTTGGCAACGTACTCGTCGTAAGTGAGTTTATCGAATTTTTCGGCGTTCGGATTAACTTTCGGGTCGCTGTCGTAAATTCCGTCGATATTCTTTGCCAGAAGCAGAACCTCTGCGTTGATTTCGCAGGCGCGAAGCGACGCGCCCGTATCCGTGGAGAAAAACGGATTGCCCGTTCCGCCGCCGAATACAACTACCTTACCCTCGGACAAATATCTTTTTGCCGTCTTTATATTATACGGTTCGCCTATCTTATCTATGGCGAACGCGGTCATAACCCTGCTTTCGACGCCTAAACGTTCTAACGCGTCGGATACGGCAAGCGCGTTGATAACCGTAGCGAGCATACCCATATAGTCGGCGGTGGTTCTGTCCATCTCGTCGCCCTCTCTGCCGCGCCAGAAATTTCCGCCGCCCACAACGACGCCGACTTCTACGCCGAGTTTATTAAGTTCCGCTATCTGTTCAGCCGTAGCGGTAAGCGCGTCGGTCGAAAAACCGTGTCTTTTGTCTCCCGCTAAACTTTCCCCGCTTATTTTAAGCAATATTCTTTTATATTTAGCTTTCATTTCTTATTCCCGAATAAATAATAAATTTATAAAAACGGCTTTCGCAATTACAAGTAAAGTTTATTTCGATCCGACGTCGGAATTCATCGCACAGTTCAGAATAACCCGCCCGATAATTTCTTTCGGGCAAAGCGAAACGTCGCGCCGCATTGTACTTAACTTATATTCGCGAAAGCCTGAGTTTTTTAATTATTTACGCATTGCGTCAACCTGAGCCTGTACTTCGTCGGCAAGGTTCTCTTCTTTCTTCTGAAGACCTTCGCCCATTTCGTAACGGGTAAATCTTCTGATAGAAATTTTTTCTCCGATCTGAGCGGTAGCCTCGATAACGAGTTGCTCGACGGTCTTGGAGGGGTCTTTGACGTACTTCTGGCAAAGAAGACAGTTTTCGTCGTAGAAAGTCTTGATTCTTCCCTCAACCATCTTTTCGACTATGTTGGCGGGCTTGCCCTCTTCGAGAGCCTGAGCTTTCAATATAGCCTTTTCTTTCTCGATAACTTCTGCGGGAACTTCTTCTTTCGTAACGTAAGAGGGAGCGGCGGCAGCGATCTGAAGCGCGATATCGTGTACGAGAGCTTTGAACATATCTCCCTGAGCGACGAAGTCGGTTTCGCAGTTTACTTCAAGCAAAACGCCGACTCTTCCGCCCATGTGGATATAGCTGTCGACGATACCCTCGGCGGCAATTCTGCCCGCCTTTTTAGCGGCTTTGGCGATTCCCTTTTCTCTGAGGTAATCTACGGCTTTATCCATATCGCCGTCACATTCTACAAGCGCGTTTTTGCAATCCATCATACCTGCGCCCGTTCTTTCTCTCAACGTCTTGACGTCGTTAGCGGTGAAATTCATACTTTTTCTCCTTATATTTAAATTTTGTTTATTATTCGCGGCGACCCGCTCTCCCTCGACGGGGAGGGCGGGTCGCTCGATAAATTATTATTTTATTACGCTTCGACTACGGGTTCCGCGTTTTCCTGCGGGTCGTTTTCGATAGCCGCCTCCGCAAGTTCTTCCGCGGGGCTTTCTTCGTCGTCTACGACGTTACGTCTTACGGCGTCTTCGCCCTGCTTAGCTTCGATAACCGCGTCGGCAATGATAGAAGCGATGAGTTTTACCGCTCTGATAGCGTCGTCGTTACCGGAAATGACGTAATCTACGAGATCGGGGTCGCAGTTGGTATCGGTGATTGCGACAACGGGTATGTTAAGCTTTCTCGCTTCCTTAACCGCGTTGATTTCGCAGCTGGGGTCAACGACGAACATTACGCCGGGAAGAGCTTTCATATCTCTGATACCGCCGAGGTTGTAAAGGAGCTTGTCTCTTTCCGCTTTAAGACCCAAAACTTCTTTCTTGGGAAGAAGATCGAACTCGCCCGTCTTTTCCATATTGTCGAGCTTGTTAAGTCTGTCGATTCTCGTTCTTATAGTCTTGAAGTTGGTGAGCGTACCGCCGAGCCATCTCGAATTGACGTAGAACATACCGCATCTTTCGGCTTCCTGCTGGATAGCCTCCTGAGCCTGTTTCTTAGTTCCGACGAAAAGCACGTTTTTACCCTGCTTAACGGCGTCGACGACGAATTTATAAGCTTCTTCGACAAGGTCGACCGTTATCTGAAGATCGATAATGTGAATACCGTTTCTTTCGCCGTAGATGTACTTTTTCATCTTGGGGTTCCATCTTCTCGTCTGGTGGCCGAAATGAACGCCCGCTTCGAGAAGTTGCTTCATAGAAGTTACTGCCATAATTCTTTCCTCCGTTATTCCTCCCCGTACCCGATTTATCGCCCCGCCATTTCCGCGCGTTAAATTTTATTTACGGAAACACGAATGGAGCGCAAGATACGAGTGTGAATTTTATAGCCATACCATTCTATCATAAATATAAAGGTTTTGCAACCGTTTTCAAGGCGTTTTAAACGAAATTTTCGTTTTTTGTTTTAGTCGCTTTACAATTCGCGGGTTTTTATGTTACAATTTCACCGAAAAGGAGAGACACAAAATGAAACTCAGCGACTATTACGGCGCGGGCGTCGATACAAAAGCGGCGACCGAGCGCATCGAAAAACTTAAAAACACTTTCGAGAAATTCGAAAAACGTGCGCCCGAACATATTTTTTCCTCATCGGGCAGAGCCGAAGTTCTCGGCAATCATACCGACCACAATCACGGGCTTGTTCTCGTCGCGGCTATATCCTGCGATATCTTAGCCGCCGTTTCGAAGCGCGACGACGGCATAATCAAAATCTGTTCCGAGGGCTACGCGCCGTTTACGGTAGACGTGAACGACGTCGAAGTTAAAGCCAAAGAGAAAGGCACTTCCGTCGCCCTTACCCGCGGCGTCGTCGCGGGGATTAAAAACCGCGGCTTATCCGTAGGCGGTTTCACGGCGTATTTAAACAGCACCGTATTCGGCGGAGCGGGCGTTTCGTCGTCGGCGGCATACGAGGTTTTAATAGCCGAAATTCTCAACGCGTTATATCTCGACGGCAAGTTAAACGCCGTAGATAAGGCGGTTATCTCGCAATACGCCGAAAACGTCTATTTCGGCAAACCGTGCGGGCTTCTCGACCAAAGCGGAATCGCCATAGGCTCGCTTTCGAAACTCGATTTTCTCGTTCCGACTGAACCCGAAATAGAAAAACTGAGTATGATAGACGGTTACGCGTTGGTTATAACCAACACGGGCGGCAGCCACGCCGCGCTTACCGAACACTACGCGGCTATACGCTCCGAAATGGAAGCGGTGGCGGCGTACTTCGGCAAAAAAGTTCTGCGCGACGTACCCGAAGAAGAATTTTACGCGAAAATCAAGGACGTGTCGGAAAAGATATCCGGCAGAGCGGCTCTTCGCGCAATGCATTTCTACGACGAAAACAAACGGGTTATAAAAGCCGCCGACGCGCTTAAAAACGGCGACAAAGCGGGGTTCCTCGCCGCCGTAAACGGTTCGGGGCTTTCTTCGCTCGTAAGATTGCAGAACTGTCTTGTTCCCGGCGAGACCGAACAACGGGTGGTACTCGGCATAGAACTTTCGCGCGAAATAATAAAAGACGGCGCGGTACGCGTTCACGGCGGCGGATTCGCGGGGTCGATACTCGCCATCGTTGCCGACGGCGAAGTCGGAAATTACACGGCGAAAATGGCGGAGGTATTCGGTAAAGAAAACGTCTTCACCGCGCGCGTCCGTCCGCTCGGCACAGCCGAACTTATACTCGATTAAGGAGACTTTATGGCGAAAAACTACAACAAATCGCGAGCGACGAAAGTCGAAAAGACTTCCGAAATATCCGCTCCCGACGTAAAAGTAAACAAACGAACGATTAAAAAACTCAAAAAGTACCCCGTAATCATAGCCGTAATCGCCTTTCTCTTAATAGGCGCGGTCGCGGGATATATCCTTGCACCGAAGTTCAACCGCTTCGAACTCGGAACGTTCACGGTAAACGGCGCGGCGCAGGAAAACGATTACGTCGAAATAGATTTAACCGAAGTAAAAGACAAACTCTCGGCTTCGTCTTCGTCGGAAATAACGATGGACGATATCATCGGCGCGGTTACGTTAAGCGACGGCGGCGCAAAGGCGACTTTTCTCGGAAAGTCTGTCGATAATACGATTATCAGAACTTTTTACTATCGCGAAGACGGGTCGAAACCATATGAAAAAGTTGACGGTTTAGACCTTTCGAAAGCCGGGATTTACTACGAAGAATTTACATCTTCGCATTTCGCTTTCCGTTCTTCGAGACTGATAAGAACAATAATAGTTACGGGGGTGGAACAAGATGGCTAAACGCAAAAAACAGAAAATCAATCCCGCGGTTACGATAATAAGCTGCATTCTCGCGCTTGCGATAGGCGCTTTAGCGGGTTTTGCGGCATCGACCTTTCTCGGCAACGAGAAATACATAATTCCCGACGCGGTAGCGGCGAACAACGAAGTCACGGCGGGCAACATAAAGGCAGAAGAGTTCAAAGACAAGGAATTATCGATACACTTTCTCGAACTCGGCAACAAATACACGGGCGACTGCACTTTCATAAAGGTCGGCAACACGGAAATACTTATCGACGCGGGCAGCCGCGCCGACAGCGTAGACGATATTTACGATTATATTTCGCCCTATATTTCCGACGGCAAGCTCGAATACGTTATAGTTACGCACGCGCATCAGGACCACTACGCGGGGTTCGCCACAGGTGAAAAAACGGACAGTCTTTTCGACAAGCTCAACGTCGGCACGGTGGTAACGTTTGCAAAGACAAATCAGAAAGACAGCTCTACCCTTTATAAAAACTTTAAACGCGAACTCGAAGAAACGAAAGAGAAAAACGGTACGAAAGTTTATTCGGTAGGCTCGCTCGTAGCCGAAAACAACGCCGTTTACACTTTGGGCGACGGCATAGAACTCGAATTTTTATATCAGAAATATTACGACGAAAAGGCAAGCACCGAAAACGATTATTCGGTATGCTGCATGATTACCCAGAAAACCGACGGCGAAGACAACCGCTATCTGTTTACGGGCGATCTCGAAGAGGACGGAGAAGAGAGTTTAGTCGAGAAAAACAAAGGCAAACTCGGCAAAGTAAAATTATTCAAGGCAGGACATCACGGCTCGAAAACCTCGTCGTCGAAAGCGTTACTCGACGTAATCGACCCAGAAATCGTCTGCGTTTGCGCTTGCGCCGGCAGCCCCGAATACACCAAAAACAACGACAACCAATTCCCGACTCAGGCTTTTATCGACAGAGTTTTCCCCCACACGGAAAACGTTTACGTCACTTCGCTTTGCGTCGACTATAACAAAGGCGAATTCACGTCGATGAACGGCTATATCGTAGTATACACCGAAGCCGACAAAGTCGTAAAAGTAAAATGTTCGAACAACGCGACAAAACTCAAAGACACGGAATGGTTCAAGGCAAACCGGAAATTGCCTGCGGCGGCATAATTATGGAAAAATCCAACGAAAAAACAAACGCGGTAAGACTGCTTGCACAGAAAAAGCTGGAATTTACGACCCACACCTATCCCGATAAAACCGCACTTAGCGGAACGGAAGTAGCCGATTATCTCGGTCAACCCTACGAAAAAGTATATAAGACTTTAGTCACTGCAGGAAAATCGGGCGCTCATTACGTTTTCGTCGTTCCCGTTGCCGAGGAACTCGACCTGAAAAAGGCGGCGGCTTTCGTGGGCGAAAAAAACGTAGAAATGGTAAAATCCAAGGAGTTATTGCCGCTTACGGGCTATATTCACGGCGGTTGCTCGCCCGTGGGAATGAAAAAATTCTTTAAAACGACGATAGACGAAAGCGCGAAAAATCAGCCGACGATTATTTTCAGCGGCGGGCGAATCGGTTTACAGATAGAAACGAGTTTAAAAGAGCTTTCGAAAGTTATCGTTTTCTCTCTTGCGGATATCAGAGTGACCGGGCGGTAAACATAAATTTATTACAGAATATTGTTGTTTTGGGTTGAATGTTGTTGTTTTTATAACGTTTGACCCTTTTCTTTTTTGCTATTTTGCAGAAAAACAACAAAAAACAAGATTAAACTATTGACAATATATAAAAATTATTATATAATGTTAGCAGAATGATTTAGTCCTTTATAAGGAGGGAATATGTCGAAATTTTACAGCGAGAAAATCGCCAAATCTGACAGAATAGACTTTCTTAAAAATATGCTTTACGCTAAACTGCCCGAAATAGAAACGGACAGAGCGGTGCTTATAACGGAATCTTACAAACAGACCGAGGGCGAACCTATCTATTTAAGGCGCGCCAAAGCTTTCAGGCATATACTCGAAAATATTCCTATAACCATAAGAGATCGCGAACTTATAGTCGGTTCGGCTACGATACACCCGCGTTCGTGTCAGGTGTTCCCCGAATATTCTTTCGAATGGCTCGAAAAGGAATTCGACACCGTCGCTACGCGTTCTGCCGACCCGTTCTACATCTCCGACGAGAGCAAAACCATACTGCACGAAGTATACAAGTACTGGAAAGGCAAAACGACGAGCGAACTCGCCACCGCATATATGGCGCCCGAAACGCTTACGGCTATGGCTCACAATATGTTTACCCCCGGCAATTATTTCTATAACGGAATAGGTCACGTCACGGTAAACTACGGCAAAGTTCTCGAAAAAGGCTTTTCGTCCATAATCAAAGAAGCCGAAGACGAAATGGCGCTCGAACGCGTTTCGGACGGCAACTACTGCAAAAAACACGCGTTTTTAGAAGCGGTGATAATTTCGTGCAAAGCGGCGATAACCTACGCGAAGAGATATTCTAAGCTCGCCGTCGAACTCGCCGCGAAAGAAACCGACGGAGCAAGAAAAGCCGAACTCGAAAAAATCGCGGCTAACTGCGACCGCGTACCCGAATACGGCGCGCGCGACTTCTACGAGGCATGCCAGAGCTTCTGGTTTATACAGATGCTTATTCAGACAGAATCGAGCGGACACTCCATTTCGCCCGGTCGTTTCGATCAATACATGTTCCCCTACTACGAAATTTCGCGTAAAAACGGAATGACGAGAGAATACGCTCAGGAACTTATGGACTGCGTCTGGGTAAAACTGAACGACCTTAACAAGTGCCGCGACGCGGTATCCGCAGAGGGTTTCGCGGGATATTCGCTCTTCCAGAACCTTATTGCCGGCGGACAGGACGTAAACGGTCGCGACGCCACAAACGATTTGTCGTTTATGTCGATCAACGCGACGGAACACGTCTTTTTGCCGCAACCGTCGTTCTCGGTAAGAGTTTGGAACGGCTCTCCGCATGAATTTTTAATACGCGCGGCGGAACTTACCCGCACCGGCATAGGTTTCCCCGCTTATTATAACGACGAAGTTATTATTCCCTCGCTTATGTCGAGAGGGCTTACGCTCGAAGACGCGCGCGACTACGACATTATAGGTTGCGTCGAACCGCAGAAAGCGGGCAAGACCGACGGCTGGCACGACGCGGCGTTCTTCAATATGATGCGTCCGCTCGAAATGGTATTTTCGAACGGCTACGAAAACGGCGAAAGAGTCGGCGTTCAGACCGGCGACGTAACGGAAATGAAAACTTTCGAAGAGTTCGAACACGCCTACAAAGCGCAATCCGATTATTTCGTTTCGCTGCTCGTAAACGCCGACAACGCGATAGACACGGCACACGGCGAACGTTGTCCGTTGCCTTTCTTATCATGTATGATAGAAGACTGTATCAAACGCGGAAAGAGCGTTCAGGAGGGCGGCGCGGTATATAATTTCACAGGTCCTCAGGGCTTCGGTATAGCCAACATGGCGGACGCTATGCTCGCCGTTAAAAAACTCGTTTTCGAAAGCGGAAAATACACGCTTGCCGATTTCAAAGCGGCTATCGACAACAACTACGGCAAAGACACCGACGAACATAAAGCCGAAAAGCTGACCGCTGAAGTCTGCAAACAGCTTGCCGCCGAGGGCAAAACGCCGACCGCCGAAGAAATAAAGTCGATTTATAACGCGATTAAACACAACGACTGTTCCGAAGCGGACAAAGCCCGTTACGGACAGTTGCTCGAAGATATTCAGGCTCTTCCGAAATACGGCAACGACGACGAAGAAGTCGATACTTTGGCAAGAGAGATGGCTTACGTTTACACCAAAGCCGTCGAAAAGTACACGAATCCGAGAGGCGGAAGATATCAGGCGGGGCTTTACCCCGTATCGGCAAACGTTCCGCTCGGCGCGCAGACGGGCGCGACCCCCGACGGCAGGCTCGCCTTTACGCCGATTGCCGACGGAGTTTCTCCCGCGGCGGGAAGAGACACGAAAGGTCCTACCGCGTCCTGCAATTCGGTATCCTGTCTCGACCACTCGATAGCTTCGAACGGAACTCTGTTCAATATGAAATTCCACCCGACCGCGCTTGCGGGCAGAAACGGGCTTGAAAACTTCGTATCCCTTATTCAGGGTTATTTCGACCGCAAAGGCAGCCATATGCAATTCAACGTAGTTTCACGCGAGACGCTCCGCGACGCGCAGAAACACCCCGAAAATTATCGTTCGCTGGTAGTAAGAGTCGCCGGATATTCCGCGCTCTTCACCACCCTTTCGAAATCGCTTCAGGAAGACATTATCAACAGAACCGAGCAAGGGGGCTTTTAATGGAAGAATATCTCAACCAAAAAGGCAGGATATTCGATATTCAGCGGTTTTCCGTACACGACGGCAAAGGCATACGCACGATCGTCTTTTTAAAGGGCTGTCCGCTCCGTTGCAAATGGTGCTGTAACCCCGAATCGCAAAAATACGATATTCAGCAAATGACTGTCGCGGGCAAGACTAAAACCGTCGGGCGCGACGTAACCGTGGCGGAAGTTATGGAAGAAGTCGAACGCGACAGATCGTATTACAAACGTTCGGGCGGCGGAATGACGCTTTCTGGCGGCGAAAGTTTAATGCAGCCGGATTTTGCCGTCGCGCTTTTAAAAGCCGCCAAAGACCGCGGGATTTCCACCGCAATGGAATCGACGGGTTATGCCGATTTCTCGATAATATCGCGATATCTGCCTTATTTAGACACTTATCTGATGGATATAAAGCACATAAACTGCAAAAAGCACGAAGAATTCACCACCCGCCCCAACGACAGAATACTCGACAACGCGCGTAAAATAGCCGATTCGGGTATGTGCGAACTGATAATTCGCACGCCCGTTATCCCGACTTTCAACGCAACGAAAGAAGAAATAGGCGACATAGCTAAATTCGCCTCGTCGTTAAAAGGCGTAAAACAGATGCATATTCTCCCCTATCACCGCATAGGCAGCGACAAATACGCGGGGCTTAACCGCGAATACCTTATGGGCGATATCGAGCCGCCGAGCAAAGAACTTATGAACGAACTTCTAAAAGTTGTAAATTCTTACGGGCTTAAAGGTCAAATCGGCGGATAAAAATTTTCAACGTACACACCCTATAAGAAGTAAACAGCGAAATTCAATGAAATATTTGTAAAAACGCCGCTTTTACTTCTTAAGGGCGTTTTTTTATTTGTTTTTTATTTTCATTTGTGATAATATATATGAAAAAGATATTTTGGCAGTTATTTATAATATTATATATTATAACAGCGAAAATTTTCGGGAGAGGTTAAATGAAAAAATCAACCAAGACGATAATTATAGCCGTTGTGGCGATCGTCGCGATTCTCGGTATTCTGGCTTTTGCCGGCATGCTTACGAATTCTTCGAAAAAGCTCGACACCACGACTTTCTTTGAAAAAGCGGGTATCGTGTACAGCGGTTCCGAAGACAAACTCGGTTACGACGCGTCGAAAAACGAGCTTGACGGAATTATCGTAGACACTTACACTTTAAAAGGCGTTAAAAACAACAGAGTAATTTACACCGCTTACCGCGACGTATTCGGTCAGACTTTCAACGAAGAAATCGACGTTCTGAAGCGCAATAAAGTAGTAATCAACTGTGCCGACCCGAACGCGGGTTCGTTCTGGTCAAGCCTTGTAATGCCGATTATAATGCTCGTTCTCGGCGTAATGGTATTTATGTTCATCATGCGCCAGATGGGCGGCGGCGGTAAAAACGCGCTCGACTTCGGTAAAACCAAAGCGCGCGTAAACCAGAACGTAAAAGTGCGTTTCGCAGACGTGGCAGGCGCGGAAGAAGAGAAAGAAGAACTTAAAGAAGTAGTCGAATTCCTTAAAAATCCGCGTAAGTTCTCCGCTCTCGGCGCAAGAATCCCCAAGGGCGTTCTTTTAGTAGGTCCTCCGGGAACAGGTAAAACGTTATTCGCAAAAGCCGTAGCGGGCGAAGCCAACGTTCCGTTCTTCTCCATAAGCGGTTCCGACTTCGTCGAAATGTTCGTCGGCGTAGGCGCAAGCAGAGTCAGAGATTTGTTCGCAATGGCTAAAAAGAGTATGCCCTGCATAGTGTTTATCGACGAGATAGACGCGGTAGGTCGTCAGCGCGGCGCGGGTTTAGGCGGCGGCAACGACGAAAGAGAACAAACTCTTAACCAACTTCTCGTTCAGATGGACGGTTTCGAAGCCAACGACGGTATCATAATAATCGCGGCGACAAACCGCGCGGACATACTCGACCCCGCTCTTCTCCGCCCCGGCAGATTCGACCGTCAGATTTACGTCAACATGCCCGACGTTCGCGGCAGAGAGCAGATTTTAAAGGTTCACTCGCGCAATAAGCCGCTCGCAACGGACGTAAACTTCAAAGTTCTCGCCCGTATGACCGCAGGTTTTTCGGGCGCAGACCTTGCAAACCTTATGAACGAAGCTGCGATACTCGCGGCGAGAAACGACGAAAAAGCGATAACCAACGTAGATTTATACGAAGCTATAAACAAAGTTATAATGGGTCCGCAGAAAAAGAGCAGATTAGTTACCGAAAGCGATAAACGTATAACCGCTTATCACGAATCGGGTCACGCTATTCTCGCCCGTCTGCTTCCCGGTTGCGACCCCGTACAGGAAGTGTCGATTATCCCCAGAGGAATGGCTGCGGGCTACACTATGACCCGCCCCGACAACGACAACAACCATATGGAAAAGAGCAAACTCCTCGACGATATCGTTATGACACTCGGCGGAAGAGTTGCGGAAGAAATAATCATAAAGGATATTTCTGCGGGTGCGTCTAACGATATAAGCGTAGTGACGAGCCGCGCGAGAAAGATGGTTACAGAATGGGGTATGAGCGACAAGATCGGACCCGTAAATTACGGTGACAACGATCAGATTTTCGTCGGCAGAGATTATCAGACGAGAGCTAATTACAGCGAGAGCTTAGCGGCGCTTATCGACAGCGAAGTAGAAAAGATAATAAAGGAAGCGCATACGAAAGCAACCGAGCTTTTAACCGCCAACAAAAAACTTCTCGACACAATGGCGCGCGTTCTTATCGAACACGAAACCATTTATCAGGACGAAGTAGATATGATTATGGAAGGTAAAGACGTTGCCGAAATAAACGCGTTCATCGAAGACCGCGAAAAGCACTCTTCGGGTAATCCTTTCGAGCGTAAAGTCAAAGCCGAACCGACCGCAGAACAAAAAGCGAAAGAAAAGGCTGAAGACAAAACCGAACAGACAATCGAAATGCCCGTTGCGGGACAGAACGACGACAAAAAAGACTAACAATAACAACGCAAAAGCGGGGCTTGCCATTGGCAAGCCCCGCTTTTATTATATTCGATACAGACTGCGTTAAAAGCCTCCGAAAAGGCAAAGCATCGGCGTTTATACTGCCCCTACACACCTTTCTTTCTGCATATAAAAGGGCGCGCCTGCCCCGATATCAAACGACCGCAATAAGCAATCACCCAAGAAAAGAGCAGGCGCATTCATGTTTGTTACGCTGAATAATCAACGTAAATATATTATAACACTATTGTTAGTGTATGTCAAGTATTTTATCCTAAATTTAGTGTAAAATATAGTTATGACAATAGGCGACAATATCAAAACATTAAGAAAACTTAATAATCTTAGTCAACGCGAATTTGCCGCCCGAATGCAAACGACGCAACAACGCGTAAGCGAATGGGAATGCGGCAAAATCGAACCGTCGTTATACAACATAATAAAAATATTAAAAGTTTTAAATACAACATTTGAAGAACTTACCGACGGCATTGACGATAAAACAAAATAATTATATTTGATTTTCATCTCAAATCAAGCGCAAATAATATCATACCGAATCTCCGTCCTTAATCGGTGGGATTCTTCGTTTCACTCAGAATGACATATTTTATTTATTTTTTCTGTCTTATTAAGCATGAGCGAAACACCCCACAGTATCAAGTATTTCCGCCCGTATTCAACGAAATTCTTCGGCTAAGCCTCAGAATGACAAATAATATTATAACATTACACGGCTTACAAAAATAAATTTTTATATTGCATTCGCATTATGTTCTTTGCTAAACGCAAATAACAGCCGTTCGTTGAAATACTGCGCTCGAAAACTCTTGCAAGCAAGTTTTCTCACTTGTATAATAATATAGAAACGAAACAACATAAAATTTTGTCGGCAACAGTCGTTGCCATGCGATTTGTCTTCGCCAAACCGCCGTTTCCGTTGAAATACTGCCCTCGAAAACCCTTGCAAGCAAGTTTTTTCACTTGTATTATAAAAAAACGCGGGGCGATATTAAATCGCCCCGCGTTATAGTCTGTTATTAAGCTTTTATTCGGTCTTTTCGCCGCTTTCTTCGCTTGTTTCCGTAGTATCTTCGGTATCTGCCTTTTCTTCGCTATTTTCGGCGTTTACAACGGTTTCTTCGCTTTCTGCAGTTTCGATTGCTTCAGCGTTCTCTTCCGTCGTTTCTTCGGTTTCAACGGTTTTTTCGGTATCTTCAACTTCTTCGGCTTCGGTTACTTCTTTAGCCTCTTCCGCTTCAACCGTTTCTTCGCCGCCGTCTTTCTTATCCTGCTCGGCAACTTTATTTACTTTCTTGCCGTCGCTCGGCTTCCAGAGCGCGATAACGACTATACCGACAAGACACAGAACGGCGATTCCGAGGAATATCATCGACAACCAGTTATTCTTAAAGAAATTCTTAAATCTCTCGTCGACAAGTTTTAGTTCTTCGACTTCGTCCTGAACGGAAATTACTTCGCTCGAAACTTCTCTCTTTGTCTCGGTTCCGCTCTTACCGCCTTTCGCACTGGCAGTAAATCTGAAATAACCCTTGGTAAGCGGGGTGAAGTACAACTGACTTTCGGTGAAAAGCGTTTTGTCGAATTTAGCTTCTACTCCGTTTTCCGCATTTTTCCATACTTCTTTATCTGTGCTGTACTGAAGAACGAAATGTACGTCGTCGGCATTCTTTATAGTAAACGTCGCAGATTGATATCTTTGATTTACTCTGCCCTTTTCAGAACCGATTTTAGCTTCTATGGTAATGTAATTGTCGGCAATATACTCGATAGTAAATACGGGGACTTTAAGTTCTTCGGTATCTTTTACATAATAACCCAAACCCCAAGCGCCGTTTTTATATTCAAGGTCTTTGACGGTTATTTCGTTACCCTCGCCGTCGCTCGCGGTAACGTAAAATCTGTAAATACCGTCGCTTGATACGGAGAGTTTCGCAAATTCGCCCTTTCTCGTAGAAGTGGTCGAAAACGAAGTAGCTCCGGGGGCTTCGTAATGGATAGTGTACGCGACTACGCTTTTATCGAGAACCGTACTCTTTATGATTTCGGTAATGGCTTCGAAAGGAAGTTCTATAGAATCGTCGTCCGCTTTGACCGCGTTTATTGCCGACTGAACTTCGGCAAGTTTCTCGGTGGTAAGCAAGCTCTCGTCATAAGAAATCTCGCCCGCCTTGCCCGATACGGTAACTTTCGTTTCGTAAGCGGTTTCAACGCCTTTAACCGTAGTATAAACGTAATAGACGTCGGCATCGTTACCCGTCGCATAGTAGAATATTTTACCTGCATCGTATTCATAACCGCCGCCGACTATATAACCGTCGTCTTCCGCGGTATATTTCTTCTTTGCCTCGTAAGTTTTGGTCTTATCTTCGGTTTTAACTTCGACTTTTTCGATATCGTCGGATTTGATAACGGATTCTTTGGTTCCCGCTTTGACGAGAACGTAGTCGACGGGAACTTGTACCGCCGCTCTCTCCGTAGCTTCTTCGACCGCTCTGTAAGTAGTGGTTTCTTCGTCGGCAAAAACGTTCGCCGCGCCGAAAACCGTGAATACGGATACAAGTCCGACAATTACGGATATGATTCGTAAACTCATTTTGCTTTTCATATCGTTCACTCCGTGAAAACAATTTTACCCCTGCGCAAGCGCGACGCTATTTCGGCGTACATTTACGCAGATTATATCTTATTTTATACTTTTAAGTAAAATTTGTCAATACTATAACCGCCTAAAACTCAACAAATTTTAAATAAATATAATTTTTTGTCCCTTTTTTATGTTTTCAACAAACAAACGGGTCAATTAAAGGAAAATCGGGCGGATATTATTTTCTGCCCGTCGAGCCGAAACCGCCCGCGCCGCGCGCCGTGTCGGACAATTCTTCTGCTTCTTCGTATTCGACTTTTAAATAAGGCGCGATTACCAACTGAGCTATTCTTTCGCCGGCCGCGACAGTCTGAGCCTCTTTTCCGTGGTTATACAAAGCGACCTTTATTTCGCCGCGATAGTCGCTGTCGATAACGCCTACTTTATTGGCGGGTGCAAGTCCTCTTTTACAAGCCATGCCGCTTCTCGCATAGACAAGCCCGACGTACCCCGCGGGGATTTCAACCGCTATTCCCGTGCCTATAAACGCGGTTTCGCCCGCTCCGACGGTAACGTCGCCGTTCTCTGCGGAGTACAGATCTCCGCCGGCGCTTTCGACGCTTCCGAAAGTGGGAAGCACGGCTTTATCGTTGAGTTTCTTTACTTTGATTTTCATTTGCGTATACCCTTTTTATTTTTTCTACATGTATTTCTCGGCAAGGACAACTTTCCCGTCGGAAGCAGTAGCCTTTAAGTCGATTATCCGCTGATTTTCGGAGCCTCGGAACTTTAACGATATGTTTCTCAACTTCTTATCATATCTGCCGTCTACAAGTATGTCGGCGGTCTTTAAAATCTCTTTCGCCGTATCGGTAGCCGCTCTCGAACCGCTTAAAAGTTCCTCATAAGTAAAGCCCGAATACACCCATATGCTCTTTGACGGACACTCCCTACGGACGCGTTTCATAAGCTTAAGCACTGCCGACTGGTTTTCCACTTCGAACGGTTCGCCGCCGAGTACCGTAAGTCCGCAGATATACGGCAATTTAAGGCTTGCGATAACTTCGTTTTCCACCTCTTCGGTAAACGGCTTGCCATATTCGAAACTCCAGGTAGCGGAATTGAAACAATCTTCGCAATGATTTCTGCAACCCGATACGAAAACGGAGGTTCTTACCCCCGTTCCGTTAGCTATATCGCAATATTTGATTTCACCGTAATTCATTACAGATGCAAAACCCTCTCTTTTATCTCCTGCGTTCTGCCCTGATTCCAGAACTGCGTGCCGATATAACCGCACGTTCTGCGCGCCACGTTCATTTTAGCCTGATCGCGGTTATGGCAGTTGGGACATTCCCACACGAGTTTACCGTCGGTATCTGTTATTATCTGCATTTCTCCGTCATAGCCGCATACCTGACAATAATCGCTCTTCGTGTTGAGTTCGGCGTACATTATGTTATCGTAAATATATTTCATAAGTTCGAGAACGGCGGGAATATTATTCTGCATATTCGGAACTTCGACGTAACTTATGGCTCCGCCCGGCGACAACTGCTGAAACTCGCTTTCGAATTTGAGTTTCGTGAACGCGTCGATTTTTTCGGTAACGTGAACGTGATAGCTGTTTGTTATATAGTTTTTATCGGTGACGCCCGGTATTACGCCGAAACGCTTCTGCAGGCACTTTGCGAATTTATAAGTCGTGCTTTCGAGCGGCGTTCCGTAAAGCGAAAAGTCGATATTCTCTTTGGCTTTCCATTCCTTACATTTATCGTTCATATGCTGCATCACTTCGAGCGCGAAAGGTTTGGCTTCGGCAGAAGTATGCGATTTGCCCGTCATATACTTCACGCACTCGTAAAGCCCTGCATAACCGAGCGAAATAGTCGAATAACCGCCGTATAGCAACTTATCTATGGTTTCGCCTTTTTTAAGTCTGGCAAGCGCGCCGTACTGCCACAATATGGGCGCGGCGTCCGAAAGCGTACCTTTAAGTCTGTTATGGCGCAACATTAAAGCGCGATAGCAAAGGTCGAGTCTCTCGTCGAAAATCTTCCAGAATTTTTCGGTATCTTTGCCCGAAGACAGCGCGACGTCGACAAGGTTTATCGTAACGACGCCCTGATTGAATCTGCCGTAATATTTCGGCTTTCCGTTTTCGTCGACGTAAGGCGTCAAAAAGCTTCTGCAACCCATACAGGTATAGCAATGCCCCTCGCCGTTTTTATCGACTTTATATTCGAGCATTTTCTTTTCGGAAATATAGTCGGGTACCATACGTTTCGCCGTACACTTCGCGGCGAGTTCGGTAAGATACCAGTATTTCGAATCTTCCGTTATATTATCGGGTTCGAGAACGTATATAAGTTTGGGGAAAGCGGGGGTTATCCATACGCCCGCCTCGTTCTTAACGCCCTGAATACGCTGTAAAAGCGTTTCTTCTATAATTACGGCAAGGTCTTTTTTCTCCTGCTCGTTACGCGCCTCGTTAAGGTACATAAACACGGTGATGAAAGGAGCCTGACCGTTTGTGGTAAGCAGAGTTACAACCTGATACTGTATGGTCTGTATACCTCTTTTTATCTCGTTACGAAGTCTTTTTTCGGCAATTTTGTTTATAAGTTCAACGTCGGTAACGCCCGCTTCCGAGAGTTCTTCGACGACTTCTTTTCTTATTTTCTGTCTGCTTATCTCGACGAACGGGGCAAGATGGGTAAGAGATATCGACTGCCCGCCGTACTGATTGGAGGCGACCTGCGCTATTATCTGCGTGGCGATATTGCAAGCCGTAGAAAAACTATGCGGCTTTTCGATATACGTTCCGCTTATAACGGTGCCGTTCTGCAACATATCTTCAAGATTGACGAGATCGCAGTTATGCATATGCTGAGCGAAATAGTCGGCGTCGTGGAAATGTATTATGCCCGCTTCGTGCGCTTCGACGATTTCTCTCGGCAACAAAATACGCTTGGTGATGTCTTTGCTGACCTCACCCGCCATATAGTCCCTCTGAACGCTGTTTACCGTGGGATTTTTATTGGAGTTTTCCTGTTTAACCTCTTCGTTATTACATTCGATAAGGCTCAGAATCTGATCGTCCGTCGTGTTGGATTTTCTCACGAGCTGACGGGTATAACGATAGGTAATATACTTACGCGCAACGTCGAATTTATGAAGCGACATTATCTCGTTTTCGACTAAATCCTGAATCTCTTCGACGCTGAGCGCGCGCGAAGAACGTTTGGCTATAGCCGTAACGTTATCCCCTATACGATTGATTTCGTCCTGCGTGAGTCTTTTCCCCTCGCTCACGGAAGCGTTGGCTTTACTTACCGCCATAACGATTTTATTCTCGTCGAAAACGTCCTCTCTTCCGCTTCTCTTGATAATTTTCATTTTCTCCTACCTCCGCCTAACATAGTGTCTCGATTACCGCGATCGGTCGAACAGACACCCCGCCCGACCGCGTGTTGCCAAAACATTATAACACATCTTAAAGCTCTTGTCCAACGAATAACAATAGAAAAACGATTTTTCACAAAAAAACACTATATATTGTGTTTCGTAAAAAATCGTTTCGCAAAATATTGTTAGTAAATTTAACGCCGAAAAACCGCGTTTCAGGCAAGTTTTCCGACGTTTTTTTCCTTAGTAAGACATTCTCTGTCGGTTTTACCGTAAAAAGAAGCGAATTCTTTCACGATTGTTTCCACGCCGGTAAAAATAACCGAATCGCAGATTTTCTGAGTGACGATAGCGGACACCGTGCGTTTAAACCAGAAGAACGGATTGACAACGTTGACGATAGTTTTTATTACGTCTATCGCGCCTTTCGCGCCGTGAACCATTTTGTTTTTCTTCGCTTTGTCTATAATCTTTATATAATCGAGAGCCGTTCCGACCGTAACGCCGTTTAAGAACTTCAGCCCCGAAGCGTCGAATATCCCCACGAGTTTCTCGGTTACGGCATGTCCGAACTCGAACGCTTCGCCGCCAGTAAGTTCGAAGAGCGGTCTTTCGCTGTCGGGGTTGAAAACTTTCGCCACGTCGACGAGAAGTTTTCCCATTCCGTAGGCCTCGTCGGCTTCGAGTTCCCGTTTTTTTGTTTTAAAACCGAAAATCTTTCTGAACGTCCGCGCTTTATATCTGCGTTTATACGTCCGTTTAAACCTACGGCATATTTCGTCAAGACGATTACGGTCGTCGGGAGAAATATACGGCGGGTATTCCGAGCCTGCTTTTGTCTCTATTCTGCGCCTTATTCTGCCGACTATTACAGACGCGCCTATCACCGCGCCGAACCATATTCCGCACAACACCGCAACGATGCGAAGAAGTATCTTTATCATACCGCTTTTTCCTCGCCGTCGGATTCTATAAGGTATTTCATATGTTCTGCGCCGCCGCCTTTAAGATTATGCGAAAACAATAAACTCAGCTCGGTAATTACGCTTTCGACGGCTCGCGCGAGAGTTTCGTCGATAAGCGGCGCGACGTTCGGTTCGACTAATTTATCCATAGCCGTTTTTACAACCCTTTTGCCGATAAAAGCGAACAATCCGCGTTTCGGCGGTTCCAGACGGGCGATTTTAGCCTTTTCCAATTTTTCGCCTACGACGTCGATTATTTTGGCTATAGAAACGTCATGCGGGTTTTTGTCAAGCCCGCGAGCGATAAAGCCCCTGCCTTTCCATATAAACAAAAAGCGTTTATCGTCGAGAAAAGAATTATATATTCTCTCCAAATCATCTAAAACGCAATCGATAAACCCGGTAAGTTCGTAGACGGTAAAATCGAGCGGAACGGACAACCCGCCATCGAAAATTTTATCCGAAGCGGGAACGGTCAACAGTTTGGCGTCCTCTCCGTAATACGCGTTTATAGTCACCTCTATATCGCATTTGAGTTCGCCGTAAAAAAGCGCGAGTTTATCGTTAAACCTGAACCCCGTATCGGAATTTATTATACGGGCTTTCGACGCGTCGACCACAGCCGACAAATCAACCGGGCGTATACCGTGTTTTATTTTCCGTTCTTTATTGGCGAACATATAATACACGGCGATACAAAGCCCGAAGCCGATTATCGCTCCGCCGATAAAAAACGCGAACGACACGCTCTGATTTTTAAGCCATTCCAAAAACCTCTCAAACATCGGCGGAAACCTCCGTCTGCAATTTGTTTTTTTCGTCGGCTCGCCTTATATCTTTCAACACGGGCAAAGTCAAGGGTATGGCAAGCAGGAAAGTCGCGAGGTCGGCAAACGCCTGCGTGGTTTCAAGCCCCCACAACCCGCATGTAAACCCCAGAATAAACAATAGCGGTATATAGGCTATGCCCTGTCTCGCTATGCCGAGAGTCGTCGCTCTTACAACCCTGCCGATATTCTGCATAAGCATATTGGATATCGTTATAAACGGGTTGAAGATGAAAAACAGACATTGATAGCGGAACGCGACCGCCGAATATTCTTCGACCAAAGCGTCGTTCGTAAACAGCGCGACCAAGGGTTTAGCGAATACTATACCCGCAATCGAAACGACTATCGCGAAAGCCGTACAGACGACGAGAGAAAATTTATAACCTTTCAGCACTCTGTCGAATTTTTTAGCTCCGTAATTGAACCCGCACACGGGTTGAAAGCCCTGCCCGAAGCCCATTACGGCTGAAGAACAGAAACCTATAATCTTGGTGACGTTACCGAGAGCGGCTATAGCCTGATCGGCAAGTTCGACGCCCATAACCGCGCGGCACACGAAATTCGTGCATACGGTGGCTATTCCCGAAATACTCTGTCTGCCGAGCGACGGCAGTCCGCCGCGCAAAATCTGCGCGTAATAAAACTTTTTGAAACAGAATTTCTTAATATGTATTTTAACCGAGCCTTTAAACATTACGCCTGTAAACAACAGTACAAACGAAAGGAGTTGACTGAGCATGGTGGCAAGCCCTGCGCCGCCGGTACCTAAACCGAGACCGAGAACAAACCACGCGTCAAGCCCGATATTGAGAAGTCCGCCCGAAACAAGCGCAATCATCGCGTAAAACGCGTTACCCTGAAAACGCAATTGATTATTGAGCGTAAGCGCGGAAGTCATATAGGGCGTTCCGAGCAATATGTAGGTTAAATACGCCTTAGCGTGCGGACGGATAGTTTCCGTCGAACCGAGCGCGGATATAAGCGGGTCGGTAAACAACAAACCGACCGTCATTATAAGAAAACCGAACGCAAGCGACGAGAAAAAACCCGTAGACGCCATTTTTTCGGCTTCTTCGTGATTTTGCTCTCCCAGTTTAAGCGATATATAATTGCCCGACCCGTGACCGAAGAAATAGCCGAACGCCTGAATTATCGCCATATACGAAAAAATAACGCTTATCGCGCCCGAAGCCGAAGCGTTTATCTGTCCGACGAAAAAAGCGTCTGCCATGTTATAAAGCGTGGATATGAGCATCGAGAGAATAGTAGGCGCGGCAAGCTTTAATATAAGCGATTGCACTTTATTCTCCGTAAGCTGTTTGAACTTTAAATCTTCTTCCATTATCTGCCGCAAATTTCGTAAACGCTTTTACCTGCTTTTCTCGAAAAATATCCGAGCAGTTCGAGATTTTTATCCCATTGAACCTGCGGATAATTACCGTATCTTCTTCTGACGTCCGCCATACGTTCTTCCACGTCTACGACGCCGTCTGCGGAAGCAAGCGCGTCGCAGAGCTGAATAAGTCTGTCGTAATCGTCAAATTCAATCTGACCGAGCAAAGTTCTCACTTCTTCGACTTCTCTTTCCGGAATATCGAGTCGACCTATATAAGAATTAAGGTCGTGCGGGGGAAAAGAATGAGTAAGGCAGACTCTCGCCACGTCGTCGTAGCCAAGCTCTGTCATATATTTATAACCGTTATAAATATGACCGAGATCTCTGACGAGAAATTTTCTGCCTATATCGTGCAAAAGTCCGAGAATATAGGCTTTTTCGGAATTCATACCGCACGCCGCGGCTATTTTTTCGGCGCAAAAAGCCGCCACTCGCGAATGGTCGCCCCATCTGCCGGGATTAGCGGCAAGCGCGTCGTCAAGCAGTTTTTCAGCCGTTTCCCTGTCGGGATATTTATTTTTTATTATTTCATTAACTTCCATTTCAAATACCCATAGCCGACATTATTATATGCGCGGCTAAACCCGATAACGAACCTATTATATATAATACGGCGAGAATAATTAAATTGCGTTTCCATTCCTTTCCGTTTTTGAACAGTATCGCAAAACCTACGCCCGCGTTGGTTATAAGCCCCGACAAAAGCGAGCCGAAAGAAATTATTCCCTCGACGTAAGCCGTAGTTATCACTACAGATGACGCGCAATTCGGTATAAGACCTATCAACGCGGTTATGAACGGCTCGTAAAATCTGTCGCCCGAAAGATAATTTTTAAAGTTATCCGCGCCGATAATGCCGCCCTCACCGAAAAATAACCCGAACACAAACGTAACCGCAAACACAAACAAAAACGTCTGCAACGCGTGAAGAAGCGGAACGAAAATATACCGCTTTACAAAAGCCGTTTTCCCCGTTTCCTCGCCCGAAACATGGTCGTGACAATGAGCGCAAATCTCTTCGTGTTCGTAATCTTCATTGTCCGAAACGGTCGTTTTCCGCCTTATACACAGATTTATTATTTCGCCCGCAACGACCGCGATAACGAATTTTATTCCTAAAAGCGGCAACAAAGCAAGCCTTTTATCGCTGGCGAGAAGTATTGAAAACGCCTCGTCGGAAGTAGCGATAAACACGCTTAAAAGCGTGCCTGCGCCTATCAGACCGCGTTCGAAGAGCTTAGCGGACATAACGCTTACGCCGCATTGCGGAAACACACCCGCCAACGCGCCGAAAACGGGCGCGCCCTTTCCGCTAAGGAATTTTCCGTGTTTTTCAAAACCCGCATGTCGCTCTATAACCTCTATCAATATATAGGTCAATAAAATCAGCGGAAGCATTTTTGCGCTGTCTATTAAACTGTCGAGAAAAATTTCGCCTAAATTCATCTATCCAATTATACCCCATAACCCCGCTTTAACGCAAATATATTTCAACGGTTTGGAAAAATAAAATTTTTTATAACATCAGAAAACCGAGGCTTGCGCCTCGGTTTTCTGAACAATGGAGAAATAATTGAAACAAGAAAAAACCTGTTGTGTGAGCTATTTACCCGTTAAAGCTTTTTATCTTTAACTTGGCTACATTATACCTTACCGTTATGTGCGTTATATGATACGACACCACTTTTTGGGTGAAATATTATTTCACTACGTTTTGACCGTTTGAAAAATCCGGATTACTCGCCCTATTTTCGATTTTCGCTTGACGGATAGCGGCTTTTCGTGTCAAAATAAAAGCGGAGGTTCGGAAAATGTCGGAAATCACGAAAAGAGCTTTGGAAGAATCGCTTAAAAAGCTGCTGCTGAAAAAGCCGCTCAACAAAATAACGATCAACGATATAACAGAAGACTGCGGAGTAAACCGCATGACTTTTTATTATCATTTCAAGGATATTTACGATCTAGTAGAATGGGCTTGTCTCGAAGACGCCGGCAAAGCTTTAAGCAATTATAAAACTTACGATACATGGGAACAAGGCTTTATCAGGCTTTTTTATGCGGTTAAAGAAAATAAGCCGTTTATAATGAACGTATATCGTTGCGTCAGTCGCGAACAGGTCGAACAATATCTCTCGCCGCTTGTCGACAAACTCCTTATGAACATAATAGACGAACAAGCTGCGGGAATAACCGTCCGCGACGAAGATAAAAAATTCGTAGCGAAACTCTTTTCCTATATATTTATAGGTCTTATGCTTGAATGGATAGCTTCGGATATGCGCGGAGAACCCGAACTTATCGTCGAAAAACTCGCGACCGTTATACACGGGGATATCAGGTCGGCATTGGAAAGGCTCGGAACGAATTTATCAAAATGAGCGAAACGATAAAAATATTTACAGTTTTAAACCCTTGATTAGAATCTAATCAAGGGCGTTTTATTGTCTATTGTAATTTGCGAAAAGGGGTGTTATAATAAGGGCGTAAAAAATAAATGAGCGCGGAAAAGCCGCGCACGGAGGTTAAAATTATGTATTATTCGGCAGGAACTTACGAATCTTTCGCGCACCCCGAAAAACCGGCGGGCGTAGATAAAAAATCGGCTTATATTATAGGCACGGGCTTAGCGGGGCTTTCCGCGGCTTTCTATCTCGTCCGCGACGGACAGATGAAAGGCGAACACGTACATCTTCTTGAAAAAATCGACATTGCCGGAGGAAGTTGCGACGGCAGAAAGGACGTAACCAAAGGATTCTATATGCGCGGCGGCAGAGAGATGGACAACCACTTCGAAGTCATGTGGGATATGTTCAGAGACGTACCGTCGATAGAAAATCCCGACGTATCCGTACTCGACGAATATTATTGGCTCAACAAACACGACCCCAACTATTCGCTTTGCCGCGCGACTGTCAACCGCGGCGAGGACGCGCACACCGATAAACAATTCAAGCTTGACAAAAAATCGGCTCTCGCGTTATCGAAATTGTTCATGACACCCGAAAAGAAACTCGAAAACAAGAAAATTTCCGACGTACTCCCCGCAAGCTTCTGGAAAACAAATTTCTGGCTTTACTGGCAGACGATGTTCGCGTTCCAGAAATGGTCGAGCGCGCTCGAAATGAAGAGATATCTTTGCAGATACGTCCATCACATAGACGGATTACCCGACTTCTCCGCGCTTCGTTTCACGAAATACAATCAATACGAAAGCATGATACTTCCGCTCGTCAGATATCTTGAAGCGAGAGGCGTAAAAATAGAATACGGAGTAGACGTTAAAAACGTAGTAATAGAAGATATAAACGGTAAAAAAGCGGCAAAACGAATAGAATACGTCAAAGACGGAACGGCGCAGACAATCGACCTTATAGATGACGACCTCGTATTCATAACCAACGGGTGCTGCACAGACACGTCCTGCTACGGCGATCAGAATCACGCTCCCGACTTATCCTGTATCAAGAACGGCGCGGGCGAATCGTGGGATTTATGGAAAAACATAGCGAAACAAGCCAAAAACGGCGAATACGGAAACCCCGATAAATTCTGCAGCGACGTGGAAGCAACGAACTGGATGAGCGCGACGGTAGCGACTTCGAACGAAGAAATTATAGACAAAATTATATCCGTCTGCAAGAGAGACCCTCGCGCGGGAAAAGTTACGACGGGCGGCATAGTCACGGTAAAAGACAGTATGGACGACTGGTACCTTTCCTGGACGATCAACCGTCAGCCGCAATTCAAAGCGCAGGATAAAAACACCGTTCTCGTATGGGTTTACGCGCTCCACACCGACAGACCCGGCGCTTACGTCAAAAAACCGATGAGAGAATGTACAGGCGAAGAGGTCTGCCGCGAATGGTTATACCATATCGGCATACCCGAAAACGAAATCAACGGACTTGCAAAGAGCGCCTGCAACACGACGACCTGCTTTATGCCTTACATAAACGCGTTCTTCCAGCCCCGTCAGCATGACGACCGCCCGGCAGTCGTACCGAAAGGTGCCGTAAACTTCGCGTTTATCGGTCAATTTGCCGAAACTCCGAGAGATACCATATTCACTACCGAATATTCTATCCGTACCGGCATGGAAGCCGTCTACACCCTGCTCGACGTAGACAGAGGCGTTCCGGAAGTATGGGGAAGTCAGTACGACGTGCGCGAACTTTTAAGAGCTTGCTATTACGCGATCGACAAAAAGCCGATTACAGAAGCTAAACTTTCGCTTGCGGAACGCGAAGCAATCAAAATAGCCTTGAAAAAGGTAAAAGGCACGGACATCGAGCTTCTTCTGAAAGAAAGCGGGCTGATTAAATAACTAAAGGTCATCGCTTATTCAACGGGATTCTTCGCGAAGCTCAGAATGACATACTTAATTTATATTTCATGTCTTATTGAGCGGAAGCGAAATATCCCATTGTAAAAGTATTCCACACTTATTCAGCGGGATTCTTCGCAAAGCTCAGAATGACACACTTAATTTATCTTTTATGTCTTATTGAGCAAAAGCGAAATATCCCACCATAACAAGTACTCTACGCTTATTCAGCGGGATTATTCATAAAGCTATTCGGCGCTTAAACGCCGAAGTATTTAAACAATAGTGTTGCCTTTATTGCGAACCAATAAAGGCAACATTTTATAAATAGTTTGTTATTCATGAGAAAAGGGGAGGTATAATACCACCCCTTATTCTTCGTCGTCGATTTCCCGCGAAGCCGCGGCTTTCGCCTCGCACGCATTAGCGTGAAGCCTTACCAGAACCGCGTCGTCGCCTATCTTTTCGATACAACAAAAATCAATGATAAGTTCGGAGTTCTTAAAAAACGACGTCTTTTTACCCGGAACTATTATCGCTTTTATTTTACCGTCCGGATAAGTAAAAATCATATCGCATACCTTACCGAGATCGCGCCCGTCAAGAATGTTTATTACGCTTTTTTTCTTTAAATCTCCGAAACCGAGTTCCATATTTCACCTGCCGACAATATCATCATACGCCGACGTTCGACAAAATATAACATAAAAATATAACTAAATCAAAATTATCGGCAATCTGTTGCCTTATTTACATAATTTTATTTTTCATGCTCTTCAACGCGGTTTTTTCAAGCCTCGACACCTGAGCCTGCGACAAGCCTATTTCGGAGGATATCTCAGTCTGAGTTTTCCCCTCGTAATAGCGCATATACAAAATTTTCTTTTCTCTTTCCCCCAAAGTCGACAACGCGCTGTCCAACGCGACGTTCTCCGTCCATCTCTCGGCGGTATTCTTTTCGTCGCCTATCTGATCCATCAGCAGCAACTCGTCTCCGTTTTTATTATATACGGGGTCGTAAAGCGACACGGGGTCGGATATCGCGTCGAGCGCGTAAACGACTTCTCTTTCGGGAATATCCAGTCTTTCGGCAATCTCGTTCATACTTGCTATATCGTCTTTTTCGGCTTCTATCTCGCCGCGCGCCTGTAACACCCTGTAAGCGGTATCCCGTATACTGCGCGATACTCTCAGACCATTACTCGCCCTTAATACCCGCTTGATTTCGCCTATTATCATAGGTACGGCGTAAGTCGAAAATCTTACCCCGATACTCAGGTCGAAATTATCCACAGACTTGATAAGCCCTATCATTCCCGCCTGAAACAAATCGTCCGCGCCGACTTTACTCTTATCATATCTCTTGACAAGCGACAAAACCAACCTTATGTTCGCGGTCATAAAATACTCGCGCGCTTTTTCGTCGCCCTCTTTGATTCTGTGAAGCAACTCTTCGCTTTCTTTGTTTGATAATCGCCTTATAGATGAAGTATTCATTCCGCATATCACGACTTTCCGACTCATATTACCCCCTTATCCGCCGTCAGAGAATCAAGCTTATCAAGCCTTAATCGGTTTAACTCTCTTACGGCTATGTACAACGGAATCGATAAAGCGTATCCTTAGTATTAGGCTTTATGTTTAGCGAAATATGCTCTCTTTCGTCGAAAAAAAACTTTTTTTGTACTTTAAAACGGTTGACAAACGGTATACGCAAGTCCTATAATAGTGCCGTAAGGAGATAATCCGTATGAAAAACGCAATTTTAAAATTTAACAGCCTTTGTTGTTGCGCCGTCTTAAAAAGTTAAGCGGTTAATTTTGCGTATAATTTATTTTTTGCGTATAAAGTCCGCTTATGTTACATAGGCGGGCTTATTTTTTTGGAGGATAAAATGTATTATTATCTCAGTTACGACGGTCGATGTCGGAAATTCAAGTAACAGACAACGCATATAAAATAATAAAAATTTAAGGAGAAAACAATAATGAAAAAAATATATAAAAACATAACGGAACTTGTAGGCAACACTCCCCTTTTAGAACTTGCGGGATACGAAAAAAAACACGGACTTAACGCCACGATTTTAGGTAAACTCGAATATCTTAACCCCACCGGGTCGGTAAAAGACAGAATCGCCAAAGCCATGATCGAAGACGCTGAAGAAAAAGGACTTTTAAAGGCGGGGTCGGTTATAATCGAACCGACTTCGGGTAACACGGGTATCGGTCTTGCCGCTATCGGCGTAAGCAAGGGTTACAGAGTTATTCTCACTATGCCCGAAACGATGAGCGTTGAACGCAGAAACATTATCAAGGCATACGGCGCGGAAATCGTTCTTACGGAGGGTGCGAAAGGTATGAAAGGCGCGATAGCCAAAGCCGAAGAACTCGCGAAAGAAATTCCCGGCGCGTTCATCGCGGGGCAATTCGTCAACCCCGCCAACCCTGCGGCGCACAAAAAGACTACCGGACCCGAAATATGGAACGACACCGACGGAAAAGTCGATTTCCTCGTCGCGGGCGTAGGAACAGGCGGAACGTTGAGCGGTACGGGCGAATATCTTAAGAGCCAAAACCCGAACGTCAAAGTTATAGCGGTCGAACCCGAAACCTCTCCCGTTCTGACAAAAGGAGTAGGAGGTGCGCATAAAATTCAGGGTATCGGCGCGGGATTTGTTCCCGATACGCTTAATACGGGTATTTACGACGAAGTTATAGACGTACCCAACGACGCGGCGTTCGAAACGGCTAAAGAAGTAGGCAAAACGGCAGGCGTTTTAGTCGGAATTTCCGCAGGCGCGGCAGTCTGGGCAGCAACCAGAATAGCCGAAAGACCCGAAAATGCGGGCAAGACCATAGTAGTTATACTTCCCGACGGCGGCGACAGATATTTCTCCACTCCGCTTTTCCAAGATTAATCAGCCAACCTGAGGTTGGACGCAAGCGTTTTATCTGTTCTTTATCAAATAAAGTCGGAACCGCCACTCGCGCTCAGCCTCAGGCTGTCGATCCTTTCGTCTCGGCTCAATGCCGCGCCACCTCCCTTTACTCAGGGGAGGCTTTATTTTCATTCGGCTATTCTGAGACTTTGCCGACGGAAGAGAACCTTTCCTACGTTAAAAATTTTTTTTTATTTTTTAGAAATCTATTGACAAACGAAATACCTTGTGCTATACTTTAATTAGTTAATAGAGTTAAAAAATAGGGCGATAAAATTTTTTGTTTAATTATTTAACACTATTAAAAAATATGTTACGGTGTTTTTATGAAGAGTATAAAAAGAGAAAAATTATCGATTCTCACTAATTTTTGCGATAAAAACGGCGAAATACCCGATTTTGGTACTACGCTGCTCGGCAAAGAATTCACAAACAGCTTGTCTGAAGAAGAAGGGTTGTTTTTAAACTACGGGCAAAGAAATTCCGCCTTTCCTTATTCTCAACAAAATCAATACGGCAGAGAGTTAAAACAAAAAGAATTTCTATCCGTAACGCTTGAAAACGAATATCTCAAAGCCGTTTTCCTGCCCGAACTCGGCGGGAGACTATATTCGCTTTTCGATAAAGCCGAGAAGCGCGAATTGTTATATAAAAACAGCGCGATTCGCTTTTGTAACCTAGCGCTCAGAAACGCCTGGTTTGCGGGCGGAATCGAGTGGAATTGCGGTATTCCGGGGCATAGCCCGTTTACATGTTCACCCGTCTATGCTGCCGTCGATGAAGATGAAAATATTTTCCGCATATACGAATACGAACGAATTCGAGGCATAACTTATCAGGTGGATTTTTCTCTGCCGAGCGGCTCGCGTTTTCTGCATTGCCGCAGTAGGATAGTCAACCCGACGAACAACGTAACGCCCGTATATTGGTGGAGTAACGTTGCAGTGCGCACGGGCGGAAATAATTTGCGTGTCGTAGCCCCGACAAACCGCGCTTATACACATCATAATTATAACGTTATAACAGTCCCCGTACCCGAATACGACGGCATAGATATTACATATCCCGAAAATTCACCCGAAGCCGTGGACTATTTTTGGAAAACTCGCCCCGACGCCCCTCTATATATGTCGGCGGTAGACGGAGAAGGCAAAGGGTTGGTTCAGCTTTCGTCCTCACGTTTAAAAGGCAGAAAGCTGTTTTCGTGGGGTAACGGCAAAGGCTCCGACCATTGGCAGGAATGGCTGACGCACGACGGCGACGACGGAAAATATTGCGAGATTCAAGCAGGGCTTGCGCCTACGCAATACGAAAGTTTGCCCATGCCGCCGAACACGGCTTGGGAATGGGTTGAGCTGTACGGCGCGATAAATCTCGTACCCGAAAAAATCCACGGAAAGTATACCGACGCGCAATCGGCAGTGGAAGAATTTTTAAAAACCGCACTGCCGAAAGATTATGCCGAAAATTTTTTACGTCAAACGGCAGCCTTGGCAAAGAAACCTTTGACCGATTTGATATGCAAGGGTTCGTCTTGGGGCGCGTTGGAAAATTTGCGCCGCAAAACAATCGGTAATCGCCCTATATCGCAACATTTACAATTCATCGAAACCGACGACGGCGTCGACGATTGGAAAAACCTTTTACTAAACGGGTCTTTCGGCGAGCATAATCCGCTTGTCGCGCCGAAGTCGTATACGACGCAAACCGAATGGATAAATTCGGCAGAAAAAGCAATACGCGGCAAAGATAAAAACAATTGGTACGCGCACTATCAGCTCGGCTGCGCTTACCTTGCCGACGGACAGATAAAAAAGGCTGCGGAAAGATTGCTAACGGCAGACAAGCTTGTGGTTTCACCCTATGTGAAATGCGTATTGGCGCAAGCTTATCTATCACAAGGCAAGAAAAACGAAGCCGCGAGCAAGGCAATTGAAAGCGCAGAACGTGCGCCGGACAACGTAGAGGTCTGCCAATTTGCGGCAAAGATACTCTTTCAAACCGAATATTATCAAAAGTTATACGATTTTACGCACTGTTTGCCCGAAAAAATGCAAAAAAATCCGAGAATAAGATTATATTCCGCATTCGCCGCAGTAGAAATCGGACGAGCGGAAGAAGGCGAAAAGCTTTTGAACTTAAACGGCGGACTTTGCATACCAGATATGCAGGAAAGCGAAATTACTTTAGGTGAACTTTGGTTTAAAATCCGCGAACGAAAAGCCGAAACGACGGGCGAAAAGTATACGCGGAAATATTCGGATATACCGTATAAATTCAGTTTTCAGATGACAAACGAGAGGTGAAATTATGAAATTCAACATTACGCCATACCCTGAAAAACTCACCGAAACGGGCGGCTTTCTTTACGGAAAACCCTACTATAACGGCGACAACGACGGAATACTTTACAATACGATAAAAAGAGAACTCGGCTCGTCGGGAGACGTCCTTGTTAAATTTATCGAACCGACGGACGAGATCTATTCCGTTGCCGAAGAGGGATATATTTTAGAGATATCGGAAAGCGAAATTTCGGTAAGCGCGGCAACCCCGCAAGGCCATTTTTACGGAATTACAACCTTGCTTGCGCTTATTAAACAATTCGGCAGCAAACTGCCCTGCGTAAAAATTTGCGACAAACCGAAAATGAAATTCCGTAGCGGAGCATTCGAAACCGGACACGGTATGAAATTCCGTATGGACTGGTTCAAACGCTTTGTCCGTAAAGCCGCCATGCAAAAAGCAAATCATATATATTTCTCTAACGGGTGGATGTCTTTCTATTTAGTACCCGAAGTCGCGCCGTATTATAAAGGCGAAATCACCCTTGAACAGGCAAAAGAACTTGCCGACTATGCGAGAGAATATAACGTTTACATTATACCCGCCTGCTCTATACAAGGGCATGCGGACGAAGTGTTGTCGCTTGAAAATTACAGCGATATGCGCGAGGTGATGACGGGCGAAGAAACGGCAATCGGTTCGATAGGCAATTCTTTCTGTCCGAACAACGTTAAATCGCTCGATTTCATCCGTGACCTTCTCGACCGCGTGTTAGACGTTTTCAAACCGGACATTATGCACGTTTCGTGCGACGAAATTTATTCCTGCGGCGGCGACGAGGCTTGCAGAGAGGCTAAAAACGCAATAGGCAAAACCGGAATAATTCTCTCCAACTGTATACGCTTCCGCGATTACCTCAAAGCAAAAGGCGTAAAAATGGGTATATGGGGAGATATGATTGTATCGTTATCGGGCGAAAATCGTTACGACGGCAATATCGAGGACGCAAAATTCAAACAGTCCAACGATTATTTATTAGCGCAACTCCGCGACAATACTATCGTGTTCGACTGGTGGTACGTCGGAGCGAGCGAAGTTTCGCAACAATTTTTTGCGGACAACGGTTTTGACGTTGTCGCCTGCACTTCTACGCATGCATGTATGATGCATTTCGCTTCGCCGCAACAGCAAATCAATATGTGGAAGCTTTTCCGCGGCGCGTGCAAACGCAATTTTTACGGAGGAATGATTACCGACTGGATTAACATGTACGGATATCATTGCGAGCAGACTTTGTTCAATCAAGCCGCAGGACTGTCAATGTTATGGCGCGGGTGCGACGACAACTTTATCGACGGAATTACCCGCGAAGAGTTCGAAACCGCATATATGGCTGCCGAATACGGCGAAGGCGGCGCGGCAATGCGCGAATATATGCACCTATCGGGAGATTTGTACGGAGATTTACTAAAAATTTTCTCGGCAAAAAACAAAGGCGTCGCGCTCCGCAAGGTATTCTTTTATGAGGACAACCCGCTGTTGTTCCGCATTAAATACTCGGTTGATTTGGAAAATCGTTACGACGAATACGTCGGAGTCGTTAAAAGGTTAGCCTCGCTTTGGGACGAAATAAAGGGAAAAACCAATGACGACGGATATTTAGAGGCTCTGCATATGCCCGCTCTTTTACACCAATATCTCGCAGCCGAATATGCGATTGTAGACAGAGTACAAAAAGTCTATCACGAAGCGGCAGCTCTGCAATTGAAAGACAAAGAGGGTTTTTGTGAAAAACTTACCGAATGTTCGGAGATTATAAACGAATTACTCGGTAAAAGCGCGCCCCTTTACGATTTCGTTATATGGCTTGAAACCTATTGCGGAAACCATGATTTATCCGATTTGCGTATAAAAGGCAGAGAGGAAAACGTCAAGAAGTTATCGAGATATTTCCTTTATCTGCGCAACGACAAGCGATTATTGCCCACGCTTAAACTTATATCCGACGAATTATTCCACACGCCTGCTACGCACTGGTGGCAGGAACACATTTTCGAAACCGCCGAACAGGACGGAGAATTCCGCGTTTACGATATCGACCGCGGAGAAATTTACGAATCGATGGATTGGGAAATTCCACTTAATAAATAAGTAAGATAACAAAAGTTTGCCGTCGGGCTAAAAACGCTTGACAAAATTTAAACTTTATTATATAATAATTCAACTGATATTATCGCGTGGGCAAAATCTGCTGCTTAAACGCAAATATCGGATACCTTGCTTGCCTTATGGCAAGCCGAATAAGTCCGGGAGGTAAAAATATGAACAAGTACGAAATGATCTACATTTTGGACGCTGCTTGCAGCGACGAAGAGAAAGAGGCGTTAATTGCCAAATTCGAGGGCGTCGTTACGAAAAACGGCGGCGTGGTCGAAAAAACGGAAAAATGGGGCGTTAAGAAGCTCGCTTATCCTATCGACTACAAGACGGAAGGTTATTACGTTTACATGACGTTCGCAGGCGACAGCAATCTTGTACAGGAAGTCAAGAGAGTCGTCGGCATAACCGAGCATGTTTTAAGACGTTTAATAACGAGAATTTAACGGAGAAGATTACTTATGAACAAAGTTTATCTTATAGGAAACTTAACCAGAGATCCGGAAATGTCGGAAACTCCGAGCGGCGTGCCTTTCTGCAGATTAGGTTTAGCGGTCAACAGACCCTACACTGGAAGCAACGGCGAAAGAGAAACCGATTTCTTCAATATAACGGTATGGAGAACGCAAGCCGAGCATTGCGGCAGATACCTTAAAAAAGGTAGCAAAATAGCAGTTGTCGGCAGCTTACAAAACCGTTCGTATGAAGACAAAGATGGCAATAAAAGACAAGTTACCGATATAATCGCTAACGAGGTAGAGTTCCTTACCGCAAAAAATCAGAATGACGGTTCCGACGACGGAGCAGTTCATTCCTCACCGCGCGTTGCCGAAAGACCTACGCTTCAACAGGTTGACGACGACGATTTGCCGTTTTAATCAATAAAAATAAGGAGTAGCAAAAAATGGAAGAAAAGAATGTTGCGCCCGTAACCGAAGCTACCGCTTCGACGCAGGCAGTTGCTCTCAGAAAGCCGTTGAGAAAGACTACGAGAAGAAAAGTTTGTTCTTTCTGCGTTGAAAAGGCTGAGGGAATCGATTATAAAGATATAGCAAAACTCAAGAAATTCGTCACCGAAAAAGGTAAGATTTTACCGAGACGTATGACGGGTGTTTGCGCAAAGCATCAAAGACTTCTTGCAACCGCAATAAAGAGAGCGAGAATCGCCGCATTATTGCCGTTCAAAGGAGAATAAGAAAAACAAAGCCCGCAGGGATTCCCCTGCGGGCTTATTTTAAGGCTGCAGACATAAAAAACAGAGTGTTCATTACTTGAACACTCTGTTTTATTACTCAACGAACTTCGCCGTCTGCACCATTAACACCTGTATTTCCATTGGGACCTTTTCCATTTTGCGTTCCGGGACCGCCAACACCGTACTCCCCACCTATTCCGCCTTTACCGGATAACCCGGAAATACCGTCGGTTGTTTGAATCTCGGCAACTTTAAATTCACCGTTTACTGCTTTTGCACCGTGTCCACTATTACCGCCAACACCACCGTTGCCGCCATCGCCTCCACGACCACCTCTGGAAAACGCCCAGTTGTTAGTTCCGCCATCGCCGCCATTACCGCCGTTGCCCCCTTTGGCTCCGTCTCCGCCATTGCCGCCAACAACTTTACAGTGACCCGAAATTTGTTTAGCTCCGCTTATTCCAAAGCCACCGTTACCGCCATCGCCGCCATTACCGCCGTTGCCGCCGTTACCGCCTCGCTTACTGTCTCCTCCGGGTCCGCCTACTCCGACATAACCTCCTTTCTCTCCTGTTCCGCCGTCGCCGCCCGAAGCACCGTTACCACCGTTTCCCCCGATAATTGTAACTTCACCACTGATGACAACAAGACTATTCACTTTTATGCCTGCACCGCCATCGCCGCCATTACCGCCGTTGCCACCGGCTTCACCGACTACGCCATTTTTACCGGCGTTGGCGGTCTTTTTATCAACTCCACACGAGCCAGCTAAACCATCGCCGCCGTCGCCGCCATTAGCTTCAAACTTTCCGTTTGATTTTATTACTAAATTGTCCGCAACAAGAGCAGCGCCGCCGTTAAAGCCGTTTTCTCCTGCTTTTTCTCCGTTTTTACCGTCCGCGCCGATTAAGACAAGAGACGACGCACTATCTTCAGAAGTTATCGTTAAATCACATGTTAAAAGCGCAGATGAGCTACCGTCTGTTGCTTCGATGCGGTTAAAGCCTATATATTCGATATTAACTTTTATTTTTTTAGATGCAGTCGAATTTTCAGTTATAGCCGAAATATCTAAAAAGCCTTTATCGCCTAAAACCTTGACGCCGACATTTTCAAAAATAATATTTATCTCGTCTTCAAAATCTTTATCGAATTTCAACTTTAAAGGCGATATAAGCGTTGTTATGTTTTGCCCCAGAGAATTTTTAGTACCGTATGCGCCTTTAATTCTGACGGTTTTTATTTTTTTACCGTTAAAGTATGGCGTAACATCAATCTCACCGTCAAAGGCTTCGCCGTTGAAATCCGTAATCGTACCCAAACTTTGATAAGCCTCGATATTATAAGTAAGACACCCGCTTTCTTCATCGAACTCGACATCGTCGCCTATCATAAACGAATTTATAGCGGCGATTTTTTCGTTATATAATTGCGAACATCTGGAACGCATAAAATCATCAAGAATATTTTTAACGTCGTTATATTCGTCACCAAGCAGATACCATATACAGAACAAGCTGTTTTCGGGAACGTCAATAAAAACAGCGTCCTTTTCGCCATCGAGCGAAGCTATCCATTTAGAATAAGAAGAATCGAACTCTTCCATATTTGTAGCGGAAAACGGCTTTTGCGACGACACGTTAATATTCAGATTAGAAACGCAGTTTTCACTGACACCCGTCATAAGTCCTTTTGCAGACGCGTCAGCCGACGTTTCGCAACCCGCCACAGAAAACGAAGCCGATAACGAAGTATTTAAATTTCTTCTCCATTCCTCCGAATCTTTAACGTTTGTCTCTAACCGCGAATAAATAACGTCGACTTTTTCACCGTATATCGCAGACATTATAACATGAGTTCCCCAGGTTTTAACAAATTGCGCGGGAGTAAGCGTTCCGTTTCTGACTCTTCCCGCATCGACATATAAGTCGTCAGACACGATATTTCTGAACTTGTCGTAGTCGAGATAATTTTTAATATCTGCTCTATATCCGTTCATATTATATGAATATGTAAACGCGTATTCGCTTGTATTTCTCTTTGTTTCCCGCTTATATCCCGATTCGACCGAGAAATTAAACGACGGCAACATTTTTGAAAGAAAACCGCCCTTACCGTCCTTATTGGCGCCGACGGATATTTTAATTCTGATATCGTTATCGAAATTAGTTAAGACGTCTGATATCTTAGAAGTCGATTTACTTATGCCCTCCTGCTTACCGAGAGCCATATCATCAACGTTAAAATAATACAATTCGTCCGTAAATACGTTCTTAGCTCCGGATACGGTAGAAATTTCAGAAGCATTTATAAGATCGATAGTTTTGCCGAGAGCGTTATACTTTTTATATTTTTCGGAATAATCTGTTCGTTTTATAGTAAGCGTCGCTCTCATATTCGGTAAAGTATTATAATTTTCAGATAAATCGAAAATCAAAATTACGGTATACACCCCTGCGTCTACAGCCTCATCGACCTCGGAACCGTCTTTATAATACAAATATTTTACAGACTGCTCGTCTATACTTTTCGGAAGATTTTGCGCTTTAAGTTGCTTTGCGCTCCCGTCATAGTCGACGGTCTTATCCATAAATATGACGTTATCTATATTTATAGTAGCTTTATTTATCGTCAAAACCGCTGTTCTATCCGGAATCCGATTATAATTCTTGTAGTCTCCGCTGAATTTTGCGGTTATTATGTATGTACCGACGTTTATTTTACCGTTATTTTCATAGGTAACCGAAACTCCGTCAGGCAAATTAGTCGCGTAAATATAATGCTCTCTGCCGTCATAAGTCACGGTTTGATCTTTAAAAGAAACCGCCGACATATCGTAATTGTTTTTATTTGTGTTATCCCACAACGCATTTATTTGCACGTTTTTCTGAATTTTCGTATAATCGTAATCGAATCCCGCAAAATTATATCCGTTACGTTTATAAACGGGCGCTTTAGCCGAGCCGAGATACTTTACTCTCTGTACTTCTTCACCATCGGTTAAAGTTCCCCCGTCACCGTTAAAGGTTACGGTATATACGTCTCTCGTATAATAAACTTTTAATACCAATTGTCCGTTTGCGTCTATTTTACCGTTTAATTTTCCCTCGTCAACTTTTGTAAAATGGTCGAATATTTTTATTTCCGCGGTAACATTCGAGCCTATCTCGCCAGAAAATTCCGCCCTTTCTTTAAGCGAGTAATCGTCGTTTTCGATATTCTGTAAATAATATTCTACGGCGTAAGTTGCATTTTCGACAGGATCGGTAACAGGATCATTCTTATTATCATCTTTTTTCTCTGTAAATTTAGCGTAAACCGACATATTTTCCGTAATCGGTGCATCTAAAAGCGAATTTACGGTAAACGGTTTTTCCCACTGATTCTCGTCGAAATACCAACCGTCGAAAACATATCCCTCTTTTACAGGATCTTTAGGAACGGTTATTTGCTCGTGTCCGCTGGTGCTGATAGTCGCGTAAATCTCACCGTCTACACGAAAATAAAGCTTCAGATCAAGAGCTTTCGTCGTACACGCCGCAATTGTCAGCATACAGACAAACGCCAATGCTAAAGTTGCAATAATGTTTAACTTTTTACTCATTTTAAGTTCTCCTTTGTTTCTTTTATTTTAAGTATAATCTCAATTATTGAGAAAGTCAAGTAAAAATCTCAATTTATAATTTGTGAATGAAATTAAATTTTAAAGAAAACTTAAAACTTTTAAGAAAGGAAAACGGTATAACGCAAGACACCTTGCTAAACTACTTAATACTACGACTAAAACAATTTCTCATTGGGAAACAGGCTACGCCGAGCCGTCGCTTGCTCAACTTTTAAAAATAGCCGAGGTATTCGAAATAACCGACGACGAACTACTTACATAATTAACAAAGTCGCCATAAATATGGCGACTTTTATTGATATCTTTGTAACAGTAACGGGGTCGACCGAATTAGTCGACCCCGCCATATATTCCGTTTTATTTATCCGAAAATCTGAACTGAACGCCCACCGTTATCACTGCCAACGTAGCAAAAACAAAACCTACGATTAAATTTACTGTATACACTTTTAAAATATGTTCCGTTCCCGTTCCGCTATATAATTGTTTTTCCAAACCGACAGCAAGCAACATTTTTAAAAATTCTTTAAAAAGTTTTTGCGGGCGAAAGAATTTATTAAATTAAAAGAAAACGGCGGGTCGATAATTCAACCCGCCTGCGGCTGTTTATTAAAATTTTACGTTCCCAAAGTTCTGAAAGGCTTATAAATAAGCACGAATAACACAAGAAAATTCGCGCCGATACCTATCGCGATATATATTATACGCAAAACAACGCTACCCGCCCCGAACAGAAATTCAAGCGGAGAAAAAGCGTAAGAACCTCTTAAAAAGAGATCCAGCGAACCTATACATACCAGAAACAAAGAAACAAACGCCGATGCTTTCATTATATATATAGTATATATCGGCAGATAAAAATTATTTATCCAGATTCTCCACTATCATTTTATCGAAGCCGACAGATTCTATAAAGTCGGCGGGTTTGAATACCGCCATATGATACTTGGCAAAATCCATTATATGCTTTTTCAGCATTACCGGCGTGGGTTCGTCTAACTTATAGCAACCTGCCGAAACATAATCGAGAAAATTCGAGTAATAAAACTTTTCGTCTTTTTCAACCGTCGTCTGTTTCAATATTTTATCGTGTTTATATGTTTTTATCCAAAGTTTAACCATATTCAGATTATAACAAATTTTACGTTATTTGTAAAGCGTTGACAGCCCGGCAACGTCACGTTGCAGCCAAGACGCCCTGAGATTGCGCGCAAGCGATTAGCCACTTCCCGTCTATCCGGCGAAATTTTTCCGCAGAGCCGCAGAATAACAAACCAATTGTCTTATTGAGCGCAAGCGAAATATCCCGCCGAACAAGTTTCCCGCCCCTTATAAAACTTTTTTTAAAAAATTTTTAAAAACCATATCAAAATACTTTACTTCTTTAAAGTAATGAAGTATAATATAGACACTTCAACACTTTATCGAAATAAAGTAAAATAAATTCAGAGAGGTTTTGACTTATGAAAAAATTATTCGCAATGATTCTGACAATCGTAACCGCCGCGGCGTGCTGCTTCGGCTTCACGGCTTGCTCGGACAAAAAAGAAGAAACTCTTAAAGTGGGCATTACCGATTACAAGCCTATGGACTATAAAGAAAACGGTTCCGACGAATGGATCGGTTTCGACGCCGACCTTGCAAGAGAAGTAGGAAAAATACTCGGCAAAAAAGTAGAATTCGTTGAAATAAACTGGGATAACAAAGTATTTTCGCTTAACTCCAAAGAGATCGACGTTATCTGGAACGGTATGACGATTACCGACGAACTCAAACAAAATATTCTTATTTCCGACGCCTACCTCGACAACAAACAAGTAGTCGTTTGCCAGAAGAGCGAAGCCGAAAAATACAAGACCATAGCCGACGTTTTAAAAGCGAGCGAAATTCTCGTTGAAGCGGGTTCGGCAGGCGATAGCGCGATTAGCGCGGTAGAGGGACTTAAAGCCGGACAGCTTAAAACGGCTTCCGCGCAGAAAGACACGCTTCTCGAAGTAAAGACTTCGGCTTCGAAAATCGCCGTTATAGACAAACTTATGGCTCAGGTAGTAACCGGCGACGGCACTTCGTATTCCGACCTTACTTTCGTAGACGTAGGCTTTGAACTCGAACAGTTCGGCATAGGTTTCCGCAAAGACGACACCGCCCTTAAAACCGACGTCGAAAACGCCATAAAGCAACTTAAAGACAACGGCAAATACGCCGAAATACAAACCAAATACTTCGGATAAGATAATGGATATATTAACCGTAACGTTGAATTTGCTGAAAGGCTTCGCAGTCACCTGCGAGCTTTTCGGCTTAACGCTTTTATTTTCGCTTCCGCTCGGTCTGCTGATTTCTTTCGGCTCCAAGAGCGGAATTAAATTCATAAGAGTAATAATACGCTCGTTTATATGGGTTATACGCGGAACTCCGCTTATGCTTCAGGTAATAACGGTGTATTACGGACCCGCATTGCTGTTTCAATGGGGGCTTTTGCCGCGATTTGCGGCGGTGCTTATAGCATTCGTTATAAACTACGCCTGTTACTTCGCGGAGATCTTCCGCGGAGGAATTTCAGCCGTTCCGGAGGGGCAATATGAAGCGGGTGCCGTTTTAGGCTTGACAAAAAGACAAATATTTTGTAAAATAGTATTATTGCAGGTTATAAAGAACGTTTTGGCGCCGATAAGCAACGAAATAATCACGCTTGTAAAAGATACGTCGCTAGCAAGAGTTATTATGGTTGAAGAAATTTTATTCCGCGCGCAAAAATATACCGCTTACGGATATATTCTTCCGCTTTTCTACTCCGGCGTTTTTTACCTCCTGTTTGTGGGAGCTTTGACTCTACTATTCAACTACGCCGAAAAAAAACTTGCGTATATTAAGGTTTAACGTGTCATATCTTGAAATTAAAGGATTAAAGAAAAATTTTAACAACAACAGAACTCACGTTCTGAAAGGCATCGATCTTACCGCCGAAAAAGGTCAGGTCGTTACTATTCTCGGCTCTTCGGGTTCGGGAAAGACCACCCTGCTTCGGTGCATAAACTTTTTATCCATGCCCGACGAGGGTTCTATTTCGCTCGACGGCGAAGTATTATTTATCGGGCCCACCACAAGCCGACAATACAGCAAGAATTTAAGGGAAAAACGCCTGAATTTCGGTTTGGTATTTCAGACTTTCAATCTCTTTCCGCAGTACACCGCTCTCCAGAACGTCATGCTTGCGCCTATGGCGATGCTGAAAGACGAACTTAAAGCCGAGGGCGCGCGGTTGAGAAAAGAAAACCATTACGCGACGGTGAAAAAATTCAAAAGCATTATACCCGAATTCAATGCGAGAAGAAAAGCCGAAATCGAAGCCGAATGTCGCGCTTTACTGAAAAAAGTCGGGCTTTCAGACAAAGCGAATTATTATCCCGACCAGCTTTCGGGCGGACAGAAACAACGCGTGGCGATTGCCCGCGCGCTTGCGATGAAACCGAAAATTCTTTGTTTCGACGAACCGACTTCCGCGCTCGACCCCGAGCTTACGGGCGAAGTGCTTAAAGTTATACGTTCGCTTAAAGACGAAGAACGCACGATGATTATAGTTACGCACGAAATGGGTTTTGCCGAAAAGGTTTCCGATAAAGTAGTTTTTATGAACCAAGGTATGATAGAAGAAGAGGGAACTCCGAAAGAGATTTTCCACCACCCCAAGTCGCAGCGGCTTAAAGAATTTCTTTCGAGCGTTATAAATAAGGACTGATTTAAAATGTCGGACAATCTGAAAGAAGAAATAAAAGACCTATATAAAGTTATACTTTCGCTTGAAAGCGAAGAAGAATGCGAAAGCTTTTTTTCGGATCTATGCACTTACACCGAAATTTTCTCTATGGCGCAGAGATTAAAAGCGGCAAAACTCCTGCTTGAAGGTAAAACTTACGAACAGATTATAAGCGAAACGGAGATATCGTCGGCTACCCTTTCAAGGGTAAGCAAGTGCGTCAAATTCGGTGACGGTTATAAAAATATTCTCGGTAAACGACAATGAAAAATCAAAACGAAAAAATCCTTAAATGGGAAAAGCGCGATTATCTTAGAACGGCGGCGTATTTTGTAATACATTCGCTGATAATAATATTGCTCTATACTTTCGCGTTGTTTCTAAGCACGAATTTCGACGTTACTCTCGCCTGGCGGCAATTTTCCGAAGACGGCGGAGTTTTCGGAAAAATTTTATATCTGGTAATATCCGTACTGCTGATTTCCGGCGGAATGTTCCTGTACCTCTTTTTCGAGGACAGGGATTTTCTCTATCACGGAAAAAACGTAAATATGCTCTTCGTTATACTCGAAGTGTCTATTCTTATGTCTTACGCGCTGGGCAAATTCCGCGGAATAAACGCCCGCCCTTTCGCCCTTTGTGCGCTTCTGGTTCTTATGACGTCGGACCGCAGAAAAGCCGTTTTTATGAACTGTATGGTCTGCCTGCTCGTCTTTATGTCCGACGCGTTCGTTTCGGTAGACCTTACCGTAGATAAAAACCTTTACGCAACGCTCGTTATAGGTTTCATTACAAGCACTATGGCGATTTATCTGGTCGACGGACAAAGCGCAAGATTCAAAGTATTTTTGTTGGGCTTGCCGATATCCGTTCCCGTCGTTATATCCTGGTTCTTACTTAACGTAGGCAATCTTGCGGCAAAGTGGAGCGAATATTTGATAAACGGCTTTATTTCGGGCTTTTCGTCCGTTATACTGATGACTATATGGCTTCCCCTGTTCGAGGAAGTCTTTTCCGCGCTTACCAACTATCGTCTGGCAGAACTCACCGACCACAAAGCTCCGCTTATCAAAGCTTTGATCGAAAACGCGCCGGGTACGTTTAACCACTCCGTCGCGCTGTCCACCTTAGCGGAAAGTTGCGCCACGGCTATAGGCGAAAATCCGTTGCTCGCAAGGGCTTGCGCGTATTACCACGACGTAGGCAAACTCAAAAATCCGCAATTTTTCACCGAAAACCAAACGGGTAAAAATCTTCACGACGAACTTACGCCCGAACTTTCCACCGAAATTATACGTTCGCATGCCAAAGACGGTTACGACCTTATACGCAAATATCGTCTGCCGCAGATTTTAGCCGACGTCGCGCTTCAGCACCACGGCACTCTGCCCATAAGATATTTCTATATCAAAGCGACGAAATTCACCGAGGGCGAGCTGAATATTGCCAAATTCTCCTATTACGGACCGAAACCGCAGACTAAAATAGCCGCAATCATTATGATTGCCGACGGTTCGGAAGCAAAAGTAAGAACTTTGAAAGATCGTTCGGCAGACAAAGTAGAAGAAGCCGTGCGTGAAATAATAGAAGAACGTATGGATTTCGGTCAGTTCGACGAATGCGACCTTACAATGAAAGACTTAGACGTTATACGCCGAACCATAACGCGCGCGCTCGCCGGTATATATCACGGCAGAGTGGAATACCCCAAATTAAAACTCAGCCATTAGAAAATCGAACCCTTTAATCTTTAATCGGTTCAACTCTTTGATAGCTCACAATCTCCCCAAGGAGGATAGCGATATTGAAAAACAATAATCTCGCGGTTTATTGCGAAGACGAAGAAATCAAAAAATATCCGCTCGACAAGGTTGCCGAAGCGGCGTATAAAAAGTTGGGGCAAACCGCCCCTCTCGCGATAGAAATAGTGTTCGTCTCCGAAGACGAAATACGCAAACTCAACGCCGAACAAAGACAAACGGACAGAGTGACCGACGTATTATCTTTCCCCTATCTCGACGGCATAAGATACGAAAAACTTACTCTTGACGGTCACGAAGACGAAACCGACGAAAACGGAAGATTACTTATAGGCTCGGTATGTATATGCGAGAAACGCGCGGAAGAACAAGCCGCCGAATACGGACATTCTTTAACGCGCGAAGTATGTTATTTGGCATTGCACGGAATACTTCACTGCTTCGGTTACGACCATATTACCGAAAGCGACGAAACCGAGATGTCCGCCCTTGCCAAAGATATTATGAATGAACTTAACATAGGGAGAAATTTATGAAAAGCGGAACCGTAGCTGTCATAGGTCGGGCGAACGCGGGCAAATCGACGCTCGTAAACGTTCTTGTAGGCGAAAAAGTAGCGATAGTATCCCCTAAACCGCAGACCACGCGCGACAGAATTTACGGGGTATTGACTACCGAAGATTATCAGATAGTATTCGAAGACACTCCGGGTATATACCGAGCCAAAAACGCGCTCAACGCGAGAATGCAGAAAACAACGGGCGACACCGCCAAAGATTGCGACGCGATATTGTTCGTTATCGACGGACACGCCGGCATAAGCGAAGAAGATAAAAAGCTTGCTGAAAAATACTGTTATTCGGAAGTTCCGACTATAATTGCGGTAAGCAAAACTGATATCACGGAAAAAAACACGTTGCTTAACGACCTTACGTTTTTAAGCGATTTAACCGCCGCCGACGAAATAATACCCGTTTCCGCCAGAAAAGGAAAGAACGTAAAAGAATTGCTTGAAGTTTTATTGAAATATATGCCCGACGGCGAATATGTATTCGACCCGAACGCAGTTTCGGATAAATCGATGAAGTTCATGATCGGTGAACTTATGCGCGAAAAGATACTGCTAAGATACGACAAAGAGATTCCGCACGGAGTAGCTGTTACGGTAAACAAGTTTTCGCAGCGCGACAACGGAATATACGATATCGATTTAGATATAATATGTGAAAAACCCAATCATAAAGCGATTATCATAGGCAAACAAGGAAAAGCGTTAAAAGAAGTTTCTACGTTTGCGCGGCAGTCTATGGAGAAGTTATTAGACGCAAAAGTATATTTAAAAGTATACGTCAAAGTAAAAGAAAACTGGCGTGATCGTTCCGATTTATTAAAAGAATACGGTTACGACGAAACAACTTAATAAGTTACTCCATACTTAATACGGCGGAATATTTCACTTACGCCAAGGTAGAATTGATTATAATTAAAAAAATAAGATAGACATAAAATCTATCTTATTTTTTGATTCTTATTCTTCAGTGAAATCAAATGTTTTTACAATCTGACCATTTGTGTAACTAATTATTTTATGAAACGCATCTAATTCAGCATTATCAGTTAAAATTACCTTAATACTTGTTAAATCTGATTTATTATAAATTCTAGTAATATAATCAAGATTCCTAATTTGATACTGGACTCCACTACCAATTAAATATTCAATTATAACATATTTAGGTAAGTCAGTTCCATTTACAGCTCTGATGGCAAACTCTTTATCTGTTTCATTAATAACCACATTCACCAGTTCAATATCCTTTTCATATTTCCCCTTATATGTAACATTCCCATTTTTCCTCTCATACTCTACGACAATCTTTCCATTGCTTGTCATTTCATATAAGCCCTCATCATTTACCCTGTCCATATAGTTCACCCCGGCAACAGTGAAACTCTTGATTTCCACCCCCTCCTTTTGATTCATTCGGAATATATATTTTTCGCAGCTGTTGGATACAGTTTCAGTTGTTACCAAATCATCCTCTACTTTATATACAGTGTAGGTTTCTTTGTTGTTCATATTTACAGCAGTTTTGTTTGTTCCGTCGGTTCTGTCGGAGTAATACATTTCAGAGATTTTTATTTTGTCAGGGGAGATTTCAGGATTGGGGAGTTTGAGTCTGTAGCGGGATTCTTGGTTGTTTAAGCCGCTCCAGCGAATCCAGATATCGTTAATGGGTGTCCATTTTTCCATTTCTTTATCATAGTATTCGATTTGCTCTTCATCACAGGTAAGTTTGAAATCCATTATGTAATAGTTCTTGGGGTTGTTTAATTTGATGTCAAAATTGATTTCTAACTGTGATTTGAAAATGAAAGTATAGTCGGCGGGTATATCAACGGAAATATCGGGCGTTTCTTCCGTGCTTTCACTGTTTGAACTATCTGTGGAATTTTCAGATAAATTAAATATTGATATGGCTTGTGGTTGAATTGACTTTTCAATATATGCCGCTGCCGAAACCTTATCTAAAACGACCTCGGCTTTAGAATTGTTATTGTTTGAGTTATCTTTGATGTTACAACCTGTAATAGTTGAAATGCCACATAATAGCATTATAGCGGCACTAATTATTGCTAATGTCTTTTTCATTGTTTTTGCTCCTTACTTTTTGTTGTTTTTATACATATTTTCGGGCATTAAAAAAGTGTCGCCCTCAAGAAGAGAACGACACCTGTAAAAATGCACGCTCTCGCCTTGTTGCCACACAATGAATTACAAAGTACTAAACGATAAATTTGTAATGCGAAAAGAAAGCACATCTCTACCGAGATATACTTACCGCCTGGTACTCCGTATTCAATTTTCATTATGTGGCGATGATATTATAACACGTTTATGAATGTTTTGCAATATTTTTGAATAGGTTTTAGGTTAAAATGTATTTTTAATCTGTTTAATCAAGCGTTTCAGGCGGTTTTCCGAGAAATAATCCAAAACGCCGTTCAGGTTTGAGGCGAAAGTATATCGCGCCATTTGGGTGTATTCATCGGGCAATCCATAAGCAATTGTATATCGAATTGCTCTTGAAAATTCCGTTTGATTGTTCAGTTTGTAAAAAGCCCTCTCATACCCGCGCGTTATATCAAAGGCAGAAAGCCATATAATGAGTGAACGGGTTATAAGGGGGTTGTATTTCTTGTTATAATTCATTATTGATGAAAGCAAGGCGAGTGCCTGACCGAAATTAGGGTTGCCTTGAGGTATCAAAGGTTCAAACGGCGATAAGATTTTTGCCTTATCGTTAAAGCCTATAATATGCAGTTGCACGTCGGGTTCGGTTTGACAGGCTCGGTTTGCCTTGATGATGAATTGTTGCATTTGGTTTATAAATCTTACCGAATTATATGAAACGTCGGCAAGGATATATACGTTTGTTGTTCTCATAGTAAATTTCCTTTTTTATCTTGCTTTTAACCCGCCCGCCCCCTAAAAGAAGTTTTGCGCGGAACTTTTGCCGCCCCCTTTCGGGAAAAAGCGGGAAAAACGGGCGGCTATTGATTGCCGCCGATTTAGTAAAAATCGCGATGAAACAGCCCTGAAAATATAGGCTAAGTGGCGTTTTTTGCAAAAAATCGCGAAATCGGACTTGTGCTTGATGTCAAGGGTCGGGGCAAAGTCGGTAGTTTTCCCGTTTTCTCCCCGATTCCCCGATTTTGTTTCGGGGAGAATATGATATATTGAAAGAGTATATGTAAAACCCCGACTTTGAGGATAAGTGAAAAGTCGGGGGTGATATGGATAAACCCCTGAACGTTCAGGGGTAATGTAGCGCAACGCCCTTGGCGGTGGCAGACGACAAGGGCGGATAAAAAGCGTTAAAGAGCATAGAAAAAACGCGTCTGTTCCTGAATTTCAAGAACGGACGCGCCTCGTGTTGGTGACCCCTTTGAAGTTAAAGACGAACTATTTACTTGTTCAAACGTAACTGTTTTGCTTTGTCCTTTATAATTGAAGGTGATAAGCAAGCGGTCGTCGTAAAGGAAAATGCTGTTCACGAAACCGTCAATCAGTTGTTGTTTTCCTTCTTGCGACGATAAATCGAGTTTTCGATAACTATACAAGGCAAACTGAATCTGTTCCTTCGTAAGTACGGGGTGATTGATTTGCGTTTGGAATAATTCTACTTCGAGATTGCTTTTTTGTTCTTCCAAATCGTCGAGCAGTTTTTTCGTTGTCGAAGAAAATACGCCTTGAGCAATGGCTTCGGCAAGGTTATTTAATTTCTTTTCGATTTCCGCTAGTTGATTTTTTATGACCGCTACCGCAGTATTTTCTTCCGTCTGCATTTCATATATGCGGTCGGAAAGTTCTTCGATAACCTCATCGTTGGAAATCAGGGAAAGTACTTCTTCGATAACCAAATCTTCTATCCAATCTTTTTTTACGGCTTTTTTATCGCATTTATGCTTTTTTGCTTGATTGCACTTGTAATAACGGTATTTCGACTGCGTGTGACTTGTGCCGATTTCGCCGACCATCATTGCGCCGCATTTACCGCAAAATAACCGAGTAGTCAGCAGATAATCGTCTTCGCTTCTGTGCATTGCAGGGGCTTTTTTGTTGTTTTTAAGCCTTTGCTGGACGTCGTCGAATGTATCTTTATCAATAATCGCAGGAATTGCGTCGGGGAGAAAGATATCTCCGAATTTATATTCGCCGATATATTTTCGGTTCGTAAGGATACGAAATACCGAATTATAATTCATATCGTAGCCGCGATTTTTTATTCCGCGGGCGTTCATCAACTTAGCAATGTCTTTTACGCGTTTTCCTTCAAGATAAAGCGAATAAATTTCTTTTACGACAGGCGCGAGAGTTTCGTTTATTTGATATTTGTCGTCGCCGTCGATATAATAACCGAACGGAGCGCGAACGCCGTTTGCTTTGGCTTTTAACGCGTTTTCGGTCATACCGCGCCTGACTTTTACGGCAAGTTCGGCAGAGTAGTATTCGGCACAGCCTTCAAGCAGCGATTCAAGCAAAATTCCTTCTGGACTTTCGGAAATAGCTTCCGTTGCCGAGATAACGCGCACGCCGTTCTTTTTTAATATTCGCTTATAATGAGCGGAATCGTAGCGGTCGCGCGAAAATCTATCTAATTTCCACACAAGAACGATATCGAACAGATTCTTATAACTGTCCTTAATCATGTGCTGAAATTCGGGACGGTGATCTGTTTTAGCAGAAAATGCGCGATCTATGTAATTGCCGATAACTTGCATACCGTTATATTCGGCATACTGCATACACTCGCGAAGCTGACCTTCGATACTTGCTTCGTTCTGCTTGTCCGAACTAAATCGCGCATATATTACTGCTTTCATTTAGTTTGCTCCTTTGTATCTTGTGTATTTTCGTCTTTTTTGCCTATTAAGCAAAAAATAGCATTCGTTATATTATTCATTAACGTCAATAAAGAATTCAATAAAATGAATACAGTATATATTACGTAGTAAATACACGCGCTAAATGAAAATGATTTAGCAAAAACATCTACTATAATCAATAAAATAAGATTTATAGTTATGTATGCAAATCTATAAACAAGAGCATCAAATAAAGAAAGGTCCTTTTTAGTTAATTTTGCCTCTTTTAATAAGGAAGTAGTTTTGCCTCCTATTGTAAATAACATTATTAAAATTGAAGAAGAAAAACCGATCAATATTGAACTAATGCTTATTATATCAAATTCAAATAAAGGAAGCCCCGGCTTAGCTCGTATTAGCATAATTACGCATAAAGAAAGAGGAATACCACCCGTGAATATGATTTCCTTAGCGGTTAATGTCTTAATGTATCTTAAAATAATAATTAATGGTTCTAAATAAAGTATTTTTTTTAAGATTTTCATAGTACTTCTTTTAATTTTTCAAAAATATCTGAGTCATCAACTTCACCTTTAGAGTTTTTTGTTACAATAACATTGAACTGCTTAGAAAACTCTTCTGTATTAATCACTCTAGGATTATCATCTTCATCAATTATATTAACCGTTACTTTTTCGATGTCTTCTTTATCAGCAAAGAATCGTTCAATTTTGTCTATAAAACTTGTTTTATCAATTGATTTTTTGCGTAAGGCTTTTATTTCTAAGGTATACAAGTCATCGACGCCGGAATCGTTGCCGAAATTAAAAAAATCTGAACCTATAAGAGTTGAATTAACAAAAAATTTTGCATTTTTTATTTTATTAGCTTTTTTAATTGTTTCTAAAAAATCATTTTCAATTACTTGTCTTAAAATAATTTTGTTTATCGATGGATCTGTAAAATTTTTAATATTTTTCCATGCAATGTTTAGCAATCTTGATAAAACAGCGGCGCTTGTTCCATTTCTACGCTGCTCGTAAGCAATAACATTGCCTTTTAATGTTATATGAGTTTTTTCTTTATCTCCTTCAGAACTTTTTTTAGGCGAAAGCCTTTCAATTCTATTACCAACATCTATTAAATTTGGCATATAGTTATATTTGCAACAAATAAATACGCAGTCAAGGTATGGAGTATTTTCGGTTACGGATTCAACGCTATACCATCTATTCTCTGTAGTGTTATTATATTCTATTGCCGTTTTATTATTTTTAATTTCATTAAATAACTGATAGGTATATGTAAATGGTTGTTCTTCACCATCTCCTTCCTTTTGGCAATAGATTTCATAGATAAAAACTTTGCGATTAACGCTATTTTTTTTAGTTGTGGCAACTGTCTTACTCATAAATTTCCTCCTTCAAGTGACGTGTTGAATATATATTTTTATAAAATCATTAAAAATCTGTTTTTAATAAAAACAAAACCTCAATTTTATTGATAACAACTTTCTGACGGTTTATATTTATTAATTTTATCAGAATAATCATTTTTATCAAGGTGTAATAAATCAGAAACAATTATATCGAAATTTTCACCTAAATCTTTTATTTTTGTGCTGTCATCAACTAATCCGACCATACGATTTATATTTATGGGTGCGATTTTTACTTTGCTATCGACAGATTCAAACTTAAAAAATCTAGCGACATCGGGATGCACATATGGGGCAATCATCATTGCTCTATATTCAATGCCCGTTTCTTCGGTTTGTTCTTCAACGTGTCTTGCTACATTTGTAGTTTCATTATTTAACACTTGGTTCCTGCCACGTTGCATAGTAGGTTCAAAAATAAATGAGCCATCTTCATGAATATAAACAATATCGCATTTACCTGAAGGAGCAAAGTGAAGTGGTTCACCGTCTTCGTTATAAATAATATTGGAGACTAAACCTGCTGTACCGTATTTTTTACCAATTAACAACGCCAATAGATATTCTAATCGTAACGGTTCAGATATTTCCTCAAACTTGGATTTATCTCTTACAATTCCTGCTAAAATCATTAATTCCTTATTCAACAATTTGATATCATATTTATTAGCTGCTTTTTGAAGATTCATGTTATAAAAGAATCTGTCTAGGCTCTTTTCTTTTTCATCCAAAGAAAGGTCTTGATTCATAATAAAACCATTTTGGGCAAGCAATCTTTCTTTTGATTCTACTATTTTCTTACGAACAATATCATTTTTCTTCCAAGGAATTTCAATCTTGCTCAAGTAATCATAATAATCTATTTCCGAAGCAAAAGTTTCGAATTCATATCCTTTGTAAGCGGATAAAATACTTTCGATTTTTTCAATGTTATATGATGAAAAATCATAATATGTATATCCAAAAGCCCCACGTTTGATAATAAGCCCTGTCATTTCAAATTTTCTGAAAACATCATCGGGATATTCTTTTAAGATGCTATCATCATTCAAAGGCAAAATATCATTTTCTTTTAGATAATTTCTAATGTACGGTAAATTTATTTCATATTTAAACTTCTTTCTATATTTTATAATTTCATTTGCAGCCTTTTTATAATCACAGTCTTTCATACTCAAGATGAAAGTGGAAAATTCGTGCATTAAGACGCCTTTTGCCTCATTCCCAAGAGCCGTCCATTGTTTTTTTACTTCATTAATGACAAAAAGAGTATTAAGAAAAGGACGAGACTCGTTAAGCAACTGAACTCTTATAGGACTATGGGCATGCATACCTATCATAGCCTTTGTGTAAATTAGAGTGGCGTCAGTTTTTTCGTCTAACAGCTCTTCTCCTAAAGTAGTGATATAAATTTTATTAACTCCGCGTTTTACCCTTTCAAAACGTAAAAAACCTTATCTTTCATAGAGCGCAGTTGTGTCATAACTCTACCGTGTAGACCTGTTGCTTGCGGATTATTTTTAATTGCTTCCTTAGCTTCACTAATAGTGAGTTTCTCTCCATCGGCAATTTTCTTTTTGACATATTCGGGTATATCAGAAAGCCTATAAACACCATCAACTACTAAATCAAAGAAATATTGGTATGATAACTCGTCATAAAAATCCTTACCTTCATAGGGAACAAAATGACGTAAGAATTCCATATTTCTCTTAGGGTTTCTCACGGTCGTATTTATCGAAAATACCTTATAACCTTTTCTATTCCCACTTCTACCGGCATCTCTATTATTCATCTCGTCCTCACTATAGTTATAAATTATTACTTCATCTGCACCGCTTAAATTCTTTTTTTGATAACTTGAATTTAAATATTGGCGTTTTATGTGTTTTACAGTATATTTTTTCATCCACTCTTTTAATAAAAAATTTACTTTTCCATTTGATTCAACAACATTTGATAAAAGAAATTTATACCCTCTATCGTTAAGATTATCTAACAAGTCAAGTAAATCTTTTTCATCCTTTTCGCTCCAAAAAGAGTTGTAGGGTGCTTGTGTTATTAAATATGGTGGATCAAAATAGAACAAATCACTTTGTTTTTGGTTTTCATATAGGCATTTTGCCCTAAAGTCAAGATTTGTTAATGTGAGTTTTTTACTTTGAACAGCTTTACAATATTCAAGTGTTCTATTCCTCAACGATTCAACAAAATCAATTTTACCAACAGGTACATTAAACTCATTCTTTCTATTAAATCTCAGAAAATGATTAAATCCATAAACCACTAAAACAAATAACTTTGAAATATCTTTGTCTTTGTTATAATCGTTTTTTAATTTATTATAGGCTTCTTTATTATATCGTGAAAGCCCTTCATGTTTTTCTTCGACATAAACACTTTTACCTTCATAATAAGTATTTGTTAAGCCATATTGTGAAATTATGCTATCTGTTTTTTTAATAATTTCTTCCGCATTATTTGAGTAAAAATATTGAATTAAATCTAAAACAAATCTATTTGTGTCATTTAAATAAACATTATCAATGGATGAAGAGAAAGATAGAATAGCACTTCCACAAAATATTTCGCGAATAGATGATGTGTTTTGGGGAATATATGGTAACAATTTGTCAACAATTCGCGATTTGTTGCCTTGATAGTTTATTGGGGAATATAACATTTAAGCCTCTCCATCGCCTTTTCATAATAGTCCTTATCTAATTCAGAACCAATAAAAATACGATTATTTTTCAAGCATGCTTCTGCTGTTGTGCCAGAACCAGTAAACAAATCCAAAACGACATCGTTTTCATTCGTGTGAACTTTTAATATATCCTCAATTAGTTTTAACGGCTTCTGCGTTGGATGCAATCTTTTAGCACTTGATACGCTTGGACATTTATAGATTGGTCTTAAATAAGAAGATCCTTCGGTTTTATTAAATGTCCATTTCCCGCCATCTTTTACTGCCCAAATTGCCAGCTCGAAATCCCCAACATACCGACGCGCAGTATTTCTTGGCATTGGATTAGGCTTCACCCAACGAATAACATCCTTCATTGAAAATCCTTGATCATCAAGTTCTTCTACTATATATGAAAAATTTTTCCAATCATTAAAAACTATAATTGAACCACCGGGCTTTATAAGCGGGGCGCATAATCGAATCCATTCTTTTTGATCGAAATTGTAGTCCCACTCACCATAATTCATTCCCGACCTTCCCATATTGCTAAAACCTAATTGGTTTTTGCGACTTACACCATATGGTGGATCTGTTATTACAGCATCTATTTTAATTCCGGAATCCTTAATCTCTTTAAGTAAAAGTTTATAATCACAATTTTTAAATAAAAATCTCTTCATAACACACCTCTAAAGTTACTCTGCAAAATATTCGCTATTATTATCCATTCTAAATTCGAATATCATTTTTTTTGCAAAATTCATGAAACGCTTTTTGTCCCTCATAGTTCGGTTCGCAAACACCTTTTTCCCAACGATTTACCGTTGCAAACGAGACTCCCAATTGTTTTGCAAATTTTTCTTGGCTAAGAAATAGTTGAAGCCTAACATTTTTTACTTTTTCACCAAAAGTCATACTATACCCCAAAGTGTTCTATATAACAATATTATAACATAATTATTCATAATTTACAAGAACAAGGATAGGTCGCAACTAAAATTTTTTATGTGAAATTTCAATTTTTTTAACCAAAAGCACTTGACGAACAAATGTTCGTATGTTATAATAAAATTGACTTAATATAAGGTCAAGCGTTACGCTGTAAGAAAAGGCGTTGTCGGGCGTGAATAAGTTGCCCGATTGTTCGTTCCCTTTCGGGGAATCGAACAAGTAGAATTACCGTCGTTTACCATAGAGTTGCTATTAGGTGTAGCAATTCCGCGACGGGCGTTGAAATCGTTAAAAAGAGAGATTTCGACGTGGGTTTTATTGTGATACGATTTTTCAGATAAAATCGACTAAAAATTAAATAATTCGGGATTGAAATCCGTGCGAAGAACGAGCCTATAAAGGCAACCGAAATCGCGCGGATTTTTTATCCATATGTAAAAATCGGAGGGGCTTTATGTAACGAAAACAAAAACTTAATACTCATGCTTTAAGTCGGTGATGGAAAAAATATCAGCGGCTTTTTGTCGTCTTTCGGGAGGTAGAACAATGACAAATTACAATCAATATCGTCCGCCGTGAGCGATATAAAATTTTCACGACAAAAATAATTTCAAAGGAGAGAATAGTTATAAAAACCACATTAAAAACATTTAAATATTCGTTCGTCTTGTTACGGCGAAGTCGTTGTTTTTTCGACGGACACAAGCCCCCTGCAAGGGCGAACGGCACCAAACGCGAAGCGATTTGGTATAGTGAGTTATACCTTTTTGGAAAAGGTATCGAAAAAGAGTCCACGGAGGTGATGAATTACGTCGTATTTAGTATGCCACATGGAAAAATATAAGCGCGCCGACGTTGTCGGAATCGAGAGAGAAAACGAACGCGACGAGAATTATAAGTCCACGCGAAATCCGCAAATCGACAAATCGAAAACGCGTCTGAATTACCATGCCGTACCGCATGAGAAAAAGTACCTTTTATTTATCGACGAACGCATTAACCAACTTTCGCCTAAACGAAAAATCAAGGACGACGCGGTGCTTATAACGTCGTTTATTTTAGGTTCGGATAAAGAATTTTTCGACCGGATTACGGCAGAACAACAGAAACAATTTTTTGCCGATTGCACGGATTTTTTCTCCGAACGCTACGGCAAAGAAAACGTTGTATCGGCAGTCGTTCATTTGGACGAAAGCACGCCGCATTTACATTTCAATCTTATGCCCGTAACAGGCGGCAGATTGTGCGCAAAAGAACTTTTCGACCGAACCGCATTACGCGATTTGCAGACGGATTTTTACGAAGCCGTCGGAAAGAAATACGGTTTGGAGCGCGGTAAGGAAGGAAGCACGGTGAAACACTTGGATACGGTTGCTTACAAGACGAAAAAGATGACCGAAGCCGCCGAAGCGAAGGTTCGCGAAGCGGAAGAAGCGCAAGCCGCCGTAAAACCTGTGAAAGAATTGCTTGAAAGTTACGAATCGGCAAAATCTGAAAAGATTCCGTTTTCGGGTAAGAAAAAGGAAACGGAAATTATCGCGTTACGCACAAAAAACGGAGAATTACAACGAAAAAACGATATTCTCGCAAAAGATAACGGCGATTTATACGCGGAACTTAAAAAGCAAGAAAAAGCGGTAACGACAAACGAAGGCGCGGTAAAGTTATTAAAAACATTGCTTGAATACGCGCCCGAAGAACTTGCCGAGGCAAAACAGGCGGCAAGTCGTCGTCAAGAACAAGAGCGGGAGAAAAAACGCGCCCGCGTAAATTCCAACAATATATTTAAAGGCAAGTAAGTAAAACTTGCCGAACGGAAACATAAGCGTCGGCATTTTAAGAGAAGGTATGATACCGAGATGAAAGTAATGAAAAAGTAAGTCCGACCTGTTTTCAAGTCGCATTCATGCGAGGCTGAGAAAAATTTAGAAAAAGGAGCCATAAAAATGAAAAGAAAACTGAATATGAAATTTAACGAATAACTCTATCGGAGGGAAAAAGCACGAGAAAGCGAAAGAACACTACGGGAATACCCGATTATGCGCTCGACGGATTGGCGAGAGCGTTATTGCCCGCAATTCGTCGGTATTTTGAAACGGAGGAAGCAAAAAGCGAATTTGAACTTTGGAAAGCCGAAAGGCAAAAATTACAACTTAATAATAAAAAATTACTAATAAATAATTCTTTTGACGAACAAAAGGATGTCGCTAATACATAGGCGACAAAATCGCCGTATTTGAAAAACGGTGGTTACAAAGCAAAAGCGGCGTGTGAGATATACTCTCGCACGCCGTTTTTCGTTTAATAAGTCTTTCTGAAGTATATGATAAAGGCGAATCCGTCTCCTAAAGGAAACGGGTTCGCCTTTAACTTGTTTGGTGACCCCTACGGGATTCGAACCCATGATACCGCCGTGAAAGGGCGATGTCTTAACCGCTTGACCAAGGGGCCTTATTTATTTTTATATGTAATCGGACTACCGTCCGTCATTGTCTGGTAGCGGCGGTCAGATTCGAACCAACGACCTGCCGGGTATGAACCGGCCGCTATAACCAACTAAGCTACGCCGCCACATTACGTCTTATCCTAGGCGAACCGACCGTTCGCCTAAAACAAAACAATGGTTGCGGAGGTGGGATTTGAACCTCACGACCTCCGGGTTATGAGCCCGACGAGCTACCAAGCTGCTCTACTCCGCGTCGCATAATGCTTATTTATTCTACACTATCAAAGAAAAATTGTCAACTGTTTTTAGCCGTTTTTCAAAAATAATTATTTTATCTTTAAAAAATTGCTTTTACTATATTGATTTTTTCTGAAAGCTCTTTTAAAATTATAAACGACAGGCTCGCATCTATCTTTTCAATATAAAAGAACCTCGAAAAATCCCATTCTTACCGATAGAAACGAACTCATGTGCTTGAGCCTTGGCTATTGTAACATAAAATATAAATATATGTCAACTAAAATTAAACAGTTTTATTATCTTCTTTTTAATTTTTTTACGGTGAAAAATTTAACATTCCGCAGTCTTCTGTTAAAAATTCAACAGCACACTAAAATTTGACAAATAAATTTTTTTAAGATTATTGACCGCAAATAAAATATATGTTATACTATACTTGCAATTCGGTACGCCGAATAGCATTATAATAAAAAGGAGAAAAACGTTATTATGAAAAAAAGAATTACAGCTATCTTATTGTCTATAGCCACGCTTTTTACCGTCTGTTCGTTTACGGGCTGTAAAAACGACGCGCCCGAAGCTACGAGAATGACCGTAGACATTAACCCCAGCGTTGAATTTATCGTAGACAAAGACAACAAAGTAGTATCGGCAACCGCGCTGAACGACGACGGCAGCGTTATTCTTGCGGGCGAAGCGTTCGTCGGCAAGACTTCTGACGAAGCCGTACAATTAGTCGTATCGCTTGCAACCGAAACGGGCTATATCGTAAAAGGCGAAGCCTCGGCGGATAAAAACAACATTAACATTTCCGTTTCGGGCGACACAAAATTTGCCAAAGATATCTACGAAAAAGCCGAGAAAAAAGTAAACAAGTTCATCGAGGACAACGGCATAAACGCTCAGATTAAAAAAGCAGAAGCCGCTAAGACCGAAGAGCTTAAAAAAATCGCGCTCAAAAACCCCTCCCGCACGGAAGAGGACGTTAAAGACAAAACCGACGAACAACTTATTGCGATGATAAAGCTCGACAGAGTTGAAACCGCCGAACTTCTGACCGAAGAAATGCGCGACGCATACTTTAAAGCCAAGGCTTATTACATCTCTTTTGCGGAAAGAGAAGAGACCGCTAAAATAATCAACGGTATGGGCGCGATTTACGCAAAAACTTATAAATCTTACGATGCAATTCTTAAATTATACAGCAAGGCTATAGAGGAAATGGACAACGCGCGTTACAACACCCTTGTCTCGCCCGATTCCGAGTATCAGAAACTTTTAGCGGAACTCCGCAACTCGAAAGCCGAGGTCTTAAAAGAAAGAAAATTAGTAGCTTCGATTACCGTCGACGGAGAAGAAAAGGTAAAAGCGGAAGCGTCGCTTAAATTGAGCGAAGAAAATTACGACAAGCTCGTAAAAAAGGTTGAAGATTTGGGCAATAAAGCAAACGCAACCTGGGAGAGTGCGATCACAATCGCAAAAGGCTTCGAAACTCAGCTGAAAGACGTTCAGGCGAAATTCCCCGCAGAGATTACGGATAAACTCAACGCAGAAGCCAAAAACCTCGAAACAACTATAAACAACGCCAAAACCGAATATTTCGACAAATTCGAAGCGGCGCACAAAGGCGATATAGAAAAAGCCGAAGCAAATCTTAAAGCATACAAAGAAAAGCTTAAAGAACAGGCAAACGGTTAAACCGACATAAAAAAGGGGCTGTAAAAAGCCCCTTTAATAATATTTAAGAGTAATCGTTAAACAAGCGATTACTTTTTTTATCTGATTTTTTCAAAAGCTTTAAGCCATTCCGTCGCGATCAAATTCGCTCCGACTATCGACGGGTGAACTCCGTCGGCTAAATAATAGCTCGCGCCGTTTTTCGCAGCCGCCTCGTCGAATTTATCCTGCAACGGAACAAATATCGCGCCGTATTCCGCGGCAAGTTTCTTAACGACTTTAGCATACTCGCGAACGGTTTCGAACGCTTCGAGGTTATCTTTTGTCGCCTCGCCTTCAAGCACGAACGGTTCAAGCAACATAAATTTAACGTCTGGAAGTCTCTTTTTCGTATCTTCTAAAATCATACGATAAACTCTTTCGTATCTTTCAATATCGACGCCGTTCTGCCGGGCGATTTCGTGCCATATATCGTTGATACCTATAAGAATACTGACGACGTCGGGGTTAAGATTCCAGCAATCGCACTTTATACGCGCGTAGAGATCCACGACGCGGTTACCGCTTATTCCGCGGTTTAATATTTCGTACTGTTTGGGATATTTACTGCCCAATTCCGCCTGAACCAAAAAAGGATAGCCGTTTCCGTAACTGAACGCGGTAAAATCGGTTTCGCGGTTTCGGCACATATCTGTTATACTGTCTCCGAAAAATAAAATCTTCATTTTTATCACCTTGTTATATTTTTATTAAATCTTAAAGCAATGCTTCAAGTCTTTAAACCTGCCAAGCACCATAAGCGTGATGCCGTCGTTTAAAACCGTTTCCGGTCCGATAACGGGGTTCATTTTTCCGTCGGATTTAACGCCGAGAACGTTTATTGAATATTTTCTTCTGACGTCGAGTTCTCCGAGCGTCTTTCCTTTCCACTCGTCGGGTACGGATACTTCGAAAATGGAATAATCGCCGTCGATCTGAATATACCCCGTAACGTGATCGGATGTATAACGGATAGCCGTCCAGTCGGCAAGCTGCTTTTCGGGGTAAACGACTTCGTCCGCCCCTATTTTTTTAAGCAGCGATTCCTGCATATCGCCGCTGGCTCTCGCCACGACGAGTTTCGCGCCCATTTCTTTTAAAAGCGACGATATTTCGAGCGAACTCTGAAAATCGTTGCCAATTGCCACGATACATACGTCGAAATTCTTTATTCCGAGCGATTTTAACAATTCGGGGTCGGTAGCGTCGCCTATCTGCGCGTCGGTAACGATCGGCAAAGCCGCGTTCACGCGTTTTTCGGACTTATCAATCGCCATAATCTCATGCCCCAGAGAATGAAGTTTAACCGATACGTTAAACCCGAATCTTCCTAAACCTATAAGCAATACGGATTTCATAATTTTACCCTATATTTATTTTCCCCTCGGGCAATCTTGCCGCGGGGTCGTTTTTCTTGATAACGGCGGCAAACGCGAACGTCACCCCGCCGATTCGACCGATGAACATAAACGAACTCAATATCGCGCGCGAAGCGACCGAAAGCATCGGCGTAATGCCGAGCGACAGCCCGACGGTACCGATAGCCGAAGCCGTTTCGTAAAGGCACGCTGAAAGCGACAGATTTTCTATCGCGCTCAAAGCTATTCCGCCCGCCGCCCACAACGCTATATACAACGCGGCGACGGCGGCGGCTTTTCGTATCGTTTCGTCGCTTATTCTTCTTCTGAACGCGTTTACGTCTTTATTTCTTCTGAAAATCGAAACCGTTGCGAGCGCAAGCACCGAAACGGTGTTTATTTTTATTCCGCCCGCCGTAGAACCCGAAGCTCCGCCCGTAAGCATAAGCATAATCATAACAGCGCGGCTGCTTTCGCTCATAGCGTTAAGATCGGCGGTATTACTGCCCGCCGTTCTCGGCGTAATCGCCTGAAAAAGCGACAACAACACCCTTTCGCCCGTGGGTTTATCCGCGAAATCGACGAAGAAAAACCAAATTGCCGGCAATATTATAAGCATAGCCGTGGCTACGAGAATAACTTTTGTCTGCATTCTGTATTTCGAGAATCTGAATTTATTTTCTCTTATATCCTGCCATGTCAAAAAGCCTATTCCGCCCGACACAATAAGGAACATCACGGTTATATTGACAAGCGGATCGGCGGCGTAATCGGTAAGCGAACAAAACTCGTTGCCGCGCCCCAGCAAATCGAAACCGGCATTACAAAACGACGATACCGAATGGAAAATCCCGTACCACACGCCTCTGAAAAAACCGTATTTCGGAACAAACGCGAACGAAAGCGATATCGCGCCCGCTATCTCTATACAAAACGTAACGGCAAGTATAAAACGCATAAGCCGAACCACACCGCCGAGTTGAGTAGCCGAAAGCGAATCCCTCACGGCGGCTCGTTCCTGCAAGCCTATACGCTTTTTAGTTATCATCATTATCGTCATGGCAACGGTTATAACTCCCAGCCCGCCAATCTGAATAAGCGCGAGAATTACTATCTGACCGAAGAGCGACCATTTCGTAGCCGTATCGACGACGACAAGCCCTGTTACGCAGGTTGAAGAAACCGCCGTAAAGAGCGCGTCGGAATAACTCGTCCACTGTCTGTCTCTCGACGCTATCGGCAAAGAGAGAAGCAGACTTCCGAACAAAATCACGGCGATGAAACCCAATATTATTATCTGCGAAACGGATATTTTTTTAAAAGGATTTTTCATAATAAAACCGTCACACCTTACCGATGCGACGGTTTTTATTATATCACCTTAAATAAACGATGTCAAGCTCTTTACTCCACCGTTACCGACTTTGCAAGGTTACGCGGTTTATCGGGGTCGAAGCCTTTCGACACGGCGACCTCATAAGAGATTATCTGCCACGGTATTATATCCGCAAGCGGTTCCAATTCGTCGTCGATTTCCGCGAGTTCTATCTTTGCAAAAACCCTTTTTTCAATCTCTTCGCTGAGTCCGAAAGGCGTTATCATAATCACTTTCGCTCCTCTTGCCGAGACTTCGCGGACGGCTGACAAGCACTTATCTTCGAGTTTTTTCTGCGTACAATACACCACGACCGCCGAACCTTTTTCTATAAGCGCGATAAACCCGTGTTTAAGCTCGCCCGACATATACGCGTTGGCGTTGACGTAAGCTATTTCTTTTATCTTCAGCGCGCTCTCTTCAGCCGTATAATAATCCAGCCCGCGCCCAAGCAAAAAGAGTTCGTTTTTATCTTTAATTATATCGATAATCGCGCTATAATCTCTGCTTTCGAGTTCTCTTGCCCGCTTAGCCGCGCTTTCGAGCGAATGTTTTTTACCCGCGAGCGTCTTTATAACCGTATACAAAACGGCAAGCTGAGCGACGTAAGCCTTAGTAGAAGCAACCGCGATTTCACGCCCCGCGAATACCGGCAGAACCACGTCGGACATTCTTGCAAGCGTACTGTAACCGACGTTCGTCACAGCGACGAGAAGCGCGCCTTTTTCTTTCGCCTTACGCATAACTCCGACCGTATCTGCCGTTTCGCCGCTCTGACTTACCGCGACGACGACCGTTTTATCGTCGATTACTTCGTCGGAATAGAGAAGTTCGCTCGCCACGCTGACGGTAGCGTTTATACCGAGATTGGCAAGAACCATATCTCTGCCGTAACACGCCGCGTTATACGCCGTTCCGCAGCCGACGAATTTTACCGAGTCGAACTTTGTTTTATCCACGTCTTTAAATGCCGCTTCGGTTATTCCGCGCGAATATTCTTCGGATATACGCTTTAAAACCGCAGGTATCTCCGCAATTTCTTTACGCATAAAGTGCGCGTAACTGCCCTTGTCTTCGTCTTCGGCGGAAATATCGAGTTTTGTCGGTTCTTTTTTTATCTCTTCGCCGCCAGGAGAATAGAATTTTACGCCGTCGCCGTCGATAACGGCAATCTCTCCGCCCGAAAGTTCATAGGCGTTTGCTCCGCGCGTAAAAATTATCGGATCGCTCGAAACCGCCGTTCCCTTTTCGGTTACGCCGACGAATAACGGGCTGTTTTTCGCCGCGGCGAAAATTTTGTTTCCGCCTTTCGCCACGCACGCCAGCGCGTAACTGCCCTTTAACATAGCCGTAACGTATGAAAACTCCTTTACAGAGCGATTAACGCAATATTTCTCCAAAAGATCGGGTATGACTTCGGTATCCGTAGAGCTAAAAAATTTTACGCCCTTAAGCTCGGTAGATTTTATTTCGTCTGCGTTTTCTATAATGCCGTTATGCACCACCGCCCATTCTCCGTTTTCGGACAAATGAGGATGAGCGTTACGCTCGCTCGGTTTACCGTGAGTAGCCCATCTCGTATGCGCTATACCGATTTTTCCGTTAAGTTCATCACCCGCGCCGATAAGATTTTTAACTTCTCCGACGCGTTTTACCACAGCTATTTTCCCGTCGGCGTTCACCGTGGCGACTCCCGCCGAATCATAGCCCCTGTATTCCAATTTGCCGAGATATCCTACCAGATCGTCGTATACCCCGCTTTTTCCTATAAGCCCCGCAATTCCGCACATAAAATTATTTTTCCAACTCCTTTACCGCCTCGACGATTCTCCCCGCGAGTTCTGCGTTAAGCTTTTCGTTTTCGCTTTCGACCATAACCCTGATTTTAGGCTCCGTACCCGAAGCTCTCACCATGACCCTGCCCTTGCCGTCAAGCTCGGCTTTCGCCTTCGCCACTTTTTCGGCTACGAGTTCGCTGTTGATAACCCTGTGTTTATCGGAAACGACTACATTTATATTCGTCTGCGGATATGGTTTGACGTCTGCCAGAGCGGAAAGCGTGGTATGTTCCTCCGCGAGCATCGAAGCGACGAACACCGCCGTAAGTATTCCGTCGCCCGTGGTGTGAATATCTTTGAGAATAATATGCCCCGACTGCTCGCCGCCGAGCGACAAGCCGTCTTCCACAAGTCTTTGCAAAACGTATTTATCGCCTATATCCGTGCGGACAAAATCTATGCCGATATTTTTAAGAGCTTTTTCGATCGCCATATTCGTATGAGTAGTACCCACGGCTTTATGACCTTTAAGTCTGCCTTTCGAATCGAGATAACGAGCAAGAACATAGATGAGCATATCGCCGTCTACCACTCTGCCGTCGGAATCGACGGCTATCAATCTGTCGGCGTCTCCGTCGAAAGCAAAGCCGACGTCGGCGGAATATCTCTTCATTCTTCCTACCAGCGTTTCGATACAGGTTGCGCCGCACTTTTCGTTTATACGCATACCGTCGGACACGCAATTAGTCGCAACGACGTCGGCGCCGAGCGCGCGGAATACTGCGGGCGCGATCTTTGAAGCCGCGCCGTTAGCCCCGTCGAGAACGACGGACATTCCCTTTAAGCTCGCCCTGCAATTCGAAATTAAAAAATTTATATAATCTTTAGCCGCGTTTTTCGCAAACGTAAACGTGCCGATATTCGGAAATTCGTTTATTTTGGAAGTTATAAAGCAACGTTCCACCCGCTCTTCTTCTTTATCTCCGAGTTTATACCCGTCGGAGTTGAATATCTTTATCCCGTTATATTCCTTAGGGTTATGCGACGCGCTTATAACCACGCCGTAGTCGGCTTTATACAATTTCGTAAGATAAGCCACGCCGGCAGTCGGTATAACGCCGAGATCTATAACCTCCGCACCGCCGCTCATCGCGCCCAACGCGACGGCAAGCGTTAAATACTCGCCGCTGATACGCGTATCTCTGCCTATTACAACCTTAGGCTTGTTTTTCAAAACCGAAAGCGCGTTGCCGCACTTGAATGCCACTTCGTGAGTTAAATCTTCGTTGACGATACCTCTTAAACCGTCCGTACCGAAAAATAATCCCATAAATCCTATTTCTCCTTTAAATAATTTTTCGCTCTGTTCTTCTTTACTTCCTGACGGGATCTGCCTATCACGAAATCGCCGCCGTCGACGTTTTCCGTAATCGTAGTACCCGCGCACACATACGCGCCGTCGCCTATATTTACGGGGGCGATAACGTTACAGTTACTGCCTATAAACGAATTATCCCCTACCGACGAACGATTTTTATTTCTTCCGTTATAATTGACGAAGATTGCGCCGCAGCCTATATTGCAATCCTTGCCTATATCAGCGTCACCGACGTAAGTTAAATGCGAAGCCTTACTGCCATCGCCTAAAACCGCGTTTTTTATCTCGACGAAATTGCCGACTTTAGCGTTTTTGCCGACGACGGCTTTGGGTCTGAGCCTTGAAAAAGGACCGACTTCCGCGCCCGTCTCAACTTTCGCATCGGCAATATCGCTCGATTTGATCTTAACGTTTTCTTCTATATCCGAATTTTCTATGTAATTATTCGGATAAAGCGTACAGCCCGCGCCTATAACCGAATCTTTTACGAAATTGTTCGGGTATATTACGCAATTATCGCCTATAACCGTTTCTCCGAACAAAAAGCTGTTGCCGTAAAACGTAACGTTTTTACCTACTTTGACCGACGGCTCTATATACAGCCCGTCTGCGTTTATCTTGTTTTGCATCTGACCCTCGATTTTAAAATCTTGTAATAGCAAATTCGCCCTATTGCGTGCCTGCTATTATATCAACATTATATTCGACTGTCAAGTATTTTTGTTCTATTTATATAATTTTTTAATTTATTTATATTTTCTTTCGTTTTTTAGGCGCAGGCAAACTTTACGCGATTTTAAAAAACGGGGGTCGCGCAGTCGCGCAACTCCCGTTCGGGTTATTCATTCAGTCGAATATTATTTCTATACTGCCGACGTCGCAGGTCAAATTTAATTTCCTGCTACCGCCCTTTCTGTTTTCAACGTTACAACTACCCACCGACGGTTTCGAAACGGTTATGTCATAGTCGGTTTTATCGTCTATCAGTTTAGCCTCTATACTTCCGATATCGGTTTTAAGAGTAAAACGCTTTCCGCGGCTATAAACGCGGCGATTACGGAGCCGTTATCGGTTTCGCAATCAACCTCTTCGGCATAAACGCTACCGTTTAACTCTATACTTCCGTTATCGGTGTCACATTCGAGCGACGCGCAGACAAGCTCGCCGTCGACCGAAATTTTCCCGTTATCGGTTTGCAATTTCACCGACGAATATTCCGCAACGTCGGCTTTTAACGATATTGCGCCGTTAGCGGTTTTTACGGATATCTCGTAACTTCCGCCCGTCGGCAACGCAACTACGGTTTCGGGAGCCTGCATCGAAACAAGTTCCGAGGCAAGCTTAATTTCCGTAACCGACAGTTTTCCGTTCTCTTCGGTAACGCGATAGGAGTTTATCGCTTTATCGCCCGACAACGTTTCGCTATAAGTCACCGAAACGCTTTCTCCGTCATACTCCTTAATCTTTACGACGGAATTTCTGAGATTGAGTTCAAGCGAAGTAACTTCGCCTGAAGCCGAATAAGTCTTTTCGATAAAAGTATCGCCTTTTATTACGTTTTTACAGCCCGCCGACAAACATGCCGCTATACACGCAGACGCGACGGCAATTAAAAATTTAAATCTTTTCATAGTTTAATTAAAAATGAGATTTTCAGGCAACCGTCGTTTATCCGATTTCGTTTAAACACAGCGCGCGAAAACCATTGCAAGTAAGTTTTTTTTCGCTTATATTATAACATTAAAACAAGACAAAATAGAATTTTGTCGGCAACTGCCGTTGCCATGCGCTTTGTCTTCGCCAAATCACCGTTTCTGTTGAAATACTGCGCTCGAAAACCCTTGCAAGCAAGTTTTCTCGCTTATATTATACTATCGATTTCAAATTTTTTCAAGCGAAAAAGCGTAAATTTACGCGCCGCAACCGATAGTTGCGTAATTTCAAGCCGAATTTACGTTATTTCTATTTAAAATCGGTTGAAAAATAGCTCAATCGATTGTATAATAATTATGATATAAAACTTAAAGGAGAATAATATGACCGAATTAGCGCAAAGGCTTTACGAAATGCGAAAAGCCCACAATCTGTCGCAAGAAGAACTTGCGGATAAATTAAACGTCTCGAGACAGGCGGTTTCCAAATGGGAATGCGGGGATTCTTCGCCCGACACCGACAATCTTATAGCGTTATCAGAATTATACGGCGTAAGTTTAGACGAACTCGTTCGCGGCGCGAACTCTAAAGCCGCCGAAGAGAAACGCAGACCGACCGAGGACGAATTTTTCGTAGGGCGCGGTAACGCCGACGATACCGACGACGATTACGATTTCGAAAAACAAAGAGAAGCCGAAGAACACCGTGACGAAAAGCGAGGCAAAGCGCGCGTAGAAAGAGCAAAACGCGATCACATAGCCGTAAGGTTGTTATACGGCAGTCTCTACCCGCTTGCGGCGACGATAGGTTTTCTGTTGTGGGGTTTTCTCGGTAACGGGTGGTACATATCCTGGACATTATTTCTCACTATCCCTCTATATTATACCACTCTGGAATGTATCATAAGAAAGCGCGTAACTCCGTTTTGCTATCCCGTACTTATTGCGTTCGTTTATATTATACTCGGTATGCAATGGGGGTTATGGCACCCGTGGTGGGCGTTATTTCTAAGCATACCCGTATTTTATTCTATTTCGGGTGCAATCGACGCGCACAATCGCCAAAAAGAGCAAAACAAAAACGAAAACAAACGCTAAAACAACAATGTTTTATGTCATGTAAAAAATAAATAACATCCCACCGTATCAAGTAGTCCACACTTTTTCGGTGGGATTCTTCGGCAAAGCCTCAGAATGACAATAATATTATAGCCTATATGTCATATTGAGCGACAGCGAAATATCCCACTGTACAAGTAGTCCGCCTTTATTCGATGGGATTCTTCACTTCGTTCAGAATGACATACTTAATTTATTTTTTTGTCATATTGAATGTTAGCGAAATATCCCACTGTACAAGTAGTCCGCCTTTATTCGATGGGATTCTTCACTTCGTTCAGAATGACAGTAATAT